>UQNQ01000005.1 GCA_900542425.1 uncultured Eubacteriales bacterium
TAAAAGTGAAATCGGAAGATTACGAAGCATTTTGCCAGAACTGTGAAGTTGAACGAAAAAATATTTTGTTTTTTGGGGGAAATTTCTTTTGAAATTTATCTATATCACGGTTTAATCATGTATCTTCTCCGAAATCCTTCAGGATATTGTAAGATTGATATTTTATATTTAATAATTACATTTGTTTTGACAATTTTAATTTCTTTTATTATGCATAAATTCGGAAAAATTGTTCATGAAAACTGCTTGAGAATGTTGCAATGGATAAAAATTCATTCCAGAAAAATAAAAAATAGCACGGATGAAAATCGGTCATGTATGAGGAGAGAAAAAGTATGACGGAAAGAGAAAAGATGCTATCCGGTGAGTTATATGATTGCGGAGATCCGGAGCTTTTGACGCAATGGCACAAAGCGAAAAATTTGATAAGAGAATATAATGCGTTGGCTTCTGAAAATTTAGAAGAAAAAGAAAAAATACTTTGTCAGTTGTTAGGGGGAAAAGGGAAAAATCTCTGGATTACTTCCCCTTTTTACGTGGATTACGGGAATAATATATATTTTGGAAACAATTGCGAAGTAAATATGAATTGTACTTTTTTGGATGACAATAAAATAACCATCGGCGATAATGCTTTGATTGCCCCGAATGTTCAGATCTATACTGCTTTTCATCCTACCAATGCGAAAGATAGGTTTGGTTTGCCAAAGGAGGATGGGACATTTGAATTTTGCAAAACAAAAACAGCTCCCGTTACCATAGGGAACAATGTATGGATTGGCGGAGGAGCGATCATATTGCCGGGAGTCACCATTGGTGACAATGTGGTAATCGGAGCGGGAAGCGTGGTTACCAAAGATATTCCGGACAATAAAATCGCTTACGGCAATCCATGCAGAGTCATGAGAGACAACAGATAAATACAACAGAAAGATTTGATTTGAATGGGTGAACAAACTTCTACAAAAACAAACATTAATTGGTTCCCGGGCCATATGGCGAAAACGAGGCGGATGATTGCCGAAAATTTGAAAGATGTTGACGTAGTTTTTGAACTTCTGGATGCCAGAATTCCGCAAAGTTCCGAAAATCCGGAAATCGCAGGCTTGACGGCGGGGAAACCTCGGCTTACCCTTCTTTCTAAGACTTCTCTTGCCGATCCTTTGGTGACAGAGAACTGGAAAGTCTATTTCCACAGTGTACAGCGCCCCTGTATTTTTTATGATTGCCGTACCGGAGAAGGTATTTCCGAGATCGCTCCGGCAATGAGACGGTTGTGTGCGGATAAATTGCAGAAATATAAGGAACGCGGCATGAAGGGCAGAAAACTGAAAGCGATGATTGTCGGAATCCCCAATGTGGGGAAAAGCTCTCTTATCAATCGTCTTTCTGCGGCCAATAAAGCAAAGGTGGAGGATAGACCTGGTGTCACGCTGAATAAGCAGTGGGTAGCGACATCCCTCGGCTTTGATCTTCTTGATATGCCGGGTGTGCTTTGGCCGAAATTCGGTGATCGGACGATCGGGGAAAATCTGGCTTTGACAGGAGCGATCCGGGACGAGATCATGGATACGGAAATGCTGGCAGCGGTACTTTGCAGCAGGCTGCGCGGACCGTATTTGAATCTTTTTTGTGAAAGATATCGCTTGAATCCGGAAGAAATCGAATCGTTAACGAGCGATGAGCTTGTTGCGGCTGTCGGTCGTCGGCGCGGATTTCTTGTCTCCGGCGGAGAGGTGGATTTTTTACGTACTGCGGGAATGTTGCTCGATGAGTTCCGGGCCGGCAAAATCGGACGCATCACGTTGGAATTCCCGGAAAAAGCTCCTTGAAAACCTTTCGGAAAGGAGCCGGCATGAGAGTATGTTGTATTGACGGACAAAATATGGAAGTGAAAAGATTTTTTTAGGGTTTGCGCTCTTTTTTGGTATGAGTGCTGTTTTTTCAGGCTGAATATGAGTGGACGTTCCCGCCCGCGGCTTTGTTTTGTAGGTTGCCGTATGAATGGCAAATAGAATATTGTTTGTCGCAGAAGTTCGAGGCAGATATGAGGACGGGGCAAAATGGAAAGAAGGATAAGCGGACAGCGCGCTTTTTGGAAAGGGATATGCTTGAATTTACGTATGAAAAGGAATGCTTAGCGGCGGGATATTCCGCTGTCTGCGGAATTGATGAGGCGGGACGCGGACCGCTTGCCGGAAATGTTGTTGCGGCGGCGGTGATTCTGCCCGAGGATTTTATTGCTCCGGAACTGAATGACTCCAAAAAACTTTCAGCAAAAAAACGCGAAATGCTGTATGAGCTGATTACGCAAAGAGCAATTTATGCGATCGCATGGGCAACGCCTTCTGAAATCGATGAATTGAATATTCTGAATGCGACCATGCTGGCGATGAACCGTGCGACAGCGGCGCTTCCCGTGCCTGCGGATTTTGCCTTAATCGACGGCAATACGGCGCGGGGATTTTCCATTCCAACGAAAACCATTGTCGGCGGGGACGCAAAATGTCCGTCGATTGCGGCGGCGTCGATTCTTGCCAAGGTGACCAGAGACAGGCAGTGCGAGGCGTTGGACCTGCAGTATCCGGAATACGGCTTTGCGCGGCATAAAGGCTATCCGACAAAGGAACATCGGGAAAAAGTCATTGCGCTTGGTCCGTGTCCTGCGCATAGGCTTAGCTTTTTGTCGTTTGTGAAACGGGCTGAACATGAAAAACCGTGAAATCGGAACTGCCGGTGAGACACTTGCGTGTCAGTATCTCGTTTCCCGCGGTTACTCGATCATCTGCCGAAATTATCGAAGCGGGCATCTGGAAACCGATATCATCTGTGAAAATAACACCCATATTTTGTTTGTAGAGGTAAAAAGCCGGATAGACATTGGGATTCCTTCTAAGTTCGGAAGACCGGGGGCTGCCGTAAATGCGAGAAAAAGACGGTACATAACGGCATGCGCGGAAGAATATATTTATAAAAACAAGCCGAAAAAACAACCGCGCATTGACGTAATTGAGGTATATTTAAAGCGCAGTGGAGAAAATTACATCCTTGCGGAGCGGGGAATCCGGCATATCGAAAATGCTCTTTGTTAAAAGAGAAATCCGAAACGGAGGCTTTTTATGAAGCTGTTTGATTTGCATTGCGATACTCCTTTTGAGCTATATAAAAAACAGACAGAACTCGAGGATAATCAGCTGCATATTTCCTTGAAAAAGGCGGAAATTTATACAAAATATGCTCAAATTATGGCGATCTGGACACAGCATTCTTTGGAAAATGAGCAGGCGTGGACACAGTTCCATGCGATTTACAAGGATTTTTTATCCAAAATACCTTCCGAGAAGGCGGCACTTTGTCTATCGGCAGAAGATTTCCGGAATGCGGAAAAAGCGGGGAAACGGCAGTTCTTTCTTGCGGTGGAAGGGGCCAGTCTTCTTTCCGGAAAAGCGGAACGTCTTCGTGAGCTGTATGCACTTGGTGTCCGATTCCTTACACTGGTATGGAGAGATGCTGATCTTATCGGCGGCGCGTTCAATACAGATATGCCTTTGACGCCGTTTGGCAGAGAAGTGGTAGAGATGTGTTTTTCACTTGGTATTACGGTTGATCTTTCCCATGCTTCGGATGCCGTTACGGAAGAATGTCTGGCGCTTTCCGAGAAGGCAGGACGACCGGTGATTGCTACACATTCCAACAGCCGTGCCGTATGTGCGCATCCACGGAATCTTTCGGACGATGCGGCAAAAAAAATCGCCGCATGCGGCGGACTGATTGGAGTCAGCATGGCGCCGCAGCATCTTGACGCTCCGGGAGAAGCCAATGTGCAGAGCGTCTGCCGCCATATTCTGCATTATCTGGAGCTTGGAATCGGCGAACACCTTGCCTTGGGCTGCGACTTTGATGGAATTGACAAAACGCCTGCAGGCGTCCGGAATCTTTCACAGCTTCCGAGAATTGCGGAGGCGCTGTTGAAAATAGGGATCCCGCCGACAACCGTGCAGGCGATATTTTATGAAAACGCGGCAAAGTTTATCTCTACCAATCTGTAATGACAGATTCCTTTTTGACACACAGAAAAAAGAAACGCTTATTTGTCGGAGTACTCCGACGCAATCGAACGAAACGCGGAAAGAAGTGCTTCTCCGTCAGTGGCGCTCATGACGAGAATGACGATATTTCCGGCTGTATCTACATAGACGTTATCTTCGGGAAGGCCTGTGCAAACCCATTTCATCGGATCGGCATTTTTACGAATGGTCTCGGCAAGCGCGTCTACGTCCTGTTCCGGCTTGGCCTGAATCAGGCAGAGAGAATAGGTTGTCGGATTCATGCTTGCTTCCGACGCGATGGCACGCTCAAATTCGATATCGGATTTCCCGAGAAAATATTCGCAGTTGCTGCTGTTTATTTCTGTGGTTACAAGATAGTTGTCAAAACTAAAAGAATCCGGATCAGGAACCGGGGCGTTAATGAGTGCTGTCAGATTTTTGCTGTAACTTCCGTTTTGATAAACGGCCGAGAGGATTTCTTCGAGTGACATATCGGAAAATGCTTTTGCCGGCCCCTCTTTTGTTTCACAGGAAGTAAACAGCAGAGCGGTAAGTGAAAGAACAAGAACGATTGCAAACATTTTTTTCATGATAACAATACCTCCGATTGCTTGTGTTTTTTATCATTTCATAGTGGAAGGCGCTATGAGACGGTTCCTTTCTTTGTCGTTTGTTTTCCTTTGAAAACTCACCTGGAATATAAAAAGCGGAAAAGCATTTGCTTTTCCGCCTCAAATTCAAACCGTTTTCTGCTTGAAGGTTGCACAAACGGTATCCGTGCAGGAGGTCGCGTAGCTGGGACCGACGTTGATTTTTTCCGCTGTGCAATGACATACGCCGTCGTGATAAACACAGTTGGTAACGTCGCACGAAACGCCCTTGTTGCATTTACAGGTTTTACATGTCTTCTCGGTGGAGGTGTCTGCGTTCATGATGATAAACCGAATTCCGTTCCGGAATCGGAACGGAGAAATCCTTTCAATCGAAATAACAGTTCCAAAAAAGCTTCCGTCCGCTTTTCAGGCAGGAGCTTTTCCGGTATCGGCAGGAATGAAGTTGAAAAATCCAACATGTTTTGCCGTTTTGACGTACCGTATCTTATCAAATATTATATAAGACAGAGCCGTCGGATTTATTTTGTGCCAAGCATGGTGCGCCTATACGCCGATAGGCTGATTTTCCTTTAAAATTTATACTGCGCTGAAACTAAAAAATAAAAAAACGGATGGAAAGGGTTTAGACGATATTCATGTCTCTTTATGTAATCGGAGATCCGCATCTTTCCCTGTCCTGTGAAAAGCCGATGGATATTTTCGGTGCGCGCTGGACCGGATATGTGGAAAAACTCAGTGACGGATGGAAAAAACAGGTGTCGGATGACGATACCATCGTACTTGCCGGTGATATTTCTTGGGCAATGACAACAGACGAAGCCAAGGCAGATTTTGATTTTATCGAATCATTGCCGGGGGAAAAAATTCTGCTCAAGGGGAATCACGACTATTGGTGGCAAACCATGTCTAAGCTGGAGGATTTTATTCGGCAGAATGGGTATCGTACCATACGGTTTTTGCATAACAATGCGTATGAAACCAATGAATTTATTATCTGCGGATCCCGTGGATGGTATACGGATGACAAAACACCGCCGATCAGAGGAGCGGACGCCTCTAAAATTATTGCAAGAGAGGTTCAGCGGCTCGGTATGAGTCTTGCCTGCGGCACCGCATTGCGGGATGCTGCAAGAGAGCGCGGTGAGGAAAAGGAAATTTTGGCATTCCTTCATTTTCCTCCGATCTTCAAGGGTTATCTTTGCGATGAGATCATCCTTGAGCTTTATCGGAAGGGTGTGGAGCGGTGTTTTGCAGGGCACATTCACGGAAAATACGATGCTCCGGCAGTTCTCCATTATTCCGATATCGATTTTTATCTGGTGTCAGCCGATTTTCTCATGTTCGAACCAATGAAAATCGAGCCGCAAAAACGTATTTTACCAAAAAACAATGTATAAAATCACCTGAAAATGTTGACATTTTTTGTGGAAAATGATATAGTAAATAATGTATGTAAAAATAAATTGTTGTGTGAAAAAAACACTACGGAGGAACCATGAAACTGTTAAATACTGCCGAGATCGGCAAAAATCAGAAAGAACTCGAAATTTTCATCGATCATGAAACCTTCGAGACAGAATGCGAAAAGGCATATCGGAAAAATGTTGCGAAATTCAATATTCCCGGTTTTCGCAAAGGCAAAGCGCCGAGAAAAATGATTGAAAGAATGTATGGCGCGGGGGTATTCTATGAGGAAGCCATTAATGCGCTTCTGCCCACGGCTTATCCTGAAGCGGTAAAAGAGGCGGGGCTTGAGGCGGTAAGCCGTCCAGAAATCGATATCAAATCCTTAGACGAGGACGGCGTTGTGATTACGGCGAAGGTTTATGTCAAACCGGAAATTACAGTGAAGGAATATAAGGGACTGAAAGCGACAAGGGAAAAGGTTGAAATTACGGAAGATGCGGTAAATGCCGAAATTGACCGTGTCCGTGAACGTAACGCACGTGAAATTGAAATCAGCGACCGTCCGGCAGCAAAGGACGACGAGGTGATTTTTGATTTTGACGGATATGTCGACGACAAGCCGTTTGAGGGAGGCAAGGCGGAAAAATACCGCTTGAAGCTTGGCTCCGGTCAGTTTATTCCCGGATTTGAGGACCAGATGATCGGCAAGAACATTGGAGAGCATTTTGATGTAGAGGTTACATTCCCGGAGGATTATCATGCGAAAGAGCTTGCCGGAAAAGCGGCAACATTCAAATGCTTGATTCATGAAATCAAAGTTTCCGAGCTGCCGGTGCTTGATGATGAATTTGTAAAAGACGTGTCCGAATTTGATACGGTGGATGAATACAAAGCCGATGTGAAGGCAAAACTCCAAGAGAGCGCAGATAAAACGGAAGATGCAAAAGTGGATGAGCAGCTTATGAGCGCACTTTGTGAAAACATCGAGGGTGAAATTCCCGAGGCAATGTTTGAGAATGAAGCGGAAAACTGTGTGCGTGATTATGAAAATCGTCTGCGTTATCAGGGCATGGATCTTGATACGTTTATGAAATATACGGGACAGACGGTGGACACACTGAAAGCACAGTTCCGTCCACAGGCAGAAAAACAGGTGAAAACCCGTCTTGCGCTTGAATATGTTGCAAAAGTGGAGAATCTTACGGCAACGGAAGAGGATATTCAGGCGGAATACCAGAAGATTGCGGATGCTTATGGCATTGAACTCGACAAGGTAAAAGAAAGCATTGAGGAAAAAGCGATCGCAGCGGATGTTGAAGTCGGCAAAGCGGCTCTCTTTGTTCGTGACAATGCCGTCATTTCCGATGCGTCAGAAGCACCTAAGAAAAGAGCTCCCAGAAAGAAAAAGGTTTCGGAAGTGGAACCTGAGGTCGTTTCAGAATCCGAAGAGAAAGAGACTGACACCGAAGCCTGAGAAAGGCGAAATGATGGATGAAAAGACAAATTCGCAGACGTTTTATCGCCTGCGAATTTGATTCTTGTTTTTCGCCATTGCCGCGAAAAACATTTTAATTTAGATGGAGCGTCCCGAAAGGACGGTAAAGGAGGATTCATATGGCACTGGTACCAATGGTTGTGGAACAAACGAGCCGCGGAGAGCGCTCGTATGATATTTATTCAAGACTGTTGAATGACAGAATTGTTTTTCTGGCTGACGAGGTAAACGATGTTACGGCATCTCTTGTCGTTGCGCAGCTTTTGTTTCTTGAGTCGCAGGATCCGGATAAGGATATCAGCCTTTATATCAACAGTCCTGGCGGTTCCATTACTGCCGGTATGGCAATTTACGATACGATGAATTATATCAAATGCGACGTTTCAACGATCTGCATCGGCATGGCGGCGAGTATGGGCGCGTTTCTGCTTGCAGCGGGAGCTCCCGGCAAGCGACTTGCGCTTCCCAACAGTGAGATTATGATTCATCAGCCTTTGGGTGGTATGCAGGGGCAGGCGACGGATATTAAGATTCATGCGGATAGAATTATCCGCATCCGTCAGACTCTCAACGAAATTTTATCGAAAGTAACGGGGAAGCCTGTCGAGCAGATTGCTAAGGATACCGACCGCGATAATTTCTTATCTGCTGAAGAGGCAAGAGAATACGGATTGATTGATAAGGTAATCGATAAGAGAATTTGAGGTGAGGTCTATGGCGGAAAACAATAAGGCGGGGACAGGTCTGCATCGTTGTTCTTTCTGTGGCAGAACGGAAAATCAAGTCAATTATCTGATTCCGTCTCAGAACGGCGTTTATATCTGTGATAATTGTGTGTTTGCATGCAGTCAGCTTATCGATGATTATGAAAACTCAATGCAGAATACGAGTATGCCGTCACTTACGGAGCTTCCGCGTCCGAAAGAAATCAAAGCGGTTCTTGATGAATATGTGATTGGTCAGGATGCGGCAAAAATTGCGCTGTCAGTTGCCGTTTATAACCATTATAAACGGATTGCATCAAAGCAAAAGGGAAAAGGAAGAGAGAAAAAGGCGGATGATGACGGCGTTGAAATCCAGAAGAGCAATGTTCTGCTTCTGGGGCCCACGGGCGTTGGAAAAACATTTCTGGCACAAACGCTGGCAAAAACGCTGAAGGTCCCCTTTGCGATCGCCGATGCTACGACGCTGACGGAAGCGGGATATGTCGGTGAAGATGTCGAAAATATTCTTCTGCGTTTGATTCAAGCGGCTGATTACGATATTGAGCTCGCGGAAAAAGGCATCATCTATATTGATGAAATCGATAAGATTTCCCGCAGAAGTGAAAACCGTTCCATTACAAGGGATGTTTCCGGAGAAGGGGTTCAACAGGCGCTTTTAAAGATCTTGGAGGGGACAGTTTCCAATGTGCCGCCGCAGGGCGGGCGCAAGCATCCGGGACAGGACTTTATTCAGATCAATACGGAAAATATTCTTTTCATCTGCGGCGGCGCATTTGACGGGCTCGAACAAATCGTAGAGCAAAGACTGGGACATTCCACCATAGGATTCGGCGGCGAGATCAAGAAAAAAGTGGAAAAGGAAAAGGATGGCGGCATACTGAAGCAGGTCACCGCTCATGATATTGTAAAATACGGCTTGATTCCGGAACTGGTCGGACGACTGCCCGTCATTGTTTCTTTGGAAAATCTTGACAGACAAGCGCTTGCCCATATCTTAAGGGAACCGAAAAACGCGCTTATCAAGCAATATCAGAAACTTTTCGGCATGGACGGTATTGAGATTGAGTTTACCGATGCTGCTATCGATAAAATCGCGGATCTTGCCATTGAGCGTGGTACGGGAGCACGCGGACTGCGCGCCATTATGGAAGAGGTTATGCTTCCTGTGATGTATGATTCTCCCTCTATGGAAAACATCGGCGCGGTGGTCATCGACGAAAAAGTCGTGTCGGAGCATGCGGTTCCGGAATACCGGCAAAAGAAGGCAGAAGAAGCCTCACAGCCGGCTTAATGAATATAGCAAAGTAAAAAAGGACGCTTTTCTTTAGAGAAAAGCGTCCTTTTGATTTGGCAGGTAGCATGTCTGTGAATCAGAATCCATTTTTCTAGCGGAAGAAATGTTGGAGTCAAATATCATGATATTTCTGTTTAAAATGTCAGAATCCATATATCCTTTCGGGACATAGAGATTTTATAAGCTCTCGCGGATGACCTTGTGTACAAGGGAGCATGTACAAAGGTCATCCGTTCGCCGCGCGGGATGACACGGCTGAGAGCTGGTCTTCATAGCGTGATTCCGTGTTTCAGAATACCGCGTTGAAGCAGAGAGAAAAAAAGCCCGAAGCATACGTCACGGAAAAAGTTTTTTTAACAGAAATTCCGTTTTCTTTCGAAAAAAGTATGGAAAGCTATTGTTTTCCAATTTTCTCATCGGATAAAAAAGGTATTTCCGTTGACTGTCTGGTTGTTTCCCAGGTGTTTTGCAAAGAGATGTTTTTTCGTTTTTTCAAGTGTTTTTTTGTTTTGCGCAGGAGCAGGAAAACCATGATATAAGATGGACTTACTGATTTGGGAAGTGGGATGAAAACAGGATTTTCTCGAATGAGCGCTGCCTTGATTGGCATATCCCGATTTCTTTTTAAAGTTTGTGCGGCAGAGAGCAGGATGTCGTAGCTTTTTAAATCTTTCGAAAGATCGGCGGCAGAAAGCGCTTGTTCGACAAAATCTTCCGCGGATTTTTTGATTGTACGTATGGACTGGACATATCTTTCGGCAGCCTGTGAGCCGGCTTTTATTTCCCTTGTTATGAGGAGAATGAACCGGATAAGACCGCAGAGCAGGGCGAGTATGACGGAAAGACCAATCATGCCGGGAATGTCATCGTAGATAACGGATTGAGACCGAAGATAACGGTATGACCAGACAACAAGCAAAGAGGGCAGAAAGGAACTGATGATGGTTCCGAAGATGATAAACCATAGAGGCTCTGTTTCCTGTATTTTGTCATACTGGTCATTGAAATTTTTTTTCGATATTGAAACATTTTCACTGTCTGTATCTTGTTCGAATCGGATAAGCAGTTGGTCGAGCTGAAGAATATCCGTTTGTATATCCAGCAGCCGACGGATAAAACGATAGGAGTTTTTATAAGGCATTGCACTTTCTCCGAGCACGGATTTCCTATTTGTGTTGGAACCGTATAATTTCAATATGACGATCTTATCCTATTTTTATTGGATTTTATCAGAAATTTTTGAAAATTGACTTCTTTCAATTTATTATAGCGGATAATCCGCTAAAAGTCAATAGCGGATTATCCGCTATGGTAAGATGCGATAGAAGAAAAAAAGAATCGGGGATCAGAATGTACAGAAGAATACGTGACCTGCGCGAAGACGCGGATTTAACACAGAGAGAGATCGCGGAGATTTTGCATTGCAGTCAGCGTGTTTACAGCAATTATGAGAGAGGAGAGCTTGACATTCCAACGGAAATTTTAATCAGGCTTGCAAATTTTTATAATATTTCAGTGGATTATATTTTAGGAAGAACGGATTGCAAAGACTGGAAAAAATAACCGGACGACTGTTCTGCCGTTCGGTTGTTTTTTAGGGGGGCTATTCGAAAAGATTGTTATTCACAGGAGAGAACATCGATTTCTGTGGTCCCGGATATCATTTTAAGTGGGAGACGAGAAGCTGCATCAATATAAAGTGTAATATCATGGCAGCTGCAGACGTAAACTGAGATTCCGCCCGTGGTATCACGCGAAATTTTCCAGAGAGCATCTGCAGAAAGAGCAAAAAGAGACACCCATTTTTCCGCTTTCAGTTTGTCGGTATTCGGAATTGGCATCGTCGTGTCTCCATATTCCACAGATGCTTCGTTTTCTCCGAATAAAAAACGGATACCTTCTATTTCTTCATCGTATAGTAGTTCAACAGTATTCGTTTGTCCTAGTGTAATCACGGCATAAAATTCATCGCCGTCATGTATCTTAACACGAAAGGATGCGCCGTCTTTCTGATAGCTTAAAAGCTCTCTCATATCCGGCATCGAACCGCAGGAAAAAAAGGAAAAGCAGCAGCATACTGCTAGTATGCAAGCAAAGAATTTTTTCATGGCGCCTCCTGAAAAAAATAGGATTTCTTTAACAAATATATTCGAAGAAAAAAAATCTATTCCGTGTTGCAAAATAAAATTCTCTGTGTTATACTGAATCTTGATTGGGGCGGCAGATCTTGGAAATGGAAAAACTTGTTGCGGGTCGGAGTGCCGCCGATTTATATGGTAAAGGAGAATGGATTATGACACTTGTCATTATGGCTGCGGGAATGGGAAGCCGTTTCGGAGGAATGAAGCAGTTAACGCCGCTGACCGACGAAGGCGAATATATTATGGATTTTACGATTTATGATGCAGTCCTTGCGGGATTTGACCGTTTTATCATCATTATCAAGCCGGAGCATGAGGAACTATTCGAGGAGAAAATCGGACGCAGACTTCGTGAAAATGGGATTCATATCCGTTACGCCTATCAGAAACAGGAGCTACCTGCGGGGTTTGCTGTTCCTGAGGGGAGAACCAAGCCGTTCGGAACGGGACATGCGATTATGTCCGCAGGCAGAATTGACGACAACTTCGGTGTGGTCAATGCGGATGACTGTTATGGACGTGACGCATTTTTTAAGTTGGCTTCCTTCTTAAAAGATGCACGGGATGGAGAAAAAGCGCATTACTGCATGGTCGGATATCAAGTAAAAAATACGCTCAGCGAAAACGGCAGTGTGTCCCGAGGTGTGTGTCTTGCGGATCAGAACGGATATCTTGTCCGTGTCGAGGAACATAAAAAAATTGAAAGAAATATGGCGGGAGAGATTATCAATACTTTTGACGATGGGAGCGTCGGAAAACTTTCTGAGGATACTACAGTATCGATGAACTGTTTTGGTTTTACGCCGTCGTTTACCGAACACCTTGAGGAAATGTTTATCCGCTTTTTAGAGGAAAACAGAAAAGATCTTTCCAAATGTGAGTTTTTCCTGCCGTCAGAAGTGCAGGAGCTGATTGATACGGGACGCGCTGATGTTAAAATTCTTGCGACAGATGCTGTGTGGCAGGGCGTCACCAATCGCGCAGACAGTGAAATTTTCAGGGATTTTATGAGAGAACAAAAGGTACGTGGCGTTTATCCCGAGCATCTCTGGAAATTTTGAGATCCTTATAGAATGACAGAAGCTTGTGAAATTTTTCTGTGAGTGATGCTATATAGCTTTATCGGTTAGAGATATAAACCTCTTGTCTTCTTGTGAAAACAGTTTTTTGCTGAGACTACGGGAGTTTATAAAAATGAAAAAAGACAAAGACGATGAAAAAAAGAAATAATCGGTGGTGCTATCCTTTTATAAGAAAGCTGTATGAAGGGCTTTCTTAATCGATTCTTGATGATTGGCGGGTGAAAGATGAAACGATTGATTCTTGTCGGCGGTACTATGGGTGTCGGGAAAACAGCGGCGTGCCGCGAGCTTGCCCGCTTGCTTGCACGCAATGTGTTTCTGGACGGAGATTGGTGCTGGAATATGAACCCTTTTGTTGTTTCGAGTGAAACGTGTGAAATGGTGATGGATAATATTGCTCATATGCTTGGAAATTTCCTTCGCTGCAGCGTTCTTGACAATATCATTTTTTGCTGGGTTATGCATGAGCAGACCATCATAGACGGACTCATTTCTAGACTTCCTACCGGAGATTTTCATGTGGATTCTTTTTCGCTGATATGTACGGAGCAGGCGCTGCGCACACGTCTTGCGGGAGATATTGCTGCCGGTATTCGCACAGCGGATGTCATCGAAAGGAGTGTTCCGCGGCTCGGACTTTATGAAAATCTGAACACAGTGAAAATCGACACAACTTCACTTTCTGCCGTACAGACAGCAAGGGAAATCGAAAGAATCTTAAATCTTTCTTCTTTTTCCTAAACGCATAAAAAAGATACGCTTTTGGACGGAGAAAGGATACTTACGGCATCGAAAACGATTTGATTGAATGATAGCGGTATGGTATGCAGTGCCGCAGAGAAAAATTTCTCGAAGTTTGTGCTTATATTTTTGTATTGCTTTATCTTTTGGTATGGATATATTTTGCAGAAGTCTTTTCTCTTTGAAGAAAAAAATAAAATCTCCGTCCTTTGGACGGAGATTTTATTGGTTATAGGGAGATTTGACCTTATTGCTCGACGGCAGCTTTTTTTCTCATGGCGGCGGCAAGTTTGTCCATGGTTTCCTCGTCAAATTTCGGAGTTCTGTCATAACGATAGATTCCGTTCTGTTCTTGTTCCACATCATAGAGCTGGGTATAGCAAACGCCGCAGATCCGCGGATTTTTCATCAGGATATCAATCATAGAGGTATAGCGTTCTACATATTCTGAAACGGAATCCGGCATATCGCCGTATCCCCAGGCATTCGGATTATCCGACCATTTGATGCCTCCGTATTCGCTTAGCATATACGGCTGTCCTTTATACTGCTGTCTGCCGGGACGATTCTCAAAAACGGAACCTTCTTCAAATATATCGTATCGCCTGTGATAGGCGGCAATATCCTGACAATAATCGTGGATATCGTAAATGTCTGTGATGACATGATAATTTCCGCTGGAATCAATGACGGGACGTATCCGGTCTAGTCGTTTGGTTTCCAAATAGATTTGTCGAAGAAGCTCGTCGGCTTGTTTTTTTCCGTTTATATCCCATGTTTCATTGAAGGGACACCAGCCAATCAGAGCAGGGTGGTTGTAATCGCGCGCAACCGCTTCCGTCCATTCGGGAAGAAATATTTTGAGTCCATCGCTGTCTGTGTGATCAAAGCCCCAGTTGGCATATTCTCCCCAGACGAGATAGCCGAGTCTGTCCGCTTCGTAAAGGAACCGACGTTCAAAAACGCGTTCATGAAGCCGTGCGCCGTTGAAGCCGAGTCGCTTTGCGAGCAGAATATCCCGCCGGAAGTCTCCGTCATCGGGCGCGGTATAAATGCCGTCCGCATAATAGCCTTGATCCAGTACAAGACGCTGAAAAATGCGGTTGCCGTTGATTTTCAGGCCTAAATTGTCAAGCTCGATTTTCCGCATGCCGAAATAGGAGCGTACCGTATCGACTTTATCTTGTGACAAGATGGTAATGTCAAGATCATAAAGTATGGGCGCGTCGGGCGACCAGAGAACAAGGGGATGAATATCCATTGCTATTTTGAGAAATTTCAGTGTGGTTTTGCCTGTGGCGGATCCTGCAGAGATCCCGTTTAAAAAGGATGTAAGACGGATCTCTTTGTCACCGGCTTCGGAAAATTCAAGCTCCAGAAACAGCCGGCTGTTATCGGGATCCGGATCCAGTTTGACGCTTTTCAGATAGGTGCGTGGAACAGTTTCAAGCCAGACAGGGGCATAGATTCCGGTACACCGTGTGTAGAGACATCCATAAGAATCATAACGGTCACTTTGCTTGCCGCACGCTTCGAGGCGATTCCGCGGATCACCCTCACAGCATACGGTCAGCGTGTTTTTACCGTCTGTTAGAAGTTCCGTGATATCGAAAGAAAACGGTGTATATCCGCCGTGGTGGACTCCCACAGATGTTCCGTTTACAAAAACTTCCGTTGTATGATATGCCGCTTCAAAATGAAGAAGCACACGTTCATTTTCTTTGGGATAAAAGAGGATTTCTTTTCGGTACCAGCAGGATCTGATGAAATCTTGAAAGTGAATTCCGGAGAGCGGACTTTCCGGACAAAACGGAACGAGAATGGTCTGAGAAAGCTTTGTTTTGACGGGAAGTCCCCGCTCTCTTCCGGAACGTCCGGGATCCAGTTCAAATTCCCACTTGCTGCAGAGGTTTGTCCAGTTGTTGCGGACAAGCTCAGGACGGGGATAGGCGATTCTTGGCATGGGGAGAACTCCTTTCGGGAAAAGACTTGGCTCTATCGTATCACAAGAAAACGTGAATGTCAACCTTGGTCAAAATTCCGTTTACAAAGTTCTTTTCTTGTGGTAAAATAGCAAAAACGAGATTTCACTCGTTTTGAAATGAAAAAACAAAAGGATATCTTTATCATATGAGATGGAATGGAGAGGAATATTTCTTCCCGAGAATGGAAACAGAACGACTATTCTTGCGTCCCTTTTCCGTTGCAGATACGGACGCCTTATTTTTGCTTCTCCGCGATGAAAAGACAAACCGTTTTTTGCCTTGGTTCCCCTGTAAGACAGAGAAAGAAACGGAAAATTTTCTTAAAGAACGGATGCTGTACTCGGAGGACTGCTGCTTTATAGCAATATGTGAGAAAACAGACGGCGTTCCGATCGGATATGTCAGTATCCGATCGGATGAAAGTCATGATCTTGGATATGCTGTAAGACGGGAGTTGTGGGGGCACGGTATTGCGACAGAAGCGTGTTCAGCGGTTATCGGGCAAATAAAACGGCGAGGTATCCCTTATCTTACGGCGACTCATGACGTGAAAAATCCGGCGAGTGGGGCTGTGATGAAAAAACTTGGAATGACTTATCGATATTCTTATCGAGAGTTTTGGCAGCCCAAGGGGATTTTTACTGTATTTCGTATGTATCAAATCGATTTGAAGGATGGAATCGTCACTTATCAGGCGTATTGGAACCGGTATCCGGAGCACTGGATCGAAAAGATTTGATAGGGAAGACAAATTTTGCAGAAATTGCTACAGATGACAAAAGGAGATTTTAAATGGGAATACAGAATGCTCATTGGGTATATGCAAAAACGGATGCCGCGCCTGTTATCCGAAAGAATATTACCGTTCAGGATCCTGCCGGCGCATGGATCGAAATTTGCGGTCTCGGTTTTTTTGAACTGTATATCGAAGGGAAAAAAGTATCGGAAGATCGTTTTGTACCGTCTTTTTCCGATTACGGAAAGCGGGATCTTTCTACACTGACCTATCCGACGCGGGATCACTTTCGGTATCGTCTGTATTACCGGCGGTATGAGATCGAATCCTATCTGCACTGCGGAGAGAACACGGTGGAAATTCTTTTGGGAAACGGATGGTTCTGTCAAACAGAGCGTACAGCAGAGGGGCATCTTTCTTACGGGACCCCGAGGCTTGCTTTCTGTATCGGACTTGCCGGTGAGGAAATCCTGTCTGATGAAACACTAAAATGGAAAGATTCTTTTATTGTGTTTCATAATCTCTTTGCCGGGGAAACACAGGATTTTACGCATGACGGAGGCGCGTGGCGTCCGGTTCTTCCGGCAGACAGGCCAGACGGCGGATTGTATCCCGATTTATGTCCTGCAGACAGGGAAGTTCGGAAAATTGTGCCGTCCCGTGTATTCTGCGACGATTCCCGTACCATATGGGATGCGGGAGAAAATCTGTCAGGCACTGTATCGTTTATGATGCCGGGAGGATATCCTGCGGGAACGGAAACGATTGTAAGGTATGCGGAAAAACTTTCCGGAGAAAATACGCTTTATACAAATTCAGCGGGTTCATTGGTTCAAACTGACCGTTATATCGGAGACGGAACAAAGCGGCGGTGCGAGACGCACTTTGTTTGGCACGGTTTCCGGTATTTTGAAATCACGGGACCGCATGAGCATCCGGAAGTTCATGTGATTCACAGCGGAGTATCGCTCCATTCTTCATTTTCATCGGATCGTCCCGTTTTAGAATGGCTTTATGCAGCAACGATTCGCAGTCTTCTTTCCAATTTGCATTCCGGTGTTATTTCCGATTGCCCGCACCGAGAGCGCCTCGGTTATACCGGTGACGGGCAGCTGACCTGCGATACGGCGCTGACGTTTTTAGGTGCGGAGTCTTTGTATGAAAAATGGTTATGCGATATTGCGGACGGACAGGATCCCGAAACCGGGCATGTCCAGCACACGGCACCGTTCTATGGAGGAGGCGGAGGACCGGGAGGATGGGGATGCGCTATGGTGACAGTTCCGTATTTCCTCTTTCAGCATACGGGAAAACTGGATATCATACGCCGTTTTTATCCAAATATGGAAAAATGGATTTCCTATATGGAAACACACAGCGAAAACGGACTTGTTGTGCGTGAAGAAGAGGGCGGCTGGTGTCTCGGAGAATGGTGTACTCCGGAAAAAGAAGAGATTCCTGTGCCATTTGTTAACACATATTTTTTCATCAAAAGTCTTGAACGACTGGCGGAAATGGCGGATGCATTGGGATATGACCCGACACCATATATGAAAAAAGCGGATACAGCACGCATGGCTGTGAAATCTGCTTATTATGACGAGAAAACTGACACATACTGTGCGGGTGTACAGGGTGCGGATGCTTTTGCGTTGGATATCGGACTCGGAAATGAGTCGATGGCGGCGGTGCTGGCTTCGAAATACGATTCGGATCCTGAATTTGATACCGGTATTTTCGGAACGGACATTTTAATCCGTGTGCTGTTTGAACGAGGATACGGAGATACGGCGATGAAACTTTTATGTTCAGAGGCTCCGAATTCGTTCGGCGGACAGATGCTACGGGGAGAGACGACACTTTGCGAGCGATGGAATGTTCGCTGGGCATCACACAATCACCATATGTTCGGCGCATGTGCGGTGACGCTTTTTCGTTATTTGCTGGGAATCCGTGAACGATCGGATGGGGTTTCTGTCTGTCCTGCGGATTTTTCTTCGCCGGTTGCCGCGCGGGGAAATGTAGTTACTCGGTTTGGCAATCTTTCCGTTGAACGGCGAAACGGGGAAGATGTTGTTTTCTTTGACGTGTTGTCGGATTTTGAAGTGCGATTTTGTTTTCGCGGACATGAAGAATGGATCCCTGCCGGGAAATCTGTGACTTTGACGTTTGGGAAAGAATCCTTTTTTTCCAAATCGTAAAAAAATACAAAAATTCCGCGATTATTTCCTTGTTTGTGTGCTTTGTATTTGCTATAATAAAAAAAACAGATGAAATGAGAGGAATTCCGTTATGAATATGAGAAAGTGGATTGACGCGTTAAGAGAGGCGCCGGTGAAAAAAGCAATGCCTGTTTTGTCTTTTCCGTCTGTTCAGCTGATGAAAATCAGCGTGAAAACACTGATTTCAAGCAGCAATTTTCAGGCGGCTGGGATGAAGGAAATTTCTAAACGGGTGGACAGTGCGGCAGCGGTCAGCATGATGGATCTTTCTGTTGAAGCGGAAGCATTTGGTTCTTCGGTTAAAGTCAGTGATGATGAGGTCCCGACTGTGGTCGGCAAGCTTGTTGAAACGGAAGAAGAGGCAGAAGCGCTTATGGTTCCCGCGGTCGGTACGGCGCGCACGGGCATTTATATTGAAGCGATCGGAAGAGCATGCAAGCTGATTACGGATCGACCGGTGTTTGCCGGTGTGATAGGGCCGTATTCTCTTGCCGGCAGACTGCTGGATGTGTCGGAAATCATGATTCTTTGCTATGAAGAACCGGAGATGGTTCATACGGTTTTAAAAAAGGCAACTGCGTTTTTGATTGATTATATCAAAGCGTATAAGGCTACCGGTGCTGGAGGAGTTGTGGTGGCGGAGCCGCTGGCTGGTTTGCTTTCTCCGGCTTTGATGCATGAATTTGCCGCCCCTTATATGAAACAGATTGTTGATGCCGTTCAGGACGATGAATTCCTCGTGATTTATCATAACTGCGGCGGAGCGGTTCTGGAACTGGTGGATGATATTATATCTGCGGGAGCAGCGGCTTATCATTTTGGAAATGCCGTCGATATGAAGAAAATGCTTGAAAAAATGCCATCTGACGTGGTTGTGATGGGGAATATTGATCCTGCAGGGCAATTCCGCGGCGGAACACCCGATTCCATTTATCACGCAACCAAGGAGTTGATGGAAACATGCTGTGCGGCACATCCGAATTTTGTCATATCCTCCGGATGTGATATCCCGCCGATGGCAAAATGGGAAAACATCGATTCTTTTTTCCGTGCGGTGAGCGATTTTTATGCGGAAAAGGCAAAATAACGGAAATATCAGGACTTATCAAAAAGCAATCATATAAAAAAAGCAAGGCTTTGCCTTGCTTTTTTATATGATGCAGCCTTCGGATGCCGACAGGATAAAACATGCCAAAACGGGGACTTATCATAGGTTTAGGTGTTTCTTCCCACTTAAAAAATCATATTGGTTTTGTCTGATTGGAATTTCTGAACTGTTCGGGAGATCGGGGAAGATCGATTCCGGCAGCTTTTGCCTGTGTATGCTGATACTGACGGGGAATCCGGTAGGTTTTGCCGTCTTTTTTAAAATTCGCGCCGGTTTGCTTGAACCGAAAAGGAATGCCTGCTGCTTCGCATTGCCGACGGATATCCAGAACCCATTCGTAATCACAGATCCTTGCGTCATTTCCGGATTCTCCGCCGACGGTGACGCATTCAATAGAGGAATTGAGATAAGGCGAAAGGTCCACAGGGGAAAGCAGCGGTTCGCAAATGATTTCCTTATGCGCAATGGCGGCGCAGTCAAAAATAGGAAGACGAAAGCGCGCCATTTCATTGTTTTCGACTGTACAGCAGATTGTTACATGCTTCCATCCATCTCCCCAGTCGGCGGGAATACAGTCTGCGAATCGGTGAATCCGTTTTGTAACAATAAAAAAGGAAAGATCAAATCGTTTCCGGATCATATCCCAGCAGGACGGACGCCATGCATCCGCTTCCTCCAGGAAAAAATCAGAAGTAAAGCAGGTATAAACGGGACCTGTGTCAGCTTGGAGCCGATAGGTTTTATCGCGCCGGAGCTTTATCGGCAGATCAAAGTCGGCATTTTTTCGGATTTCGGAACTGTCAATATCGTATTTTGCGTCCCGTCGGTATACATAGCAGTGCATGCAGCCCGGACTGATTTTTTTGCATCCGTGCCACGGATTCCATACGGACATAGGCACCTCCGAATCAAAGGGATAAGGGAATTTTTATTGGATGAACTGTAAATGGCTTGCAAAGGAATCGGGCTTGGGACAACAGAATTTCTGTAGCCATGGCTGCCTTTTACTTGATGAATCCTGTCAGAAAGAAGAAAAGCAGGCGTTTTATTCAGAGAAACGTATTTTCATTTCGTCTGTACGGAGCTTATCTGCGGCATAAGCACGACGTAAAAGCTCAGGGGGAATACAGGGATCATATTTCTCAAATACGGGCATCTCGCTTTTCCCGACAAGAGAAAGCGTGTCAATTTCTTCGGATGTGATTTTGTGCTTCAAAAGGGAAAGAAGCTCTTCCGGTTCACGATCGCATTTAAAGGTCATGTAGTAGCAGCCGTCGTATTCAATCCCGTGAATGTCAAAAGAAGAGGCATACTTTTGAAGGTATTTTCGCAGGGTGCGGAAGGAGCGGGTCCCGAGCCAAGGGAGAAAACAACGCGTATTTCCGCCAAGTGAAATCAGCAGGCTTTCCCGCATTCCGGCGTTGGCAAAAACACGACGCGCGGCGGCAAGCCGATCTTGGGCATTTGGCTTCAAATAGGGGTATATGCGTTCTTCGGACAGAATTTTCCTCATTTGTTCCAGAATTTTGGTATGAATTTCTCCGTATTCTCCAGGCCATTCGATCTGCATTTTGCCGGCTACACTGTGAACATAAATCAACTTGCGTTCAAGGTCGAGCTCTTCTACCTCCCATACCCGTCCGGCGAGCGCAAACCGGTCGCCGACAGGCGGCGGGGAACTGATGGTTCCGATTTCCTCGCTGTCATGCTTGACGGAATAATCCTCACTGTCTTTGAAAACCGCATAAAATTTGAAGCTTTTGGTCAGTCTTTCGCCCTTGAGTCCGAGGATGAGACCGTTTTCTTCCGTCATATCGATATAGCCGTTTTTAACCATTGAGATGAGAAGCTCTCTGTAATCCTCTTTGGCAACTTCTGCAAAGGGAGAAAGCGAGAGGACTTTTTGTGCAAGGCGCTTGGGAGTGTTTTCTCCGGATGAGGCAAGAATGCTGAGTGTTTGCTGGAACAAAAGGCTCATCGGCATTCGCTTGATCGAAGGAGGCTCGATAAATTTTTCTTCTAAATAAAGCTCTACAACCGCGATGCCGCGGATTAGTTCCCACGGAATCAGCTGCGGCAGAGAAGTATCCGGAAGCGGTTTTTCTTCTCTGAAAATCATAAACATTTCGGGAATTCCCGTTTTTCTGCCGCTCCTTCCGAGACGCTGAAGAAAGCTCGAAACGGTATTCGGCGCACCCATGTTGGCGATTCGTTCAATTCTGCCGATGTCAATGCCGAGCTCAAGGGTAACGGTAGCGCAAGCGACGCATTTTTTCTCCTCTTTCAGCCTTTGTTCGGCTTCTTCTCTGATTGCTGCGGAAAGATTGCCATGATGGATATAGAAAATATCATCCTCATGACGGCGTTCGGCGATCTGACGCAGTGTGGCGGTGACATATTCCGTTTCCTCACGGGAATTGGAAAAAACAATACTTTTTTTATCCTTTACACAATCGTAAAGATATTCATATCCGGCGTCGATATCGATCCGTTTTTCAGGATACTCGGCTGCGGGATGTTCTCTTTCTTTTGTGTTGTCTTCCACATAAAAATGCTCGAGTGCAAGACGCCACAGGCTTTTTCCGGAACCGGAAGGGGGAATCTGCGTAGGCTTTCCCGTATTGCCGGTCAGCCATTTTCCGGCGAGTACCGGATCTCCTATGGTGGCGGAAAGACCGATTCGTCGCGGATGATATCTGATGATCTCCCGGATTCTGTCCAGCTGGCAGAGAATCTGATTGCCGCGGTCTGCTCCCATCAGAGTATGGATTTCATCTATGATGACATATTTGAGTCCGCCCAAAAGACGGATGATGTCAGAACGGCGGTTCATAAGCATACTCTCTAAAGATTCCGGCGTAATTTGCAGTACACCGGCAGGATTGCGGATCAAACGATTTTTGTGAGAAGCTGCAACATCGCCATGCCAATGAAACACGGGGATTCCACTGTCCCGCAGAAGCGTGTCAATACGCTCGAACTGGTCGTTGATAAGACTTTTCAAAGGTGCGATATAGAGAACTTCTACCGTGCCGCAGCCGGATTCCTCAAGCTCGGAAACGATAGGAAAAAACACGGCCTCGGTTTTCCCGGATGCCGTGTCGGAGCAGAGAATCAAATTGTCATCCGACTCAAAAATTACGCGTGCGGCAGCAATTTGAATCGGACGCAGCTCCTTCCATCCGTTTGCATAGATGAAATCCTGCACAAGAGGGGAAAAGCGTTCGAAAATTTCGTTTGGATTCATGATTTTATCCTCACAAATCATATGTCATCGCGGGAAATGATTTTCTCAGATACCAGTAATCGTGTTCCCACAAATGAACAAGCCGCATTTTGACAAATCCGGCTTTGCGGTATACGGAAAGAGCAGCAGGATTCCCCGGACTTGCCAGCACACGCACAGCAGAACCGCCTTTTTCCCGGCATAGGGTAATGGCGGCTGTCAGCGCCTTATGTCCGGCCCCTTTTCCCTGATAATCAGGATGAATCCCGAATCTGGCAAAATCAAAAGGATGTGTTCCGTCGGACGGGTCGGATAGCATGTCAAGTTCGCCGGTCTCGCCAAGCGAGAGCAGTCCGATGACGTTTCCGTCTGTCTCGATCCGGTAAAGGGCGCCGCTGCGGATATCCTCTGCTAAAATTTCTGAATTGGGATAATTATGATCCCATGTGCTGCCTTCTGTTGTTGCCGCAGCTTTGCAAATGGAGAGCAGATGCGGCAAATCTTCTGTTATCGCTTTCGTCAGACGAATTTCCATAAGCATCTCCTTTTGTTTTTGTTTTTCTTCGATGAATCATCCCGCCCATGCCGGAAATTCGGCCACGGTGCGGGATTTTTTAAATAGAATCAAAAAAGATATACAGTTAAAGTTCTTTAAACAGCTTTTTCAGAACAAAATCATCTGCTGCAAGGCTGTTTATTTTTTTGTCACCGTAACGATGAAGCCGTCTACATTGTTTCCGGATATCTCATAGGTGCCCACGGATTCCGGCGGAATCGGAACAAAAGTGGTTGAATCTGCCGATACCGGAACATAATACACAAGATAATCGGTACCTTCAGCGGAAATTTCCAGCGGCTCTGACGGATAAGCATAATCTGTTTTCAGAAGTTCCAGATATTCTTCGAGACAAAGATTATTCTCCATCATATAGGACGCATGGGGAATTCCTACATAGCGGAAATGCCACGGCTCATCAAGAATGCCGGTCGTTTCGAATTTCGTGCCGTCATAACGGATCACAAATCCGTATTTTGCACAATTTTCCTCCATCCAAGCCTGCTCGGCATCTCGCATATCCACGGTTTTTCCGGATGAAGTGAAGACATTGAGGTCAATCGCATAACCGGTGTGATGCTCACTGTAACCCGGTTTTGCTACAAGATTTTCGTCTTCCGTTCCAACGGAATTGTTATAAAGCTCTGTTTGTTTTGCGGTGTTGCGATATCCGCTTGAGATGATAATGCGGTCGTCTTCTTTGGTGGAACCAAGCGTATCCGGATTGGCTTCAATTAGTGCCGAGAGCATATCCCGCAGAGGAGCTGCAATATCTCGGCGTATTTTGACATCAGCATCTTTCAACACAAAGAGGGAATTGTGCCCGGTAGAGCCATAAAGAGCGAGAAGCTTGGAGGAAATCGCATCCGTTTGGGTATAATTATGCTCAAAATTAACAAGTATCAGACTGCCGCTTGCCAGTTCCGAGGAGGAAATGCTTGTTTGCGTATAGCCGTCATTCCAAGTTCTGACGGATGGAATCTCACCGGTGGTTTCGCTGGTGGTGGTCGTTTCGTCCTGCTTGCCGTCGGAGACGGCATTTGCAATGGCTTTGATGGTGAGAACGAGCAGGGTAATGACGATTGCTACGATAACAACAAGAATGGCAAGTGCGAGCATCCCTTCCTTGTTTGGCTTGAACCGTATTTTCTTTTTCTGCGGCTGCCGGGAAGAATAGCCTTGGCTTGTGCTTCTGGCGCGTCTTTCGTTCTCATATGTAGCCTGATCGGTTGGTTTTTTGTTTGCGTTCATGATCAAAACCGTTCCTTTCCTTTGCGTGCACATATACCGCTTTTTAGAGGGTGATTTTATCGCTTTAAAGCTTGTACAAAAAACGGCTGCACAGCCGATTTTTTCTTTTTCTACATTATATTACATAATTTGAAATAAAACAAGAGCAAACGCGAATTTACCAAAAATTTATTTTAATCAAAAAACTAAATTCAGGAGAATTCTTTGAAAATAAAAGATAATAGATTCTGAGTGTAGAACAGAGAAATCCTGCTTCCGGACAGAGAAAGGACTGATTTTCATATTTTGATGCGGAAAGAAAGATAAACAAAACGGCTTGACAAATACGGAAAAAAAGATATAATGGTAAAAGAACTGTTTCCGAATAAAAATAATATTCGGATTTTTTTCGCGATTTCAGAAAAAACATGCCGATAAATATCGTTTTGAAATATTCCCCCTGTATGATTGCATGAAAATAAATTTGACAAAAAATGTGCTATCAATAATTTTTTTGCACGCCTAATGTTTATAGAAATTCGGCATGTGTCTCAACACAAAATTTCAGAGGAGAAAAAATATGAAAAAGTTTTTAACCTTTTTGCTTGCATTTTCCTTGTGTTTGACTGTACTTGGTACATATGGCTTTGAGAGCCCGGTGGTCTGCACGGATGAGTCATGCGATGAGCATAATCATGCCGGACATGTACTCTTGGCTGCGGATACTACGGATTACTTGACGGCGCGAGTGGAAAAGCAGGAGTATAACGCAACAAAGGGTACATTTACTGTCATCGTCGAAATTGATTCCATGACAGGAAACAAAATCAGTGGCGGTACGGTTACCATACGGACAAGCGGACAGCTTCTCCAGAAACCTACTTTAGGTTCTAGTTATTTGTTTGGCATATTTGTTTCGGAGGATGAAGTTACTTCGTCTTCTACAAGTTCTTATACTTCGGTTACCATCAAAATTCCAGAGTCAGGAGAGGATTCCCGATCTTCTTTCGGTTCGATCACACTCGTTTATTCGGTCAATCCGGATTATGTCGATTTTACTTGGATGAGAGAACAGATGCTGACCATTTCCGGCAGCGCGAAAAAAGCGGATGGAACAACATTGGTTTTTGATCCCTCGCCTACGACGTTAGACGTATATGTATGTAATCATAATAACATTGTAACAAGAATTGTCAAGGCAGCTACCTGTGAGGATTCCGGTATTCAAGAGAGCTACTGTACCATATGCGGATATGTGTCAGAGAGAAAAGAGATCATGCCGATTCCCCATGACTACGATTATACAACTATCAGTGGGTATCTTGGTCAAGAACCGATTTATCCCACCTGCACGACATCCGGCCGAGGAATTTGTAAATGTAAAATGTGCGGTAAGTGGAGCGATTGGATGACCGTCCCTCCGACGGGTCATACATGGGGCGAGCGTTATGAGGTCGCCGGTGTATTTTATCATAAATGCAAAGAGTGCGAGCTTATTGAGAAAATGGAAAACCAATGTCCGCATGATTTGGATAACTATGAATTGATTCATGTCATCGAGGAATCGACCTGTGAAAAAGCTGGTTCCGGCATGTATCAGTGTCCTGATTGTGGACAGACAGAGATCAGAGATCTTCCTTTGGCACACAAATTCGGAAGTTGGACGACGATTAAAGAAGCAACCTGTACAACAGTGGGAAGCCAGAGCCATACCTGTACGATCTGCGGAAAAACCGAGACAGAAACCATTCCCGCGACGGGACACAGCTATGGAAATTGGGTAATTACCAAAGAGGCAACTTGTCTTTCCACCGGATTACGGTCGCGTACCTGCTCAGCTTGCGGCAATGTTGAGACGGAAACGATTCCGGCAACAGGGCACACTTTCGGCGCTTGGACAATAGTAAACAACCCCACCTGCATTTCCACGGGAACACAGATGCGTTATTGTGTATACTGCGGGAAAGCAGAAACTCAAACGCTCCCAACAACGGGACATACCTTCGGTGTATGGTCTGTTACTACTCCCTCCACCTGCACAGAAGAAGGAACGGAGACACGTATCTGTTCTGTATGCGGTGAAGAAGAACAAAGATCGGTTGCTGTGAATCCGAATGCGCATTCCTATGGGGAATGGAAAGTTACCAGCGCCAAAACCTGTATTACCGACGGTGTGAAGGAACGCACCTGTGAACTTTGCGGACATGTGGAGAGCGCAGTGGATGAATGTACTGGACATGTATTCGGAGAACCTACGGTCAGCGGAAAGGTAACCACAAAGACCTGCAGTGTGTGCGGCTATTCGGAGGCTACCAAAACCGTCAAGGACGGTGTAGAGAAGACGCTTACAAGTGTCGGTGGTTCTTTGTTTGTGACGGGCAGTGCTGCGTCTGGAAATCTTGATTTTGAGATTGGAATTATGCCGCTTGACCGGTTTGAAGAATATAAGAATTATATGCAGGGGCATATTACAGGCGGAGAGATGTTTGCCGGCTACGATTATAAGCTGCTCTCCAACGGCACGAAAGTATCTCTTGCTCAAGGTATGGAGCTTACCCTGAAGCTTGACGCTTCCTTAGAGGATTATGATGTGAATTTTGTTGTTCTCAACAGCTCCGGTGCTTATTCCACATTAGGTGATTACAGCAGAAAAGGACTGAACGTCACAATTGATGGAGACGATTTGACCGGCGCCGAGATGATCTTTGTTGTAAAGGGTGAGGAAAACAGTCCTAATATTGTGCTCCCAATTATTATTGCTGTCTTTACGCTTGTGATTGCGGGAGCTGCCGTATACTTTATCATGGCAAAAAGCAAAAAGAAAAATAATACATTTTAAATAAAAATCTTTAAAAGAACCGTAGGGCTGATGCCCTGCGGTTCTTTTTACTATGAATAAAGAATTTCATACATATTTTAAGGCCGAAAGCGGCTCACCTTTTGCTGATTTTCGAGTTCTGCTGTTTTTTCCAAAATCATTTCTCACAAAAAATCCGATTTGATGTTGATTCTGAGGGATTTTTATTGTATAATTATAATAAAAGGCGATAAAAGTAGGCATACGAATCGCTCATTTATGAAATGGAAGGTATGGAAATGTCAAATCAAGAATACGGAGCGTTGAAGAGCCGATACCTTGCGGCAAAAAGAGCGCTGTTTGATCGGAAATACGGATTTCTCAATGAGAAACAGCGGGAAGCGGTTTATACCGTAGACGGACCTCTGCTGGTCCTTGCGGGAGCCGGTACCGGAAAAACGACGCTGCTTGTCAATCGAATTGCATACATACTCCAATACGGAAACGCCTATTTTAGTGATATGGTTCCGGAAATGGTGGATGAAAATTCAGTCAAAGAGTTGGAATCAGCGATTTCCTGTGAAAGTGATGATTTGGATCGGATTTTGGAAAGCTTTTCCGTTTCGGATGCTGCCCCATGGAATATTCTTAGTATTACCTTTACCAACAAAGCTGCAAATGAAATGAAATCACGTTTGGAGAAGCTGGTTGGGGAATCTGCGAATGATCTTTGGTGCGGAACCTTTCATTCCATGTGTTTAAGAATCCTTCGTTCCCATGCGGATAAAATCGGATTTGACAGAAGTTTTGCCATATATGATGCAGAGGATTCGAAAAAAGTTATCTCGGATTGCATGAAACAGCTGAATATCGATGAGAAGATAATCCCCGCTAAATTGATTATGACGCAAATCAGTATGGCAAAAAACCGTTTGATGACGCCGCACGATTTCGATGCTGAGGTTGGTAGTGACTATAAGCTTCAGCAGATATCCTCGCTTTATACGTTGTATCAAAGCAAGCTTGAGGAATCCATGGCGGTGGATTTTGATGATATTATTATGAAAACCGTTTTGCTTTTGCGTCAGAATGAGGAAGTTCGCTTCTATTATCAGAATAAATTTCGTTATGTTCTGGTTGATGAATTTCAGGATACCAATTTTGCACAGTTTGAACTGGCGGTTCTGTTATCCGGCGGATATGAAAACTTGATGGTTGTGGGAGACGATGACCAGAGCATTTATAAATTCCGAGGCGCGACGATTGAAAATATTCTGCATTTTGATGAAAAAGTGCCGGGCGCGAAGGTGATTAAATTAGAAGAAAATTATCGGTCGACGGAAAACATACTGAATGCGGCGAATTCTGTTATTCGGCATAACTTCGGAAGACGCGGTAAGGAGCTTTGGTCAAAAAAAGGAGACGGTGAAAAGGTTTTTGTCAAACAATTTGATAATCAGAATGAGGAAGCAAAATTCATTGTCAATAAAACGATGGAGCTAGTGATCCGGGAAAAACGAAAATACGGTGATTTTGCCGTGCTTTATCGTACGAATGCACAATCCAACGCCATTGAAAATGTATTGATGAAGAGCGGAATTCCGTATCGTGTTGTCGGCGGAAGGCGTTTTTATGAACGAAAAGAGATCAAAGATATTCTCGCTTATTTGTGTGTGGTAAATAATCCGAGTGATAATCTCAGACTTGAGCGTATTATCAATGAACCGAAGCGAAAAATCGGAGATGCTACCATGACAGCAGTGCGCACGATTGCGGAAAGCGGAAATACCACAGGAGGTATTTTCGGTGTTATGGAGCATGCAGAAGATTATCCGGCAATAGCGAAAGCGCAAAGCAAATTCGGTCCGTTTGTGGAATTGATTCATTCACTGCAAAAAGCTGCAGGGACAAAGAAACTTTCCGAGGTTGTGCGTGACGTGATTGAAAAGTCCGGCTATATGGCAATGCTTCTTGCGGCGGAAGAAAACGGTGAGGGATCGGAACGCCGTGAAAACGTTGAAGAATTCATTTCCAACGCCATGGAATATGAGCAAAGAAACGAAACTGCGACGCTGGGTGGATTCCTTGAGGAAATTTCGCTTGTGACGGATATTGATAATTATGATGGGGAAGCAGAAGCGGTTGTTTTGATGACCATTCACAGTTCCAAAGGATTGGAGTTCCCCGTTGTATTTCTACCGGGGATGGAGGAGGGAATCTTCCCAAGTCAAATGTCGGCGTTTTCTGCCGATGAAATGGAGGAAGAACGCAGACTTGCCTATGTAGCGCTTACGCGTGCAGAACAAAGGGTATATGCTCTTTGTGTCAGAGAGCGGCTTTTGTATGGTAGAACTCAGTACAATCCGAAATCACGTTTCCTTGATGAAATCGGAGAGGAGTTCAAAACGGAGGAGCTTGCATCTCCCAAACCGAAATTCCGGACGGAATTTGGCGAGAAGACAAAAAAATATGTGTTTTCCAGTGAATTTAACTCTCAGTCAGCACTGACCGGCAATGTGGGCAAGACAAAAGCAGCGGAAACTTTTCTTGTAGGAGATCGTGTAAGCCATTATATGTTCGGGGAAGGGACCGTTCTTTCCGTGCGTGAAATGGGAGCGGATATTTTGTATGAAATTGCTTTTGATACAGTCGGTACCAAAAAACTGATGGCAACATATGCAAAACTGAAAAGGGCATAATAAAACGGATGCGGCAAACGCCGTACAGAAAGTGAACCTAAAAAGAAGAAGTCCTCTCATTTTTCGATGAGAGGACTTCTTCTTTTTAATGAAAAATAGTTCACTGGAGAGAAATTTCCGCGCGATTATGAACGGGAGGCAGCATCCGTTTCTTTTTCAAAAATAAGATCCATTTCTTCTATATGGCCGGTCCCTCTTTGCACGGCAGGGAAAAATCCAACGTACCGCCAGCCGTTTTCCGCCCGTGTCCGAATGACAGAGCGGTACTGCTCACTATCGTAGCGGTTCCCGCCGAAAGGATTCCATCCGGACATTTCAATTTGAATCCGTTCAAATTCGTATATATACATGTTATTGTCTCCTTCTATTATCTTTTCGATAAAATTTATTTCGGAGATGGCAGATTTGCAGAATGTGCGATATTTAAAAAAATGCGGATATAGCTTCGGTATGATTCCAAGTTCATCAAGCATTCTGTATGATAACGCATCCTTGCTGTTTGATAAACGGCGAAATATACGGATAGGATAGTTTTGAAAAGAGATCGCTGCGGTTATGCCATTTTTTCCGCGAGTTTCGCACCTCCAAGCAGATGGAAGTGAAGATGAGGAACACTTTGGCAGGCGTCAGGTCCGCAATTGGAGATGATACGGTATCCATTTGTGATTCCGGCAAGTTTCGCAATTTTAGGAATATTCTCGAATATATAGGCGATGATGCCGCTGTTGATATGGGATATTTCATCAGCCGAAGCAATATGAGATTTCGGAATGACAAGCACATGAACCGGCGCCTGAGGCTGAATGTCCCGGAAGGCGAGAATTCTTTCGTCTTCGTAAATTTTGGATGACGGGATCTCGCCCGCCGCGATTTTACAGAAAAGACAATTTTCCTGCATATAACGACCTTTCCGCCGCTGTGCGGCTGCTGTTATAATCTTGCTGAATAAAGGGAATCCCGGATTTCACGAAGCAGGTCGACAGTTTCTTTTTCACGCGCTTTGGCGGCGGCCATTTCCGCTTCAGCCGCAATGCGTGCGTTTTCTGCCGCCTGTTTTTCGGCAGCCTCCTTGGCGGCAGCCTCCGCGGCTGCTTTTTCCATAGCTTCTTTTTCTTCTTTGGAAATCCGGAGTTCTCTTGCTTTGTTTGTTGCTTTGGCAAATACTCTGATAACAAGGAAGAGAAAAAATGCGATAATCAGAAAATCAATAATGGATTGTAAGAAGGAACCCCAAGCTAAAGAAACTTCTGCTGTTACAATATTGCCGTCTTGATCCAGAACCTCTGGCCTGATAATCCATTTGAGGTCTGACAAATTGGTCCCATCTGTAAGAAGAGCAATGAGCGGTGACAGAAAAGCATCGGTGAACTTTGTGACGATATCTTTAAAAGTTGCGGCAATCACGATGCCGACCGCCATATCTACCACGTTGCCGCGGTTGATGAACGCTTTGAAGTCATGCCAGAAATTTTTGATTCTTGCTTTCTTCTCTTTCATGATAAGCGTTTCCTCCTGCTGTTACTTCAACTGCCTTTTTACAATTTGAGAAAGTGCCGCAAGTGCTTCACCGAGCTTTTCGGGATGCTTTGCACCTGAGGTTGCACTGTCAGGACGACCGCCTCCGCCTCCGCCGACGTATTCGGAAAGTCCGGCAAGGATATTTGGCGCCTTGACACCTTTTTCAACGGCCTCTTTTCCGCATATACACACCAGTGTCAGCTTATCGGCGACAGGAGAATAAGAGGAGATTACCGCGACAAGATCGGGGTATCGGCTCTTCAAATCGTCTCCGAGCATACGGACAATGGGAAGAGGCATCTCCGTTTGCATCGAAGCGACTCGGACTCCGCCGTCTATCTGTTCGGCAACGGCGATCATCGCGTCCGCTTTGGCGGCTGCAAGTTTTGAGGAGGCGGACTCCAGTTCTTTTTTCACCGCTTTCATTTCTTCGCTGATTGCCGCGATTCTAAGGAGAATATCCGTGCGGGCACCGATTTTCAATGCTTTGACTGCTCCGGAAAGAATGCTTTCGCTCTGAAGAGAAAGCTCATATGTGTTAAATCCGGTAACGGCGGTAATTCGTCTTGTGCCTGCCGCGACAGAGCTTTCGGACAGTATTTTAAACATGCCGATTTTGGCGGTGTTGCTCACATGCGTTCCGCCGCAAAGTTCGGCGGAAAAATCAGCCATTTTTACGACTCGGACGATGTTTCCGTATTTTTCGCCGAAAAGGGCGATCGCACCGGATGCTTTTGCGCTTTCAATATCTGTTTCATAAGCTGCGACGGGAAGATCTCCGAGGATTTTTTCATTGACAAGTCGTTCTACTTTTGCAAGCTCTTCTGATGTGACTGGAGCGAAGTGCGTAAAATCAAAGCGTGCTTCTTTGTCATCCACGTAAGAACCTGCCTGTCTTATGTGCGTGCCGAGCACCTCTCGGAGCGCTGCGTCGAGCAGATGAACTGCTGAATGATTCCGCATAATGGCGGCGCGGCGTTCGGAATCGACGGAGAGCGTGACGGTATCTCCGACAGAGAAAGAACCGGATTCAATTTTGCAGACATGCAGATATACACCGTCGGATTTTTTTGTATCCATGACGAGGGCACGTCCGTTTGCACCTGTTATGACGCCGGTATCTCCAACCTGACCGCCGCCCTCCCCGTAAAACGGCGTCCGGTCGGTAATCAGAATGGCGTTCTCGCCGGTAATTTCACAAAGCTTGTCTGTTTCTGCGTCAATTATGGAGAGGATTTTCGCCTCTGCTATGAACTGCGAATAACCGACAAATTCGGTAGGGACGGAGGTATCGAGGAGAGATTTCATGCTGTCGTCCCATCCGCTGATATTTCCTCTGGCGGCACGGGCGCGTTCTTTTTGCTCCTCGAGTTTTTTTGCAAAGCCTTCTTCATCGATGCCGATCCCGTGTTCTGCCGCGATTTCGCGGGTAAGATCGAGCGGAAAACCGAACGTATCGGACAGCTTGAAAATGTCTGCGCCGGGAAGAATTGGTGTTCCTTCCGCTTTACGGGCGACTTCCATCAGCTGTTCGAGAAGATTCATTCCCGCCTCAACGGTCGCACCGAAACGATCCTCCTCCATACGGACGATTTTTTGAATGTAGCTCAGTTTCTCAGTAAGCTCCGGATAGGGTGCTGCATTTTCATGTGCGACAACCGCCATGAGTTCATAAAGGAAAGGACCGTCTATACCGAGAATTCTGCCGTGACGGCAGGCTCTTCGCAACAGTCGGCGCAGAACATATCCGCGTCCCTCGTTGGAGGGCATGACGCCGTCGGCAATGAGAAACGCTGAGGCACGCGCATGGTCTGCGATGATGCGCAGGGACACGTCTGCTTTTTCGTTTGTCTTATAGGCAACTTTCGCGATTTCACTTGCCGCTTTGATAATATTTTGTATGGTATCGACCTCAAACATATTGTCTACATCCTGCATCACGCAGGCGAGCCGTTCCAACCCCATGCCCGTATCGATATTTTTATGAGCAAGCTCAGTATAATTGCCGTTTCCGTCGTTGTTGAATTGGGAGAAAACGATGTTCCAGATTTCCATATACCGGTCGCAGTCGCAGCCGGGACGGCAATCCGCACTGCCGCAGCCGTATTTTTCACCGCGGTCAAAGTAAATCTCCGAGCACGGTCCGCAGGGTCCCTGTCCATGCTCCCAGAAATTATCCTCCTTGCCGAGACGTACAATACGTTCCTCCGGAACACCGATTTTGTCGCGCCAGATTCGATAAGCCTCATCGTCTTCCATATAGACAGAGGGCCAAAGCCTGTCGGAGGGAATTTCCAATACTTCTGTGAGAAATTCCCATGCCCATGTAATGGCTTCTTCTTTAAAATAATCGCCGAAAGAGAAATTACCGAGCATTTCGAAGAAAGTTCCGTGGCGCGCCGTAAAGCCGACATGCTCAATATCATTTGTTCGGATACATTTTTGACAGGTTGCCATTCTGTGACGGGGCGGCTCAAGCTCTCCCGTAAAATATTTCTTAAGCGGGGCCATTCCCGCAACGATAAGAAGAAGCGATTTGTCGTTTTCCGGCACCAGGGAATAGCTTCTTTGGCTGAGGTGACCCTTGGACTCGAAAAATTTCAAAAATTTCTCGCGTAAATCGTTAAGTGAGGTCCATTCCATAAAATTTTCTTTCCTTTTTTTAAAATGATTCGATTTTTAGGAAGTTTTTCCTGCTATTTTAGAATTATTATATTAGTTTTGCATAAAAAAGTCAATATTATTTGAAAAAAACGACAAATAGTTATTGACAACTTGACTTTTCGGTGATATACTTGTAAATTGCATTACAATCGCTTGTATTATCGCCTGTTTTTGGAGAACGCTGATGCGACGGGCTTTTTCCTGTTTTTTACGGACGGTATTGCAGGCTGTGGAAAAATATCATATATTTACCAAAGTAAAGGCAAGCTTAAATTTAGAATTGGAGTGATTTTATGAGGATCAAACCCCAGCAGCTTGGCAAAAATGTGCGTATGAGCTTCGCCAAGATCGACGAGATTCTGGAGATGCCGGATCTGCTCGAGATTCAGAAGAAATCGTACAAATGGCTCGTTGAGAAGGGAATTTCCGAGGTACTGCAGGATGTTTCCCCGATCATCGATTATTCCGGGAATCTTGTTATTGAGTTCGTGGGATTTTCCATTGATCAGACGCCGAAATACCCTGTGGAGGAGTGTAAGGAACGCGATGTGACCTATGCCGCTCCCCTGCGAGTGACGGTGAGACTGACCAACAATGCCACCGGCGAAGTAAAGCAACAGGACATTTTCATGGGAGATTTTCCGCTGATGACGGAAAACGGCACCTTTGTCATCAACGGGGCGGAACGTGTTGTGGTGTCACAGCTCGTCCGTTCTCCGGGTATGTATTATACGTCGGCTATGGATAAAACCGGAAAATGCATGCTGACGGCACAGATTATTCCTTACCGCGGCGCATGGCTTGAATATGAGACGGATATGAATGATGTCTTCTATGTCCGTATCGATAAGAACCGTAAAATTCCGGTAACAATTTTAATCCGCGCGCTGGAGGAATCTATTTCTACGTCCACAGACGTACGCGCGCTGTTCGGGGACGATGTGAAAATCGTCACCACGCTTGAAAAGGACGGAATGCAGGCAGAGGCTGAGAAAAACGGTACAACAGCCTATGAAGAGTCTTTGAAGGAAATTTATAAGAAGCTGCGTCCGGGCGAGCCTCCGCTGGTGGAGTCAGCGCAGATCCTTTTGAACAATTTGTTCTTTGATCCTAAGCGGTATGATCTTGGTTCTGTCGGAAGATATAAATTCGACAAGAAAGTCGCACTTGGACGCAGGCTTTCCGGCAGAACGCTTTCTCGTCCCGTCATCAGCCCGATTACGGGAGAAATCCTATTTGAGGCAGGCAAAACACTCTCTTTTGAGGAGGCAACCTCCATTGAGGATGCCGGCGTGAACGAAGCATACGTCTATATCGGAGAAGAAAAGGAAACCAAAGTATTCGGAAACGGCATGGTGGATCCCAAAAAGGTGATCGGATGTGATCTTTCCGAAGTCGGAATCCATGAGAAAGTAAAGCTCAGTCTGCTTCTGGAAATGCTGGAAGCGGCGGGCGGAGATTTTTCCGCGCTCAAGGAAGCTGCGAAAGAGCGCGCAGCGGAGCTTTCTCCTAAGCATATTACAAAGGATGATATTTACGCTTCCATCAACTATTTGATCTGTCTCTCCCATGGAATTGGTACTCCGGATGATATTGATCATCTTGGAAACAGAAGAATCCGTGCGGTCGGCGAGCTGATTCAAAATCAGCTGCGCATCGGTTTTTCGCGTATGGATAAAATCGTGAAAGAAAGAATGACGATTCAGGATGAGGATTCTTTAACGCCTCAGGCATTAATCAACATTCGTCCAGTCGTGGCTGCGATCCGTGAATTCTTCGGATCTTCGCCGCTCTCCTCTTTCATGGATCAGAATAACCCGTTGGCAGAGCTTACGCATAAGCGCCGTCTTTCCGCGCTTGGTCCCGGCGGTCTTTCCCGTGACCGTGCTTCTTTTGAGGTGCGTGACGTGCATTATACGCATTACGGGCGGATTTGTCCAATTGAGACGCCGGAAGGTCCGAATATCGGTTTGATTTCCTATCTTGCCACCTATGCGAAAATCAACGATTACGGCTTTATTGAAGCACCTTACCGTAAAGTCGATAAGGCAACGGGCAAGGTAACCGATATTGTAGAATATATGACCGCCGATATGGAGGACAATTATATTGTAGCGCAGGCGAATGAGCCGATTGATGAAGATGGACATTTCCTTAACAAAAAAGTGTTGGCGCGTGACCGTGCTGAAATCGTTGAAGTCGACGCTGCAAGAGTAGACTATATCGACGTTTCGCCCAAAATGGTCATTTCTGTTGCAACCGGCTTTATCCCGTTCCTTGAAAATGACGATAACTCCCGTGCACTCATGGGATCCAACATGCAGAAGCAGGCGGTGCCGCTTCTGGTGACGGATTCTCCGATTGTCGGAACCGGCATGGAATACAAAGCGGCCATTGATTCCGGCGTTTGCGTAATTGCGAAGGAGTCCGGTTATGTCAAGACGGTTACGGCGGATAAAATTGTAATTTCCGAGGATGCCGGCCGCAACCACACTTATGAGCTTTTGAAATTTAAACGCTCCAATCAGGGCACATGTATCAATCAGCGTCCTATCGTCAACGTAGGCGATAGAGTAGAAAAAGGTGATGTCATTGCTGACGGACCAGCCACGTCAGGGGGCGAGATCGCACTCGGAAAGAATGCGCTGATCGGCTTTATGACATGGGAAGGTTATAACTACGAGGATGCGGTCCTGCTCAATGAAAATCTTGTGCGCAATGATGTGTATACTTCCATTCATATAGAGGAGTATACGCTTGAGGCCAGAGATACAAAGCTTGGGCCGGAGGAAATTACCCGTGAGATCCCGAACTGCGGTGACGATGCTCTGAAGGACCTTGATGAGGATGGTATTATCCGCAACGGAACCGAGGTTCATGCAGGAGATATTCTTGTCGGCAAGGTTACGCCGAAGGGCGAAACGGAGCTTACGGCGGAAGAGCGTCTGCTGCGTGCGATTTTTGGCGAAAAGGCAAGAGAAGTGCGTGATACCTCCATGAGACTTCCGCACGGCGAATCCGGCATTGTTGTCGATGTACGTGTGTTTTCCCGCGAAAATTCCGATGAGCTTGCGCCCGGCGTCAATAAATCGGTGAGAGTCTATATCGCCCAGAAACGTAAAATTTCTGTCGGAGATAAGATGGCAGGACGCCATGGAAATAAGGGCGTTGTTTCCCGTATCCTGCCCCCGGAGGATATGCCGTTCCTGGAAGACGGAACTCCTTTGGATATTGTGTTAAACCCCCTTGGCGTGCCGTCCCGAATGAACATCGGACAGGTGCTTGAGGTTCATCTTGGTATTGCGGCGAAACGTCTTGGTATGAAGGTTATGACGCCGGCGTTTGACGGCGCGAAGGAAAGCGACATTACGGAGATGATGACGGAGGCAGGTCTTTACCGTGAGGTGCTTCCGAGCGATTCCCTTACCAATAAAAAATTCTACGAAGAGATTGTTGACGAAGAAACCGGTGAGCGGCGCTATGAGCAAGTTTCGGAGGATAAACTCTCAAATAAAACTTGGGTAGCGGAAAAGATTGCGCAGAAGAAACTGAAGACCGTCGACGGCAAGAGAATTCTTTACGACGGCCGAACCGGCGAAGCATTTGACAATCCTGTAACGGTCGGCATTATGTATTATCTGAAGCTCCATCATCTGGTTGACGATAAAATTCACGCAAGAAGCGTCGGACCATATTCGCTTGTCACGCAGCAGCCGCTGGGCGGTAAAGCGCAGTTCGGCGGACAGCGCTTCGGTGAAATGGAGGTTTGGGCGCTTGAGGCGTATGGCGCCGCTTATACGCTTCAGGAAATCCTGACGGTGAAATCGGATGATGTAACTGGACGTGTCAAAACGTATGAGGCGATTGTCAAAGGACAAAATATTCCGACGCCCGGCGTTCCGGAATCCTTTAAGGTTTTGGTTAAGGAGCTGCAGTCGCTCGCGCTCGACATTCGTGTTCTTGATGAGAACGGTGAGGAAATTGAACTCTCGCAGATCGGAGAAGACTTTGCTGACGAGGGCAAGGGCGAAAACTTTGTTACTGCGGAGGATGTTGGTCCTACGGTGCTCGAGGATGGCGATGAAGACGCCTATACTCTTGTTGATGAAGACGAAATTGAAGAAGATTTTGCCGATTCAGATGATGAATTTGATTTCGACGGCATCGATGCCGATGATGACGCCGGCTATGACGAAGAATAATGGGGAAGGAGAGATAGAATGAGTAAAAATGTTTTCGATTCCATTAAAATCGGACTCGCATCTCCTGAAATGATCAGAAGCTGGTCTTACGGCGAGGTAACAAAGCCGGAAACCATCAATTACCGTACTCTGCGCCCTGAACGGGACGGTCTTTTCTGTGAAAGAATTTTTGGGCCGACCAAGGATTGGGAGTGCGCATGCGGGAAATATAAAAGAGTACGTTATAAGGGTAAAACCTGTGAGAAGTGCGGTGTGGAAGTGACGACGAAAAAGGTTCGCCGCGAGCGTATGGGCCACATCGAGCTTGCTGCTCCTGTTTCCCATATCTGGTATTTTAAAGCTACTCCGTCCCGCATGGGGCTTCTGCTTGATATTTCTCCTCGTCTGTTGGAAAAGGTGATTTATTTTGGTCAGTATATTGTCTTGGATCCCGGCAACACGCCGCTTGAGAAAAAACAGATGCTTACCGAGACGGAATATCATCAGATGTATGAGAAATATGAAAACGATTTCCGTGTCGGAATGGGAGCCGAGGCGATTAAGGAACTTCTTCAGGAAATTGATATTGAAAAAACTTCCAAACAGCTGAAAGAAGAGCTGGACGCTGCAAGTGGACAGAAAAAACTGCGCATTATCAAGCGGCTTGAAGTGTTTGAGGCTTTCCGTAAATCCGGCAACAAGCCGGAATGGATGATTCTTGATGCCATCCCGGTTATTCCGCCGGAGATCCGCCCGATGGTACAGCTTGACGGCGGCCGCTTTGCCACCTCCGATCTGAACGATTTGTATCGGAGCGTGATCAATCGCAACAACCGTCTCAAGAAGCTTCTTGAGCTGATGGCGCCTGAAATTATTATCAAAAACGAAAAAAGAATGCTTCAGGAAGCTGTGGATGCCCTGATTGACAACGGACGTCACGGAAAACCTGTAACAGGCTCATCCAGCCGCCCGCTGAAATCGCTTTCCGAGATGCTTCGCGGCAAGCAGGGACGTTTCCGTCAGAATCTGCTTGGTAAGCGTGTCGACTATTCCGGTCGTTCCGTTATCGTTGTGGGTCCGACGCTTAAAATTTATCAGTGCGGTCTGCCGAAAGAAATGGCACTTGAGCTTTTCAAGCCATTTGTCATGAAACGGCTTGTGGAAACACAGAATGCTTCCAATATTAAGGACGCGAAAAAGAAAGTTGACAAGGCAAGCCCTGAGGTATGGGACGCATTGGAAAATGTGATCAAGGATCATCCTGTGCTTCTCAATCGTGCGCCGACGCTTCACCGTCTGTCTATTCAGGCGTTTGAGCCGGTGCTTGTGGAGGGCAGAGCAATCAAGCTTCATCCGCTCGTTTGTACGGCATTCAATGCTGACTTCGACGGAGACCAGATGCCGGTGCATGTTCCGCTTTCCAGCGAGGCGCAGGCGGAAGCGAGATTCCTGATGCTTTCGGCAAATAACTTCTTAAAACCTGTGGACGGAAAAGCGGTTACGGTTCCGTCACAGGATATGGTGCTCGGCTCCTATTATTTGACGATCGACCGCGACGGCGAGCCGGGAGCCGGAAGCATATTCCGTGATTTCGATGAAGCGATGATGGCTTATGAAAATGGTCTTTTGGGGCTTCATGCGCCGATCAAGGTGCGGATTTCCCGTGAGATTGACGGGGTTTTGCATACCGGTATTATCGACGCGACACTCGGCAGACTGATCTTTAACAAGCCGATCCCTCAGGATCTTGGATTTGTGGATAGAAGCAAGCCGGAAAATCTGCTGAAGCTGGAAATCGATTTTCCGACCGCGAAAAAGCAGCTTGGACAAATTGTCGACCGCACTATCAAGACGCACGGTCCGACTGTGACGGCGCAGGTGCTCGACGATATCAAGGCAAACGGATACAAATATTCGACAAAGGCATCGATTTCCATTTCGGTATCCGATATGACGGTGCCTGCGGAGAAAAAAGAAATTGTTGCACAGGCAGAGCGCGATGTAGAAAAGATTACGCGCAACTTCCGCCGTGGTCTGCTTTCGGATGATGAACGCTACGGCAGTGTCATTAAAGTGTGGGAGCAGGCAACAAAAGATGTCACACAGGCACTTCAGGACTGTCTCGATCGGTATAACTCTATTAAAATGATGAGCGATTCCGGCGCGCGTGGATCTATTGCGCAGATGAGACAGCTTGCCGGTATGCGCGGACTGATGTTTGCAACGAACGGAAAGACAATGGAGATCCCGATCAAGGCAAACTTCCGTGAGGGACTGAATGTACTTGAATATTTTATCGGCGCGCGCGGTTCGCGTAAATCGCTTTCCGATACGGCGCTGAAGACAGCAGACTCGGGTTATCTGACCAGACGTCTGGTTGACGTTTCGCAGGATGTGATTGTCCGCGAAGAGGATTGCGGTACCACTGAGGGTATTTGGGTATCGGATGTGAAGGATGGCAACGAAATCATTGAACCGTTGATTGACAGACTTCCGGGCAGATTTGTGATCGGTGATGTAACGGATCCTGCGACGGGTGCCGTACTTGCTCACGATGGAGATATGCTCACTGCTGCGCAGGCAAAAGCCATTGTGGATGCCGGTGTTGAGAGAGTGCATGTCCGTTCTATTCTCAAGTGCAAATGTAAATACGGTGTTTGTGCGCACTGCTATGGTTCTGATCTTGCCACCGGCAAAAAAGTCAGTGTCGGAGAAGCCGTCGGCATCATTGCGGCACAGTCGATCGGCGAACCCGGTACGCAGCTTACGATGAGAACGTTCCACACAGGCGGTATCGCAGGTTCCGATATTACACAGGGCTTGCCGCGTGTTGAGGAGCTTTTTGAGGCGAGACGACCGAAAAAGACAGCTACAGTATCGGAGGTTTCCGGCATTGCGGAAATTCAGGATGCCAAACGGTCCAGGAATATTATCATCCGCAACGCGGCCGAAACCGGCACGGATGTTGTTTATGCTGTTCCTTATGGAACGAAGATTCTGATCAAATCCGGCGATTTTGTAACGCGCGGCGACGCGATTACAGAAGGAAATCTTGCTCCTACGGATATTACGAGAATCAAAGGTCTTTCTGAGGCTTATGACTATATTATCCGTGAGGTTCAGAGAGTTTACCGGATTCAGGATATTGAAATCAATGACAAGCATATCGAGGTTATTGCAAGACAGATGACACGCAAGGTACGCATCGAAGACAGCGGTGATACCGATTTGCTGTACGGAACTGTGGTTGATATCGCGGAATTCCGTGAGGCAAATGCCGAAATAGAACGCCGTATTGCGGAAGGCGACCGTACAATCCGTCCTGCAACGGCAACACCGATTCTGCTTGGCATTACCAAAGCCGCACTGCAGACGGAGTCATTCCTTTCCGCAGCATCTTTCCAGGAAACCACGAGAGTTCTTACGGAGGCGGCGATCAAGGGCAAGGTGGATAATCTTATCGGACTGAAGGAAAATGTCATCATCGGAAAACTGATTCCGGCGGGAACCGGACTGCAGGTATATCGGGATATTGAGGTTGTCAAGAACGATGACCCCGCTGAAAATGACTTTGTCGAGGAATCTGCAAGTTGATTTTGAAGTCCTGATTGTATCAAACGTATGCCGTACTACGGATATGACAAAGTCTGCGGGCTTTTGCCCTGCGGACTTTGTCATTTGTTTTTGTCGAGGCATGACACCCGGTATTTTCATATCAACTGATATTTTGTACGGGAAAGAATTTTGACAGTGCATAAAAAGACTAAGACCGGAAAAATATTGAGGATTTTACGATTTTTTTTCATATTTGCGTTGACAATACGGAAATTTGGTGATATTATATAAGATAGCTATATATGCGGAAATACTGTCTTTTTATCGTTTTGTTTTTCGAACGCATTATTTTTCTGGAAAGGATTTTGGATTCAAAATGTCATCTGACAGTACTGTGCCTGTGATTGTCGCAGGCTTTAATCAATCAAAAAAGCATATCAAAGGCAGAACGGCAAAAACGGTTTTTATCGCTTCCGACGCTGAGGGAAAAATCGTTTCCGCTGTTACGGAACTCTGCCGCGAAAGCGGTATAGAGTTGGATGCCGCACGCACAAAATCTGAGCTTGGAAAAATGTGCGGTATTGATGTGGACTGCGCGGTATGTGTTGTCCTGAAATAGCCAATACGGTCGGTTCCGAAAAGGAATCGGCAGTATCTATAAACAAAATCAAATTCTGAAAAAAGGAGGTTTAACATGCCAACATTTAATCAGCTCGTTCGCAACGGCCGTGAGAAAAAGGAGTATAAGTCTAAAGCGCCTGTGCTTCAGAAAGGCTTCAATTCCCTTACAAAGTCTCCGACAAATCTCAGCTCTCCTCAAAAGAGAGGCGTTTGCACAAAGGTTTATACGACGACGCCGAAAAAGCCGAACTCCGCTCTTCGTAAGGTTGCCAAGGTGAAATTTACCAATGGAATGGAAGCAATCTGCTATATTCCTGGTATCGGACACAATCTTCAAGAACACTCCGTTGTGCTGATCCGCGGCGGTAGAGTTCGTGACCTGCCTGGTGTGCGTTATCACATCATCCGCGGCACTCTTGATACGCAAGGCGTTGCCAACCGGAAGCAGGGTCGCTCCCTTTACGGCGCAAAGCGCGGTAAAAAGACCGGCAAATAAAGCTGCCGGACGAGGTATTTAACATTCTGATCGCATGTGATTCCTGATTTTAAGAGATTTGTTTATATCCCCCTTTTTGGTGGTATGGCACCATCTTTCAAAACGGAAGTTCGCACGATCGGGAGGAAACTTTCGAGTACCTATGATATCATGAAATTTTAATGAAGGAGGGAATAACAGTGCCAAGAAGAGGTCAAATTTCCAAAAGAGATGTGCTGCCGGATCCGCTTTATAATTCCAAGCTTGTAACAAAGCTTGTGAACAATGTCATGCTGGACGGTAAAAAAGGCGTTGCTCAGAAAATCGTTTATGATGCATTTGCGACGGTAGAAGCAAAAACCGGCAAACCTGCGCTGGAGGCTTTTCAGCAGGCGCTTGAAAACATCATGCCGGTGCTTGAAGTCAAGGCCCGCCGTCTCGGTGGTTCGACTTATCAGGTTCCGATGGAGGTTCGTGCTGAAAGAAGACAGACGCTCGGACTTCGTTGGCTGGTTCTCTATGCGAGAAAACGCGGTGAGAGAACCATGGCGGAAAAGCTTTCTGCAGAAATTGTCGATGCGCTCGGAAATACCGGCGCCGCGGTAAAGAAGAAAGAAGAAACGCACAAAATGGCGGAAGCAAACAGAGCTTTTGCACATTTCAGATATTAATGCCTTTCCTCTATGGAAAATCGGCATAAATTCATGTATACAAAAGGTTAAGGAGCAAAAATATGGCTAGAGAATACCCATTGGAATCTACACGTAATATCGGTATTATGGCTCATATTGATGCAGGAAAAACAACAACAACGGAAAGAATCCTTTTCTATACCGGAAAGACTCACAAGCTCGGCGAAGTTCATGACGGAGCCGCAACGATGGACTGGATGGAACAGGAGCAGGAAAGAGGTATCACCATTACTTCTGCCGCGACGACGTGTTATTGGAAGGGAAATCGTATCAATATTATTGATACGCCCGGACACGTGGATTTTACGGTAGAAGTTGAGCGTTCGCTTCGCGTGCTTGACGGAGCGGTTACGGTTCTTTGCGCCAAGGGCGGTGTAGAACCGCAGTCTGAAACTGTTTGGCGTCAGGCTGACAAATATCAGGTCCCGAGAATGGCTTATGTCAACAAAATGGACATAACGGGCGCGGATTTTTACCGCGTTGTCAAGATGATCAAGGACCGCCTCAAAGCAAACCCTGTGCCGATACAGCTTCCTATAGGCAAAGAGGATACGTTCCGCGGTATTGTTGATCTGATCAATATGGAAGCCGATATTTATTATGACGATCTCGGCAAGGATATCCGTGTGGAACCCATTCCCGAGGACATGAAAGAGCTTGCTGAGGAATACAGACAGCAGATGATTGAGTCTATTGCGGAAACGGATGAAGCATTGTTCGAGAAATATTGCGCAGGAGAAGACATTTCTGAGAATGAGCTGAAAAAAGCTCTGCGTAAGGCAACCATTGCCAACACCATTGTTCCCGTCGTTTGCGGAACATCTTATCGCAATAAGGGTGTACAAAAGCTTCTTGATGCGATTATCGATTATATGCCTGCACCGACAGATATTCCCCATATCAAGGGAATCAATCCGGATACGGATGAGGAGGAGGAAAGACCGTCCTCCGACGACGCGCCGTTTGCTGCACTGGCATTTAAGATTATGACCGACCCGTATGTCGGAAAGCTCTGCTTCTTCCGCGTGTATTCCGGTAGCATTGGCGCTGGAGAAACGGCTCTCAATACCGAAAAAGGTCAGAGAGAACGGTTCGGACGTATTCTGCAGATGCATGCCAATGAAAGAAAAGACATTGATCGTGTTTATGCCGGTGATATCGCTGCGATTGTCGGTACAAAAAATACGACAACGGGAGATACGCTCTGCGACGAAAAGTTCCCGATCATTTTGGAATCTATGGAATTCCCGGAGCCGGTTATCAAGGTTGCGATCGAACCGAAGACAAAATCCGGTCAGGAGAAGATGGGCATCGCTCTTGCCAAATTGGCGGAGGAAGATCCCACATTCCGCGCTTACACCGACGAAGAAACGGGACAGACCATCATTGCCGGTATGGGTGAGCTTCACTTGGAAATCATTGTGGACAGACTCTTGCGTGAGTTCAAAGTGGAAGCAAATGTCGGTAAACCGCAGGTGTCTTATAAGGAGACCATTACCAAAGCGGAGGATGAAGACTGCAAATATGCACGTCAGTCCGGCGGTAAAGGTCAATACGGTCATGTTAAGATTCATATTGAGCCCAATGAGCCCGGAAAGGGATATGAATTTATCAACAAGGTTGTCGGCGGTGCGATTCCGAAGGAATATATTCCTGCAGTCGATGCCGGTATTCAAGGTGCGATGCAGGCAGGCGTTCTGGCTGGATATAATGTCGTTGACGTGAAGGTAACACTTTATGACGGTTCTTATCATGAGGTAGACTCCTCTGAAATGGCGTTTAAGATTGCCGGTTCTATGGCATTCAAAAACGCAATGAGAAGGGCCAACCCTATCCTCACAGAACCGATTATGAAGGTTGTTGTTATCACACCGGACGATTATATGGGTGACGTTATGGGAGATATCAACTCCCGCCGCGGTCAGATCCAGTCGATGGAACCGATTGCAGGTGCCCAACAGATCACGGCGATGATCCCGCTTTCCAATATGTTTGGTTATGCAACGGATCTTCGCTCAAAAACGCAGGGACGCGGTCAATATTCTATGGAGCCGAGTCATTTCGCAGAGGTCCCGAAGAATATTGCGGCAGATATTATTGCCGGCAGAGCCGCAAAATAATGAAAAATCATGTTCGAATTTTTTCGGACGGTGAATTTTCAAAATTGAAATCATATTAAAAAATAAAATGCGAACCATTCGCAAATCAAGGAGGATTTTTCAATGGCAAAGGCTAAATTCGAAAGAACAAAACCCCATGTTAACATTGGTACAATTGGTCACGTTGACCATGGTAAGACCACTCTTACCGCTGCTATCACCAAAACGCTTTCTCTGAAGAACGGCAACGTCGAATTCCTCGCTTATGATCAGATCGACAATGCACCGGAAGAGAGAGCTCGTGGTATCACAATTAACACAAGACACGTCGAGTACGAGACGGATACCCGTCACTATGCGCACGTTGACTGCCCCGGACACGCTGACTATGTAAAGAACATGATTACCGGTGCTGCTCAGATGGACGGCGCGATTCTCGTTGTTGCGGCTTCCGACGGTCCTCTGCAGCAGACACGCGAGCACGTTCTGCTTGCCCGTCAGGTAGGCGTTCCCGCAATCGTTGTATTCCTGAACAAATGCGACCTCGTTGATGACGAAGAACTGCTTGAACTCGTTGAGATGGACGTTCGTGATCTGCTTTCTCAGTATGATTTCCCGGGCGACGACACTCCGATTATTCGTGGTTCCGCAAGAGAAGCGCTTGAGTCTACCAACAAGGATATCAATGCTCCTGAGTACAAATGCATTCTTGAACTTATGGATGCTGTTGACAGCTATATTCCTACTCCTGAAAGAAAATCCGATCTTCCGTTCCTGATGCCTGTTGAGGACGTATTCTCCATTACAGGTCGTGGTACGGTTGCTACGGGTAGAGTTGAGAGAGGTACTGTTAAAGTCGGCGATGAGGTTGAAATCATCGGTCTTACTGAGGAAAGAAAGAAAACCACCGTTACCGGCGTTGAAATGTTCAAGAAACTTCTTGATCAGGCAGAAGCGGGCGACAATATCGGTGCTCTTCTTCGTGGTATTCAGAAAGACGAGATTGAAAGAGGTCAGGTTCTTTGCAAACCCGGCACGATCAATCCTCATACAAAATTCAAAGGTCACGTTTACGTTCTGACCGAAAAAGAAGGCGGACGTAAGAAACCCTTCCTTGCCGGATACAGACCGCAGTTCTATTTTAGAACAACTGACGTTACCGGTGTTATCGAGCTTCCCGATGGTGTTGAGATGTGCCGTCCTGGCGATAACGTTGATATGACCGTTGAGCTCATTACACCTATCGCAATTGAACAGGGACTCCGTTTTGCTATCCGTGAAGGCGGCAGAACCGTTGGTTCCGGTGTCGTTTCCGAGATTATCGCATAAGATATTTATGCGTTCAAGAAAAAAGGACGCGCAGCGTCCTTTTTTCTTGCCAGTTATATTGATATTGAAATCCATATCTTTGGGGGTTGGTGAAATTCCACATCGGCGGTAAAGTCCGCGAACGCCGAAAGGCGCCGAACAGGTGTAATTCCTGTACCGACGGTATAGTCCGGATGAGAAAAGATAAAAAATGGGTGCAGTTCTTTCTGCGCCGTCCCCCCTTTTTTGGGGGATTTTTTTATCTTTCCGAATCAAAATTTTTTGGGAGGATAGAATGAAAACCTATAACATAAAACGCTATGCAATGCTTGCTATGTTTGCAGCGCTTGCTTATGCAAGTTTGTACGCATTCCGCATCAGCGGAATCGGCGGATTTTTGACATTTGACGTCAAGGACGCCTTGATTACACTCTGTGCAATGCTTTTTGGACCGGTATCCGGTGTCGTTATTGCTCTTTTGGTGTCTCTTCTTGAAATGGTAACCGTCAGCGGAACAGGACCGTGGGGCTTTCTTATGAACTTTGTTTCCAGTGCCGTGTTTGCGGCAGTCGGAAGCGCGGTTTATCGCTATATGCCGAGACTGAAAAAGACACTTCCCGGCGCTGTACTGGGACTTGTTTATTCGGTTTTGGCAATGACTTTTTGCATGTTGCTGATGAATCTTTGGGTGACACCGATTTATTACGGTATTTCCGTAGAAGCTGTGAAAGAGATGATTTTCCCGCTCCTTTTGCCATTCAATTTGATTAAGGCGACAATGAACGCTGCGATTGTCTTAGTGCTGTATAAGCCTCTTTCCACAGTACTGAAGCGTTTAAAGGTCGTTGAAGGTGTTCCGGAAAACTTCCGTTTTGACAAAACGACGGTCATGATGCTGATTGCAGGTGTTGTTTTAATTGCGGTTTGCACCATTCTTTTGATTGTTGCGATGGACGGTCAATTTCAGCTGATAAAACCTCAATCATAGCATCTTTGCATATTTTTTGTCGATATCTCTTGCAATCAACGGAAAAATATGTTATACTATACAAAAATAAAGCTTATCAAGAGCGGCTGAGGGACTGGCCCGATGAAGCCCGGCAACCTGTCAGGGGATAAGGTGCCAATTCCCGACAGATGAGTATGATATTCAAGCTCGCTTTCGGGACGAACGAAAGCGAGCTTTTTGTTTCGTTTTCCGGCCAGACTTGCCACAGCGGCAGAAAGGAAAAACAACATGGAGAAAAAATATTTTTCGACGGAATCGGTGACAGAAGGACATCCTGACAAATTATGTGACAGGATATCGGATTCCATTTTGGATAAAATTTTGGAGTCTGATCCGATGGCTCGGGTGGCGTGTGAAACATGTGCGACGACCGGACTTGTTATGGTAATGGGAGAAATTACGACTTCCGCCTATGTAGACATTGCGGAAACCGTTCGTTCGGCGATTGCGGATATCGGATATAATCGGCCGGAATACGGCTTTGATGCTTCATCCTGTGCCGTACTCAATTCGATTCATGAACAGTCGCCTGACATCGCGCTCGGAGTGGATCGGTGTTTTGAAGCAAAAATAGGAGAGCAGAACGATCAGTATGATGTCGGCGCCGGTGATCAGGGAATGGTGTTCGGATATGCCTGTGATGAGACAAAAACTTTTATGCCGCTCGGCTATGTGCTCGCGACAGATCTTGCAAAACGATTGACGAAGGTGCGTAAGGACGGCGTTTTGCCATATCTGCGTCCGGATGGAAAAACACAGGTCACGGTGGAATATGACGGGGATCGTCCGGTAAGACTGGATAGTATTGTCGTTTCTACACAGCATGATCCGGATGTAACGCTTGAAAAAATCCGTGAGGATATGATAGAACATGTGATAAAGCCTGTCATACCGGAGGATTTCCTTGACAAGAAGACAAAAATTTATGTCAATCCGACGGGGCGTTTTGTTATCGGCGGACCGCAGGGTGACAGCGGTTTGACAGGCAGAAAGATTATTGTTGATACCTATGGCGGATACGGTAGACATGGCGGAGGGGCATTTTCCGGTAAAGATCCGACGAAAGTAGACCGGAGCGCAAGCTATGCCGCGCGATATGTTGCAAAAAATATTGTCGCGGCAGGTCTGGCAAAGAAATGCGAAGTCCAGATTTCTTACGCAATTGGCGTGGCAAAGCCGCTTTCGGTGAATGTCAATACATTCGGTACCGGAGCGGTAGCAGATGAAACCATTGAGGAAGCGGTCCGTGAAACGGTAGATCTGCGTCCGGCGGCGATTATTGATGCCTTTGCTTTACGCCGGCCGATTTATTCCGCACTCTCTGCCTATGGTCATTTTGGCAGGGAAGATCTGAACGTTGGATGGGAAAAAACCGATCTTGTCGAGATTCTGTGTGAAAAAGTTGGTGCTTTAAAGAGATAATCACCAAAAAAGCCTCCTTTTCATATGATATGGTAAGAATCATAGCAAGGGGGAAGCTTATCATGTCGGCAGGAGAATATCTGATTGCGATTTTTCTTGGAATGGCGGCGGTTTACGGACTGTATATGTTATTGAATGCGCTTGCTTCTGGATTTGGCAGAAAAGAGTTGAAGCGTTCCGGTGTTTCTTCAGAGGAGAACGGTGCGATCAACATCTATGCAAATGCGGAAAGTCTTGAATATTATATTCGATGCGCACTGATGTCGGCAAGTCTCGAAAAAATACAGATTGTAGTCAACATCCGCAGGAACGATATCAGCCGGGATGAAATGATCGATATCACCGAACGGCTTGGAAGAACGCATAAGAATCTTACATACCGACTGATTTAAACGGAGCAGAGCCGGCTTTCGGCGGAACGGAGCTTGAAGATGGATAAGAACGGACGTGCCGATCTTCTTTCCATAGAGGGGATCGTCGAAAAAATCATATATCAAAATGAGGAAAACGGCTATACGGTCTGTGAACTGACGACGCCCTCAGACGAGAGTTTTGTGCTGGTTGGTGCAATGCCGTATCTTTGTGAAGGTGAATCCATTGACGCGCTTGGAAACTGGACGACGCATCCCTCTTTTGGAAGGCAGTTCAGGGTTGAATTCTATGAAAAGCAGCTTCCGGCAACAGCAGCGACCATTTTAAAATATCTGTCATCCGGCGCGATTCGCGGGATCGGTCCGGCTACGGCAAAAAAAATTGTGGATCAATATGGGGAAGAAACCCTTGATGTTTTGGAAAATCATCCTGAGTGGCTTGCGGATATTCCCGGAATTTCGCGCCGGAAAGCGAAGGAGTTGGGGGAGATTTTCCGCACACAATTCGGAATGCGCCGTGTAATGCTGTTTTTCAGTCCATATCTGAGTCCATCCGCAGCGATCAAGGTATATCAGAAATGGGGTTCCGGAGCAGTGGAGATTGTTCGGCAGAATCCTTATCTTTTATGTCAAGAGCATGGAATAGGCTTTGAAAAAGCCGATATGATTGCAAGGGATCTCGGTATCCGTGAAAATTCAGAGGAACGGATTGGAGCGGGACTTGCCTTTGTTCTGTCTTATAATATGAATCAGAACGGTCATGTTTATGTTCCGCAGGACAAGCTGCTTCAAGCTGCCGTGAGCTTGCTTTCCTGTACGGAAAATGAAGCGGAGGATGAACTGGCAAGACAGGTAATGAAAGAAAATTTGCGGGCTGTGAAAATCGGAGGCAGAAATTGTATCTATCTTCCGCGCGCGTTTGAGGCAGAAAAATATATTTGCGCGAAAATGGATGCGCTGGAAACAACGAATCATATTTCAGATGCGGACAACCTGAATTTTTTAATTGAGAAAGCCGAACTTGAGAATGATATCCGATATGAGCGTCTTCAAAAAAAAGCAATTGCGGATGCGGTGAAAAACTCGGTGTTTATTCTTACGGGCGGACCCGGAACCGGTAAAACGACAGTCGTTCGTGCGATTATCCGGATTTTTGAAAGCATGGGGCTGAAAATTGCGCTTGCCACACCGACCGGAAGAGCAGCAAAACGACTTTCGGAGGTGACGGGAATGGAGGCGAAAACCATTCACCGTATGCTGGAAATGGATTTTTCCTCTGAGACGGGAGCCCGATTTCGCAGGGATGAAAACAGCTTGCTGGAAGAAGACGTCATTTTAGTTGATGAAGCCTCCATGATTGATTTATTCCTAATGGAAGCGCTTCTGCGTGCTATGCGTCCCGGTACGAGACTGATTATGATCGGGGATGCCAATCAGCTCCCTCCCGTAGGTGCCGGCTATGTATTTCGTGACATCATTGCAAGTGATCGATTCTCCACCGTTGAATTGACGCATATTTTTCGTCAGGCGAGTGAAAGTCTGATTGTTACAAACGCCCATTTAATCAATCAGGGAGAGCATATTGAGCTTACCAAAAAAGACGGGGATTTTTTTTATCTGCCCTGTACCGATGAAGAAATGACGTCAAAGATGATTGCGGGGTTATGCAAATCCCGTCTGCCGCGTGCTTATGGGGTAAGCGTTTATGACGGTATTCAGGTGATTACTCCTTCCCGTAAGGGTCAGAACGGAACGGAGTATCTTAACGGTATTCTTCAGGCAGCGATGAATCCCGCGTCGGAAAGTAAGCGGGAAAAGAAATTTCGGGATATTGTTTTTCGTGAGGGCGATAAAGTGATGCAAACACGAAATAACTATGATATTCCATGGAAGAAAAACGGCGCAGATGGATTCGGTGTCTTCAATGGAGATATCGGCATCATTCGGGAAATCGATCTTATGGGTCAAATCATACGTATTGATTTTGACGGACGTATTGCGGAATATGATTTTTCGATGGAGGAAGAACTGGAACTTGCATATGCCATTACCGTTCACAAAAGTCAGGGCAGTGAATATCCGATTGTTATTTTTCCTCTTTATCGCTATACGGCAAAGCTTTTAACGAGAAATCTTTTTTATACGGCAATCACGCGTGCACAGCAGATGGTAATCCTTGTCGGAGATGGAGAAGTTGCAAACCGTATGATTGATAACAACAGGCAGACAAAACGTTATACAGGCCTTGGCTATTGGTTAACACAGTATGATTGAGTTTTTAAAAGGACTGCTGTTTGTTCGGAAATGTATTTTTTGCGGCGAGGTGTTGACTGAAAAGACGGATTCGGTATTCTGTCCGAAATGCCGTCTTGAATATGAAAAATTAAAGCGTATTCCGTGCAGGATATGCGGAAAAAAACAGACGCTCTGCCGTTGTATGCCAGAAAACGATAGTGGACTTGCCTGTTCCGCTGTTCATTTGTTCGAATATGACGACGAATTATCCCGCCGGATTTTATTTTTACTTAAGCGGAAGAATCTGCGTGTGCTCCAGCAGTTTCTTTCCCATGAAATCGCCTTTGCGATATCTAGTGCGCTTGGAGACGATGTTTCCCGTTATAGTATTACATTTGCTCCGCGTGCGCCCAAAAGCATCAGAGTTTATGGATTTGATCAGGCAAAACGGTTATGCCGCGGTATATCCGGCGCATTGGGGATTCCGATGGTAGAGATCTTCCGTCATAGGCGTTATTCTAAGCAGCAGAAGCGGTTAAATGCGGAGGCTCGCGGAGAAAATGCACGGAAAAGCTATGAGCTCCATCATGGTTTTGTACAGAAAACAAAGGGTCTGATTATTGTGGACGATGTGATAACGACGGGAAGTACGGTAATGACACTTTCCTTGCTCGCAAGGGAGGCAGGATTTTCTGAAATCCTGATTGCGACTGCTGCGCGGACGCCATATTGGAAAAAAGAAAAAAGAAAGGATTTATCATATGCCTCTTCCGAAAAAAAGTCTGAAAAACAGACTGATGAATTATAAGTATTATTATACCTATGGTTTATTCGATATCGTGAGAAAACGGGAAAAATCCATGATAACGGAATTTTCACCGGAAAATCTTCATACTGTCGCTGTCTGCGACAGAGAACGCTGTGACTCTCTGCTGCTTGTCAGTTCAGCGTTTCCTGTCACAGAGGACAAACAAGAGGCGGAGGAATTGGCCCTTCTTGATGAGAAAAATTTTGCGTCAAAGGAAATCATCGAGCCTTTGCGCGCTTTGATTTCTGCCTGTGAAGCATCTTGCGGTGAAAAAATACTGTTTACAAGCGTTTATCGGACATTGGCATTCCAATCCTCGATTTATGGCGTGAATCCATTTGCGGCAAAACCGGGAGAAAGCGAGCATCATTCAGGACTTGCCGCAGACATTAAAGTGGATGGATATGCTCAGCGCCGCTTTATTATGTCGAAGACCGGAAAATGGATGGCGAAACATTCATATCGCTATGGTTTTATTATCCGGTATCCTTTGTGGGCAGAAAAGAGAACCGGCGTGGATTATGAGCCCTGGCATCTGCGTTACGTGGGAATTCCGCATGCAGAATTGATTTACCGGCAGAAAATCACATTGGAAGAATATTTGGAACAATTGATCCCAGGAAGTTTTTATCGATTTGGCCAATGGGTGATTTCCCGTCAAACCGGGGAGTCCTTGGTTATGCCGAAAAATACGGAGGAGCTCCGGTATTCGGCGGACAGCCGCGGCGGCTGGATTATTTGGGGAAGAGAATATAGGTAACGTCAGCTTGCCCAGCGCGTTTTCTTTGCTGATTTCATATCTATTGTTAAAAAGAAAAACAAGCTTGGTTTTATCGCAGAAGCTTGTTTTTTTGATTGAAAAATGATATTATTTTATTTATCCTTTTGAAACAGATGATTTGCTGCTATGGAAAAAGGGACCTCCGATATTTCGGAGGTCCCTTTTTGGAAATATATAAAAAATGGAGATTCTAAAGAGCTTCGTATAGAAGTCTACTTTACAGAATGATAAGTAAAACTGCCGAAAGAATGAGGAAGCAGGAAACAGTCCCGATCATGTTTGCTTTCCGGAGCTTTTCAGAACGACGGAAAAACCTGCGGATACAAAAGGAAAATACCGCATAGAAGCTATCAAGCAGAAAGGCGATCGGGGAGAGCAACGCCAATAGAACGGAAAGAAGCCATTTTTTTGTCTGTCTGTTTTTTTTGCGTGCTGAGATGGCAGCCTTTTTTGGATGCTGTGACATAGGATGGGCCGGACCTTCCACAATGTATGAATATACATGACAGCCTTCTATTATTTGAAAATCATAATGTTCCATCTGAGTACCTCTGAAAAATTACCGTTAAGTATGATTTCTGATTTTATTATACATCCTTTCAAGGTAATTGTCAAGAGGAATTGAAAAAATATTTTACCGTTTGATATAATTATTTTAAAAAATCACTTTACAAAATCATTTTTATGTGATAAGATATTACCGTGAAGTATAATTTCGGAGGTGTGTGCGGTGGAATGGCTTGAAAATATAAAAAGACTGAAGAAAGAAAAAGGGTTTACCAATGAATCTCTTTCCGAAAAGTCGGGAATATCGATTGGAACGCTTAATAAGCTTTTGAGCGGCGCTACAACAGATCCCAAACTTTCTACTCTGCTTCCGCTTGCAGATGCCTTAAACTGTTCTTTGGATGAACTTATCGGATGTAAAAAAGACCGGAATGTTTTTTTGTCAGAAGAGCTTTCCCGGAAATATCATGCTTTGGATGCTTCGGGACGTGAGACGGTGGATTATTTGATCCGGAAGGAATATGATCGTATGACAAAGGAACGGATAGGACAACCGTATTCGCTGGAAACACCGCCTGTTCGCCGCCTGAGGCTTTATGACGTCGCGGTTTCCGCCGGGACCGGCTCTTATTTGTCCGGAGATGATTACAGTGAAATTGCCGTATATTCCAATGAAAAAACCGAGGCGGCGGATTTTGCGGTGAGGGTATATGGAGACAGCATGATGCCAAGATATGAAGATGGAGATATTCTTCTGGTTGCCAAATCGGATGAAATTGATAAGGGTGAATTGGGAATCTTTTTGCTCAATGGCGAGGGATATTTTAAAAAGTACGGCGGTGACAGGCTGATTTCCTTAAATCCTGCATATCGTGATATCGTTTTGAACGATCATGATGAAATCATTTGCTTCGGCAAGGTAATTGGTAGACTGAAAAAATAAATAAGAGACAGGTAAAAAAGAAAAGACGGATAAAAATCCGTCTTTTTCTTTAATAATTTTCAGCTTTTACTTGGAAATAACTTTGCGGATGTGAGCATACAGGACAAATTTCGGGAGCTTTTTTGCCTACGACAATATGTCCGCAGTTAGAGCACTGCCAGATAACATCTCCATCTTTGGAAAATACAAGTCCACCTTCCATATTGGCGATCAGCTTGCGGTAGCGTTCTTCATGCTCTTTCTCAATTTTGCCGACAGCTTCAAAAAGATAGGCAATGTGATCAAAACCCTCTTCTCTGGCTTCCTTGGCAAACTTGTCGTACATATCGGTCCATTCGTAATTCTCACCGGCTGCCGCATCCTTTAGGTTGTCGAGTGTTGCCGGCATCTCACCGTCGTGCAACAGTTTAAACCAGATTTTGGCATGCTCCTTTTCGTTGTCCGCAGTTTCCTCGAAAATTTTCCCGATCTGGACATATCCGTCTTTCTTTGCTTTAGAAGCATAGTAGGTGTATTTGTTTCTTGCCTGCGACTCGCCGGCAAATGCTGCCATGAGATTCGCTTCAGTTCTTGAACCTTTGAGATCCATTTTTCATTCTCCTTTCTTTTTTGTCATAGCACGGCAGAAAGCTCTGTCGTTTTGTAACAATAGTTTACTACAAATAACAAAATAAGTCAATAGAGCGTTTTTACATAAATTTCCACTGTCGAGCGTTGCGGGGTAGTTGCCGTCATCGCAAGAGTGGTCATCTTTTCATCGGCAGGAAATGCACCGCGCATATGCTCGGCATAGGTGTGTTCACAAAAACCGCCTTTGATTTCAATATATCTGCGTGTGTCAAGGAAATATCTTGCGCCGCCTTTTTTGAGGAACAGATAGTCACCGGCTTTTGTATGTGAGGCAAAACTGTCAGTATCAAGCTTGCCTCCCGGGGTCATGACAAATTCAAGTTTGGTCGGAATCCGTTCACAGCCGGAGGTTTCAATATCCAATACAGCGCCGTTTTCCTTGATATGAACCGTGATTTCGGTATGAAACTTCTGAATGTTGATGATTTTTCGCTTGGAATGATCCATTCGGCGCCAATCAGAGGTTTCCGGTTTTTCTTCAAATTGTGAGCGATAGCCGGCGGATTCATCGCAGATAAGACGGAAGCCGTCTTCTGTGGGAACAACTTCTCTTGCACGGAATTGGGAGTGCGGATCTCCAAAGAAAGAACCGGCATATCGGAGCTGTATGATACTGGAACCGTAATTCATCTGCATGAATACGGGATGCCTGGTTCCGAGCAGTGTGATAACAAGATCATTCTCCGGTTTATAAATTCGTGCGATATTGCTTTTGGGAAGAAATTTTGTCTGATCCTTGGAGGGTGCTTTTGATTCGATTTCTTTTTGTCTTTCCTCCATTTCAGGGAAGAGCAGGAAGAAGGAAAGCAAATCACAGAGATAAATAGAAAGGGAGTTTATCAGATCAAAACGGTCAAGGATGGTGTCCGCCATATAGGCAAACTCGGGATTTTTATCCCACAGAGCGAGAAGCAGATAAAACGGGTAATATGGTGCGATGCTGTATTTGCCACCCTGATCCCATCTTGTGGAGTTCAAGGTGTTAACCGTTAAATCCGGTTCAACGAAGCTGAACATCAAATTCAGGTTTCTTCTTGGATATTCAAGATAGCTTTCGTCATTCAGAAAATAAGCCATCAATACAAAGGCATGCTCGCAGATGAGATTATAGGAACCTGTGGAGCGTTCGGTGTATTCTCCGTTTTCGTCACAGTCAATGCCTTCCATCAGAAAACCGTTGATTGTCTCGAGAAATTTCGGATTGTGCGTATATTTATAGGCAATGGCAAGACCGCTGCTGATAACCCAGCGATGGTTGGGTGTATGGAAGCCAAGCGTTGCCATAGCCTCGCCCATTTTGGAAAGAATGCGAGTATTGATTTCAAACAAGGATTCTTCCAGAGCTGTATGCTCGGAAAACTTTGCAAGAATTTCTGTTGCGGTAAAATAAGCCTTTACATGGAAACCGGTTTGAGCAGGGTCGTGAAAATTGGTTTCGATCAAATCGACAGAACCGTCTTCGTGAATATAGGTCTCATATTTTTCCAATATGGCAACCGCGTATTCGAGAAGCTTTTTGTCATGGTAACGGGGAGAATCCGGCATATAATATCCGAGGATGAGCGACGGATAAAAACAACCGTAATAGCCGGGATCGTCCAGCCCATTATAAGCGGTACGTTCAAGCGCGGCAGTGTTGGGATCCAGCCGGATTTTACAGAGGTTCAATGTTTTCTCAAGGTTTTGAAAAAAATAATCTTTCAGAATTTGACTATGGTTTTTCATTTTGTGTATACACTCCTGATTTTCCTTTTGTCGCGAGCATTCTATCACAATCAAATGGATTTGTCAATGAAAATATAAACAAAAACATGTATGAAAAACAACAAAGATTATCATTTTAATTGTGCAAATTAAACAAATTCAAAAAGAGAGTTACAAAATAATTTTGTAATATATGAAAAAGAGCATCCAACATGGAGCGGATGCTCTTTTTTTGCGGCAGCGATTGCCGTTAAGCGGTAACGGCAGGTGTCGGTTTTTCCGTTGCGGCGGGAATTTCCGCCGGTCCTTCACGATTTTCATATATGCTGTCAAGACCAAAGCTGACGGTAATCGCATCATTGACCCTTTGCATAAGTACGTCGTCAAGGTGTCCCATTTTTTCACGAAGTCTTGTCTTGTCTATGGTTCTAATTTGTTCGAGCAGAATGACGGAATCCTTGACAAGCCCATACTTTTCAGCGTAAACGTCAATATGCGTTGGCAGCTTTGCTTTCCCGAGCTGGCTTGTGATGGCGGCGGCAATTACGGTTGGACTGTACTTGTTTCCGACGTCGTTTTGCACAATCAATACAGGACGAAGACCGCCTTGTTCGCTTCCGACGACCGGACTGAGATCCGCATAGTAAATATCTCCGCGTTTGATGGTCAATTTGATTCACTCTCTCTTTTTTCATACTTTCGGAGGGCTTCTTTTGCCTTCCGGTTATATTTTTACCAACTTATATCATTTTTTAATCAGGAAAATCAAGAAACAGGTTGTCAAATTATGACAAAATACGGCTTTGTCATCCCATGGCAGGACAAAAGCTGTCCATGCTGTAACTTTTGATCTTCCTTAATAATATTTTAAGGAAGGACGAAGTCTGAAATACCACGGGAAAATTGTTTGCAGATTTCTATGATGCGTTTCTGTTTCCGACTTCCTTTATTATTGTATTTCAAATCTTTGCTCTTTGTTACAAATCCTTTGTCCATATCAGGACAAGAAGGGATTTTTATCGGACAACCATAGAGGGTGACTTCTATATTCTTGACTGAGACGTTTTGTCGCTTTAGATGCATCTTGCCCGCTTTGTGAATGCCGTTATTCTTCATGGATGCAGAAAACCAACATCCGGCTGCAGTTGTAATATCAGATAAAAAAAGGTATCTATGCTCGTAAAATCAAAGAGTGTTCGGCTGCTTTGCTTATGATGGAATATTATGAGGATTATTGTCATATATTGAAGTACTTATGCGCCTGCAACGAACGAGAATAAGGATTGGGGACAAAAAAATTGAAAAACTCTTGATTTTTTTGAAAAAGTATGATATAATCTTCGAGGAATTCTATCATTGGAATTCTTTAGAAGCTTGATTCTTATGATGATATCGGTAAATTTCCGCATACTCGGAAGGAATTATTTTCATGCCTTTTAAGATTTTGCTTACCGGATTTGAACCATTTGGAAAGGATGAACAAAATCCGTCCTCAGAAGCGATAAATAGGGTATCGCAGATTGACGGAATGGAAATCCGAAAACTGGTTTTGCCAGTCACATGGAGCGGCGCATTTGTTAAAATGCTTTCCGTATGGGATGAATTTGATCCTGATGGAGTCCTGATGACGGGACTTGCAGGCGGATCGGATCGGATTCGGGTTGAGCGTATAGGAATAAATCTCTGTGGTGCGGCAAAAGATAATCTCGGAAGATATCCGGATGGGTCTGAGCATTGTGCGACAGAGCAAAAAATTCGTACAGATGGGGCAGATGCCTATTTTTCGACATATGCTGATAAGAGAATTTTAGATGCTTTGCAAAATGCCGGAATTCCCGCATGTTTTTCTTTTTCCGCTGGCACATATTTATGCAATTATGTTCTTTATTCTTCACTTGACAAAATTTCAAGGGGAAAGAAGCCGATAAAAGCGGGCTTTCTCCATGTTCCATATGCGGAAGGACAGCGAGAAGGTATGCCGTATTTGCCGATTGACACAACGATTAAAGCCTTGGAGCTTGCGTTATCCAATATGTTTTAGGAGGTGGGATAATGAAGTATATGAGGAAAATTGCTGCGGTTGTGCTTGTCATTTCTTTGGTTGCTTTGATTTGTGCGTGTACGCCGTCTAAAAAAGTTCAGAATGAAGTTTATGATTATTTGAATAGTAAATATAAGGGTTTGGAATTTGAGCTTCTTGATTATAAGCAGGAAAAAGAAACCAGTGGAAGGTATACGGTCTTTGCAAAATGTCTTACAACGGATGTTGATTTTCAGATCTATGTGTCTTCTATGTTTACGACGGACAGTTATTCTGTCAGCTATGCGAATTCGGTTATGGATCCGCAGCTAATGGATACATTGGGAACCGCACGAGAAGCGGCATGTGTTTCGGAGATTCAATGGCTGGATCTTTATGAGGAGGAAAGCGACGGGTATAAGTTCCGTGATGTTAGTGCTGACCTTTCTTATAATGTTGAAGATGTCAATGAGATATATCGAATCAAGTTGTCCGGTATCGAATCGGCAAATGATGCGGCGCAGTGTGTCTATATGGCGGTAACAACATTTGATATGCAAGGAATTGAACTGGATACGGTGACATTTGAATTTACATTGAATGATACTCCGATCTTGTTTACCACAGATACCGCTTCTGTGAAAGAAATTCCTTTGGAAGATTTGGAAGCGAAGTTCTATGCGGCGGAATCTTCCTCAGAAAAAGAAGGTAATATTTTATTTAAAAGCACATCATATAAGGAAATCAGCTATTTCCAAAGCGGCAGCAACAATATAGAAAAGGATTAATAAATGAAAGAACAGGCAGGAGGTTCTCCTGCCTGTTCTTTATTTTAAAGGCACAATTTTTCAGGAAAATATGATTCTAGACTTTAGCTGGTATAGGATGCGTTGTCTGAGAATGTATTGTAGCTATTTGCCAGTGCGTCCCAAGTCCTTTTGTCTACAATTCCCGTGATCGGAAGCTGATTGAATTTTTGAAATCTGCCAACGGCATCCGATGTTTTTTGATCGAAAGTCCCGCTTGGGACGATGGTTTCAAAATCATCATATACCACGGCTATCGCGGATAAAAGAATTTGTATGATATAAATGATATCACTTTTCTCTCCAATAAATGTTTTATAATTTGCTCCCGGAAATGGATAGATTGCAATGCCGGGACTGATTTGATATACAGCATTCCCGTATTCTTCCATTACTTTGTTCCACGTATTGAAGTCCACTGTTCCGGTAGGCGGAAGTCCGTATATGACCTGAAACTCCCTGACAGCTTTTTCTGTATCTGGACCGAATATGCCATCGGCATTGATGACACTCATATCACCGTTGACCTGAGCGATTCTTCTTAATTTTGATTGAAGTTCATATATCTCATTGGGATAAGAATGATTCATGCGGTTTCTTCTCCTCCATTTCTGGAAAGTTCATTGCCGGAAAATTGTCCTTCTGAGCGATAGGAGCCGTTTTCAACATCGTTATAGATATCGGCAAGCGCATCCCATGTAAGCGGACCGACGATTCCGTTGATAGGAAATCCAAATGTTGCCTGTACTGCATAGACGGCATCTCTGGTATTCTCGTCATATACGCCGGTCAGCGGAACTTCCGGTATTTCTTCATAAAGATTGGATGCGACATTGATAAATTCTTGCAGCTGTTCTACATCGGGACCCGTGGAGCCGAGCTTCAAAAAGGTGCCGGGAAACGGCAGTACGCTGGATCCGATTTGTTCGGGTGTCAGGCTTTGCATTGCGCCGTAATAGGCATCGAACAACAGATTCCATGTAGCGTCATTTACAATCCCTGTTACCGGAAGTCCATACAAACTTTGAAAGACGGACACGGCGTTCTGTGTGGCCTCATCAAATGTTCCGGTAACCGCAATTTCCGGGATTTCTGCATTAAAGTAGGAAAGTGCGGCGAGATAATATTGTATAACACTAACGCCAGTGCCTGTGCTGCCAAGGGACAACACTCCGGGAAATTGCTGGTTGAAATCTTCTGGTTTTAGTCCTTCGCTGTTGAGTTCATTCAGCTTTTTTACGGCATTGTATATAAATTGGATTTTGTACCATGTTGCTTTTCCAACGATTCCGTCGACTGTAAGGCCGAAAATTTTCTGGAATTGTTTGACGGCATTTTCCGTTTCTACCCCAAAGATGCCGTCTGCGGGATCAATCTTTGGGATGGACGGGTAATTGGTTGAAATCCGGTTCAGTTTCATCTGCATGGAAGCGACATCGTTTCCAGCGCTGCCGAGTCTGAGCAGAATTTCCGGTTCAGAGGGTTCAATATCTCTTACCGGTGCATTGGAAATGATTTGGATGTCATCGCCGTAATAATTACGCAAGATATCATAAGGGACAAGTCCCTGGTTGGCAAGCTCGACAGATCCCCATTGGGAGAGTCCGTCACAGGTTACCGTTGTGCCGTTGCAATATACAGCAAAAAGCGGCTCAATATTGCCCTCACGAACGAGATAGTCATTGAAAATTTCATCGACAATTTGGCTGATGTTTTCAAAGATATCCCTTCCGTATACGAACGATTGATCAAATGCGGTGGAATTGGTGATATCAAAATCGTATCCGCGGGATCGGTAATATTCTGTATAAACACGATTAAGAGCAAAGGAAATCTGCGCTAAAATATTGGCACGCAGGGCACTTTCAGGCCAAGTCGGATAAATTTCGCTGGAAGCGACATTTTTTATGTAATCCGGAAAAGAAACCGTAACATTTTGAGCGGACTCATCCGGTTCGCCGAGATGAACGGTAATATATTCCGGTATAACCGGTAAGACCATGGATTTACGCTCCTTTTTTAAAGACTGGGTTTCTTGATTTCTTCATTGATGACAATGCTTCCGGAAGGATATCGGGTTTCCGATTCGCTGACCGGGATCAGCCATGCCGGCTGAAGCGAAGTGACGCCCGGATAAATGGGGACGTGAGTGTTCACGAGGCCATAATAACCATCAGCGGAAATTTCGATGGATATATCCGTATATGGCTTTGCATTTCCAGGAGACAAAGATTCCGAAGGCGATGGCGTTTCAATTTCAAACGGTGGGGTTTGACCGTTGATATCGGTGTTCATTACCGTTAAAACTTGACTGGTTCCGTCATCATTCAGCTTCCTGACAACAACGGTGGCGCCGACAACCGGAATCGCGTTTTTCGCAGAGGTAGTTTGAACAATTAACTTTCCGAAATAGCTTTGATTGACTGTTTGATCCATATGATGCTCCGTTCCTGCCGCGGTATGCGACATGCCATGCGGGATCTGGCTTCCCGTATCGCTTTGTAAAAGAAAACTTAATACAGTATATGAGAAATTCTCCGGTCCGTTACTTTGGTTGTCTTTACAAAAGAAAGCATTTGTGATAAAATTCAAATATCTGTATTGTTCTTTCATATAGGACGGAGAGAGGGAAAATGATGAAACGTGAACTCATTCATTATGATATTTATCCGAAAGTGTTTCCGGTAGGAGAAGCGGTGTGTTTTTCTGTCAAGCCGCTTGGCGGTCATGCTGCCTTTGATCCGGAAACCGAATATACCATATCGATTCTTGCTATGAACGAGGGAAGCCCCTCCACTTATCCGGATAGGAAAAATCTCGCCGAGTATAAAATGAAGCCATCGAATGACGGATGCTTCCATATCACTCATGTTTTTGAGGCAGAAAGTGAATATTATGTCAGGATCTTCAATGGTAACGTGCGTGTGGTACAGCTTTCTGTGTATGCGCTTTTATCCGATCTTGTCGGACGCTATCCGTATATGGGAGATCTGCATATGCACTCCACCATGTCGGACGGAAAGGAGCATCCTTATATTGTTGCGGCAAATTACCGGAAATTCGGGTATGATTTTATGGCAATCACCGACCATAGAAAATTTTATCCGTCTCTTGAGGTGTGCCGCTTTTATAACAGCTTAAATCTGGATATTCGGTTTTATACCGGCGAGGAGATTCATCTTCCGGGGAATGATATCCATATTGTAAATTTTGGCGGGGATTACAGTATAAACGGTCTTTTGGAATCTTCGGATCAATTTCGGTGCCGCGGCGCCGATCCTACATGGCGTTCTGTGAATGGGAAATGCCCGGATGTCCTGACTGTCGAGGACTACCGGGCCCAGGTTGGCGCACTTGCCGAAACCCTGAATATTCCGGAGGGTATTGAGAAATTCCCATATGCTTCCTGCGTATGGATATGCAATCATATCAAAAAAGCGAACGGACTTAGCATTTTTGCCCATCCGTATTGGATATCGAATGTTTTTCAGGTGCCGGAAACCTTTACGGATTATATGTTTGAGACGCATCCATTTGACGCTTTTGAAGTATTCGGAGGGGAGTCATATTTTGAACAAAACGGTTTTCAGGCTGCAAAATATTATGAATTCCGCGAAAAGGGAATTAAGGTTCCTATTGTAGGAAATACAGATTCTCATGGCTCGACGGAATACAATCCCATTATGAAAACGGCAAGGACCATTGTTTTTGCCCGTGAGAATACAAGAGATGCGCTGGTGTGCGCCATTAAGGAGTTTTACAGCGCGGCAGTGCAGGATATCGGGGAACATTTGGAGGTTTTGGGCGATTTGCGTATGATGAAGTACGCTTGGTTCCTTTTGGGAAATTATTTTCCTTTGCATGATGAGCTTTGCTTTGAAGAGGGCAGGCTGATGAAAGCATATGCATGCGGCGACATGGACGCCGGTGAGGAGCTGCGCCGGATCTCAGGCAGAGTACAGCGCCTGCGTGAAAAATATTTTCTGTTTTGAAAATAGCAAAAGGCTTTCGCCGTATAAAATCTACGGTGAAAGCCTTTTGTTTATTGTCTGGTAAGTTTTATCTATTTTTGTTTTTTAAGAGTTCGGCAACGCCGTCCGGCAAGAGTCCGGCAAGTGTGCTTCCTGATTGAATAGCAGTGCGTACATAGGTAGAGGAAATTGTGCGTAGTTCTGCCGGTGTTGGAAGCCATATTGTTTCTACACCGGTCCTTTTCCGGTTGAAATCTGCCATTTCAAGCTCGTACGCCGCGTCTTCTGCGTTCCGAATCCCGCGGACAATAAACTCTGCTCCTATTTCTTTGGCGTAATCGGCAGTCATGTGATGGGAGACGTCGATTTTTACGTTTGAAAGTTCTCTCAAAGCAATTTCCAGCGCTTCCACGCGCGTTTGCTCGTCAAACATGCAGGTTTTCTCGGGATTGACAAGAATGCAGACCGTTACTTCATCAAAAAGTAACGAAGCCGTCCGAATGACAGAGAGATGGCCAAGCGTGACGGGGTCAAAGGTACCGGGAATCAATGCGCGTCTGATATGCATGGAAATATTCCTCACTCGCTTTTTAAATTTATGCTTTCATTTTTTTCTGTAATAGGGGTCAGATATGTGACAAAAATACGCGCGTAGCGGACTTCTTTAATTTTACGGAAACGGGTCTGCAAAACAGGATTTTCGGCAAGTCCGCTTTGATTGTCCTCACAAATGAGGATTGCCTCGTCTGCGAGCAATCCGGCATCATACAGAGCTGCTGCTGCCTCGGGCAGCAGACGCATCGCGTAAGGCGGATCCAAAAAGGCAATGTCAAATTTGATTTTTCCTGCTGCGCTGCGGATGTATTGCTGAAAATCCATGCATAGAATGCTTGTTTTGGGATAGAGATGTGTTTTTTGCGCATTGGCTTTCATAATATCCAATGCTTCTCGGGAGTTATCCACAAGAACGGCCTTTTCAGCGCCGCGGCTGAGCGCCTCCAACCCCATTTGTCCGGAACCTGCGAATAAATCGAGAAAGCGGCGCCCCTCAAGATCAAATTGAATGGCGCTGAAAATTGCCTCTTTGACTTTGGCAGGCGTGGGACGTGTCGTATCTCCTTCAAGAGTTGTAAGTGTAGTGCCTCTGGCGCTGCCTGTAATAATTCTCATATTTGATTACCGTCCTTTGTTTTCAAAATAATTCCGGATTTGTTCGGCTATTTCCGGTGTGATTCCGGCTACCGAGCAAAGCTCTTCTTCGGTTGCCGCTTTTATGCCGGCAAGACCGCCAAATCGGGAAAGAAGTGTTTTGGCACGGGCCTTTCCGATCCCCTTGATGCCTTCGAGAACGGAGGTTTTCTGAACTTTCCTTTTTGCTGCGCTCATCTTGGAGATGGTAAAGCGATGAACCTCTTCCTGAATTTTATAAATCAATGTATAAACGGACCGTTCTGCGGCAATGGAAATTTCTCCCTCTTCGCCTACAAGGGCTCTCGTTTTGTGATAGTCGTCCTTAACCATTCCGAATACGGGAATATGATATCCTGCTTCGGAAATTACCTGTGCCGCTACGCGTCGGTGCATTTCTCCTCCGTCGATGAGAATCAGATCGGGAAAAGCGGCGTCTTTGTCGGTAAGATGCGAAATCCGGCGGGATACTGCCTCTCTCATAGAGGCATAATCGTCGCGCTCAGCAATGGACTTGATACCAAAGAGACGGTATTCGCTTTTTTGGGGCTTGCCTTTCTCATAAACGACCATTCCGGCAGTGATATTTTCATTGCCGAAATTGGAGATATCAAAAGCTTCGATGCGCTCCGGAACCGTCTCAAGCCCTAAGAGAGCGGCAAGCCGTACAAGAGCTTTTTCGTCTCTTTCTGCCGTATGGGCATATTCTGCCGCGCGCTGTTCGGCATTTTCTCTTGCCATGTCACATAGACGGCGGGTTTCTCCTTTTACCGGTGTACGTAATAGGATGCGGACTCCGGCCTTTTGAGCGAGCCAAGGTGTGAGCGTGCCGATATCTTCTTCGGTCAGCGGATCGGAAAGGTCGATTTCTTTCGGAATATATTCACGTCTGGTATATAACTCGAAAAGAAAGGAAGTTATGGCGGCGCTGTCGAGAATTTCACCGCCGGAAAAATAAAAAATTTCAGAATCTATCAGCTTTCCGCTCCGGATATAGAAAACACAGATGGAGGAAACCGGATCTCCCGCATGCCACGCGATAATATCACGTTCCGTATCCGGATTTGCGACAACTTTTTGCTTTTCTTCCAGCTTTTTGACTGCTTGAATGCGATCCCGATAGGCTGCGGCTGCTTCATAGGCGAGATGTTCCGCAGCAAAGTTCATTTTTTCCGTAAGGGAAGAGACAATTGCCTGATAATCGCCGGAAAGAAAAGAAACCGCTTCTGAAAATGCTTCCCGATATTCGTCCGGTGAACGTTCGGGATCACATGGTGCCACGCAGCCGAGCTGCTTGTAAATACAGTTTGTGACACGTCCGCGGTCACGCGGAAAGGTGCGGCGGCAAGAGGGTAGACCAAACGTTTTCTGCATAGCGGAGATGATTCCGTAAACGGTAGCGGTACTGGTATAGGGACCAAAATATTTTGCTTTGTCGGCATCCCGGCGCCTTGTCATCAGAAAACGAGGATATTCCTCGTTTACGGTTGCTTTCAGATACGGATAGGATTTATCGTCCTTAAGCTTAATATTATATCTTGGATGATATAACTTAATGAGACTGTTTTCCAGCGTCAACGCTTCAATTTCCGTATCGCACAGGATGTATTCGAAATCGTAAATATGAGAGGTCATGGCATTGGTTTTGGGACCATTTGCACCATTTTCATGAAAATACTGAGACACACGGTTTTTGATAACACGTGATTTTCCCACATAGATAACTTTATCTGCAGAATCCTTCATTAAGTAAACGCCCGGCGACAAAGGGAGAGATGCTGCTTTCTCCCGCAGTCGCTTGGCATATTCAGGATTTACCATATCTCCTCCCGTATAAAAAAACGACAGAGAAGGCGTTCGCGTATTCTGCGCGCCGTTATCTGCCGTTTGTTATTGTGGAATTGGCGCGGGACTTACAGCTCCGTGCTGACAAGAAGCTCCAGTCCGTTCAGCGCCTCTGTTTCATCGGGACCGTCTGCAATCAGCGTGACAGTGGAACCGCCGGCAATTGCCATGGAAAGCACGCCGAGCAGGCTTTTTGCATTGACGCGTCTGTCATCCTTCTGAATCCATATGGAGCTCTTATAGGTATTGGCTTTCTGGATAAAGAAAGTCGCGGGTCTTGCATATAGACCGACACTATTCTTAATCGTTACATTTCTGGAAATCATTTTGTTTCGCTCCTATTTGAATGATTCAAGCTCCGATTTAACGGAAATGAACTGCAATTCACACATTCATTACAAATTATTATATCAATGATGAAGCATAAAATCAATAGTTTTTTGAAAAAAATTGATATCCAGTGCTATTTTTATAAAATTATTCGGTCTCTTCAGGTGCGGAACTGAGGATGGTAAGCGTGCATTCCACATCTTGTGTATAAATACTGATCGTTTTCCCTGCAGATGCAAGAATGGTGCCGTTTATCATGAAGCCATCATCTGTCCATATGCCATAGAGTGTTGCTGTTCCGTATATATCCTTTTTTTCCGGATGAGACAGTGCGACAAGATTCCCTGTAGCATCCTCGGCGTAGAATTTGGAAGAGGAATAGCTCGCAGAGTTGACAGTTCCGATTTCATCGTCGTTTGAGGCGAGATAAAGCTTCCTGTCTGCATGGAACGCAGATGCGGTATATTGTGATACACCGGTAACGGTAAATTCGATTTTCGCCGTACTAAAATCATCTTTGATGTTTGCGGTAAAATAAGCGCGCACAACAACGGCGGCAATGCATGCAAGAAGAGCAACGATGATAATGACATCAAAAATATTAAAGCGTGCACCTGATTTTTTTGTTTCTGTTGAATTTGCCATGTGGTTCTCCTTTCATCGGACACTATGATTCTGCGGGGACGGAGGAGCTGTCAACGATATAGGAAACAGAGGTGAAAGATGGGACCTTGAAATAAACAGGGGATCCGACGAGGACACGTGTATTTCCTACATAATAAATGCCTCGTTCATCTTCTTTTGCATAGGCAGATATTGTCACATATACATCGTATTTGTCCTCGTATTCTGCCATGGCGACCGTATATCCGCCGTCTCCGGAAGGAATCGCAACATCTCCGTAATGACGTGCTTTTTCTGTACGAATGGATTTTATGGTACCGATCACAGCATTGGTCTCGGAATCCTTTACGGTGTCATTTTCTTTGATGAGGGAAAGGTATTTTTGATCCACCGATGAAATCCTGACAGTAAATTCAATGTTTGCATTTTCAGAACGGCGTGATTCTATGGTCCCCGTTGCTATCAGATAAATTGCCGCGCCGACCACGGTCAGAATAATCAGAATAATCAAAACGTCAATCAAATTAAACCGCGTCTTTTGTCTGTCGTTGTTCATAGATATAGCTCATTTCCCGGCGGAGATTTGTTTTTCTCTTTCTTGAGAGGCTACCGTCCCGCCGCCGTCGGAACGGACAGAAAAAATAGATATCAGTAATAAAATTGACTGGATTCTTCAACTGTGCTCTTCGCTGTAAAAATATGGGCAACCCCAAGACCTGCAAGCATCCAGAATAAAAGAAACAACCGGTAATTATACCAAACATAGTCTGTCAGCCCTTGAACAAGAAAAGCGAGAATCCCGCAAAGGATGCCGAGGCAAAGGGTTTTGTTGACTTTAGAAACAGCATTTTTGCAAAAAGTGAGGGAGCATTGGGCGAAAATAAAAATGAAAATCAAAAACGAAATGAAAGCAAATAGTCCGAGCTCCACGGTAATCTGCAAATAGAGATTATGACTATGCGGGGCTGTTTCGATGCCGGAAAGGGCATAGAACGGATAAATATCGGCAAATGCGCCCTCTCCGATTCCGATACCGAAATAAAACACGTCGGCAAGCATCAACAGTACACCTTTCCAGATTCCGAGGCGGTATGAGGTTGAGCTGTCACCCAGATTTGTAAATCTGCGCACGACGGAGGTGTCGGATCCGACAAACAGAAGCGTAATAAAAACGGGTATACAAAGAATTCCCGCCGTAAAGAAATGTTTGCTTGACAGGCAACAGAAAAGCAAAAGGGAAATGGCGAACCCGAGCCACGCTCCTCTTGACCAAGTGAAAACAAGACAGGCGCAGTTTGCCGCCGCTGCGAGAAGCAGCGCGAAACGTTCATTGGTACGCTTTGCTGTTATCATCAAGGCAAGGATAATCGGAAAAATAAGAATCAGATATTCACCCAGTACATTGGGATTGGCGAAGGTTGAAACAACCCGCCCTTTGATTTCGGAAAAAACGGAGGTATCTTGCCATGTAGTGGAAGGCGTCTCGAAAAAATTCTGATAGAGCCCGTAAAACGAAACGACTACACTAGATAAAGTTAGGGAATACAGGCATTTGCGCACAAGTGCAGGAGAACGCACTGTATTTTTGACGACAAAATATCCGAGCATGAAGCATACGAATACAAGCATTTTCTGTGCGCTGGACGAATCAACGGTGAAAATCCCGCCGAAGAATACAAAGATAAGAAAAGCAATGACGGTAAAATCGACAAGTGTAAATTTGATGACACGTCTTCCGCAAATCAATTTCAAAATATAGGAAAGAAAAATGAGAGTCAGAATGGTAATGAGGTTCATGGTAGAAAGGAAAGGCAGTGTCAGAAACACTAAAAGGATGCCGGCCTCCGGAGAAGAGAGTATAAGTGCGGCAAGAAAAAGAAGCGCGAAAGCGGAAACAATATAGATCGGTTCGATGAAAATCGACAACACCCCGAAAACCATCCCGAGAATGAAAGGGATATTGAATCCACGATGAGATTCCATGCCGGAGGCTTCGGCGATATCAATAATCCGGAGTCCGAGAAAATCAAAAAGAAGAAAACGCAGTGCTTTGCTTTCATAGATTGCGCCGGCGATATTCTTTTTTGAAAAAAACATGAAAATGGAGAGTCCCATGATCACAATACCGGCGATGAGGGAATGCGGATTTAAATTTTTTACATTGAAAGTATATTGCTTGAGAAGCTGGATGGTAACGATATAAAAGCCAAATGAAAACAAAAACAATCCAAGGGTGTTGACATGGGTAAGAAGAAAACTACGCGATAGCCGCCGAAGACCGGAAAGAAGATAGCTGTTTTCATAGGTCCTTGCCGCTACATACTTGGCTTTTTTGATAGAATTTCTGCCGCGATTTCCGAAAAGCGTTTTGATTTTTGTCACAATCAAAGAAGAACAGAAGGCATCTGACAGCCTGTCGTATGAGGTCATGACGGCTCCGAATACGCTTGTTGATATTGCATTATATAAGAATGAAGAAAATTTTGTGAGGTAATAAATAAAAAAGGAATTGCGGAACATTGCCGCGATTTTTGGCCTCATCCGCATTTTTTTATCATGACTTGTCAAGCCTTTCACCTCTTTTCGGTTCCGATGTTGGGAAGGAAATGATTTTTGTCAATATCATACATATTAAATATACCACAACTCCGGCAAGAAAAACAATAGCTATTATGAGAAAATTTCCGAGAGCGCCAAAATTTACAAATATTTCTGAGAGGACATGATGACAGAATGCCATGACCGCAGTGGATGCGATAAAAGATATCCCGGCAGCGGAAGCTTTTTTCCATATACAACGCTCCAAAGTCCCGGGAAAAATACGACGGCAAAGGATGAGCAGCGCAGCGGCCGCCGCGATTTGTCCCAGCGCGTTGGCAAGCGCTACCGTCATAAAGGTCAGCGTTTCGGTAAGAAGAAAGACAAGGGAAAACAGGATTCCGGTGAACATGCCGCAGAAAGCGGCATATACGGGATATTTCACTTTTCCGCAGGAGTAGAATACACGGCAGACAAATTCGATGATGCAGTACGCAGGCATGGCAATTGTGAGCATTTGCAGTGCGGCGGCGACGGATACAGCAAGCCCTTCTGTGAAATCTCCGTGCAGGTAAAGCAGACGAATACCCTCTCCGGAAAGAAGAAAGGTGCCTGCCGCGACAGGGAGAATCAGCAAAATAGAGACACCCAGTCCTCTGCGTACCGAGACTGCGAAGCCCTTCGTATCACCGGCGGCGGACTTTTCCGAAAGTTTCGGAAAAATATAATTGCATACGCCGTAGGTCAGTACTCCGGCAATAATGGAATAAACGGAAAATGCATAATCAAATATGACGATAGCGGCTCCGCTTGTCTGCGCGCGGATATAAGAGGAAAAAAATGTTGCCGTCAGGGTTCCTACCGGAATCAGCCATGAGCCGAACATGACCGGAATCGAACGCTTGACAGACAGACGCATATCAGAATTTTTCAAATCGGCACATAGACGGGGAAAACGGTGATGCCGCCAAAGAGGAATTGCCATCGTAAAGAACTGTACCACCCATGAAATCAGATAAGCGGCAGCGAGTCCGTATACGGCGGAAGTAGAATCTAGTTTTGCGCCGGCAGCAAGGAAGCCAATGATGACAAGATTGGAAACCGCACTGACAAGAGAGGGAAGCAGGAAACTTTCGTGTGACTGCAGAATACCGATAAGCGTATAGGCGATTCCTGCAAAAATCATGGCGGGAAACATGATGCGAAGCAGATTCGCGGCAAGAGCGGCTGTTTCTTTATCCAAATTCGGAACCGAAAGAAAAAGAATTTCCTTAGAAAATATCATGCCAAGTACAGCGATTCCCGCTGTAACCGTCACAATCACAGTAAAAAAGGAAGAAGAAAATTTTTTTGCACGCTCCGGTTCTGTAGCAAGTGAGCCACGGTAAATCGGGATAAAAGAGCCGAGCACGGCGGAGGAAAAAAGCATATCGAAGATAGCAAAAGGAATTTTTGACGCCGCAGCAAAGGCAACGCCCTCCATACTGTCGGCAAAAATTCCTGCGATCATAATCTGCCGAAGCATACCGAGAAATTTAGAAAGAAGAGTGGCGAGGATCATCGCGGCGACGGTAAGACCGGCTTTTTTTGTGCTTTTTTCCATCTTACCGTCCTTTCCGCCGCTTTACGGCTGTTTTGTTTTTTCTTCTTTTTCTGTCTCTGCCTTCTTCTCGAGAAGGTCGGGACGGATTGCCATTGTTTTTTCAAGCGCTTTGTCTGTGCGCCATTTTTCTATATTTGCGTGATGTCCGCTGAGAAGAATATCGGGCACGGTTCTGCCAAGAAATTCGTAAGGACGGGTATACTGCGGATATTCCAGCAACCCTTCTTCGGAAAAGCTTTCTTTCTCATAGCATTCCGGATCGGAAAGCACGCCCGGTATCATCCGGGAGACCGCGTCCACAATAAGACAGGCAGGAAGCTCTCCTCCGGTCAAGACAAAATCGCCGACGGAAATTTCCTCATCCACGATTTCGTCGAGAATCCGCTGATCGACGCCCTCGTAATGTCCGCAGAGTATGATAAGATTATCATATTCTGCGGCGAGCCGCCGCGCTGTTTTTTGATTGAACACTTGTCCTTGCGGTGACATATAGATAACGCGGCGCTTTTTTGACGGATTGCTTTCCGGTGCGGTTGCGGCAAGATAACAGTGATAAATTGGAACAGGACTGAGAAGCATCCCTCGTCCGCCCCCATATGGCGTATCGTCAACCCGACGATGCTTGTCCGCCGAATAGTCGCGTATATTGTAGGTGTTGATTTCCAGAATACCGGCTTTTCTGGCTCTGCCGATGATGCTTTCGGAAAGCACGGTTTCAACAAGTTCGGGAAACAGCGTCATGATATCAAAGCGCATGGAATCCCTCCTTGTCAGCTGAAAAAACCATCGATCGGGGTGATGAAAATGCCTTTTTCCTCGTCGATTTCCCTGATAAATGCGGGAACGGCAGGAAGAAGAACGGTATCGCCCGCCGGTGTTTTGATTTCATAAACTTCCTGTGCGGTATTTTGAATAACATCCGAAAGCACGCCGTAAAGTCTGCCTGTGACGGCGTCGATAACCGGAAGACCGATGAGGTCACAGATAAAATGAGCGCCTTTTTCAACCGGAATGTCTTTGCGCATGGCAAAAAGAATTTTATTTTTCAGCTTGACGGCGGCTTCTACGGTATGGATTCCGGAAAACTGCGCGATGAGAAAATTTCCGCCGCTGCTGCTTTTCATTTCCATGACCTCGAGTGGGATTTTTCCGTCTTCCAAATAAAGTGTCTTTATTTTTTTGAGCACGTCAGAGCTGTCGCACCATGGGTCCAACTTTACTGCACCGCGTATTCCATGTGTATTGATGATTTTTGCGATTTCAAGATATTCTGTTTTCATCCGAATCCCTTTTCTTTCGGTATTATTTCCTGTTTTTGTCCGATTTAACGGAAAAAGACAAAAGCCCCGCGAAGCGCAAAACTCCGCGAGGCATGTTTGTGCTGCAATCAGCTCTTGAATTTACGCTTTCTTGCCGCTTCTGATTTCTTTTTACGCTTAACACTCGGTTTCTCGTAATGCTCTCTTTTTTTGACCTCGGCAATGACACCGGAGCGAGCACACTGTCTTTTGAATCTGCGAAGAGCGCTGTCAAGCGATTCGTTTTCTTTCACTCTTATTTCAGCCATCTATAATCCCTCCCTCCGCATGATAAAGATTCAAAGAGAATCGAAATTTCTCTTCGCCTATTATACACCGTATGAAAGAGTTCTGTCAAGTAAAATTTGAAAATTTGTCAGAAAAGCGGTGATATTTTCAAAAAAAGGATTGGCGGCAAAAAGAATTGGTGCATACAATGCAGTGAAAACACCGAGAACTGCCGTCGTGTGACCGATTGCGGTCTCCTATCTGCCTTACGGGACAGATACGATGGCGGAGAAAGAGGAGAAAATGGAGAAATACACGACGAAATTCTTTGCCGCGGCCAATACGGAGAATGGTTTTTTTAGTTTATTTGATGAAATTTTTTCACCGGAAAAATTAAGACGTATCTACATACTGAAGGGAGGTCCGGGAACAGGGAAATCAACGCTGATGCGGGGCATCGGATTTACTGCACAGGCAAACGGATACGAGACGGAATATTATTATTGTTCCTCTGATACAGGATCGCTTGACGGCGTGTTGATTCCGTCACTTGGCGTTGCGGTCATCGACGGGACATCTCCTCATATGACAGATCCGCGTTTTCCCGGTGCTGTGGAGCGTATTGTCAATCTTGGAGACGCATTTGATTTTGCAGGCTTGGAAGGAAAACGAGACGCTATCATATCTCTGATTTCTGAAAAACAAGTGCTTTATCGTACGGCGTATCGATATCTTTCCGCCGCCGGGCGCATGGAAAGAGAAATTTCAGAGCTTTCTTCTCCTGCGTTTCTCGTGTCTAAGGCGGATGCGGCTATCGGAAGATTGATTTCATCTATGAAAAAAGCCAAAAAAGGCGATGTTACATACCGGTACATGTCTGCCATTGGAACATCCGGACTTACGGTTTTCCATACACTTTTTCAAAAAGCAGATAAAACCTATGCTGTCACAGATAAATATGGACTGGGGTATCTGTTCATGGGCAGACTTTGTACAGCTCTGGAACGTGCCGGCTTTTCCATGACAGTTTGCCCGTCGCCGCTGATTCGTTCCCGTCCGGAAGGTATTTTTGTGGAAGATGAAAATATCTTTTTCGCTGTCTGTGACGAGCAGACTGCACAGACTTGCGATAAAACCATCAATATTACAAGGTTTATTTCCAAGGAATATCTGACCGCACATCGCGGCAGACTTCGTTTTTCCGCAAAGTGCGCGGCTTCTTTGTTGGATGGCGCGATGGAATCGCTTGCACAAGCCGGTCGTTTGCATGCGGAAACTGAGAAAATATACGGACAGTTTGTGGATTTTACAAAGGTGGATTCTATAAAAAGTGCGATTATTTCCGAGATATTTGCTAACAATATGTAAAAAATGAAAAATATAATTGAAAAAACGGAGAAAATATGATACAATAAGCCATACCTATCAATGGTATTTTCACTGCGCTTGCCGTACCGGTTCGTCTGCGCACCGGTACGGACGCATTTCGTTTCTCCGTTTCCTGCGTTTTTTGAATATATCATCACAAGGCAATCTGACCGATTCAAGTGAGCACGAGCGGAGATGGGAGGATTTCTTTTTAAAAACGATAATCCCGTTTCATTCCTTGGGGGAGGTAAAAATGAAAAGATTTTGTAAAGCGATAAGTTTACTTGTTGTACTCAGTGTGCTGTTGCTTATTTTTGTCGGCTGTACACGAGAACCCGGTTTGTATGCTTGGTACGGCGGGAAGATCGATGTGGATAACGTGCTGAAAATTACGGTCGATGCCGGAGACGGCGTCAAGGTTTATGATGTTCCGTTTGATACGTACCGCACTGTCTTCATTTATCTGAAAGGAATTGTTCCCGATACGATTGTGGATGAGGACGGTAACCAAAAAATCGCTACAAAAAAGGAAAAAACCGCCGCTATCAAGGAAGTTACCGAAGATACGCTGACCAAATATTACAGCCTTGTCGCACTGGGTGAGAAATACGGAATTTCGATTACAGAAGAGGACAAGCAGGCTTTTTATGATGATTATATGAAAAAGATTCAGACTTATATTGATCAGATGGACGAGTCTGAGATCGATTATGACGGCACAAAGGAAGAATATGCAGAGGAGCTTTACCGCAAATCGCTGGAAATCGCGGGCGGTATGACGCCGGAGTACTTTGAATTTACCTATTATCAATCCGTTTTGGAGAAAAAGCTGAAGCTCGCACTTTCTGCTGATTTGGAAGACTATTTGAATCAAAGCTACTGTCATTATAAACAAGTGGTAATACAGTATACCAAGGGAGATTCTGCTGCGGAAGCGGAGGCTCGTGCGGCGATTACGAAAGCATATGAGGAACTGGTTTCAGGTCGAAATATAGACGAGGTGATTTCGGAATATTCCAACACGGATTATGCGGGAGAAATCTATGTGGATTCGTATGGCTCCATTGTCGGTTCTTCCAATGGAGATTCGATTGGCTCCGTTACGGCAAATACGATTCGCTCTCTTGAAATGAACGAAATTAGCGATATTGTGAGCGGTGACGAGGATGATTATACCGCGTATTTCGCTATATTCCAGCGTTTGGGATTTGATTTGGATTATATTTGCAGCAACGATTCCAAGGCTACGGCAATGTATTGTTATCCCTATGTGGGAGCGGAATATACGACACCGTATTACAGCAGTTATTTGACAATGAAAGAAAGCTATCTTCAGAATACAATATGTGTTCCGATTGATCAGAAAATTTATGACAGAATCGCGATTAACACATTGTATTGAAAGGCATCTTCCTCGGGAATTTATGCGTTTTTGGATATAAAACAAGCCTTTTTTGATGAGGGCTTTCATAGGATGCGGTTTTGTGGTAAAATAAAATATCAATAAAAAAAGCGGATTGTGCGGCTCCGCATCCCTGCCAAGACGTGAAAGTTCGGAAGAGAAAAATGCTGTTCCTTTCGGACGGCGTACAGGGGAGAAAAACATGAAGATTTCATTGGTTATTCCGATATATAACGAGAATTCAATTATTGAGGATGCTATCAAGACATTTTCCGGATATATGGCATCGGTGTTTGAGGATTGGGAACTCATTTTTGTGGACGACGGATCTACGGATGGCTGTGCTGCGGCGGTAAATGCCGCCGCAAGCAGCAATCCGCATATCCGTCTTTGTTCTTATACGCCGAACCGAGGCAAAGGGTATGCTGTACGTACAGGGATGCTTTCTGCCGAAGGAGATATTATTCTTTTTACGGATTGTGACAATGCTTATGGAACAGATGCGTTGGGAAAAATGATTTCTGTTTTTTCGGATTCAGAGGCGGATATTGTCATTGGTTCAAGAAATCTGTCGAAGGATGGATATGAAGGGTATACTCTTATCCGCCGTCTTGCATCCAAAACATATATCAAATTGATTGCTCTTGCCGCAGGATTTCGTCTTTCTGACTCTCAATGCGGAATCAAGGGCTTCCGCCGCGATGCTGCCAGACGTATTTTTACAAACTGTGAGGTCGACCGTTTTGCGTTCGACCTTGAAGTGATTATGGTCGCAAATAAGCTAGGGTACCGGATTGAAGAAATGCCGGTAAAAATTGTGAATCACAGGGAATCAAAAGTGAATGTACTGCGTGATTCCGTCAAAATGCTTCGGGATGTACGGCGGATGAAAAAAAGAATCAAAAAACAGGATTTCCAATAAAGTTTGAAAAGTTTTCAAAATTTCACATAAGAAAAATTTTGGATCAGGACTGCCGCTATTGTGAAGGTTTTCTTGTTATGCTTGGTTATCAGAATGAGACACGAGCCGGAAGCCCTGATTTGATTTTTATATAACAGCCTCAGACAGAGAGAGAAGGGAGAGCGCTTTTTTATGCATCGAAAACAGCAGGCATATCGGCGCGGTTTCACGCTTGCGGAACTCCTTGTTGCGATTACAGTCGGGCTTATTGTTGTGGCGTCATTGCTGTCGCTTGTCGTCATGATGAATTCCTATTTGATGAAACGAACGGCAACCTCCAAACTTTCCAGTGAGCTGTATCATATCAAAACGGAAATTTCCGATTGGTTCTATTCTTACGATACCGAGGAATATGAGTTGATTCCGGTCGGAAACGGAACAGAACAGACAAGCCTGTCTTTTCAAAGGTTAGAAGAGGGTGCGGCTGTTTCGGTATCACTGAAATTTGATAAAGAGGAAAGAAAGCTCACGGGAGACAATGTCTCCGGCAGAGAAACGGAGTATTCTCTTGTCAGAGAGGTTTTCTTTGATTTTGATATGAGTGTTCCTTGTCTTGTTCGGTGTACTGTAATTTATGGTACAGAAGGAGAAACCGGCACTTATACGTTTGTTCTTGTAAAACGGACAGTTGCTCTGCCGGAATCTTCGGTTTCCGGTTAAATGAACGGGTTATTTTGAAAAAATGGAGAAAATGCCGCATTTGCGGCGGAACGGAGTGGTTTGGAAAAAATGGCAGTTAACAGCATGAGTCCTGTGATTGTGGTAGAAATTGACGCTGTGGCAGGGGTTTTCAGAATCATGAACGCGCCGGGAGCTTCGGTGCAAAAGGCGCGTGTAAAAGAATTTCCATTGTCGGAAGATAAGCTTCGCCGCGGCCAGTACTCGCAGGCACTTGACGAAACGTTGCCTGCTGTTTCGCCTCTGTTTCGTCAGCTGCGTTCATTTTCGCTGACTTTGATCCTGCCTGCGTCTCTTTTGGCATTTGATATTCTTACGATTCCGACCATGACAAAATCTCAAATGGAGTCCGCTTTCAAAGCGGAGATCAAGAATCAATACAAGAATGCTCAGGATCTTACGATATCATCGCAAATCTTGTATACGAATAAAAAGAGCACCGCATATCTTCTGAGTGTGACAAAAAAATCGGTAATAGATGAAATTCGCGGGGTTTTCGCAAGACATTCCATGCCGGTGTCCACCATGACATTTCAGCCAGTATCTGCTGCATATGCGTTGTTCGGATTGCGCCCCAAGGTAAAAAAGGATAATGTTTTGCTGGTTGATGTCCGGAAAAACAGCACGCTGCTTGTTCTTTCCGAAAAAGAAAGAATCCTTGGCTTTTCGGAGCTTGCATTTGGGCAGAATATTTTAAAAGATTCCTATATCGTTGAGGAAAATACGATAAACGGTGACGAAGCTGCGGTCCTTGCTGTTCTGAATGCAAAAGAATCGGCGCGGGCAAAGCAGCTTACAAAATCGCTCGGTTCCATAAATGATATGGTGTATGAGGAGGACGAGACGGAATCCTCCGAAGCATCTTTTGCAGATACGGAGGAGCTTTCGGTCGTGACGGGAGAGGTTCCTGCGGTCGATGCGGAAAATCTTTCGGAAGAAGAAATGTTAAAGCTGATTGGAGAGCTGCAGACAGAAGATTCCTCATCAAACGGAGGCACAAAGCAAAGAGAAGGCAGACACTTGCCGCGTTTCATGCATCGCAAAATGCCGGCGGAGCCTCATGGCTTTATCTATGAAAATTTCCGGTATATTCTAAAGAGAGTTTTGCTGTTTGCAAGACAATGCCGGATGATTGAGGGAATGCCGGAGCCGGATTATGTGGTGCTGAATCTTCCGCTTTCCTATGCTTTTCTTATTGGCATGGTCAATGCCGAAGAGGACTCGCATATGAAATTTATGTATTTTGATCCGTCTGTTGAAAAAAATGATGAGGTTACGGGGCATCTTTCCGCTTACGGAGGATATCTTGCGGGAAGCTTCAAGGGGCAACAGGTACTGTAGACGAAACGGGATAGGAGGGATTGCACGATGGAAGAGCGCTGCCAAACCCATCAGCGCGGAATGACTCTGGTGGAGGTCGTCGTCGCCATGACGCTGGTGATTGTGATTTCTTTTGCTGCACTTTCCACCGTGCTGTCCGCCGCAGAATCCTTTGAAAACCAAAGCTTGCGGCAATATGCGGTCAATGAAGCAGATAACATACTTTCCTGCCTTCAGAGCGGGTATCCGGAAGAGGCACTGATGTTTGCTTATTCGCTCACGGAAATTTCTTATGATCCGACAGAAATGGATGGCGGAATGTCCCGGATATTCGATATGCCCGGTATCTATCGCCTTATGATCGCGATCCCTTCCGATTATTATCTCATGCGAGAGAATGAGGGGGAATCTGCCGGAGAGGTGAGGGCAAGTATACGGAAACTCCGTGACGGGAACCGTCCGAATGTGGAGGAGGATCCGGAAATCTATGCGGATCCGGAGGATTGTTCTGTGAAAGTGGTTGTATACATTCAAACCGATGACGACGGCGAGGTCCGTATTACCGATTTGATTGCCGATGCCCGTTATGTGCGCGGCGGCACGGCAAGACTCCAGCGTGCGTACCGCATGACGTCAGGTGGCTTGACACTGATATCCGCACCGGCGCAAACAGAAGCGCGGGAGGACGACATATGAAAAGCAGCAGAAAAGGTTCCGTTCTTCCCATTGTGGTTGTGGGGCTCATGATGGTCAGCGTTATCGCATTTATTTTTCTTTCCGCTGCTTTATATGGGAATACCGCTTATGAGGCTTCCTCCGATGAACTGGATGAAAAATTGATGCTGGATGAAATCGGGAGCCGCTTCTTACGTATTGACAGCGACGATGATTATCAAACGGTTCTTGACGTTCTGACGTGGGGTGAACACGTGGGCGCTGTGCCCTCTGACGGAGAATATATACCGAAATCATACAATATCGTGGTAAGTTACGATAAAATGACGCTCATTGTCAAGGACAAGTCCATGACCGAAACACTTTTCACGATTGTCGCCGGGGAAAAAGCAAACGGAGAGAGATATGCGAAGGTGTGGGTATACGGCGCTTATCGGGGTGATGGCTTTTGATGGAAATGATTTATCTTGTATTTACCTATATTTTGACGGGACTTCTCGGGCTCTGTATCGGTAGCTTTCTCAATGTCGTTATCTACCGTGTGCCGCTGGGCATGAGTGTCGCCTATCCGCCTTCTCATTGTCCGAATTGCCACTATAAACTGAAATGGTATGACAACATTCCGATACTTTCCTACTGTATTTTGAAAGGGAAATGTCGTGGTTGCGGTTCCCATATATCGCTTCGCTATACGATTGTGGAACTTGCCAATATGATTTTTTGGCTTGGCTCGGTTTTTCTTTTCTTTTCCTTTGACACATATGATATCATACGCACCGTCTGTATGGCAGTACTTGCTTCCGTGCTTATCTGCGTATGTTTTATTGATTGGGAGCACCAGATAATTCCGGACCGCTTTTCGGTGATTCTTGCTGTGCTTGGCGTTGTGATAACAGTATCCGATGCACTTCTTACGGACAGTCGCTGGATGGATCATCTGATTGGTCTTGCGGTGGGCGGCGGCTTTTTCCTTGCCGTTTATTTGTTGGCAAAGCTGATTTATAAACGGGAAGGAATCGGCTTTGGCGATGTCAAGCTGATGGCGGCGGCGGGGTTATATCTTGGATGGATCCATACATTTATCGCGGTGCTGATCGGCTCGGTGACAGGCTCCGTTATCCTTTTGATCATGAAAGCAAAGAGTAAATCGGAGCGTTTTACCGAGTATCCGTTTGCACCGTTTCTCACGGTTGGGATTCTTATCGCTGCGTTTTTCGGAGACGCGATTACTCTTTGGTATTTGAATCTTCTTTCATTTTAACGCCTGCACCGGCGGGAAAGGAATGTTTCATACATGCAAAAATTTAAATATACCGCAATCAATTTTGATAAGATGAAATTTACCGGGACATTTTATGCAGAAAATGAAGCAGCACTGCGCGAGGAGCTTGCCAAGCAAAGGCTGTATCTTGTCAAGGCAAAAGCGGTATCCGAAGCGCCGCCCAGTGCATTTTTTACCGCGACAGGTAAAATTTCCATCAAAGAGCTGACTGTTTTTTGTCGTCAATTTGCCGTTATGATCAATGCCGGTGTTTCCGTAGTCGATTGTCTGGAGGTATTAAAAGAGCAGTCGTATACCACGTATTTCCGAAAGGTGCTGGCACGCGTATACGAGGATGTGAAATCCGGATTGCTTTTATCTGAGGCAATGGCAAAACATAAACGGGTGTTTCCGGAATATTTCCGCAGTATGACGTATGTCGGCGAGGTTGGCGGCGTGCTTGACAAGGTGATGATCAGTGTTGCGGATTATTATGAAAACGACTATAAAATCCGTTCCAAGGTCAAGAGTGCGCTTGCTTATCCGATTGTGCTTTTTTGTCTTACGGTCATTGTTTTGGCGGTGCTGACTCTGTATGTCATTCCGACTTTCCGAGATTCTCTTGCCGTAATGGATGTTCCGATGCCGGGAATTACGTTGGCAATGTTCCGTGTCAGCGAATTTTTTCTGACATGGTGGAAAGAAATTTTAATTGTTATCTTTGTCATTGTGGCGGGTCTGATTCTTTTCGGAAAGACAAAGAAGGGAAAATATTTTTACGATACGATGAAAGTGCGCATCCCTTTTATGAAGAAAATTCAGGTAGCGACGGTAACTTCCCGTTTTGCCCGTGGATTCGGACTTCTGATTGAGTCCGGTATGGATATTGTAGATGCACTTGACGTCATGGCAAATCTGATGGGAAACAAAAATATTGAACGTCGGTTCCGTATGGCGATTGAGGATGTCAAGCAAGGTGTTCCTCTTGCATTGGCTTTGGACAGATATAAAATTTTTCCGCAGCTGCTCATTCAGATGGTTGCGGTCGGCGAAAATACGGGCGCAATGGATGAGGTGCTTCTCAAATCCTGTGATCACTTTGATTCTGAAGTGCAAAATGCTTTGAACGCGACGACTGCAATGATTCAGCCTGTGATTCTGATTGTGATGGGCGGCGCGATTGGTTTGGTGTTTATTTCCATTTATGCGCCGATACTTTCTATCATGCAAACGCTTTGATTCCGGAGGCATATTTTGAATCTGAATCTTGAAATCTTACAATTTTTTGTTTATAAAAACATTATCAGCCAAAAAGATATAGAAGAAATTCTTGCCGAATGTGACAGTTTGGGACTTCCCGCGGACCGCTATTTGATTTCGAATGGATATTGCAACGATATCGCGGCGACAGCGGCGCTTGGCGAATATTATTGCATGCCGTATATCGAAATGGATATGCTGACAGTTGACGAGGCACTCATCGACACAGCGGAGTTGGCTTATTTGAAGCGCCATAAAATCGTGCCGGTTTCCATTGCAGATGACGGCACGCTCGTGGCGGCAGTGGGGAATCCATCCGATTTTATTTCTATGTCTTCCTTTGCATCCCTTTATCCGGGGAAGGTCAATTTTGTCTTGGTGCCGCCGACACAGATTGATATTTTTATCGATTCTATTGCGGCGGTACGTTCAACGGCCAGCGCGCTCGACAATTTGAAACGGGAACAGGACAGACAGAGTCCGAAAAGAGTGCAGAACGGAAATTCTGCTTCGCAGGCGGAAAGTGAGCAGGATGTCATCAATGCGCCTGCCGTTAAGCTCGTCGATTCCGTCATTCGGGAAGCAATTCCGTTTCGTGCCAGCGATATTCATATCGAACCGTTTGAAAAAATTGTCCGCATCCGGTATCGGATTGACGGTGAACTTTCTGATCGGGTAAGCTTCCCGATTGAATCGTATCCTGCCATTTGTGCACGTATCAAGATCATAGCGGAAATGAATATTGCCGAACGCAGAATTCCGCAGGACGGACATTTCAACATGGTGATCAGCGGATTGGAATATGATTTCCGTGTCTCTTCTATCCCGACCGTATGGGGGGAGAAGTTTGTTATTCGAATTCTCGACAAGTCTGCGTTTCGTTTTACAAGAGAAGAACTCGGCTTCACCGAGCAGGCAAATGCCATTGTCGATAAAATTCTTGCGCACCCGCACGGCATCGTACTTTTAACGGGACCGACGGGGTGCGGAAAAACTACGACGCTGTATTCATTCCTTCGTGAACTGAACAGGCCGGATGTCAATGTTACGACTGTTGAGGATCCTGTGGAATACACACTGGAGGGAATCAATCAGATTCAGGTAAATGTGAAAGCGGATATGACCTTTGCCGCCGCTCTGCGTTCCATTCTTCGTCAGGATCCGGATATTGTTATGATCGGCGAGATTCGGGACGAGGAAACGGCGCAGATTGCGATTCGTGCGGCGATCACAGGACATTTGGTATTTTCTACGCTTCACACCAACGATGCTCCCGGTGCCGTGACGAGACTTGTTGACATGGGCGTTTCTGATTATCTTGTCGCTGATGCATTGGTCGGCGTGATTTCTCAAAGACTGGTGAAACGGCTCTGTCCCGCCTGCAAGAAAAAAGAAAGGGCGAACGCAAGAGAAATGGCAATGCTGGGTGTCAAGGAACCGGTCAGCATTTATCACCCTCAGGGCTGTCAGTATTGCGGCGGAACCGGCTATAAGGGGCGCATTGCCGTTCATGAAATCATGTATATGAACGATGCCATCCGAAATGCAGTGCTTGAAAAACAGAACGCTGAGCGGGTACGTCGGATTGCGGCGGAGAATGGCATGGTACCGTTATTTTCGGCATGCCGTGAATATGTTCTCAAAGGAATTACAAGTCTTCAGGAGCTGATGTCGCTTTATATGGGATGAAAAAGTCCGGGAGGTTATCGTTTTGTCAATCATAGGTCAAATTTTAAAAATAGCGGCGACTGCAGGCGCCTCTGATATTCATATCTCATCCGCAGGACAGGCAATGATGCGTGTCAGAGGCAGACTTACGCCGGTTTCAGGGGATATTTTTTCTGCCGATGCGGTATGGAAGATGGCGGAAGAAATGATGACGGATGGGCAAATGGAGGAAATGCGCAGTGTCGGCGAGTGCGATTTTGCGTATGAAATTGCGGGGATAAGCCGTTACCGTGTCAACGCCTATATGAGCATGGGAGCACCGGCGATTGCGCTTCGTGCGATCCCGACGGAAATTCCGCCGCTTTCCGCTTTGAGTATTCCGCAGACGGTGGTGGACTTATATCAGAAAAAGCATGGATTGATTTTATTGACAGGACCGACAGGTTGCGGCAAGTCGACAACTATCGCATCCATTCTGAATGTCATCAATCAGACAAAAAATCTGCATATCATCACGCTGGAAGATCCGATCGAATATATCCATAGGCATAAGGGCTGCATTATCCATCAGCGTGAGATTGGACGGGATACCAAAAGCTATGCGGCGTCCCTGCGGGCGGCGCTGCGAGAGGATCCCGATGTCATTATGGTGGGTGAAATGCGTGATTTTGAGACGATCAGCATTGCCATTACCGCCGCCGAAACGGGACATTTGGTGTTTTCCACACTGCATACGGTCGGAGTGGCAAGTGCCATTGACCGTATGGTGGATGTCTTTCCGGCCGCACAGCAGGCACAGATCCGTTCTCAGCTTTCCGGAACCATTGAGGCAATTATCAATCAGCAGCTTCTGCCGCGTGCCGACGGCACGGGACTTGTTCCGGCATTTGAAATTTTGCACAGCAACAATGCGATTCGCAATCTGATTCGTGAGGGAAAAACGCATCAGATTGCTTCGGCAATTCAAACGAGCAAGGCGTCCGGCATGGTTCTGATGGATGAATATATTGCTGAGTTGTATGCAAAGCATACAATCACTGCGGATACTGCGATTGAATATGCGAGAGATCCGATCACAATCAGACGGAAATTGGTTGGCTGAATCCGAAAGGCAGGAAGTAAAGCAAAAAAGAAGATTGACAAAAGGAAAAAAGAATGTTATTATGAAAATAACAAGGAATTGCTTTTGGCAATTCGGAGCGTTTTTGCGCGCACGAAAG
>UQNQ01000006.1 GCA_900542425.1 uncultured Eubacteriales bacterium
CCATAAGGAAAGCTTTTCCTGAATAACCCGTCTGCCGTTGTCAAACGCTCAAAGAGAACTTACACTGTGCCCGAGGCTTGGCGGGGTTTGGCGCTGCCGGGCCATACGGAGGTAACTTTTGAATCAGTTTACGCGGAATCTCATGCTCTGGGGGGTCATCTCCCTGGCTATGGTCATTGTGTTCAACCTGTTTAGCCAGCCTCAGCATTCGGCCCAGCCGAGCGTGACGTACAGTGAATTCCTGCGTCAGGCCGCCAAGGGTGAAGTGTCCGAGGTGGTTATTCAGGGGAATACCCTTACCGGGAAAACGACCGACGGCAAATCGTTCCAGATTTACGTCCCCAACGATCCCGGCCTCGTGGATAAACTCATTGCCGAGAAGGTCGAAGTCCGGGCCGAGCCTGTCGAGGACTCCCCGTGGTACATGACCCTGTTGGTGTCGTGGTTCCCCATGCTGCTGCTTATCGGCGTGTGGATTTTCTTCATGCGCCAGATGCAGGGCGGAGCGGGCCGGGCCATGTCCTTTGGCCGTTCCCGGGCCCGTATGCTCAATCAGGAGCAGGGCAAGGTCACGTTCGATGACGTGGCCGGTGTGGACGAAGCCAAGGAAGAACTTTCCGAAGTCGTCGACTTCCTCTCCAATCCGCGCAAGTTCACCCGTCTTGGCGGGCGCATTCCCAAGGGCGTCCTGCTCGTCGGCCCTCCCGGTACCGGTAAGACCCTGCTGGCCCGCGCCGTAGCTGGGTGAGTCCAACGTGCCGTTCTTCTCCATCTCCGGCTCCGACTTTGTGGAAATGTTCGTGGGCGTGGGCGCTTCGCGTGTCCGTGACCTGTTTGTGCAGGGCAAGAAAAACGCTCCTTGCCTTATCTTTATCGACGAAATCGACGCCGTGGGCCGTCAGCGTGGCGCTGGCCTCGGCGGGGGGCATGACGAACGCGAACAGACCCTGAACCAGCTCCTTGTGGAAATGGACGGCTTTGGCGGACATGACGGTGTTATCGTCATTGCCGCGACCAACCGCCCGGATATTTTGGATCCGGCGCTTTTACGTCCGGGACGCTTTGACAGGCAGATTACGGTGAATTATCCCGATATTAAGGGAAGAGAAGATATCCTGAAGGTGCATGCGAAAGGAAAGCCGTTTGAAAATGATGTGGATCTGAAAAAGATTGCTCAGACAACAGTCGGCTTTACCGGCGCAGACCTTGCCAATCTGTTAAATGAGGCAGCGTTGCTTGCGGCAAGAAAGAATAAGGCTTTGATCGGCATGGTCGATATCGAAGAATCCTTAATTAAAATTACGGTCGGAACGCAAAAACGCAATTATAAGATCAAACAGGAAGAAAAGCGCAAAACGGCTTATCATGAGGCGGGGCATGCGATTCTTGCTTATTTTCTGCCGACACAGGATCCGGTGCGTCAGATTTCGATTATTCCGTCCGGAAGAGCGCTTGGTTATACGCTGAATCCTCCGGTTGAGGATAAATACAGCGTGTATAAGAATGAGCTGAAGGAAAATATTGCGATGCTGCTCGGCGGACGCGCCGCAGAGGAAATTGTGTTCGGAGATATTTCCGGCGGTGCTTCCAATGATATTCAAAGAGCAACGCAAATTGCGAGAAAAATGGTCACCGTTTACGGAATGAGCGATGCGGTCGGCACGATTCATCTCGGAAACGAACACAGCGACGATGAAGTCTTCCTTGGTCGTGACTTTAATACGGCAAAGGATTATTCCGAACAAACCGCCGCTGTCATTGACAATGAAATCAAAAAGATTATCGACGAGGCTTATACTCGTGCGAAAAATATTCTTTCCGAACATCGTGAGAAGCTTGACTTTATTGCACAGTTCCTTGTTGAAAATGAGATCATGGATGATGAGCAATTTAAGACGGCAATGGAAACAGATGCGACAATGGAAGATGTCGTCAAGATCGGCGAAGAGAAACGGCGTCGTTCCGAGGAGGAGAATAGGCTTCGTGAGGAAGCGGAAAAGGAAGCCCGCCGTCGCGATGAGGAAGCGGCTCGTCGCCGTGAGGAAGAAGCAAAGGCAAAAGAGGGAGAAAATCCTTTCCGACCGGATCTGTAACAGGCAGTTCCAAAATAAAAGCGCCCCCGCATCAAAGCTTGCGGGCGGCGCTTTTTTGTTGACAGGAGATGTTCATAGAAAAGTTCTTAATAAGGAGTTTCACTGTCAGAGTAGAGGAGCTGTCGGTCATGGTAACGACGGTTTTATGCTTCATCACTATTTGAGAGGAAAATATACACGTCATTCATAAGCTATTCATAAATTTCATTTATACTAAATAGTAAATATTTTATTTCCAATGAATTTTATAAAATGATTTTAGGAAGGACGATTGCTTGTATGCTGGTGCTCAAAAATATATATAAAGAATATCCCGCAGGGGATATGAGAGTCACAGCGCTGCGCGGAATCGATATTGGATTTCGAAAAAGTGAATTTGTTTCGGTTCTCGGTCCGTCTGGCTGCGGCAAAACCACGCTGCTCAATATTATTGGCGGACTTGATGGATATACGAGCGGCGATCTTATCATAAACGGAAAGTCTACCAAGGATTTTCACGATGCGGATTGGGATGCTTATCGGAATCATTCCGTTGGCTTTGTTTTTCAGAGTTACAATTTGATTCCGCATCAGTCCGTGCTTGCCAATGTCGAGCTGGCGCTGACCATTTCCGGTGTATCGAGGTCAGAGCGAAAAGAAAGGGCAAAACGTGCGCTGGAAGAGGTTGGACTCGCGAGTGAGATCTACAAAAAGCCGAATCAGCTTTCCGGCGGTCAAATGCAGCGTGTTGCCATCGCGCGAGCACTGGTCAATAATCCGGAAATTTTACTCGCAGATGAGCCGACAGGGGCACTGGACTCCGAAACCAGTGTTCAGATTATGGAGCTTTTAAGCGAGGTTGCGAAGGATAGGCTTGTGATTATGGTAACGCATAATCCAGAGCTTGCGGAAACCTATTCCACAAGGATTGTGCGTATCCTTGACGGAAAAATTACAGGTGACAGCAATCCTTATGATAACGCCGAAAAGGCTGCTTCTAAAAAGGAGAGTACACCGATAAGAGAGACTTCAAAGAAAAAGGAAAAACGGCTTAAGAATCGTTCTATGTCGTTTGCTACCGCTCTTTCTTTGTCGTTAAACAATTTGAAAACCAAAAAAGGAAGAACCTTTCTTACCAGCTTTGCAGGCTCAATCGGAATTATCGGCATCGCGCTGATTCTTGCCGTTTCCAATGGAGTACAGGGATATATCAATCGTGTTCAAGAGGATACGCTTTCCAGCTATCCGATTACCATACAAGCGGAATCCGTCGATATGACGGGTCTTATTACCACCATTATGAACGCAAACACCTCCCAGACGGAAATCAAGCATGAATTGGATGCCGTTTATGCGAATCGTGTGATGTATGAATTGTTGAGTTCGCTTTCCAATACAAGTGTGCAGCATAATAATCTTAAGGCATTTAAAAAGTATATCGAACAAACGCCCGAGTTTGCAGAATATATCAGCGCAATTCAATACACATACGGAATTGATTTTAACATTTATGTAGAAGACAAAAACGGCACTATTGTAAAATCTGATTTGGAAGAGTTGATGAAAGAACTGTCTTTTATGCCGCAAAACGCAGATGAGATGATGTCTTTTTCTTCTTATCAGGTATGGCAGGAGATGCTTCCCGGTAAGGACGGAGAACTGATCAATGATTTACTGAAGGAGCAGTATGATGTTCTTTATGGAAGCTGGCCTGCGTCTTATGATGAAATTGTTTTGATCGTGGATGAAAACAATGAGATCAGCGATCTTGCACTTTATGCTCTCGGACTGAAAACGACGGAAGAAGTCAAGCAGGAATTGATAGATTCCATGCAAGGAAACACGGATACGGATAAAGTTGAGAGCTGGTCATACGAGCAGATCTGCGGGATGACTTTTAAATTGATTCTCTCGCCTGATTTTTATTTAAAAAATGCGGACGGGACGTATACTGACCTTTCGCAGAGTGAGGCAGGACTATCTTTTTTATATCAGTCTGAAAAACCGATTTCCCTCAAAGTATCCGGAATTATACGTCCGAACAGTGATGCCGTTTCTTCCATGATGAGCGGTACTATCGGTTATACCGGCGCGCTTACGGAATATGCGATTTCCCGCGCTGCGGAAAGCGATATTGTAAAAGAACAGCTTGCAAATCCTTCCTTGGATATCATTACGGGACTTCCTTTTCAGGGGGAAACGGAGGAGGATTTCACCGATGCGGAAAAAGCAGAGAAGATTAAGGCTTATTTCGCAGGGCTTACCAATGCGGAAAAAGCGGCTATTTATACTTCTATCAAAATGAAAATGCCTGAGGCGGAGTTAGAGGCGGCGGTAGAAGCTTATCTGTCGCAATATACCTATGAGGAAATGGTAGAGATGGCAGTTACTGCCTATGCGGAACAAATGGGTGTGACCGATACTACGGAAATACGGAAGTATATCGAGTCTATGGACGCCGAAGAATTATATGCTGCGGTTTCCGATTCTGTAAAAACGGTGATTGCGGAACAATATGCGGCTGCCGTATCCGAAAAGCTCGGTTCGATGACATCGGACGCGCTTGCTGCGTTATTGGATGCGGAAACCTTTACCGAAAAAGAATATGCGGCATTGTATGATGAATACATGCCGGCAACCGTATCAGATGCTACACTGGAAGAAAACCTTGAGAGACTTGGTTATATCGATACAGAAAGCCCTGCGGCTATCAGTATGTATGCGGCTACCTTTGAAGATAAGGATAGAATAGCGGATTTGATTGCCAAATACAATGCGGGTGTATCGGAAACGGATAAAATTTCCTATACGGACTATGTGAAGCTTCTTATGAGCTCCATTACCACCATTATCAATGCGATTTCTTATGTGCTGATTGCATTTGTGGCGATCTCGCTTATTGTTTCCTCTATTATGATTGGAATTATCACGTATATTTCCGTCTTAGAAAGAACAAAGGAAATTGGGATTCTGCGCGCTATCGGCGCGTCAAAGCGGGATATTTCCCGCGTATTCAATGCGGAAACGGCGACAGTCGGTTTTATTTCCGGTGCACTTGGAATCGGTATTACACTGCTGATTACCATTCCGGTCAATTTGATTCTTCATGCACTGACTGGAATCGGCTCACTCGGTGCCTCGCTTCCGGTCCTCGGCGCTTTGATTCTGGTTGTTATCAGCATTTGCCTGACTTTGATTGCCGGACTGATTCCGTCAAAAATTGCGGCAAGAAAGGATCCTGTTGTCGCTTTAAGAACAGAATAAACGCTTCCTTTTTCGCACATTCTGCGTATTCCCGAATATCCCGCGATAAATTTTCATAAATTTTGATATACAGAAAAGACGGAGGAAGAAACATGGAAAAGAAACGGTCGCGTACCAAATCTCAAAAAATCGCATATTGGATTGTGCTTATCAGCTTTGCTGCTCCTTTGCTGTACTATTTGATTCAAATGGTGCTCGGCGTTTTCGATACCGTGAATCTTCTCACGATGCTTCAATGTACGTTGGGACTTTTTGTTTTGCATGTGCCGGAATTTCTTTCCGAAAAGCTGCGCTTTGAAATTCCGTCGCTCTTGTATGTTTTTTATCTTGTGTTTCTCTATTGTGCCATTTTTCTCGGTGAATTTTATGACATGTTCAACCGTGTTCCATTTTGGGATGTTATCCTGCATTGTTCAAGCAGTCTTGTGACTGGATTCTTAGGCTTTATGTTTGTTGCGATTCTCAATAAAAGTGAGAAAGTCATGTTTCGTCTTTCTCCACTCTTTGTTTCTCTGTTTGCCTTTTGCTTTGCGGTCATGATTGGAGCTTTGTGGGAAATCTATGAATATATTTTTGACGGACTGCTTGGACTTAACATGCAGAAATTCACAACGCCGGACGGGACGGTGCTTTCCGGACATGCGGCGCTTGTTGATACGATGGAAGATCTGATGATCGATGCGTTCGGGGGCTTTGTTGCTTCCGTTATCGGATATCTGTCTTTGAAGCACAATAAGGAGTGGCTTGTCCCAAAGCTACTGAATTCCGATCAAAAAAATAAAACGAATTCCACCCGTACCGTGACAAACGGGCAAGAGGACGAGGCGTCTTGCCAAAAGTCTTCTATCCTCTTATCCGGTTCTTCACAGTCTGCAGAGACTTGCTCGGAAGCGCAGTCTTCCGGACAAAACGAAAATCCGCTACAAGCAGAAATTAGCGGCGGAACGCCCGCAAAACGGTGAATATAGGTAAAGTCATATATAGACAATCGAGGAGTACGCCTGCTGTGTACTCCTCGATTGTTTTGCAATATAGAAATTTTTCTGTCATCTCTTTTTATTGTTTGATTTCATTTTTTACCGGTTCTCCGCGGAAAAACGATAAGATGTTTTCAACCGTTGTTTTGGCAATGCTTTCAAGCGCGTCATCCGTCAGAAACGCCTGATGGGAGGTTACCAGTACATTGGGCATGGAGATCAGCCTTGCAAGAACATCATCGTCCATAATGTGATCGGATAGATCCTCAAAGAAAATATCGGATTCCTCTTCATATACGTCAAGACATGCGCCCCCGACTTTCTTTTTCTTGATATACTCGAGGAGCGCTTCCGCATCGATTAAAGCGCCGCGCGAGGTGTTGATTAAAATCACGCCGTCTTTCATTTGACTAAGACTTTCGCTGTTAATCATATGGGTGGTTTCCGGCGTCAGGGGACAGTGAAGAGAGATAACGTCAGCTTCCGAGAAAAGCCGGTCAAGTGACACATATTCAATATCCGTTCCGTCAGCTGGGTATACGTCATAGGCAATGATACGCATCCCAAATCCGCGACAAATATCGATAAAGACTCTCCCGATTCGGCCGGTGCCGATGACGCCGACCGTTTTTTCGTATAGATTGGTTCCTACAAGTCCGGTTAGACTGAAATTAAAGTCTCTTGTCCTTAAATAGGCTTTATGGGTTTTCCTAAGAAGTGTGAGAAGCATGGCAAGCGCGTGTTCTGCCACTGCGTGAGGGGAATAACCCGGAACACGGACGACACAGATTTTTCCTGCTGCGGCGCGCAGATCTACGTTGTTGAATCCCGCGCAGCGCAGCGCAATTAATTGGATCCCGTATTCACAGAGTTTGTCGATGACCGACTCCGATAGGTCGTCGTTTACAAACACACATACGCCGTCTGCTCCGGCGGCGAGCCCCACTGTGTCGGGATTCAGCTTGGTTTCAAAATATTTAAATTCAATTCCGCCATCCGAACCATATCGGTCAAATCCGACAATATCATATGGCTTGACATCGAAAACTGCGATTTTAATCAAAAAAACCTCCTGCCGCCGGATAAAAAATATCGTTTGTAACCGGCGTCTTGTTATTAGTTTTGTTTTTGAACGCTTTTATATTCATCATAAAAACGATAATACGGACATCGGTCGGCATTTCCTCGTACGAACCGTTCCAGTTCGTCCTCATCGAGTGCCGCCGTACAGATATAAGCATCGTAATTCTCATCCCAATCATAAAAGACACATGTTTCACAGTTGGTCTGTTTTTGTTCTTTTCTTTTCATATCGGATTCACTTTCGTTTATAAAAGAATCATTTTTTTGTTGATTTTATCATGAATGGATGTTTTTGTCAATCTTTTCTGCTTTCTCTTGGGAATCCCTTGACAACAGTAGGCTTACGTGATATAATAATGAAACATTTTTGAGCCGATTATATGACGGTTGTCGTATTTCGCCGGAGGCTTTATTTTGAAATTCAAAAGACATAAACTGACCTATACCCAAATCATTGCGGGCAGCTTTCTTTTGGTTATTTTTGCCGGTGCGCTGCTGTTGTGCTTGCCGGTTTCCTCATCCGTCCATGAATGGACGCCGTTTTTGGACTCGTTTTTTACGGCGACAAGCGCTACCTGTGTAACAGGACTCGTTGTCGTGGATACCTATATGCATTGGAGCTTTTTCGGACAGCTGGTTATTCTTGCGCTGATTCAGATCGGCGGTCTTGGATTTATGACCGTTATGACAATGTTTACGATATTTATGCATAAACGGATCAGCTTGCATAAAAGACGGCTTCTTATGCAGTCCGCCGGATATCTGCAGCTCAACGGCGTAACGACACTGATACGGAAAATCATTCGGGGAACGATTCTGTTTGAAGGCGCAGGGACACTTCTTCTTGCTACCCGTTTTTGTCCGAAAATGGGCTTTTGGGAAGGACTTTGGAATGCGCTTTTTCATTCTGTATCGGCATTTTGCAATGCCGGTTTCGATTTGATGGGAAAATACGGTAAATTTTCTTCACTGACAACCTTTCAATCCGATATCGTCGTTCAGCTGACTGTGATGGGATTGATTGTGATTGGCGGCATTGGATTTTTTGTTTGGGCGGATCTTGTCAAATGCAAACTGCATTTTAAACGGTATGCGCTTCACACCAAAATCGTTCTTACAACAACGCTCTTTTTGATTTTGTCCGGATGGATCGGATTTTATCTATTGGAACAAGAGGGTGCACTCGCCGGACTCAATGAGGGAGAAAAGCTTCTTGGCGCTTTGTTTCAATCCGTGACAACCAGAACAGCGGGGTTTAATACCATTGATCAGGCGGCGCTGACGGATGGAGGCGGAATTCTCTCTATCGTACTGATGTTAATCGGCGGAAGCCCCGGGTCTACGGCGGGCGGAATTAAGACGGCTACGATTTTTATTGTGCTTTTGAACGTGGTGGCGTCAGTTCGCAATAAGGACAGCATTACCGTTTTCAAAAAAAGAATTTCAGACGACACGGTCAAACAGGCTTGTTCAATTACGACAATTTATATTATACTGGCGCTGGTATCCGCTGTTGCCATTATGGCACTGGAATCCATCGAGCTGGAATGCGCTCTGTTTGAAACAAGTTCTGCTATTGGAACTGTCGGACTAACGATGGGTATCACGCCTTCTATCGGCGCGGCATCCAAAATTATTCTTGCGTTTTTGATGTATGCGGGACGTGTCGGAGGGCTTTCTCTCGCTTTGGCGTTTTCAACGGAGCGGGTAGATCCTGATATTCAGAGACCGACGGAAAAGGTTTTGGTTGGATAAAGAAAAATTCAATCGCGTAAGCGGAGGGTATACAAGTATATGAAATCCATACTGGTCATTGGAATGGGAAGATTTGGTCGCCATCTTGCAAAAAAGCTCCTTGAGCTTGGAAACGACGTTATGATCGTGGATAAAGATGCATCTGTTATCGATCAGTATTCAACCGTGTTCACGGATTCTCAGATTGCCGACTGCACAAATGAAAATGTTCTGCGGGCACTTGGCGTAAATCATTTTGATATTTGCTTTGTAGCCATCGGAGATGATTTTCAGTCATCTCTTGTGATTACGGCGCTGCTTAAGGAGATGAAAGCCAAATTTGTTGTAGCCAAAGCAAAGCAGGATATTCAGGCAAATCTTTTAATCCGGATCGGCGCGGATGAGGTCGTTTATCCCGAGAGGGAAATGGCGGAAAAGCTTGCCGTTCGTTATAATGCGTCCAATATTTTTGATTTTATTGAGTTGACGAAGGAATATGCCATTTATGAGATTCCTGTGCCGGACGCATGGCTTGGAAAGACGATATCGGAAATCAATATTCGGGCAAAATATAAAATCAATATCATTGCCATGAAAGTGAACAATGACTTGAAACTTCTGCCGGGAGCGGATTATCGCTTTACCAATGCGGATCACATGGTGGTGATCGGCAAAGCCGCAGATGTATTTAAGCTATCTGACAAGTAAGATTTTATTTTAAGATTTTTGCCCATGCAGATAATAAGCATTTTTGAAAAGAAGAGCATATATAACATAATTTTCACAAAAACAAAAAGACAGCTGCTAACTTTGCAGCTGTCTTTTTTGTTTGAAAACATATCGAAAAAGGATTCGGTAAGAATGAACAATTTTATTGAAAGCATTTCTTGGAAGAAATATGTTTTCAGCGGATTTTTTTCCTTGCAAAACGCAGAAGGGAAAGCCCATAGAAAAGAATCGCTGTTCCGACTAACACAAGGAAGCTTCCCGACGATGAAAGAACAGTATCGCCAAAGCGGAAGGATACACCCATCATCTCCTTGAATTCCGAAATCGCTTGTTCCGGAGCACCGGCAAAAGAAGTCTCCATTGTCTGTTCCATCAGCGTTTGACGGAACAGTACTGCGGCATGAGACACTGGGAAGCATTTTACGACAAGCTGAACGGATTCCGGCAGTGAGCCAACCGGCAGATAGATTCCTGTCAGAAAGCCGATCAGCGTACCGATTATCGTACTTGCCGTGGCGAATGCATTTGTGCTTTTGAAAAAGGAAACGAGAAAAAATACCATAGAGGAATTGGTAATGGTGCAAAGTAAAATAAGACCGAAGGTCTTGATAAGTGTGCCGATATCGGGCAGTGTGCCGGCGTTTGCAAGAATATAAAGTTCAGCAAGAAAAAATGTGATAAGACTCATCAAAATTCCGATCAGAACGGCGCTGATGACATATCCGCCGAGCAGACTTCTTCCCTTGACCGGGGAGGCGATAAAATCTTTTTCGATTTTTTTCACTTTGTCATCGATCATAATGCCATAGGCACCCAGCGTTGTGGTAACAGAGGTAACGGCGAGCAGACCTGCCATCATCCAGGTATCCATAAGCTGGCGGGCTCCGTTGACATTCTGAAAACTGTCCGTCCAAACATCGCCGAGAAAAAGCGCGTAAAGTCCGATGATGATAAATACTGCCAACAAGGAAAAAAACACTGCGGCTTTATCTTTAAAAAACAATTTCAGGTTTCTGAGGGAAAATCGTATCATTCCTGAAGCTCCTTTCCTGTTACAGCGAGAAATGCATCGTCCATGGTCCCGCCGATAATTTCCACACTTGTGAGCCGTTCTCGGCATATATCGAGAATCGGCAAGGCATCTAGTGTTGAGGGAAGCTCAATGGAAACCGTATCGGCAATTCTGCGGCATGAGAAGCCGTTTTCTTCCAGAAATTTTGAGAGATGCTCCGGCTCCTTTGATGATAAGATCAGCCGGTCTTTTGCATATTTTTCCCTGAACTCAGAGGGCGTTCCCTTGGCAGTGATTTTTCCTTTATCAATGACAACGACAAAATCCGATTCCGCTGCTTCTTCCATATAGTGGGTTGTCAGGAAAACGGTCATGCCGTTTTGCTGTCGGAGCTGTTCAATGGTTTTCCAGATCATGCGTCTTGTTTTGGGATCAAGCCCTGTTGTCGGCTCATCAAGAAACAGAATTTTCGGGGTATGAATCAATGCGCGAGCAATGTCGCACCGGCGTTTTTGCCCTCCTGACAGCTTTCCGTACGGACGTTTCAGAAGCTCTCCGATTTCGGTAATCTCCGCGGCGCGTTCCACTGCCAGAACCAGTGATTTTCCGTGTAATCCGTAAAAGCTTCCGCGGATTTTCAGGTTATCTTCTACTGTGAGAAGTCCGTCCAGTACCCCGTCCTGAAAGACTGCGCCGATGGTTGACCGTATGGAATCATCTTCGCGTCCCAGTACATATCCGTCAACGGTTACATGGCCGGCATCTGCACGCTGAAGGGTACAAAGAATGTCGATTGTTGTGGATTTTCCGGCGCCGTTTGGACCGAGAAACGCGAAAAGCTGTCCCTCTTCTACATAAAAATCCAATCCGCATACCGCTTCCACGTTGCCGTATGCCTTGCGGAGTCCATTTACTTCTATGATTTTCTGTTCCATATTATCCTCCTGAATGCGGATGCCTTTTTGATTTTGTGATGTTCTGATACCGGGTATAATCCCGTTCAAACAGCCGATCGCAAAGAAGCGGCTTCAGAATTTCCGGGGAAAGCTTTTCACAGAGCTTTGTACAGATGAATTTTTTGCTTTTGCCTGTGTATTTCGGAAGATTTTGTGTTTTTAAAATATAAGCAAGTTCATCGTACCAGAGAAGTTCTGCCTGACGCAGAATCCGACATTTTGGATTTTCAGACGGTTCCCGAAGCACTTCAAAACGGACTCCGTCCCGTACTGTCATGGAAAGAATTCCCCAATACGTCGGCACATGCTCTGCGGCACGGATATGCGTGCTTCCGGCACACAGAAAATTATAATCACAAAAGGTGTCGTATCCTTGAATCTGATTTTTCAGGCGGTCATAGCTGTCACTGTGACTTTTGATTTCTATTCCGAGAAGCCCGTCGGGACGAACCGCAATTATGTCGGCACGGACCTTCCCGATATTTTTTTCTTCGAGAAATCGGATTTTTCCGTACCGGCATTCAAAAAATTCACATAGTGCGTCACGCAAAAGGAGACTGTCTTTCCTGAATTTCCAATCATTTTCCAGCACGAAATTTTCTCCTTTTTGAACAGATATTGTTTAAAACATTTTTCATTAATATATCATATCCCTTATTTGAAGTCAAGTCTCCCTTAAAAAAGAGAAGAGTAAAAATAAAATTCGAAATAAGTATTGACAGATTCTAAAAGAAGCGATATACTGATTGATAGTTTGATAAGAAACGGAAATTCAAAATCTCGGACAACGGCGTTCGAAAAGGGAGTTTTCCTGCGCCTTTTTGTCCGGGATTTATTTTATTTGAATAGACTTAGGAGGAACTTATGAAAACTCTCGGATATTACAACGGGAAATTTGATGAGCTGGAAAAGATGACTGTGCCTATGCTAGACCGCGTCTGCTATTTCGGAGACGGAATCTATGATGCAACCTACAGCAGGAATCACATTATTTATGCATTGGATGAGCATATTGACCGCTTTTATAACAGCGCGGCCTTGCTGGATATCCATATCCCGCATACGAAAGAGGAAATGAAAGCGATCCTCTGCGAGATGGTGAAAAAGGTCGATGACGGTTCGCAGTTTGTTTATATTCAAGCAACGCGCGGTACCGGAATTCGGAATCATGTGTATGATAAGAATGAAAAGGCGAATATCTGGATCATGCTCAGACCTGCAAATGTCAAAAATACATATGAGAAAATAAAGTTGATTACCCTTGAGGATAAAAGGTTTCTTTACTGTAATATCAAGACGCTGAATTTGATTCCGAGTGTACTGTATGCAAATCAGACAGAAGAGGCTGGCTGCGGAGAGGCAGTTCTGCATCGCGGTGAGCGTGTGACGGAATGCGCGCATAGCAATGTGTCTATCTTAAAGGACGGCGTTTTCAAAACGGCACCGACGGATGAATATATCCTGCCGGGAATTGCCCGCGCTCATCTGATTGAAATGTGCAGACGCTTTGGAATTCCTGTTGACGAAACACCGTTTACCGTTTCCGAGATGATGGCGGCAGACGAGGTGATTGTTTCGAGTTCCGGTTCTTTTTGCCTTGCCGCATCTGAAATTGACGGAAAACCCGTCGGAGGAAAAGCGCCGGAGCTTTTAAAAAAGCTTCAGGATGCACTGGTCGAAGATTTTCTGACGAAAACCGCTCTTTGAATTCTGTGCGGGTCTGACCTCGGTATCCCGCGGATGCCGGGGTCATTTTCAGTATGAAAATCTCATTTGTAAAAATTGGCTGTGAAATCAGGGAGAAAAAGACAATGACACAAAAAGAGCTTACCATTCAAAATCTTGGGCAAAGTCTCGATGACTTAATGAATCTGGATCCGCGGGGGTACGGCGTCTGTAAGATTCTATATGATGCTTCACGCCGTTATACCGGTGAGCCTCTCACGGCAAATGCCGCAAAAAAGCTGAAAGCGGCGCTGATACCGGGAGATTATGTATATATAATAACGGGTTTCGTTCTTCGTCCGTTTGCATCGGCTGAAACAGACGGTATTATCGGTTCTATCCTGCTCGCGCGTTCTCTTGTCAAGGCATTTGACGTAAGACCGGTTATTGTTTGCCAGGAAGAAAACATTCCGGCTGTCAAAGGCTTATCAAGGCTTGTGGGACTGCATTTTTTTGATTCTGTTGAAAAAATGGGAGATATACCGGCATCTCTTGCGTATTACGCTTTTACAAAAGACAGCAGCAAAGCAGATGCTGAAGCGGAAGCGCTTCTTCGCTCCTGTATGCCCAAAGCGGTGATTACAGTGGAGGCACCCGGTGCGAACGAAAAAGGATATTACCATAATGCGATAGGGCAGGATATTACGCCTTTGGAAGCTAAAATGGATGTTTTGTTTGAGAAACTGATAAAGGCGGGTGTACTTAATCTTTCCATTGGAGACCTTGGAAATGAAATCGGAATGGGAACGATTGGAGAGTCGCTTCGCTGTTATATTCCCTATGCAGGCGAAGGAGAATGTGCATGCGGCTGTGGAGGAGGGCTTGCCGTTCGTACAAGCGCGGACAATATTATTACCGCTACTACCTCGGATTGGGGTTGCTATGGACTTTGCGCCATGATCGCTTTCCTTTGCGGTGATCTTGATATTTTTCATGATGCCGCGCTTCAGGTCGAGGCAATGCAGCGTGCTGCTGACTGTGGGATGATCGATATGTACGGCTGGACGGTTCCTGCGATTGACGGAATCGGAAAAGAACTGAATTGTTCCATTGTCACATCCATGCGGGAATGTGTGCGTTATTCTATGTGTCTTGAAAAAACTTGTGCAAAGTGGTTTGAAAAAACCATTGAAAAGGGCTATTTTGAGAAAAAGGAGTCTACGTGATGTCGGATTATCGGATTCTGCCGTGCGGGGATGCGGCGCTCACTGTGGTATTGGGGGACGAGATCTCGGAGGAGACGGGCGGACGTGTACGTGCGCTTGTTTCTGCGTTGACAAAGGCAAGAACGCGGGGAATTGTCGATATCATTCCTGCGTTCTGCTCGCTGACCATATGTTACCGGCCATCGGACATTTCTTATGAGAAGCTTTGCCGATATATCCGGAGAGCAATGAATCAGGCACGGCAGAATGTGATTTCCATGCGCAGGATCCATCGGATTCCTGTCTGCTACGGCGGAGAATTTGGTCCCGATCTCTCGGATGTCGCGTCTATGGCCGGCATTTCGGAAAAAGAGGTCGTGATACGTCACAGTACGCGCGATTATCTGATTTATATGCTTGGATTCTTACCCGGTTTTCCGTATCTCGGCGGACTTGACATGTCGATTGCGGCTCCGAGGCTTGATAGCCCAAGGCAGGTTATTCCATGCGGCTCGGTCGGCATCGGCGGCTCACAAACAGGAATTTATCCGATGGAATCTCCCGGCGGATGGCGTTTAATCGGCAGAACCCCTTTGCGTCTATACGATCCTTCGCGCACGCCGCCGGTACTGTATGCTGCCGGCGACTATATCCGGTTTGAACCGATTGACCGCGCAAGGTATGATGAAATTGCCCGTGCCGTCGATAGCGGAACATATCAGCATTCCATTACGGAGGAAACGGTATGAGTATACAAATTCTTTCTCCGGGACCTTTGACGACCGTTCAGGATCTCGGACGATATGGTTATATGAAGGATGGCTTTGGTGCTTCCGGAGTGATGGATGCCCGTGCTGCATCCATTGCCAATCTGCTTGTGGGAAACGACAGAAATTCTGCTGTTCTTGAGATGACATGGATGGGGATTACCGCAAGGGTAATGGATCGTGCGGTCATTGCTTTCGCCGGAGGGGATTTTGCTCCGAAAATCAATGGTGTTCCGGTGCCGATGCTTTGTGCGCTTTCCGTTTTACCGGGAGATGAAATCTCAGTTGGCTTTGCCGTATCCGGCTGTCGGTGCTATCTTGCAGTGCGTGGCGGATTTGATGTGCCTGTTGTGATGGGCAGCCGAAGCACCAATATCAAATGCCGCCTCGGAGGTTTTGAGGGACGCAAGCTTGCGGCTGGTGACATTTTGCCGGTCATACCGGTCAGTTCGTTCTCTGAAAAGGAACTTCCATGCCGTAAGCTATCCTATCTGCCGTATTTTGAAAACGGCAGATGTTCCGTGCGTGCGGTCCCCGGACCGGAGGATACTCGTTTTTCCGCGGATGCGCAGCATATCTTTTTTACGGAAGAATATACCGTAACGCCTGCGTCTGATCGAATGGGCATGCGCCTTGACGGAGCACCGGTCCTTTCAGAGCGCGGTGTCGATATCATTTCCGGCGGCATTGCGGCGGGAAGTGTTCAGATTCCGCCGAACGGCAAGCCGATTATTTTGCTTGCAGACCGACAGACAACGGGTGGTTATGCGAAAATCGCAACAGTGATTACTGCCGATATTCCGATTTTAGCGCAGACAAAGCCGGGAGATAAAATATCATTTATCCGGTGTTCGCTGAAAGAAGCCCAAAATGCTGCGCGCAGAGAAGAAAAACAGTTATCCGGAATTCATTTCCGGTGAACGGAGGAAAATATGGATGTGAAGATGAATCCTTATGCCAAGGAACACCCTGAGCTTGTGCGGGCTTTGATCCGAGAAGGAAAGCTTGCAGGGCAGACGTCCGGTATGTGCGAGGGCTATGCGCAGGCGAATCTCTGTGTGCTTCCCCGCGAATATGCGTATGATTTTCTGTTGTTTACCATGCGAAATCCAAGGGCATGTCCGGTTCTTGAAGTTTCGGATGTCGGCTCCCGCATGCTGCGCGTCATTGCCCAAAATGCCGATATCGCAACGGATTTTCCTAAATACCGGATTTACCGGAACGGCATTCTGGAAGAAGAAACCACAGATATTTCCGGGATTTGGCAGGATGACTTTGTCAGCTTTTTTATCGGATGCAGCTTTTCTTTTGAGGCAGCGCTTTTAGAGGCGGATATCCCGGTAAGGCATATAGAAGAGGGATGCAATGTCCCGATGTATCTTACCAATATTTCCTGTGTTCCTGCCGGGATTTTTCATGGGAATATGGTAGTCAGCATGCGTCCGATGACGCCTGAGAATGCTATCCGCGCGTCGATTATTACGGCCGGCATGCCGCGTGTACACGGTGCGCCTATCCATTTCGGCGATCCTGCGGCAATTGGGATTTCCGATCTTTCCAAACCGGATTTCGGCGACTTTGTCACCGTTCGGGATGGAGAAATTCCGGTATTTTGGCCCTGCGGCGTCACGCCGCAGGCGGCGGTGATGGCGGCAAGACCTTCTCTTGCCATTACGCACGCACCGGGACATATGTTTATTACGGATATAAAAAACAGCGCATTGAAAAATTGATAGTGAAGCGATGTTCGGAGGATATTATGCTTAAAATCGATCTTAATTGCGATCTTGGAGAAAGCTTTGGCGTTTATACGATCGGAATGGACGAAGACGTTCTTCCCTTGATTACATCGGCAAATATCGCCTGCGGTTTTCATGCATCCGATCCTGTGACTATGGCAAAAACCGTGCGGCTGGCAGCAGACCGCGGTGTCTCTATAGGAGCGCATCCCGGCTTTCCTGACCTTCTTGGCTTTGGCAGACGGAACATGAATGTTTCCCCGTCGGAGGCGAAAGCCTATATACAATATCAGATAGGAGCGCTTTCTGCCTTTGCGAAATCGTGCGGAGTACGGCTTTCTCATGTCAAGCCGCACGGTGCGCTATATAATATGGCAGGCAAGGATATGCGTCTTGCCGAAGCAATATGTGAAGGAATCGCCGAGCTGGATGAATCTTTGATTCTTTTGGCGCTTTCCGGATCGGCTATGATTGAAGCAGCCAAGAGAAAAGGACTGCGTGCAGCAAGAGAAGTTTTCGCAGACCGTGCCTATGAGCCGGATGGGTCTCTTGTCGCAAGGACAAAACCGGGAGCGGTGATTGCGGATGAGAATGAAGCGGCTTTCCGTGTCATTCGAATGATTCAGGAGAAAAAAGTCCGTGCTGTGGATGGCACGGATCTGGATATAGAAGCGGACTCCGTTTGTATCCACGGAGACAGCATACATGCGCTTGAATTCGCGAAAAAGCTGAGAGCTTCGTTTTCGGCTGCGGGAATAGAAGCGGCTCCGCTGAAAGATATTGTTTTGTGAGGCTGAGAAATGGAATATTACAGAGTATATGCGAAAATCGATCTGGATGCGATTGAACATAATATTTCTCTTGTGCGCAAGAAAATTCCGACATCAACAAAGCTTGCTTTGGTTATCAAAGCAGATGCCTATGGCCATGGAGCCGTTATGCTTGCACATGAATTCGAGCGTTTTGCGGATTATTTTGCGGTTGCCGAGATGGAAGAGGCAATTGAACTTAGAAAAAGCGGCATTCGGACCCCGATACTGATTCTTGGTTATACTTCGCCGAGTCTTTACGGGCAGGCTTTGGATTATGATATTACGCTTACAGTATTTCAGCCTGATCGGATTCAGATGCTTTCCGATCTTGCTGTGTCGAGAGGACAGACTGCGAGAGTACATTTTGCAGTGGATACCGGCATGTCGCGTATCGGCTGGAACGTTTCTGAAAAAAGCGCCGATGAGGCTGCTGCTGCGGCAAAGCTGCCCGGCATCTATGTAGAAGGAATTTTCAGTCATTTTGCTACTGCAGATGAAATGAACAAGGCTCCTTCTATGGAGCAGCGTGCGGAATTTGACCGCTTTCTTTCGATGCTGGCTGCACGCGGTGTAAAAATTCCCGTAAAACATATCAATAACAGCGCAGGAATTTTAGAGTTCGATCGATATTATGATATGGTTCGCGCGGGTATTATTCTTTATGGCTTGTATCCGTCAGAAGAGGTATGTGAAGAACTTGGAGAACGCTTTTTGCTGCGTCCTGCTATGGAGCTTATTACTCATATTTCCCATATCAAAACGCTTGCGTCGAATCACGGAATCAGCTATGGTTCCACCTATGTGACCGATCATACGATCCGTGTGGCGACCATACCTGTCGGATATGCCGATGGATATCCGCGTGCCCTGTCAGGCCGCGGTGAAGTCTTGATCCATGGGAAGCGCTGTCCGATTTTAGGCAGGATATGTATGGATCAGATGATGGTGGATGTGAGCAGTGTTCCGGATGCGAAAATCGAGGATAAGGTTGTTCTTTTCGGACGTGACGAAGAAGAATGGCTTCCTGTTGAACAAGTCGCAGAACTTGCCTATTCTTTTCATTATGAATTTGTCTGCGGCATTGCCCGCCGTGTACCGAGAGTATATTTTCGGAACGGAAAACCGTGTAAAACTGTTTCTTATCTCAATTCCGAATTTTAAAAATGAAAAATACTCGGAGATGATTGGGGTTTATTCTGCCGATAAGGGTAAAATGGCGGAAGCAAAATGTCATTTCTATGATTCAAAAAAACAAGAAGCAAACAATTTGTTTGCTTCTTGTTTTGTTTTATTCGGTATCTTGATGAAATTTTATCGCATTACATGAGCGGTGCAAATAAACGAAGCAAATCTTGAAGGAATCGTGTGACCATATTTCCATGACATTCTTCCTCACGGATTTCATGACACATCTCAAGTGTTTTCAAGAAGTCATCGCGCAGCTCTGTTACCGCCTCGCTTTTATACATCCAAACGCCGCATTCAAATTGCAGATAAAGACTTCGAAAGTCCAGATTCGCCGTTCCAATGGTTGCAACAGTATCGTCTGAAACAAACGTTTTGGAATGAATGAAGCCTTTGGAATATTCATAAATTTTTACACCTGCACGGATTAATTCGCGGTAATAGGAACGTGTTGTGAAATGAACAACGCGTTTATCCCAACGAAACGGTGTGACAATCCGAACGTCTACTCCGCTTTTCGCAGCGAGAGAAAGCGCGGATATCATGCTGTCGTCAACGATCAGATACGGTGTATTGATGTAAAGGTAATGCTTTGCGGTATTGATAATTTGAAGATAAACATGTTCACTGACATTTTCCGCATCATATGGCGCATCCGCATAAGGCTGAACCCAGCTGTCGTTTTTGACGATGGGGCAGGGAGAATCCTTCCAGGGGTAATATTTTGTGATATCATCTTCCGCATTTCCGTTCATCATCCACATTTGGAGAAAAATCAAAGTCATACTCCATGCGGCTTCTCCTTCGAGCAGAACACCGGCATCCTTCCAGTGTCCGAACGGGTGGATAGCATTGATATATTCGTCTGCCAGATTAAAGCCTCCTGTAAAAGCGACTTTCCCGTCAATGGAGATGATTTTGCGGTGATCGCGGCAGTTTTGTGTTGCGGTAAGCAGTGGCTTGAATTTATTGAATACAATGCACTGGATGCCATATTGTTTTAAGGTTTTCGGATAGTCCTTCGGCAGTCTTAAGAAGCATCCGATATCGTCATAAATGATACGAACGTCAACGCCTTGCGCTACCTTTCGCTTCAAAATATCAAGAATACTGTTCCACATCACACCTTCTTCAATGATAAAAAATTCAACAAAGATATAGGATTTTGCCTTTTCCAGTTCTGATAGAAGCATTTCCCAAATTTTCTCTCCGGGGGAAATATATTTTGTTCGTGTATTTTCATAAACAGGAAATCCGGCGAATTTATCCAGATATTGAATCTGTCTTGCATGGGACGGGGTGTTTGCCGTCGCATGTTCATACCGGTCGCCGATTTGCCAAACCTCATAGTATGGGGAGAGTGCTTCCGGTGCGAAATCCGATGTTTGCTTACCTGCAAAAGATGCTGGCGTTTCCGGACCATATGTTCCCGCATCGGAAGATGCGGGCGATTTTATGGCAAGCTCATATTTGTCTCCGGGCAGGAGCGCTGCCGGTCTTGTTATATTTGTAATACGATTCATTCGGATGCGGAGCTTTTTTGATCTGGTTTGATATCGGAACAAAAGATAAAGAAGTCCACCGAAAATAGGGAAAACCAATATGGTAAAAACCCATGTCAGCTTATACGCTCCCTTATCCCGCTTGGCAATAATATGCAGAGCTACAAAAAAGCTGATTACCTGAAGCGTCCATTTGATAATAACGGAGGCTTGACTTTGATCTGCCAGAAAAAATATGATGAAAACGAGCTGTAAAAACAGCAGCAGAATAATGAAAAAACGCTGCCGTACAAGGGTACGGAACCATTTTGACCTTTTTTTCAAATATGCCCTCCGATTCTGTCTGCACATGGTTGCTATCGCCATAAGAGACGTACATTTTGTTCTCTCTCTCTTTGTATTATAGCAATCAAATGAACGAAAATCAATAGAAAAACACAGGATTTGTTTAAGATTGCCGTCTCTTGTCGTATTTTACTCTGCTTTGAAATAAAAAAACCGTGTTTTCCTTGAAAAAATGGATTGACAAATGAAAAAGTGAATGATATAATACAAAAGATGGAAAAGAACTTTTTATAGTTTTTTCTCCTTGCTGCGGGTAAATCTAAAAAACTGTCCGCGGCCTTATGTCCAAAAGGAGGTGCAAATCAGATGGAAAAGAAACTCGTATCTTATGAAACGATGTATATCGTGGATTGTACGGGCACGGAAGAAGCCACGACCGCTCTTGTAAATAAGTTCAAAACACTGATTGAAGAGAACGGAACCGTTGAATCTTTTGATGAATGGGGCAAACGTAAGCTTGCTTATCCGATCAACGATTTGACGGAAGGATATTATGTCCTTGTCAATTACAAAGCAGAACCCAGCTTTGTTTCTGAGCTTGAACGTATCTTCAACATTACAGAAGGTATCATGCGTTCCATGACAATCAGAGTTTAAAAAAGGGAGGTATCTTGTATGGCAAGCCTTAACAAAGTGATTTTGATCGGTCATATGACCGCAGATCCGGAACTGAAGCAGACACCAAGTGGTGTCAGTGTTTGTTCATTTTCAATAGGAGTGAGCCGCAGATACACAAAAGCCGGAGAGCAGCCGCAAAGTGATTTTATCAATATTGTCGCGTGGAGAACTACCGCAGAATTTATTGCGAAATATTTCAGAAAAGGCAGTGCAATCTGCATATGCGGTTCTCTGCAGACGAGAAGCTGGACTGCAAACGACGGCACAAAGCGCTATGCTACGGAGGTTGTTGCGGATGAAGCAAGTTTCGTGGAGCGCAAAAATGACTCTGTAAGGACGGATGATTATCAGGTTCCTGCATTTACGGCGGGAGATGCCGAGACTCCGAAGTTTGAGGAGATTGCGGGAGACGATGACCTTCCGTTTTGACGGTGTTATCACAAAATACAAAAGTAGGAGGTTTCATCACAATGGATAGAGAGCAAAAACCGGCTCGCCAAGGCGGAAACCGCAGAAGAAAAAAGGTTTGCGTGTTCTGCGAGGAAAAGGTTGAAAAAATTGATTATAAAGATGTCGCAAGACTGAGAAAGTTCACGTCGGAGCGTGCGAAAATTCTGCCCCGCAGAGTTACAGGCACATGTGCGAAACATCAAAGAGAACTGACGGAGGCCATTAAAAGAGCGCGTCATGTTGCGCTGCTTCCGTTTATCAGTGACTGATAAAACAAAAATGAAGAAATCAAGAGGCGGAGGATTTGTTGAAAGCAAATTCTCCGCCTCTTTTGTTAAAGAAACGATTGAAAATCGCACCGGAAAAATCCGGTGCGTTTTTTCTCCATTTGTGTTCTTGTTCCACAAAGAAGGCAGCCGCCTTTTTTATGCGACTGCCTAAGATGATAAGGTGTTGCAAATTAGGGTATTATCGCAGTTATTTGCTGAAGCTTATGATTTGTGCTTCGCTTTCTTTTTGTCATTCATTCGAACGAAAATTTTAATGATTTCCACAATCGGGATAATGGAGATCGCAAGTCCGAAGGCAATCGCATATTCCATGAGGTCGAGTTTGGCAAGCTCGAAGGCACCTGCAAGGAACGGAACCTCGATGACAACGGTTGTTAAGATAAGGGAAAGAATGGCTGCGCCCCAGAGCCACGGATTCTGATTTTTGATTTTAAAAATAGAACCGTGAAGAGAACGCATGTTAAAGGAATGGCAGATTTCCGCCATAGAAAGCGTCAGAAAAGCCATAGAAGTTCCGAGCTTTTCGGCGGAGTAGAGTCCGTCTGCGATTGCCTGCGCATGATGTGCGTCGGCGAGAACGAAACGGCCTATGAGATAAGAAGCGATGGTGATAAGAGTTACAAGGAAGCCCTGATAAGCGATGGCAAAGCCCATCCCGCCTGCAAATACACCTTCTTTGGAATCACGCGGCGCACGCTTCATAATATCAGCTTCAGGTTTTTCCATACCGAGTGCGAGTGCAGGGAAGCAGTCGGTAATGAGATTGATCCACAGCAGATGGACGGGCTGAAAGATGGAGAAGCCAAAGAGCGTCGCGATGAAAATGGACAGCACTTCGGATAGGTTTGACGCCAGCAGGAACTGAATGGATTTACGGATATTGTCGTAAATTCGTCTGCCTTCGCCGACGGCGGAAACGATAGTCGCAAAGTTGTCGTCTGTGAGAATCATATCGGCAACATTTTTGGTGACATCTGTTCCTGTAATGCCCATTCCGACGCCGATATCAGCATTTTTGATGGAAGGTGCGTCATTGACACCGTCTCCTGTCATGGCGGTAACTTTTCCTTTTTTGCGCCATGCATTGACAATGCGGGTTTTATGCTCTGGCTGCACGCGAGCATAAACCGAATATTTTTCCACGGCAGATTCGAAATCTTCATCAGAGATGTTGTCAAGCTCCGCTCCGGTAATCGCTTCTTTCGGATCGGATATGATACCGAGCTGCATGGCAATCGCAATGGCGGTGTCCTTGTGGTCGCCGGTGATCATGATTGGTCGAATACCGGCTGACCGGCATTCGTCAATAGCGGGTTTTACCTCAGGACGCACCGGATCAATCATACCGCAAAGACCGATAAAGCAAAGATCGTTTTCAACGGTTTCCGATTCATAGACGGAAGGTTCTTCCGAGAGCTTTTTCATGGCAGCGGCAAGCACTCGCAGCGCTTTATCTGCCATGGCTTTATTTTGATTGAGAATAGAGGCTTGGATTTCCGGCGTCATGTCGACCGGGGTACCGTTGATAAGCGCTTTGGTGCATCGTTTCAGAATTTCATCCGGGGCGCCCTTTGTAAATTGCACAAGACTTCCGTTTTCTGTTTTATGGACGGTGGTCATCATTTTGCGCATGGAGTCGAAAGGAACCTCGCCGATTCTGACAAATTCCGATTTCTGTGTATTTTTGTCGAGACCGAGCTTTGCCGCATAATTGACGAGCGCACATTCCGTCGGTTCTCCAACCGCCTCTCCGGTCTGTGTGTCAAGCTGAGCATCGGAACACAGCGACATCGCAGTTGCCAGAAGATTTTCATTATCGCCGTAGTGATCCACGACGGTCATTTTATTTTGTGTCAACGTACCGGTTTTATCCGAACAAATGATTTGCGTGCATCCCAGTGTTTCTACTGCCGTCAGCTTTCGGATAATGGCATTTCTTTTGGACATGTTGGTGACACCGATAGAAAGCACGATGGTGACGACTGTCGCAAGCCCTTCCGGAATCGCCGCGACAGCAAGAGACACGGCAACCATGAACGTGTCCAGTACGATTCCGCCGGAGAACTCACCTGTTACCGCAGAACGAATCAGATTAATAGCAAAAATAACGACACAAATACCGACAACAAGATACGTTAAAATTTTGCTGAGCTGAGCAAGTTTTTTTTGCAAAGGCGTTTTCCCGTCTTCTGCTTTGGAAAGGGCGTCGGCAATCTTGCCCATTTCCGTATCCATGCCGGTTGCTGTTACAATGGCTTTTCCGCGTCCATAAACAACCGTACTGCCCATAAAGACCATATTTTTTCGGTCTCCGAGCGAAATATCACCGTTTGCTCCGGGGGCAAGGATATCTGCGGTTTTGGTGACAGGAACGGATTCTCCTGTCAAGGCAGCTTCTTCAATTTTCAGACTGGCACATTCAAGAATACGTGCATCAGCAGGTATGGCGTCTCCTGCTTCCAATACAATGACATCGCCCACAACCAAGTCTTCGCTGCGGATGGTAATTTGGCGCCCTCCGCGAATCACCTTCGAAGTGGCGGCTGCAATTTCCTGGAGCGCTGCAATCGCTTTTTCCGCTTTGCTCTCCTGAACCACACCGAGTACGGCATTGATGATAACGACTGCCATGATGATGATGACATCTGACGGGAATTCATTTTCCATGATTGCCATAATGCCGGAAATGACGGCAGCGACAATCAGGATGATCGTCATTGGTTCGGCAAGCTGTTTTAAAAAACGGTGCAAAAGGGATTCTTTTTTACCTTCGACCAGCTTGTTTTTACCGTTTTGTGCAAGCCTTTTTTCCGCTTCGGTTTCCGTAAGTCCATCGGGAGACGAAGTAAGCTCTGCAAGAACATCTGCCGAGCCTTTCAGGTACTCTTTCATTGACAAGTTACTCCTTTGAGATAAATTTTAAGGCGTGAAAGTCCTTTTTGCTTGGAATTACCATATTAAAAAGGACTTATCTGCCCCTTACAGATAAGTCTCATCGTTTCAAATAAAGCCAGAACGGACAGCTTCCGCTCAAGGTGTTGACTTTATTACGGCTATGCGTCGACTACTCCCTTATGTGCTATTATTCTATCATTCCGGAAAAGGGATGTCAAGGGGAAAACTGCGAAAATTTCATGATACCGGTAAATCTTTCTTTGTTGGTGCCTGAAAAAAGAAAAGATCTGCCGTATGCCGGCAGATCAAAGGTAAATTTACTGAAATGGCTGCTGTTTTGTGATAAAAACATTTATTTTTTATGATTTTTTTTGATTTTATTCGTGAGATTGGAAAAGAAGTTTTTGGTTCTGCTCCAAAAGTTAGAAAAGAATTCTCTGAATTTTTCTTTTTTACTTTTGCCGGTATCGGCGCCTTTTGACTCATACAAGCGTCGGTTTGTTTCACTCATATAAGCGAGTGTGTCAACCGGCATTGATTTTTTCATGAGCTTTTCTTCAATTTTTCTTTTTACAATCACATAAATGACTGAGAATACAGGTACGCCGATAAACATTCCCACAACGCCGAAAAGTCCTGACATCAGTGTAATGGATACAATGACCCAAACAGGCGCAAGTCCGGTAGAAGCGCCATGAATTCTCGGGGCGATGATGTTGCCGTCAATCTGTTGAAGCACTAAAATCATCAAAATGAAATAAATGGCTAATACCGGCTGGTGTACAAATAAGATGATAGCGCTTGGTACCGCTCCGATAAAAGGACCAAAAATAGGGATAATATTGGTGACTCCGATGATGACACTGATAAGAGGAGAATAAGGCATGCGGAGTATTTGCATCATAATGAAGCAGATTACACCGACAAGAATGGAATCCAGAATGGCGCCTGTGAAGTATCTGCCAAAGGTTCTGTCCGCAAGCGATACCGTTTCCAGTATGGACTGATAATATCTGTCAGGAAGGAACGCACGGATAAATTTTTTTGCCTGTGAAGAGATTCGTTCCTTGGCGGCAAGAAAGTAAACCGCGAAGATGACTCCGAGCACGATATCAAATACGGCGGAAGCAACCGATTGCAGCTGTTCTGTCAGTTTCGGAAGATATTCGGAAAGCAGATCATAGGAGCGGTCGACAAAATCATTGATATAGGTTAGAATCGTATTGACGGCAGTTGCGAATATGCCTCCGTTTGCTGCGATAGAATCTGCAAATTCCTGAAGGGATTCTATATAAGAGGGAAGCTTTGCGCCAAGCTCTTTTACGCTGTCGACCAAATGCGGCAGGATCATCCAAATGAAAAGAACTAGAAACAGAAAAAATGTCAACATTGCCGCTGATACGGACAATATTCTGCGGGAAGTTCTGGAAAGCCCGGGCTTGTTTGGATCGGAACGGAAAACTTTTTCTTCATACAGCTTCACAAGAGGTTTGAGAATATAGGCGAGAAAAGCTCCGTAAATCAAAGGCGCGCAAATCTTCAATACTTTGGAAAGCGCGCCGCCGATTTCATCAAATTTCAGAAAGAAGAATACGAACAAAACGCCGGCAAGAAGCACAATCGCGGTATAAACGGCGATTGTGGTATATTTTTTATTCCATTGTGGCTTCATCGCTTTTCCTCCTTCTCCCGGATTTCAAGTGGAATTACAAATTGCCGATTACGATGCTTTCCACAATATTGGCAACGTCCTCACAATAGTCACAAACATTTTCAAAAGCTTTATAAATATCGCGCCAAACAATGATTTCAATCGGGTCTTTGCTTGTCGCGTGTAAATTTTTCATGACAGATATGTAGAGTTGATCTCCTTCTTCCTCAAGCCGATTGATTTCTATAATAATATCCTTAATGGTTTTGGATTTTTTGAAATTTCGGAATTCTTCCAGAAGTTCTCCGACCTTGTTGCAGCAGCGAATCAGAAGATTGGAAAATTCGATACTGTCAGGCCGAATAAACTTGACCTGATCCATGTTAATCTGAATGACGACATCTTCGACGGAGTCGGTGATGTCATCGATTGCCTGGCTGAGTTTGATAATGTCATCCCGTTCAATCGGCGTGATGAATGCTTTTACGAGTGCGGAGAGCATATCGTGTTTCTTTTCATCCGCTTTATGTTCCACTTCATGAAGCTTCCACATAATGTCGTCAATCTCATCAGAATTGAACTGAGTAAGAACAGAATGAAGCACCTGTGCGGCTTCCCCTGCGAGAGCGGCACATTCCGCAAAGGTGTTAAAATAAAAGGAATCGCTTTTTGCAGCCATGAATTTGACCTCCAAGAATAAAAATACAGAATGAATATGAGAGATATTGTTGCTTTTCTTTCAATGTATCTTCACCGCAAAAGAGAAAAGATATTCACCGATTACAATATGGCGGGAATCAAAAAATTGCCATAAAGAGCTTTGCCATCAGAAAACTGATAAGTCCGCAACCCGGGAAAGTGAGAACCCACGTGAGAACCATATCTTTGACGACTCCGAAATTGATGGCAGACAGCCGTTTGGTGGCGCCGACACCCATAATGGCAGTCGTTTTCGTGTGTGTTGTGCTGAGAGGGATTCCGAAAACAGATGCGATAAGCAAGGTAACTGCGGCACCGATGTCGGCAGAGAAGCCCTGATAGCTTTGCAGCTTGACCATGTCCATGCCAACGGATTTGATGATTTTATATCCTCCGAGCGATGTGCCGAGCGCCATGACAACCGAACAAAGAATCATCATCCAAATCGGGAGTGTAAATTGTCCGTCTGTCGCTTGACCATTGGCAAGAAAAACACTGAGAATCATAACGCCCATGAATTTCTGACCGTCCTGAGCACCGTGCATAAAAGACATTGCTGCGCCCCCGAAGATTTGAGCGCCTCTGAAAAATCCCGTTGTTTTTCTCCGGTCGGTTTTCCGGAAAATTGCTTCGGTAAGCTTGGTGAACAGGAAACCACTACAAAATCCGAGAACGGTCGCGAGCACCAATCCATAAAGTACTTTTACCCATTCGGAACCGTTGATTCCGTTAAAGTTGCCATGAAAAGCGATAGCGGCACCGGAAAGTCCTGCGATAAGCGCATGACTCTCGCTGGTCGGAATTCCGAAATACCATGCAAGTGTTGCCCAGACGATAATAGCGAAAAGCGCTGCGCAGAGCGCTGTGATCGCTTCTTCGCTGTTCCCGTTGAAATCCACCATTTTCTGAATGGTTGTGGCAACGGTTGCATTGATAAGCGTCATAACAAAGACACCGAGAAAATTAAATACAGCGGACATGAAAACCGCCGCTCTCGGCGGCATCGCCCGTGTTGCGACACATGTCGCAATGGCATTGGGTGCATCAGTCCATCCGTTCACGAAAATTACGCCGAGCGTAAGCAGTACTGTGATGAGAAGAACGGGACTTGAAATGAGTTGTTCGATAAACCAGGTAAATTCAATTTCCAAAACACGTAGCCCTTTCCGACAAAGAATGCCGGCCTTTCCTTTTGCAGATGCCGTTCGACATATCTTGATTTCATTTGTTATCTCTATAACGTTTCTATATTATCATAGATTTTCAGCAAATTCAACCTGTTTTTTTGATTTTTATGAATCAAATCACGGAATTCTGGTCAAGACCGAAAAAATCCGGAATAAATGGGATCTGTACGAAATAAAATATAAATAATTAATCGACATCTTGACAATTTGCTGTTTTCATGATACAATAGATCAAAATGATTTTAAAGGATGGTGAACGGAAATGGATGACGGCGGTAGTACGGACAATACGGATAATTGCTTCGCTGTACATACATTCCATTTAATTCTATAAAGATTAAGAAGCATAGTCTATGGGCGGAAATCGGCATAGGCTGTGCTTTTTTGCATATTTTTATAGAATTTTGATGAAAATTGTATTGTAAGACATAGGGCATCTTGTTGATGAAATGTCAGAACTGAGGAGAAACATGATAGGCGCGATTATATTACAGATTGTACTTATATTTTTGAATGCGGTGTTTGCGGCTGCGGAAATTGCGGTTGTGTCCACAAACAGCGCAAAGCTTGAAAAAATGGCGGAGGATGGAGACAAAAAAGCCAAAAAACTGTTTTCATTAACAAAAAATCCGTCGAAATTTTTATCTACTATTCAGGTTGCAATTACCCTGGCAGGATTACTGGGAAGCGCATACGCTGCCGATAATTTTGCAGGACCACTTGTTGAATGGATTGTAAGTTGGGGAGTCAAGATTCCGGCGGATACACTGAATTCCATTTGTGTATTTGTCATTACACTGATTCTTTCTTATTTCAGCATTGTCTTCGGTGAACTGGTGCCGAAGCGTCTTGCCATGAGAAATGCGGAAAAAATGGCGCTTGGAATGTCGGGAATGCTGAAATTTGTTTCTTGTGTATTTGCTCCGTTTGTATGGGTTCTTACGAAATCCACCAATGGACTGCTTCGTCTTCTTCATATCAATCCGGATGAACAAGATGACGCCGTAACGGAAGAAGAAATTCGTATGATGCTGGATACCGGAAGCGAAAAGGGTACCATTGACAGCATGGAGAACGAAATGATTCAAAATGTTTTTGAATTTGATGATGTTTCAATTTCCGAGGTATGTACTCACCGTCGTGATGTCGCTATTTTATATAAAGAAGACCCTATTGCCGAGTGGAAAAAAACAATGGCTGAGACCAGACACGGTTTTTATCCGATCTGTGGGGAAGACTCCGATGATGTGATTGGCGTTTTAGACAGTAAGAAATTTTTCCGTATTGAAGCCTCATCCGTTGAGGCTGCTATCCGGGCTGCTGCGGAGAAACCATATTTTGTGCCGGAAAATATGAAAGCCGATGTGCTTTTCCAAAACATGAAGGAAACGCGGAATTATTTTGCTATCGTCATTGATGAATACGGCGGCATGAGCGGCGTTGTGACGATTCACGATTTGTTGGAGCTTTTGGTAGGAGATCTTGCTGACAAGGAAGACGAATATGTGGAGGAAATTCAAAAGACAGGCGAAAATGAATGGCGTATCGCCGGTTCCGCTTCTTTGGAAAAGGTGGGTGAAGAGCTTGATCTTACCTTTGATACAGAAGATTGTGATACGTTCGGCGGCTATATTTTCGGTCTGCTCGGCGCTGTGCCGGATGACGGCAGCACGTTTGAGCTGGAAACTGACGACCTGAAAATCCGTGTCGATGCGGTGGAAGATCATCGGATTGAAAGTACGGTTGTACAGAAGAAAGAAAAACCCGAGCAGGAGCAGACAGAAGAGCCATAATGAATTGAAATTTTGAGTGCTGCTTCGCATCGCCTCTTGAGTATAGTGGCGTAGCTTGAATAAAAAATAAAGAAAGCCAGCACCAAAGGATGCTGGCTTTCTTGGTAGGAAAGTATTTTCCGACTGCTATATTTTCGATTGACTAAAAGACGCATACGGCAAAAAACGCATATAAAAAATATGCTTTACGATGCGGCATCTAAGCCATGGAAAAAGGAAAAAGCCCGGAGCGCAAAATGGCTCCAAGCTCTGCTTCTAGTGGAGAAATAGTAACGTAAAACGAATTTTATAAAGTGCATTCATACAATAGTGTTTCACTTTTATTGTCAATCGCAAATTCCTTGTTAAAAGATGAATACACTTTTATAGACGAAAATCCGATTTCTTTCAACAATTTTTCCATTTCGCCTAATTTATATAAGTGTGTTTGAAAATCCATTGTTTCACTTTGCAATAATTGCGTTCCGTTGTAAAGTTCATAAACGGAAGGAGAAAACTGTGTTTGAGTTTGCTCGTCGTAATAATTTTTGGTTTTCAGCAATAAATCATATCCTTGCTCTGTTTTTACAGAAACGGTAACCTGATAGTCGCCGTCATCTTTGCATCGGTCGGCAATCGTATCAACGGCAAATACAAATTTACCGTTCTGTGACAGTAAATCTTTTAATTTTCTCAAAATCTTTTTGCACTCATTTAAATCCGTAAACAGCGAAACGGAGCCAGACGAAATAAAAATATAATCGTACTTTTCGTTTGGTAAATATTCCGTTATATCTGCATGGACAGTTTTTGCATTGGGTGCTTTCTGTTTTAACTTTTTCAGCATTTCATCAGACAAATCCATTCCACAAATATCAAAGCCGTATTCTAAAAACGGAACAAGAAATCGTCCGCTGCCGCATAGGGGCTCTAAAATTTTTTGTCTTTTTTTTGCATAGGAAAGGTAAAAGTCAAGTTCGTCCTTCGGGGCAACCTTGTGTAAAATTTCATACATTTCCGTACATAAGCTGCCATAATAATTTTGCTTTACTTGTTCCATAATCTCCATCTTTCTTTAAAAGTTATCATGTATTATTTGTAACAATAGTATTATATCACAGTAATCTCGTTTTGTCGATGGTTCCTTTTACAGCAGCAAGATAAAAGAAGTTAAGAAAGGGCAACCGGGCTTGAGAAGATTTCGCAAGCCCGGTCACTTTTATTCTAACTCTGAAAAGAAAAAAGTAAATCCGAACCAATCGGTTGTTACCAAAAGGTTCGGACTATTTTGACTTGGTGGAGCTGGAGGGACTCGAACCCTTGACCTGTGCGTTGCGAACGCACCGCTCTCCCATCTGAGCTACAACCCCAAGTGTTTGTATTATATCATAAGCCAATTCTGTTGTAAAGATTTTTTTGAAATTTTTTTATGTTTATGATATAATGATTGTCAAATGCGATAGATCTCCATTTATGCAGACAAAAAAGGATGCGGACAGCACCTCCTCGGAAAAATTCTGTTTTTTGGTAAAGGCTTTTCTTCTTTTTCTACGTGGGATTTATAAAGGAAAATGGTATATTCAGATGAAAATCAGCTTATATATGGAGTATAGATATGCTTGTCAGTCATCCGTTTGAGCCGGTTTATGACCGGTATTCTCATATTTTGATTCTTGGAAGCTTTCCGTCCGTCAAGTCGCGGGAACAGGGCTTTTTTTATGGACATCCGCAAAATCGTTTTTGGAAAGTTGTTGCGGCTGTGTTTGAATGTCCGGTACCGCAAACCACCGAAGAAAAACGCGTGTTTCTTTTGGAAAACGGTATCGCTCTTTGGGATGTGATCGCTTCCTGTGAAATCCGAAATTCGGCGGACAGCAGTATCCGAAATGCCAGCGCAAATCCTTTGGATGTCATTTTTTCAAAGGCAGATATCCATGCTGTTTTTACCAACGGAAAAACAGCGGATAAGCTATACCGGAAATATATAGGTCAGAATGCGGTATGTCTTCCGTCTACGAGTCCAGCCAATGCTGCCTGGACGCTGGAAAGGCTGACCGAAGCATGGCGTGTGATCCGAACTTAACAGAGAGAAAGAAATTTTTCAATATAATCATAATCACAGAAAATTCCGTCTTTTATCATACGTAAAAGGGTGTTTTTACTCACCCATGCGGCATCGACGGTTTCTCCTTTTTGAAGTCGAACACGGTCAAGCGGAAAATCTGCTTGAAAAAGCCATATATCTCCGAACCAGTCGGATTTTCGATAAGTCAGCATGCGATGCCGCTTGGAAAGAGAATGATCGATTCCGGTTTCCTCAAGCGTTTCACGAAGTGCAGCTGTTTCGCTGCTTTCTCCAGCAAGAGCAGACCCTCCCGTACATTCCCATTTTCCCGGAAACGGTATTTTGTCATGGGCTCGCCGTGTAATAAAAAAATCGCCGTTGCTGTTTTGCACCCAGATATGAACGACAAGATGATAATCGCCTTCTGCCAGCGGCAATCCGCGACGGTGAAGTCTGCCGGTTAACACTCTGTTTTTAACGTAAATATCCCATAATTCCATAGTATGGATATCCTTTCATTTAAAAGAATAAAAACGAATTTTATCATAAAATGCTGAATTTGTCAATAAAAAGGCGGTAACCGTCGAGTTTTGCTTCTTAATGAAATATTAAAGAGTGATTTAATATGTTTGACGGCAAACAACTTGATTTTCGTAATTGTTTGTGATATAATCTAAAAATAATCGGTGCCCGAATGCATCATTTTATTTTGCTGTTCGGCGTGCAGGTCAGGTTTATGGAGAGGCATCTATGAAAATGATATGGAGCATTACCTATATTGCTTTGATTGGTATTTTATCACATTATATTGGCGAGCTCCTTCCCAGAAAATGGTTTAACTACGATAAATTTCCGTATGCGTCCTTTCGTTGGGAGCATGAAGGTGCGGTTTATGACAAAATAAAAATTAAAAAATGGAAAACCAAGGTGCCGGATCTCAGTCGGGTGGCGAAATATATGGTACCGAAACGGATTACAGCCGATATGACGTCTTCCGATTTGGATATTCTTTTAAGAGAAACCTGTGTTGCCGAGTTTGTCCATGTGGCACTTTGTATAATTTCTATCGGTGTGGTTTTTATTTCCGATAAAGCGTATGGTGTGGTTTTTTATTTGATTTTTGCGCTTGGAAATGTGCCGTTTATTCTGATTCAGCGTTACAATCGGCCTCATTTGAAAAAATTACGGCTAAGGATGCTTGCGCGGGAGGAAAGGCTGAAAAATGCGAATCTTGATCTTGTCATGTAATACCGGCGGAGGACATAATTCAGCGGCAGCAGCGGTCAAGGAATATTTTGAAACACGTGGTATTTCATGTGAAATTAAGGATGCTTTGGCGTTTGATTCTCAGATAAAATCGAATTTTATCAGCTGGGGTCATGTTTTTGTTTATAAACGGGTGCCGCGTTTGTTCGGAATGGGATATAAATATACGGAAAACCATCCACCGAAGCCGGGTAAAAGCTCCATCATTTACAATATTGTAAAAAAAGGTGCGGAAAGTCTTCATGAATTTTTAGCGGATGCAAAAGAAGATTTTGATATTATTGTCAGCACGCATATTTTTGCTTCCATGCTCTTAACAGAGGTCAAAAGAAAGTATTTTACAAAATTTAAAACCTATTTTATTGCAACAGATTATACGTGTAGCCCCGGGGTTGATGAAATTGATGCCGATGCCATGTTTATTCCGCATAAGGCACTGATTTCTGATTTTACGGGAAACGGGATTCCGGAGGAGAAAATCGTTCCGACCGGCATTCCGGTGAAGCGTACTTTTTATGACAAGACGGATGCCGATACGGCAAAGGAAGCGCTTGGGCTGCCGAAAAATAAGCGTATTGTGCTAATGATGTGCGGCAGTATGGGCTGCGGTCCTCTGCGTGAGCTTGCTTTTGCGCTTTCACAAAGTATCCCGGAGGATACGGCGCTTGTTGTCATTTGCGGCAACAATGAACGTTTATATGAAAAGTTCCAGAAATTCCGCGGACTGCCGAATGTTTTTGTCATTGGTTTTACCCGTAAAATCAGTTTATATATGGATGCTGCTTCTGTCATCTTGACAAAACCGGGCGGACTCAGCTCAACGGAGGCTGCAACCAAGGGCTTGCCTATGGTCTTAATTGATGCGGTGCCGGGCTGCGAAAGTAAAAATATGGATTTTTTTATACGAAACGGGTTTGCCGTGACGGACGATACGGTGGAGGGGCTTGTCTCTAAAGTAAATGAATTGCTGCAGGATAAGGAGCGGGCACAAAAAATGTCTCTCGCGCTTTATGAATCCTTTGCGGGATATGCGGCGGAAAAAATAGGCAGTTATATTCTCGGAGGGTTCAGATCTGAATGGTAGATTATCGCAAATTTCGTTTTTCCAAGCTGAAAACGCCGGAGTTTTCACATTTATGGCTTTTGCTTTTTTGGCCAATCTATTTTGTCATATTTACGTTTTTGGAAAGAGGGCTTCCGTGGGTTGCCGGACTTTTGGGACATGAAATTACTTATTATCCGATTTGGTGTCCCTTGGATGAATGGATCCCATTTTGTGAATGGTTTATCATTCCGTATTATATATGGTTTGCATTTCTTGCCGGCATGCTTCTTTATTCCTTGCTGTTTGAAGTCCCTCTGTTCAAAAAATATATGTGGTTCATTATCATTACATATAGCATTACGTGTCTTGTATATATGGTTTTTCCGAATATGCAGGAGCTTCGTCCCACCGCGTCTGATATAGGGCGGGATAATATTCTTGTGGACATTGCTTTTCTCCTATATGATTTTGATACGAATACCAATGTCTGTCCGTCACTGCATGTAATCGGTTCTTTTGCTGTATTTTTTGCTTCCTGTCACAGTACACGGTTTGGTAAATGGTATTGGCTGATTCCGATTGGTATTTTAACGGTCTTGATCAGTCTTTCAACCGTATTTCTAAAGCAGCACTCTATCATCGATGTTTTGGCAGGCATTGTAGTTTGTGCTGTGGTTTATCCGCTGGTGTATTTTTGGAAACCGCGAAAAAAGAAATCGGATTGCCAAAAGGAATCCGCAGAAAGGGAAACGGAAAAGGTTGAAATCTGAAAGAGTTACTGTCGCCAAATCGTTAACTTGCGCACTTTTAAAATAGAAAAAATTCCATGCGGATTTTCTCCGCATGGAATTTTTTTGATGTTATTCAATTTCTACCCGCTTCGGTGAGGACGAAACCTCCGATTTCTTTGGCAGTGTCAGTTTCAGGACGCCGTTTTCATATTTTGCCTTGATGTTCTCTGTATCAATTTCCGATACGTCGAACTGTCTTGAATAAAGTCCATAGGAGCGTTCACAGCGAACATATTTGTTTTTCTTATCTTTGTCTTCATGCTCGGAATGACGTTCTGCCTGTACCGTGAGGACATCACCGTTGATATCCAGTTTGATATCCTCTTTTTTAAATCCCGGCAGATCGGCTTCCAACAGATACTCATTACCGTTATCGGTAATATCGGTTTTAAATTCGGCAAGCATGTTGGAACCGAAGAATCCAAACGGATTGGAAAAGAAATTCCGTTCAAAAGCATCTATATCACGGAAAGGGTTATAAGAAGAAACTTGATTTTTGTGTTCATAAGGTTTCAAATCAAACATATTCATTACCTCCGATTTTCAGTTTTGTTTATCACAATTCTATCTTAATCCGATTGTTATGATACGCGTTCGGTTGGGATTAAGCTACACCCGGACGGTTAGAATGAAACATTGCAACCATCTCCTTTTCAGGAAAATCTCTTGATTTCCTTTACACTCTTTATTATAGCCGGGATTATGAAATTGCAACAATTTTTTTATGAACATTTCGTTAATTTTAGCACTCTAGATATGAGAGTGCTAAAATTGACTGTTCTTTTGACAATATTGTGAGGTAGCGGCATATCATGATTTCAAAAGACTTGTTTATATCCGGAAAGACAAAAAGATAGGAATGATTGGATTTTGGGGTTTCTCTTGACAAATAACGCAGGGACGTCTATAATAAATAAATATATTATAATTCCTATTTAGGAAATTGCCGCATTGAGATACCGGAAAGACGGCAGAGGGAGGATTATATGCAGTCTATCAGAATCGAAAAAAATATGGAGCCGAAAAAGAAACCGGATCCCGCGATGCTTGGATTCGGAAAGTATTTTACGGATCATATGTTTATCATGGATTATACGCCGGAAAAAGGGTGGCATGACGCAAGGATTGTGCCGTTTGCCAATCTTTCATTAAGTCCGGCTTCAACGGTATTCCACTATGGGGCGGAAATCTTTGAGGGACTGAAAGCGTATAAAACGCCAAGCGGGGAGGTCCAGTTGTTCCGTCCGGCTGAAAATTTCAAGAGAATGAACAATTCTGCGGAAAGAATCCGTCTGCCTCAGTTGGATGAGGATTTTGCTCTGTCGGCACTATTGAAATTTGTGGATTTAGAGCGCGATTGGGTGCCGGATACGGAGGGAACTTCGCTTTATCTTCGTCCGTTCTTATTTGGCAATGACGAGACACTGGGTGTTCATTCGATTCGTAATGCCATGTATGTTGTTATTGCTTCTCCTGTCGGAAGCTATTATCCCGAGGGAATCAATCCCGTTAAAATCATGATTGAAACGGAAGATGTGCGTGCGGTGCGCGGCGGTACCGGTTATGCCAAATGCGGAGGCAATTATGCAGCAAGCAACCGTGCCGGGGAAATTGCAGAGAAAAAAGGATTTTCTCAGGTACTTTGGCTTGACGGCGTAGAACGGAAATATGTCGAGGAAGTCGGCGCGATGAACGTGATGTTTAAAATTGATGGAGTAGTTGTGACGCCTGCCTTGACAGGGTCTATTCTGCCGGGTGTGACGCGCAAATCCTGCATTCAGCTTCTGCGGGATATGAATATTCCGGTTGAGGAACGTCTGCTTTCTGTCGATGAGCTGATCGGTGCGGCAGAATCCGGCCGACTTGAGGAAGCATGGGGCTGCGGAACAGCGGCTGTGGTTTCTCCGATCGGACAGCTTTCTTTTGCAGGCGTGGATCATATTGTAAACGGCGGAAAAATCGGAGAGGTAACGCAAAAGCTCTATGATACACTGACCGGCATTCAATGGGGAAAGCTTCCGGATCCTTATGGCTGGACAATAAAAGTTTGAAAAAAATTTGAATTATTTGTGAAAAAACCGTTGCAAAATATCGATTTTTGTGGTATCCTTTTTTCTGAGGAAAAAATAGATAGTTGAAGAACATATTTTACGGATAGAATAAAATTTTTAAGTCGGTACAGAGATGCCGTCAAGATTTTGATTCCGGTATGCGGCGGGTTCATTGCGGTCAAAATCAAAGGCTTTCTGTCTTGACAGAAAGCCTTTTTTGCGCTATGCAGATGTATTTGGCGGAGGAAACGGTCGATATGAAACGAAAAACAAGACTGATGAACGGTGATGATGTGGAACGCGCTTTAATGCGTATTTCTCATCAAATTATAGAAAAAAATCATGGTACAGAAGGCATTTGTCTGATCGGGATCAAAACACGCGGGGTGCCGCTTGCTTACAGGCTTCAGGAGAATATCCGGAAAATTGAGAATGATGCACCGCCTGTCGGAACACTGGATATCACGTTATACCGGGATGATTTGACGGATATTGCAAGGGAGCCGCAGATCAGCGGCACGGACGTTCCGTTTCCTGTGACCGATAAAGTTGTGGTTTTGGTGGATGATGTGATCTATACAGCCCGGACTGCACGGTGTGCATTGGATGCCGTTATGAAACTTGGACGTCCGTCGAGGGTTTATCTTGCGGTTTTAATTGACCGAGGACACAGAGAACTGCCTATTCGTGCGGACTTTGTGGGTAAAAATATTCCAACTTCGAAAAATGAGATGGTAGGAGTCTTGATTCCACCGTGCGACGAAGAGCTTGCCGTCGATCTTTATGAAATCGGAAATATTGGATGCGAATGCATTTGATATAAAAAATTCTGGAGGAAAAAATCACTATGAAACTTGTCTATGATGTAAAGGACAAGCCAAAATTCGGACAGCTTATCGTTTTTGCGATACAGCAGCTGCTCGCAATTATGGCTGCAACCCTTGTCGTTCCGGTAATCACAAACAATACAACCGGAAGCAACATGAGTCCTGCCGCGGCACTGTTCGGTGCCGGCGTCGGAACGCTTGTGTACATTTTGTTTACAAAAGCCAAAAGTCCGGTATTTCTCGGCTCTTCTTTTGCTTTTCTAGGATCGATGGCAGCAGCGTTTGCCGGTGGAGTCTCTATGTCCCTCGGATATCTTGGCTTGATTCTCGGTGCTGTATTCGCAGGACTTGTCTATGTCGTAATTGCGATTATTGTCAAAATTGTCGGCGTAAAATGGATCAATCGTCTGATGCCGGCAGTGGTAATCGGTCCGACGGTGTCTATTATCGGACTTTCTCTTGCCAAAAACGCGGTAGGCGATCTTCAGACGGCCAATGCCGGCGGAAATCAGTATATTGCGCTCGTGTGCGGTCTTGTCACCTTGGCAGTTACCATTCTTTGTTCCGTATACGGAAAAAAGATGATGAAGCTCATTCCGTTCATCATGGGGATTCTTGCGGGCTATGCCGTCAGCGCGATTTTTACGGTAATCGGCAATGTAACAGACAATGAGGCGCTGAAAGTCATCAATTTCAGTGTATTTGAAAGTCTTTTGAAGGACGGTAAGGTTGCACTGTCTACGTTCTTTGCGGTGCCGGATTTTACTTTTTTGTCGGCGTTTGGCGCTTTTGAAGAGCTTTCCGGTAGCTATATCGCTTCCATCGCCGTTGCTTATGTTCCGGTTGCTTTTGTTGTATTTGCAGAACATATTGCGGATCATAAAAATATTTCCTCCATTATCGAAAAGGATCTGCTGGAAGATCCCGGCCTTTCCCGCACGCTGCTTGGCGATGGTGTCGGCTCTATGGTAGGAGGCTTTTTCGGAGGTTGCCCCAATACAACATATGGAGAGTCAGTCGGTTGTGTTGCCATTACCGGAAACGCATCGGTTATGACGATTATCACGGCAGCATTCGGAGCGATTATTATTGCGTTCTTGTCTCCTTTTGTGGCATTTGTTAATTCTATTCCATCCTGTGTAATGGGCGGCGTTTGTGTTGCGCTTTACGGGTTTATCGCGGTGTCCGGACTGAAAATGATTCAAAAAGTCGATCTTGGGGATAACCGCAATCTGTTTGTAGTCTCAACGATTTTTATCATCGGTATCGGACAGCTTACGCTGACATTTGGGAAAATTACCATTACCAGCATTGCTATTGCTTTGATTCTCGGTATTCTTGTCAACCTTATGTGTTCAGGTAAGAAGAACGCGCAGGAAGCGGCAGAAACGGAAACCAAGAGCGCAGAAGATTCTGAGCCTGCTGCTAAGCCTTAAACAAAGATTCATTCAAAGCGGATTTCTCCTGTCAAACCGAAATCAAAAAACGGTACTGTATCTTTCATAAGATACAGTACCGTTTCCTTTTTTCTGATGTTTTTTCAGTGTTGTTTCGGATTGCCGATTCAAATGGTTCCGCTTACCGTAATGACAAGCGTGCCAGGGGAAACGGTGACAACGCCTGTGGTAGGATTTTGTGAAATGGTTGCGGAAGGCACCGTGAGAGAATAACCCGAACCACTGGGAAGTGTCAGAAGTCCGTCTGTATACATGTAGTTGGAGGACGGAACGACCTGTCCGCCGACCATGACGGTGATAGAACCCGGCTCCGGATTGAATTGGTCGGTCAAAACGACATCTGTTGCCGGTGTGTTGCCATAGTTATTGATGGTGAAGGTATAGGTGATGGTATCGCCGTCGGAAATCGGATTGGGACTCATCTCCTTCAAAATGGAGAGGTTCGCGTAATTTTCTACCATAATGGTGCTGTATGCCATAACCGGCGAGGAAATGCCGGTGCCGGAAAACATGACCGTATTGACAATGGTCGATCCTGCGGAAAGCGGTGCAAAGTTGTTGACTTTCGCGTTGAAGATAATCAGCGCATTGGAGCCTGCCGCAAGTGACGGAATGGTGAATGCCACACTGTTTGTGTCCGGGACTCCCGCGATAGGTCCTGTATAGGTGCCATTGATATAAAGGCTGGCATTGTTTACATAGGTTAAAGGAGTAACCATTGTGCAGCCTCCTACGGAGTAGGAACCGAGATTATCCGTTACGGTAATGCCTGTCAAAGGAACGTTTCCGTTGTTTTGAACAGAAATTACATAGGTAACGGTCTCCCCCAAGCGGTATGTGCTGCCAACCGATTTTTTATCAACGGATATCGGATCGACAAGTGTTGTCGTCGCGATATTAGAAACCGCGACTCCGGATGCATTTCCGTAATTATAGGCAATGTTTGCTTGATTTGTGATTTGAGTTGCCATATATTTCAATTGCTTCCTTTCGTGCTGTCATTCGGATGCTATACATCCTACCCTATCATATGCGGAGAGGGATATTTTGGACACGGAAGAAACAAAAAGATTGAAATCGCATACTTGGGGGCATAAAAAAAAGCGGCACTGCCGCTTTTTTTATGCTCATTGCCTTTTGAATTTCAGCCCGCGGTGATATCAAGATCGTCTAATGTCAGCATGTATACGGGGATAATTTTTTCCATAAAAAAGCGTACTTCTTCCATATCGCAGGAAAAAAGCTCTTCTTTTTTTCCTTCCATTGCACGGCGAAATTCCGAATTCCCGCTTTTGGTTTCCTCCAGACATTTCAGATAGGCGCTGATTTTATCTGCCGCTTTGACAATTTTATATTCGCAAGAGTCCGTATCCGGATCCACAAAATCGGAATAGCTTTTTTTCATCTCTTGAGGCAGTGTGGCGAGCAGCCTCTGTTTTGCTTTTTTTTCAAATCCGCCATAGAGATTCCGCATTTCCGGGTTGAAATGCTTGACCGGCGTCGGCATATCTCCTGTGATGGTTTCCGAAAGGTCATGATATAACGCAATTTCCAGCACACGTCCGACATCGGCATGACCGCCAAAGTATTCGTTTCGGATCACGGCCAGTGCATGTGCCACATAGGCTGTCTGAAAGGAATGTTCCATATCGTTTTCTTCACGCAGGGAACGCATCAATGCCCAGCGCTTGATGTATTTCATCCTTTCCACATAGGCAAATATTTCAAACATAGGGGTTATTCCTTTCGGTTGTTTTTTGAGAGGCACTTTTTTCCCTTACGGTTTTGATTGCCTCGGAAAATTCATAGTCCGCAAGCGTCCGCCACATCGGAAGTCCCTCGTGCAGGATTTTTCGGATTTCTTCTCCATCGGCGAGAATATGGTCTGCTGTCATGCAAAGATATTCCGCATCCGAATAAATATCTGCTGCACAGAGCATTCCGGAATGCCTGCCAAGGCCGATATAATCAAGATAAGCTTCGAGTTTTCCGTCATCGGAAAAGCTCATCATCGGACATGCTGCTGACGTTGCGAAAATTAAACCGTGCAGCCGTGAGGAAAGTACGAGTTCGGCGCCGGAGAGCAGAGCAACAATTTCCGTATCCGATCTTGGATAAAGCAGCTGCGCTCCCGATTTTTCGGATAGTCTGCGGCAATATTCCAAATCCTCATCATCATACATGGAAATTAAAAACGGCATAAGTCCGTGGCGGCTTTTCAGATGTTCGATGACATAAGAGAGCTTGTCTGCGGCATCCGGCGCAATTTTTTTCGGGAGAATCAAAAAATATGGCTTTTCCGGAATTGGATATGTCCCCGGCATGACATGAACCGCAGGATCAAAGGTCAGCCGGATATTTCTTTCCGGTAAGAGCTGCTTTGCCAGATCAAATGAGGCCGCATCGCGCAGGGAGATGCTGTCTGCCTGTTCGAGACATTCTTTTACGCGGCGGATATTTCTCTTTTTTGAAACGGGACCGATTCCATTTGCAAAAATCATGATACTCGTGCCGCAGCGCTTTGCTTCTCTTATCATGTTTGAATAGTAAAGAAGAGAATGCGTGCTGGTTTTATCCTGAAGAAGATTTCCTCCTCCAAACAAAAACAGTTTGGCTTGCTTAAGTTTCCGACGTACGGCAAAGAGATGAAATCTTCCTACGGCATCCACAAGATAAAAGGTTCGTGTTTTTTTGGGATGTGCCGACATGACGCAGAGCCGTACGGCGGGATCCATGGCACGAAGTCCGTCAACGATGCAGGAGAGCAGGGAATCGTCTCCGGCATTGCCGTAACCATAATAGCCGCAGATAACGATATCCGGCGCACCGGATGTTTGATAGGCGGAAATCTTTTTATATACAGCGAGATGAGAAGCCGTCATACGTTCTACCGAGTAGTGGCGCAGAATAAATTCACGCGCAAAACTGCCGAGATTTTTTCTCTCCGTTTTTCCATAGGAAAGAAGTGTATCGATATCATGAGCGAGCACGTCAGCTGTTGGAAGTGCGGATCCTCTGAAACAAAAGTTGCTTGCCACAGCTGCTTGCGCAATCGATTCGTCAAAAATACCGCCGTGCCCCTGAGAGCCGGATATGATGGTAGGCTTGGCGCTTGCCATGGCCTCCATTGCCGCCCGGGAAGGACCGACAAAGATATCACACGCAGCAATATACTCCGCCACATTTGTCTTGGCACCGACGAGCATAACGGTGTTTTCGCCGAACTGATTGTTTACTGCCGCCGCATGCCGCCGAAGGACTTCGATATATGAACCATCTCCGACGATAACGAGACGTGCTTTGCCGATAAGGTTTTTCACAGCGCCGATTAGTGCATCGGCACAGACGGAGCTTTCTTTTTCCAGACGGCTGACATGCAGAATCAAAGGACGTCCGTCATCGTGAAGCGATGCTCTGACAGCGGAGCCGTCCCGCCCCGGTGAAAAGGTGTCCGTGTTGATACCGTTAACAGTGGAAATGATGTGTGCGGGATTGAGATCGTAATTATCCATAAGATAATTACGAATGTCCTCGCTTACCGCAAAGGTATATTCTCCCCAGTTAGAAAGGCGTTTCAAAACGGGATCCAGACGAAAAACGCCATGGTCGGTTGTTACAAAACGAAAGCCGAATTTTTTTTGCAGGGAGCCGCAGACAAATGCAGGAATTCTTGCATGGGCGTGAACAATATCGAATGCTTCTTTTTTCATAAGAGCCATAAGACCACGTCGGGCGGCAAGCAGAGCACCGGGAGATTTTCGGTCAAGCGGCAGTGTGATATGGGGAATGCCATGCTTTTGCAGCTCCGCTTCATATACGCCGCCGGCAGAAGCAACAAAAACAGTAATCCCCTGCGAGACAAGGGCTGCCGACAATTCAACGATATGTGTTTCCGCGCCGCCGATATTCATGCCCATCGTGACCATCAGAATTTTCATGCAAAGCACCTCCTTTCCGGAATCGGTTTAGATATATTATGGCAGTTTTGATACAAATTCACTCCCGAAGCCGTGACCGCGGGAGTGTTTTTGCATTGAGACAAGATTATTTTTTCATTCCGACGGCTACCTTTGCCTTTGCTGCAATATTGGCCGCGGTAAGTCCGTAAATTTCAAGCAGAGCGGGAACCTTGCCGGATCTTCCATAGGTATCCTCGACTCCGACGCGGAGAACCGGTACCGGACAAATACCTGCGAGAGCCTCACAAACGGCACCGCCGAGTCCTCCTATAATATTGTGTTCCTCCGCGGTGACAACTGCACCTGTCTTGGAAGCGGAAGCGGCAAGCAGTTCCGTGTCAAGCGGCTTGATGGTGTGAATGTTGATTACTTCGGCTGAGATTCCCTCAGATTTCAAAAGTTCTTTTGCTTCCAGCGCGAGATGAACCATAAGACCGGTCGCAACAATGGTGACATCGTTGCCGTCGGCAAGTTTCACACCCTGTCCCAGCTTGAATTGATAGGTACTCTCATCATAAAGATAAGGAACGGCATATCTTCCGAAGCGCAGATAAACAGGCCCTTCGTGCAGAATAGCGGCTTCTACGGCAGCTCTTGCTTCCGTTCCGTCCGCAGGATTGATAATGGTCATTCCGGGAATGGTGCGCATCAGAGCAATATCTTCGTTGCACTGATGGGTTGCTCCGTCCTCTCCGACGGAAATTCCGGCGTGCGTTGCACCGATTTTCACATTGAGATGAGGATAACCAATAGAATTGCGGATCTGCTCAAACGCGCGTCCTGCCGCAAACATGGCAAAACTGGAAGCAAAGGGAATTTTTCCCGTTGCCGCAATTCCTGCGGCGACTGCCATCATGTTGCCTTCCGCAATGCCACAGTCAAAGAACCGATCGGGGAACTGTTTTTTGAATACACAGGTCTTCGTCGCTTCGGAAAGGTCTGCGTCGAGAACCACAATATCATATTTTGCGCCGAATTCGGCAAGCGCATTGCCGTAAGCTTCTCTGGTTGCGATTTTATCTGCCATGACAATTCCTCCCTTCCTTTATACCGACGCGGTAAGCTCGGCAACTGCAAGATCATATTGTTCTTTATTGGGTGCCTTGCCGTGCCAGCCGACCTGATTTTCCATATAGGATACGCCGTGTCCTTTGATGCTTTTGCAAATAACGGCGGTCGGCTTGCCTTTACATTCCCGTGCTGCGCGGCATGCTGCCTCAATCTGGTCAAAATCATGCGCGTCAATGGTAATCACATTCCAGCCGAATGCCGCGAATTTTTCGTCGAGAGGCGTGGGATTCATAACCTCTGTGATTTTTCCGTCAATCTGAAGTCCGTTGAAATCAATAAATGCCATCAAATTGTCAAGTTTGTAGTGCGCCCCGAACATAGCGGCTTCCCATACTTGTCCTTCTTCTGTTTCTCCGTCGCCGAGAATGGCATAAACACGATAAGTGTCACCGGAGATCTTTGCGGAAAGCGCCATACCGTTTGCTGCGGAAAAGCCGAGTCCGAGCGAACCGGTTGTCATATCGACACCGGGAGTGTGTTTCATGTCCGGATGTCCCTGGAGAAAGCTGTCGGCCTGCCGGAATGTACGAAGCAGTTCCTTATCGAAATATCCGCGTGCGGCAAGGGCGGCATAAAGAGCGGGGGCTGTATGTCCCTTGGAAAGGACCAGCCTGTCGCGGTCTGCTTTCTTGGGATTTTTCGGATCTACGTTCATCTCAGAGAAGTAAAGATAGGAGAGAATATCCGCAATGGAGAGTGAGCCTCCCGGATGACCGGATGAGGCGCTGTAGACAGCTTCGACGGCGCCAAGACGGATTTCGCGCGCCTTTTCTGTCAGCAATGCAAGCTTTGCTTGTTCCATGAAAAATTGATCCTCCTGTAGTATGATAAATTGGTGCTGTTTATTCCATAATTTCAGCTGGTAGGTTTTAACTTATCTTATTTGATTATATATGGAAATTGTTTTTTTGTCAATATCACTTGGGAGAATTCGATAGAGTTTTGACGTTTGGCTGTCAAAAAACAAATGAGAGATTTTTTTATTTGTTTTCCCCGCCCGCGGCAGGTGAAATCTGCATTCGCAGCGGCGCCTTCTGATTGACGCTGCCGTTTCGATTTTTGCAGAGTTTAGGTCAAGTATTCTTTGCATGCGGCGAAAAAAACGGAACAAAGGCTTGCCTTTGTTCCGTTTGCGGGCGGGGGAAAAAGAAAGTGAAACCATCGCTTTTCGACAAAAAAATCCGTCCGAAAGCTAGCTCCGGAAAGCACGGCTGATATAGACGCGGCTTATGCGGATTTTCTGCATTTCGGACGGATTTATTTAGAAGGAGGGAATTATGACTGGAATTAAGAGCCAAGGCGATTGGAGGTAACAAAAACGATGTAAAAATATCCGCAGTGTTCGCAGTAGATGAATTCATAATAATTGCTTTCACTGTCCGGATAGATATCGTATTCCTTGTGAGAATTTAAGCATATCATTCCTTCTTTGAATTGATGCCCGAACAACAAACAACTGGGGCGGACATCTTTCGCTTCTACAATGGCTTCCTGCTTTAGCAACTCAGCGATTTCATCTACGCCGATTTTCGTGCTTGTTTTGCTTGTGTTTTTAATATTGCGGCTGACAATTACCGCAGTGCTGCCGGTAATGACGGCAAGAAGTGAGACCAGAAAAACGGCTGCCACAACTGTCAGAAATTTTTTCATCCTCATAATAAATAAAAACCTTCTTTTATTCTAAACAGCACCCGATGCGCTCAACAGCATCAATGGTTACATTTTCATAATCGCAACGTTCGCATGTCTCGACATGATAATAGGTAATTTCGCAGTATGGATATGTATCATATACATGATGCTGCGTCATGGACATCATGCCTTCTTTGATCTTATGGCCAAAAAGCGTGCAAAGCAGATTGTATGTTGTGACTCCGGAATCGCCATTTATCAGATAATCAATGATACGCGCAAGCTCCTCTTCCGTAAAATCTGTATGTTGTATTTGAATTTCAATATTGCCGTCTATATATGTATACGTTTGAAGGGTCCCTTCTGCACTGATGGTAAATGATAGACATGCCGCAAGCAGCAATACGACCGATATAATCTTTTTCATTTTTAACCTCACGTATTTTTTATTTTAAATTAAGCAAAAAGTTTTTCAGCAATGCTTCATCTGATGAAACAAAAGAATAGGTGACTTCATCTGAAAAAAGAATCATCTGAACCGATCCCCCTTTGTTTTGAAGCTTGTAATATTTTCTGCCTCCGATTTCCTCGGGAGCCACTAAAAAGCTGTCTCTGTTAAAAGGGGAATACTCCAAATAAACACGCATATCAATGCCGTCCCATTTGATTCTTACGTAATCATTTTCAAAATCATCTACATACCAGATGTAGTTCGCCGTTAAATTTGAATTTGCCGAATCGGGAAATAAAATAACGGTCTTTAGATCTCTGCAGAGGTCTTCATAGGAAGAATATTTTTTTATTTCACCGTTAAAACGGATACCGTCCTCTCCCTTTTTTAAAATGGAAACCTGCGGAGCATCCAATAGTTCACGAATACTGGCAAGCTTGTCTGAGAAAGGATTATATCCTGAAAGGGCAATATTCCGTCCGATAAATAAGCAGAACATGACTAGGGTAAAAACCGATAACCGGCGAATCAGCCTTAATCTTTTTGTTTTGCGTTCTCTGCGGCGGTATTCTCCTTCCTCACGGGCTCTCAGCATCTTGTCCCATTTGCGTCTCTGTCTTTTACTGTAACAAAGGGAATAAGCCGATTCAGCAACTTCAAGGGCATTTTCCTCCGTTACCTCAAAATCAATAAACCGAGAAAGCGCTTTCAGGCACATTTTATAAAATTTGGTTTCGCCAATATTATCCACAAAAAATGTGATCTCATAGTCTAGCAGCCTGAGAACGGTTTCTTCATCCAGTGAATCAAAATCGAGTTGACCGGAAAGCAGCATCTTTTTTACCTCGCCCGCCGGGATTTTTTTAATAGCGCTGTTGATAAAAATCACCTCCTTCTACTATATAATGTAAAAAACGTCAAAACGCAACGGGAAAATTACAATATTTTCTAAAAATCCCTAAATTTTCTCATTTCATCTGATTTTCTACAATTTTTCTTATATGTTTTCTCATTTGAGAAAGCCATGCACGTATGCATCCCTCTGTTGTGGAAAAATACCGCGCAAGATATTTTGTGTCTTTTTTTTCAATGTATTTTAATCGATATAGCTTTTTTTCCCGGCAACTGAGTTCTTCCAGTATTTTTTCTTTGGTGGTTTCCGGCTCTTCTTTTGGGGCAGTTCCGTTTGCAAGCATGGTTTCTTCCATTTCATCCGTCCCGAAAATCTCTATGGCATCTTCAAATGAAACGGTATATCTTTCGTTTTTTTTATTTTTTCGAAAAGTGTCATGTGCGAGATTGCGTGCTGTTACAAAAAGCCATCCGACAGGGTTCGGGTGGCGGGACAATTTTTTCCGGTGAATGAAAGCCAGCACAAAAAGATCTTGAAGGCAATCTTCAACATCATTGGTCTTATATTGTCCGAGCTTAGATGTGATGATTTTTACAAGATCCGATTTATGGCTTGTCACCAAATCAAGAACAAAGCGAATATCTTCTTCCATATAGAAACCACCTTCATGTCTCTAAGTTGAAATGGAAACATTTTCAACTTCTGGCATTTTTTATTGTACCATGATTTACCATAAATAGCAATAGATTTTTGAAATTTTGGTGGTTTTTTATGTGAATTATATCATATGATAGATGATATATAGAAAAAATGTCGAAACAAAAAGGAGAAAATGAAAAGTTTTTCTAGTAGAAAAGACTTGATTTGTCGTGTATAAAAAGATATCAATACCAAAAATAATATTTCAAACAGGGAAGGGCTTGTTATCTATTGCAAAATCTTTTTCCATAAGATTTTTACAATAAAACACCCTCTCTTTTTCGGTGTCATCCGTTCAGATTCTACAAAAAAAGAGAGGGTATTTGATTTTTAAATTCGGGAAAAGACCTCATTACCGCCGCACATGCAGTATCGGATGTCTACATTCTCATCAAACAGCAGCAAGTCCGCATCGTATCCTTCCTGAATACTGCCTTTTTCACTGACACCAATCACGGATGCCGGTGTTTTGGATGCCATTTCCACAGCTTCCGGGATAGAGATTCCAAGTGTCCGCCGCATGTTGCGCACAAGCATATCCATGGTGGCAACGCTTCCGGCAAACGCTTTTCTGTCCATCAGCTTCATAACGCCATCTTCGTAAACGGCGGGTACGCCGTTTTTTTGCATATAAACGGTCCCGTCTGCCATTTCCGTTCCGGCAGGTTCCAGCGCGTCTGTAATCAGAGAAATTTTAGAGGGCCCTTTACATTTATAAATCAAGGAAAGCAACGCAGAAGGAAGATGTTTTAAATCCGCGATAACGGTTACGGACAATTCGCTTAGCAAAAGTCCCGCTTCCACAACGCCGGCGATTCGGTAGCCGTTTTTTCTTGTTACAGAGGAACAGCCTGAATAGATGTGTGTAACGTCAGTAAATCCGAGGGCGACCGCTTGTTTGACGTCATCGAAGGAAGCATCTGAATGTGCAATGGACGCAGTAATTTTGCGGCGGCGCAGTTCTTCCGCCAAATAGGAAATATCTTCCAGCTCGGGGGCGGCTCCCATCATACGGATACCGTCCCAGGTATCGAGCAGCGCTGTGACGGACTCTTTGGTAATAGGAAGAATGCTGCCCTCGCTTTGAGCGCCTTTTTGGGTGGGAGAGAGAAACGGTCCTTCCAAATGAACACCGAGAATTGTTCGGTGACGTTGCTGTCCGGAAGCCTCTTTGACAGCGAGAATGGCAAGCTGCAATCGCGGCACAGGGGACGCGAGCGTTGTCGGAAGAATCGACGTTGTCCCATGTGCAAGATGCGCGTCGCACATTTGAAGGATGCTGTCAGGGTCACAGTCCATAACACCTTTTCCTCCGCCTCCATGCACATGAATATCAATAAAGCCGGGAGAAAGGTAAAGGCCTTTGCCATCTATTACGCGCATGGTGTGAAGAGCACCCGGATGGTTGCCGGTGTATATAATTTTTCCGTTCTCGACAATGACGGCACAGTCGGAAATTTCCCGTCCCAAAATGACGCGGGAATGAATGAAGCAGGTTTTCATTTGCCCTCCCTATCCGTCCGAACGGACGAAAAATTGATAAGCTTCCGTCTATGTTCTCTGAATATCGGCGGCTATGCTTTTTTATTATGATATATGAGACATTGTGTTTTGTCAATATTTCTTGAATGACGCCTTGACTTTGGCGCGAAAAGAATATATACTCAAGTTAACATCGAAAATGGAAGGGGGAATATCGTTTGAAGCCGAGATTTTCCGGGAAAAAAGTACTGATTACCGGTGCGTCAAGCGGGATCGGCAGAGCATGTGCACTGGCTTTTGCCAGAGAGGGGGCATCTCTTGCGCTTGTGGCAAGGAATGAGGAGCGTCTTTCTTCCGTTGCCGGAGAATGCCGGGCATTTGGCGTGCAGACGGAGACATTTCTTGCTGACGTTTCGGTCAAGGATGAAATACAAGCGGCTGTCAGTCGTGCTGTTGAGGCTTTGGGAGGAATGGATATTGTGCATGCCAATGCCGGTATTTATCTTCGTATGCCGGCAAAAGAGCTGACACCCTCACAGATCGAGCGTATTATGAATACCAATTTTTACGGAACGCTGCATACTTTTTACGCCATACTGCCGCATTTTCTTGAGAAAAAAAGCGGAAGCATCGTTGTTACCGTTTCCATGGACGGCAAAAAGGGTGTGCCGCCTGATGCGGCATATGTCGCGTCAAAATTTGCTTTGAACGGATTTTTGCAAGTGGCAAGACAAGAATTGCTTCCTCTTGGTATCCATGTCGGTGCGGTGTTCCCGAGCCGGACGGATACACCGCAGATCGCGCATGTGGATTGCCCGAAAATTACACCGAAGGCGGATCCGGCTTTGGTTGCGAAAGCGGTGCTGAAATGTGTCTATCAAAAGAAAAAAGAGATTCTTGTTCCGGGCTTTTCTACAAAACTACTGGTTTTGGCGGATGCGTTTTCTCCGTCGCTCGGTGATTGGATGGTGAGAACCTTCCATCTTGACGGTGAGGAAACCGGAGAATCTGCTGTAAAAGAACCCGGCTTGTGAGATTCGTTTTTTGTTAAGCACCGGCTGACATAGTAAAATGGTTTATGATAAACGGAGGAATGAAAATGGAGAAAACTTATACGATAAAAGCGTTTGAAACAAGGGGGGAAATGGGACGGGCTGCGGCTCGGGATGTTGCGGCGGTGATTCGGAAGTTATTTGAGGTGAAGAAAAGCATCCGCATGATTTTTGCGGCGGCACCCTCGCAATCCGACTTCCTTGACGCTTTTACCTCGGATAAAAGCGTTGATTTCTCCAGAATCCACGCGTTCCATATGGATGAATATATCGGACTTAATCCCGACGCGCCGCAGGGGTTTGGCAACTTTCTGCGGGAATCGCTGTTTTCCAAGGTTTGCTTTGCCAGTGTGTCTTATCTTAACGGTGGCGCTCCCGATATGGATGCCGAATGCCGGCGGTACGCCGCACTTCTGGAAGAGGAGCCCATTGACATCGTGTGTCTCGGGATCGGGGAGAATGGACATATTGCATTCAATGATCCCGCGGTTGCTGATTTCCATGACAAGAAAAAAGTTAAAATTGTGGAACTTGACGCCGTTTGCAGGCAGCAGCAGGTCAATGACGGCTGTTTTTCCTCGCTGTCTGAGGTCCCAACGCATGCTGTGACACTGACCGTTCCGATGCTGACTTCGGCAGCGTATCATTTTTGTATCGTTCCCACGGCCCGTAAGGCGGCGGCGGTACGCGGTGCGGTATATGGCGCGCTTTCGGAAACATGTCCCGCGACCGCTCTCAGGACATGTGACAACATGACGCTGTATCTTGACCGCGAGAGTGCTTCTGAACTTTGAGTGCTATGACAAAAGAATTTGGTGATATGTCGCTTTAAGCGTTGTGAGAATTGTTTCCCGTTGCGCTTTCGGTGCCATGTCAGGGGTGGCGTGATGGATATGTCAGTCGGCACAGGTAATTAAAAACACCCAAAAAGAAAATATCCGGAGGCTCAGTCAAATCGGGAGCATGGCGGTCTCGTGCATGATGGTTAAAACTGATTACTGGCATCCTTTTGGAGACGGATATCTCTAAAAAGGATGCCACGCGTATTTTCCTTTGCGTCTTGTGAGGTTCGGCAAATAGAATGAACTGTATTTCTGGGATTCTTTACAGAAAAATCTTGCGGCGGCGCACCAATGGAAATGCCTGGAGGTCTAGTTTCTTCCATTTTGCCGTCATGACAGAGAACCGGATTACTGGTGCGAAAAGACTTTGGTGAACCATATTCTGGCGGCAAAGACAGCGCTTCCGGAACGATGCGGAAAAATATAGAAAGGTGCCCCTTTGCTTGGGGAGGTAAAGATACTATGAAAGAAATCATGCGCTTTGATTTTGGAAACAGTACCGTTCGTGCGGATGATGGGTTCCTCAAAATGGAACGGCTCTATACCTCTTGTCATTTTATGTGGATGACGGAACTGAAAAACAGGTGGAGAAGAGAAACGGAAGTATCGCCTTTCCGGGATTTCGTATTTGCGGAAAAATCCGAATTCCGAATGGCACTGCCGCCTTCCAATTATCGTTTGCGGCTATATTTTTATGATCCTGACGAAAAGCGTGAGCCTTTTTCGGTTCGACTGTGCAGTGTTGTCTCTGATACGCCGTTATTTGCAGGCAAGGTATATTCAGAAACAAAAATCGATATTCCAAAGGGAGAGAAGGTTACCGTCGATCTTCTTTTATCGCATGAGACGGGACAGGTTGCGGTAGATTTCTACGGACAGGAGAATGGCGGATTTTTTATCAATGGCATGGATGTTCTCGCTTGTGGAGACGTCAGCCCGGGCAAGCTGTTCGCGGATGCGCCGGAACAGACACTTCCGCCCAAAGCCGAAGTTCTAACAAACGGCGTGTTTGATCCTGAGGGCGCGCTTTCCCGCTCTTGTGAATGGCTGATGGCACATCGGACTGTCGATGGTTTTCTCGGCGATTATGAAATGAACAAGCGTCTTTGGTATACCTCTTCCTATCCGCTTCGTACCTTGCTTGCCGGATATGAAATTTTCGGAAAACAAGAGTATTATGACGCGGCAAAAACGATTTTCGATCGTTTTGTCGGAGAACAGCTGCCGGAGGGAAGCTTTACGCAGGCATACCGCGGCACGCCGACAAAGGGGCTGACGGAAGAAGAACTGGAACGGGTACGCCACGGCAATTGGATGAATCTTGCGGATATCGGCAGCATGGTTGCAGCGCTTGCTGTTATGTGCCGATATGCAAAGGAGCCGGAGAGAACCGATTATATCGGTGCGGTACAGCATTATCTGGATGACTGGGCGATGCGTTACCGCAGGGAAAACGGCGGCTTTGACAACGGATGGGTTCACGGACCCGCCAAAAAGGTTTACAGCGTGTCCACTGCCTCGACAGCACTTTCCATGATGTTAATCGGTCAGGCGGCGGGAATTCGAAAATATCGGGAGATTGCGGACGCGGCGGTATCTCTTCTTGCCGATCGGTGGGGAGAAAACGGTGAAAATTGGAATTTCATTTTTGACGGAACTTATCCGGGACATGATCATTATCAGAATGTATTGGAGTTTGGCGACGGATTTTATACGATGGAGGCAATCAGTGCGGCACTTGCCGTCTCAGATAACGCTGCTTTAAGGAAAAAGTTGTTTGAGGCGCTGCGGCGTTATTTGTTTGGTTCTGCCGGAATTCTCAGATTTTTGAAAGAGGCGCCGTGGTGGCCGATTCAAAATGTCTGGAACAACTCCAAAAGCGCCGGCAATCCGATTTTGCTTCAAGATTTTCTTGAATACGGTAAAGAGTTCGGCGCGAGTGGGAAGGAGCTTGAAACATGTGCCGTTCTCTATGAGCAGTGCGGAAAATTCCTTTGTACACCGGAATATGCTGCACAAATCGGCGTGATGGCAGAGGATCCGAAAGGAAATCCGCCGTTTCGGTTGCACAGCATTCAATCATGGACAGGATGCGCTGTTGCCGCGACAGGCTTTGCCGGTATTGCTTACGCGAATATGATAAAACCGGGTATTATTTATTTAAAACAGAAGGGAAAAGCGGAACCGTGATGAACAAAGAACTTGTAAAAGAAAGGGAATTTTACCTGACGGAACTGTATGAAAACATCCTTCCTTTTTGGGAGAAATACGCGCCGGATAACGAATATGGCGGCTATTTTACTTGTTTTTCCGGAAACGGAGGAGAACTTCTTTCTAAAGACAAATACATATGGTCACAGGGACGCATGCTTTGGATTCTTTCACGCCTGCTTGGAAGGGAGGAAGTGACAGGAGCAAGACGGGAAGCACTTCGGTGCGGCGCAGCAAAGACGGCGCGCTTCCTTATGGATCATTCGCTCTTGCCCTCTGGCAACTGCGTTTTCTTAACACAACGTGACGGGACGCCCAAGGCAATCGGAGGCGTTTATGATACCAGTCTTTATGCGGATTGCTTTGTGATCATCGGACTTGCCGAGTATGCGGCGGCTGAGGATAACAGAGATGCTCTCCGTTTTGCCGGTCATTTATATGAAACGGCACTGCGGCGGTACCGCCGTGGGGAATATCGTACTGATCCCTATCCAGTTCCGCGCGGCTATCGGACACACGGGCTTCCTATGATTTTTACGAATACGTCACGCACGCTTGCCGATGCAATGAAAAAACTCGGCGATCCTTCTTTTTCTGATATTTCTCATCTGGCATATACATTTGCCTGTGACGTATTCGAACATTTCATAGATGAAAACGGGGTCTTGCATGAGATGATCCCAGTGGACGGCGGATTCGACAATAAAACGATGCTTGGCAGATATATCAATCCCGGGCATACGATTGAGGATTGCTGGTTCATGCAGACAGAATGGACGCTTGCGGGAGATACAGAGCGCACAGAAAAAACATCGGATTTGCTGTCGAAAACGCTTTCTCTCGGTTGGGACAGCGAATATGGCGGGATCCGCTTGTTTGTCGACTTGACCGGTGGGGCGCCGTGCGGAGATATCCCGGATTCTTCGGAACCCATGATAAAAAAAGTAACAGAAGATGGCATGAGCAAGCTCTGGTGGCCGCATGCGGAGGCGCTGTATTCTACGATGCTTTTCAGCAGGGATGATAACATTTTGGGCTGGTATCGCAAAGTAAAGGAATATGCTTTTTCTACCTTCCCCAACCGTGAAAATGACAGAGGCGAATGGATTCAGATCCGGGATCGTACCGGAAAACCGGAGAATCGTGTGGTGGCTTTGCCGGTGAAAGACCCCTTCCATATCATGCGGAGTTTTATTCTGATGATGGAACTGTGTGAATCCTGCGGCTCATAAGTTTTTGGTATAAGGTATTAGAAATGTTTATAAAATTGTCTATCATTCGTTGAAAAACTGGGTGTGATGATGGGATTTTCCCTGTATGAAAAACATGGGGAGACAAGTATTTACTTGTCTCCCTATGTTAATTTATCCGGGAAGGAAAAATCAGAAATGTCATAATCGCTTTTATCGATTTTTTGATAGAGAAGGCTTTTTATTGGACATAGCCGGAATTTGCATGCAGAATTATGCAAAATATAGTTGACAAGATTTTAAGCCTTCTGTATAATATCAAGTATACAGACGTATAAATCTTGCTTGATAACGATTCTTGAGAGAAAGAGGATATCTGAAATGAAAAGACTTCCGGACACAGAATATGATGTGATGAGGGTAATTTGGACCAATCCTTCTCCGATTACGACGACGGTCATCATGGAAAAGCTGGGGCGTGAACGCGGATGGGCTGTTCCGGCGCTTATTACGATGCTTAACCGCCTGAATGAAAAAGGGTTTATTTATTCCGAGAAAAAAGGAAAAATGCGATACTATTACCCGCTTATCAAAAAGCATGATTATTTGGAATTTGTAACCAACGAATTTATGGAAAAGTATCACGGCGGATCCTTTACCAGCTTTTTTGCCACATTGTTTGACCTTCGTATGGTATCCGATGAGACGCTTGATTCGTTTGTTTTATGGGTTAAACAGCATAGACAGGAGTTTCGCCGCTATATTCCGGACTAACGTCAGCTTGCCGCGCCCGGTGCGGAAAAGCCATGAACAAAGCCGTTTACATCGGCAGAACAGACATCTCCCCCAACAACTTTATCCTTGTAAACGAGCAGGCTGATATAAACAGTACCGTCATAGTCAGGGTAATTGGTTACCTTATATGTATATCTTGTAACGGTTTTTCCTTTATATTTGGAAAGATTGAGACCTTGTTCTTTCTGCATTTCGTTGTAGCCGAGATAAATTTTATCGAATGATTCCGGAACTACAACTTCTACCTCTTCAACGGGTGTTTCTTCTACTTCCCAGCCGAATTGTGAGATAAAATCGATACGGTCACTGTTTTCATAAATTTTGGAATATGAAATGCTGGACGTTGGTTCGGCATCGTCCGCATAGGTGGGGATCAGCGCCACCAGCGTGATGAGTACGACAACGGAAAGTACAATGGCACATATAAATTTAATCGTTGCCGAACGAATCGAATATACAAACATAAAAAATATCCTCCGAATTCATATTTTCATTTATGAAATATTTATTCGGAGGATTCTTTTTCTATGACTTTTTAATCATTTTCTTCATGAGTATCGTCAGAATTTTCTGTGCTTTCAGAAATTTCTTCTTCACTGGATTCTTTCTTTTTTCCTTTTGCCGGAGAGACTGTCTTCTTTTGCGGGGCAGGCTCTTTCTTTTTATCCATTTGTGTATCTGTTTGGATGGAATTATAAGCATGCATGGCAACTGTTCTTGCCGCGCTTGCTTTTAATGTGTTCTCAATGGCGATATAGCTTAGGATTTCATCGTTATGGGAAGCTTCTACCGCGATATTTGCTTTTTTAATGGAAGAAGAAAGCTCGTTTTCATACATTCTTGCAAATTCGTCAAGCACATCTTCAATACTGCCTGCCGCAATGCTGCGTTTAATGATATCGGAAACGGCGGAAATTTCCATGACAGGCTTCATCGCACAGACAATCATAAGGATAGCAAGGTGTGTCCGATTGTATTTTTTATTTTTCGGAGGAGGGAGCACACCGCTTTTCACGTAATTATTGATCATCGATGGTGTCAGCAAACCTTTTCCGTCAATATACAGAGCGCCGAGATTTTTTTCTGCGAGTCCGATAACCTGATCCATATAAAGCTCAAATTCCGGAAGTTCGTTCCACCTTGGAATATGAATGGCGGAAACGGCGGCGATCGTGCTTAGAAATATCTTTTTTTCCATGGTTACCTCCATGTGGATAATATAAAGGTCGGTCGCGTCATACAGATTTTTTTAAAAATTTACGCTGCGGACGCAAAATTTAAGATTATGGTTCACATTTTCAGGGTATCCTATATTTAGTTATGGACAGTATACCATATCTTTGGCAAAATTGCAAGCGTGTCGAAAAAAACAGATAATATTTTTTGGGAAAACCATTGACATTATTAAAATTACCGTATATAATAGTTTTGGAAACCAGATGAAGTGATTTTTTTGTTCGTAGAAATTTGGAGGTGTGAGATGGAAGCGATTCTGAAAAATAAATATATTAAGCTGCCGAAAAATTTTGACTTTACGAAAATAAAAGATTCCCTTACCGGAACGGGACGTCGTTTTTGTGCCGCTGTGTTCGGTGACAGCGTATTGCGCGGTGTGATTTTTGACGAAAAAGCAGGCGGATACCGCATGCATCGGGGAAGATTTTCAGGGATACAGGAACGATTTCATCTGGACATTAAAAACAATTCCCGGTTTGGCTTTACTGTCGAACGCGGATCTGAGCTGATTCGGGAAACCGTCACCAAAGAAAACCATCCCGAGTTTGTTTTTCTGGAATACGGAAGCAATGATTGTAATTTCGATTGGGCAAAAGTTGCGGAAGAACCGGATTCCGAGCATGATCCGGTAACGCCGGCGGAAAAATTTTTGAAGATATATTCGGAACTTATTGACTATGTGTATGAGTGCGATTCTATGCCGGTTGTTGTTTTACCGACGCCGATTGATTCCGAAAAGTTTCTTACTTGGATTTGCCGGAAGGGATTGTCAAGGGAAAATATTCTTCACTGGCTCGGCAGTACGGAAATGATTTATCGTTGGCAGGAATATTATTCCGGACTTTGCGAACGGCTTGCGCGTGAAAAAGGTTGTCTGATGATTGATCTGCGCACACCTTTTTTGGTAAGACACGATTATGACAAGCTTTTATGTGCTGACGGTATGCACCCGACGGAAAAAGGACATGAACTGATAGATGCGACGTTTTCCCGCTTTTTAGAAAGGCTTGGCACTTCTTCGTAAAAGACGCTTATACTCCTTTTTATATATACTCCTCAAAAGAATGAGACGCTGTCCTGCCTGACAGCGTCTCATTCTTTCTTTATTCTTTTATGTAGCAAAAACACAGAGCGCCTTGGGGAGAAACCATGAATCAGGAAATCGAAAAGAAAATCGGAAAAATATCAGAAGCCTTAGAGAGAGCAGATATGACACAAGAATTCCTTGCGGAGCAGTTGCAGCTGCGCGGCTGTGATATCACCCGAAGCGCCGTCGCAAAAATCGAGGTAGGGCAGCGTCATCTTTATCCTGATGAAATTATACTGATAAAGGAAATTCTGAAAGTGAGTTATGATGAGATTTTTGCGTATGAAACATGAAGCAGACATAACGCCGAAAAAATCCGTCCGTAAAAAAGCCGCACGAAAATCGTGCGGCTTTTTTTATACAAGTATCGATTTTTTTAACAGATTCCATGAGCGAGCATGGCATCAGCAACTTTTTCGAATCCGGCAATGTTAGCTCCGGCAACATAATTGCCTTCCATTCCGTATTTTTTAGCTGCATCTGCGATATTCCGGTAAATATTGCTCATGATGGCACGCAGTTTGGCGTCGACTTCCTCAAAGCTCCAGCTTAAACGCTCACTGTTTTGTGACATTTCGAGAGCGGAAGTGGCGACCCCCCCTGCGTTCGCGGCTTTGCCGGGAACAAAAAGCACACCGTTTTCCATAAGGTATTGTGTGGCCTCGATGGTTGTGGGCATATTCGCGCCTTCGCATACGGCTTTGCAGCCGTTTTTCACAAGCAATTTTGCATCTTCCAGCGTCAGTTCATTCTGTGTGGCGCAGGGAAGAGCGACATCGCACGGAATGCTCCAAACGCCGCGTCCTGCTGTATAAACAGCATCGGGATGTTTTTCGGTATATTCCGTAAGACGTCCGCGCTTGACTTCTTTGATTTCCTTGATGAGCGCGAGATCGATTCCGTTTTTGTCATAAATCCAGCCGGAGGAGTCGCTCATGGTGACAACTTTCGCACCAAGCTGTGCCGCTTTTTCCGCAGCATAAATGGCAACGTTTCCGGCGCCGGAAATAGCAGCCGTTTTGCCGGAAATGGTGTCCGCGTGATCTTTCAGAAGTTCTTCCGTGATATAGAGAAGTCCGTAACCGGTCGCTTCCTTGCGAACAAGAGAACCGCCGTAGGAAAGTCCTTTTCCGGTCAGTACGCCCTCATAAAGTCCGCGGATACGCTTGTACTGCCCGAATAAATATCCGATTTCTCTGGCTCCGGTTCCGATATCACCAGCGGGTACGTCTGTGTCGGCTCCGATATATTTATAAAGTTCCGTCATAAAGCTTTGGCAGAATGCCATGATCTCCCGATCGGATTTTCCTTTCGGATCAAAATCGGAACCTCCCTTGGCGCCTCCGATCGGCAATCCCGTGAGAGAGTTTTTGAATACCTGTTCAAAGCCGAGAAATTTCAGAATGCTGAGATTGACGGACGGATGCAAACGCAGCCCGCCTTTGTATGGTCCGATGGCGTTGTTGAACTGAATACGGTAACCGATGTTGACACGGGCTTGTCCTTGATCGTCTACCCACGGAACACGGAATTGGATCTGGCGGTCGGGTTCTACCATGCGTTCCAGAAGCGCTTCCTTTTCGTAAAGAAGTTCATTTTTTTCTACCGCCGGAACGATAGATTCGAGAACTTCTCTTGCTGCCTGTAAAAATTCCGGTTGATACGGATATTTGGATTGGAGTTCTGAGAGAATACGTTCAGTGTATTTCATAAATTTTGCTTTCCTTTCCTTTGAATTTTCAAAAATCATCTGTAAAATTATACTTTAATAAAAATTATAACATGTTTTTTTAAAAAAATCAATATTTTTGTCGATATTTTTAAAGAAAAAAAGTTTAAGACAAAATTTTTGCATTCTGAGGCAAAAAAAGACGCAAAAATGAAAAAATACTTGACAAGCATAGGTTTTATATGGTAAAATAATATGCCGCATAATGTCAAGGCTTAAAAAACACAAGATGTTGCCTTACTTAGCGAGTCATAACGAAAGAGAGGTGTTTTCCGATGTTCGCAATTATCGTAACAGGCGGAAAGCAGTACAAGGTTCAGGAAGGCGACGTTCTTTTCGTTGAAAAGCTTGATGCCGCCGAAGGCGATACCGTTAAATTCAGCGAAGTTCTCGCGGTATCCGGAGAGAGCTTTGTTACAGGCAAGCCCAACGTTGAGGGTGCTTATGTAACTGCAAACGTCCTTAAGAACGGCAAGGGTAAAAAGATTCACGTTTTCAAGTACAAATCTAAGAAAAACGAGAAAAAGAAAATCGGTCACAGACAACCTTATACCAAGGTTCAGATCGAAAAGATTTTTGGCTGATAGGCTATGACGAAGGTAGTTTTCTATAAAAAGAACGGCATTTTTTACGGATTTCATGAAATCGGTCATGTCGGATACGGAGAATTCGGAACCGATATCGTGTGCTCAGCGCTTTCTGCGATGACCATGCTTATCATCAATACCGTTGAGACGGTATGGGGAATGGACGTGTCTTATGAAATTGACGATGAAACCGCGGATATCACGGTTACGGTGAAAGAAGCATTGCCGGATTATGCCTCCTCTGACGAAAAGCGATATGCAGCGTCAGGGCTTATCGAGGGATATTATTATCAGCTCATGGATATGCTGGAGGATTACAGCGACTACCTGGATGTCGATGCAGAGGAACGGGAGATTTGAGCGGACGGGAAATGGTTTTCTATGGCCGCCGTGGGAAACTTCCGCAGTTACAATAAGAAAAAATGGAGGTATCACAGTATGTTGAAGCTTGGCTTGCAGTTTTTTGCACATAAAAAAGGTGTCGGTTCTACCAAAAACGGACGGGATAGCCGAGCCCAGAGACTCGGTGTCAAGAAATCGGACGGACAGCCGGTGATTGCGGGCAACATTATTGTTCGCCAGAGAGGCACGAACGTGCATCCCGGTACAAATGTTGGTATTGGTTCCGATGATACACTTTACGCTTTGGCTGACGGAACGGTAAAATTTGAACGTTTCGGCGACAACAAAAAGCGTGTAAGCGTAATTGCAAAATAAAGAAAAAACAAAACCGGACTTTTTATAAAGTCCGGTTTTTTGCGGCAATCATTTTATTTTAAAATAACGGAGATATATGTAGTTTTATGGATAAAATGTATCAATAACGGATTTGAATATAAAAATGCGAATGATATTTTATTTTTAGTGAACGAATTCATTTGAATTTTTTATTTTCTCGGAAGGTTCCGCAGTGAGTAGCATCGTTTTTCATTTTCTCTCTTGCTTTCTTCACTTTGCTGTGATAAAATAAAAAAAGAATAAATGGAGGATGTTATGAAAAAACTGATTTCCTTTTTGCGCTCTTATCTTGGGCATGTAGGCGCCTATTTTATGTTTACCATGCTCGTTTTTATTCTTTTTTCGATGGCAATGGGTTTGCCTTCTGATACCTTTAACACGCCTCTTGTATGGACGTCTCTTTTATTTTCTGCATTGGTTGGTGTTGCGGATTATGTGTTCCATGTAAGGTTTTTGGATTCTTATTTTGTAAAGCTGGCCATTCATGGCATCTTATGTACGGTAGCGTTCGGGGTATCCTTTGTTGCACTTTCAGGACTTGTAGAACGTGGCAAGACCGGTCTGTTTGGCATTTTGGGATTCCTTATCTTTTATGTGTTTCTTGCTGTTGTAAGAGGAATTTATCATACGATTACGGATAGAAGTATGAGTGAAAACGAGCCCTATACGAATCTATATACACCAAAGAATCTTGACAAATAATACCCGAAAGAGGAAACGCCGCAGAGAAAGAACTCTCTGCGGCATCCTTTTTTGACAGTACACAAAAATTTCCGGCAGAACCCGTTGCTGAAAAAATACAAAACGAAAAAAGTTTATTGAAATTGATGCGGAAAATAAATCGAGAATTTAAAATTACTCCAAACGTACACTGGGGCACTCGCTTTATTCGCAGGACTCGGTACCATAATGGCAGTCAAAAGGATTTTTTATAAAAATACCGGATAATCTCCTATTAGAAGTAATTTCATTTGTCGTTTTTTCAGAAGATGCGCTTAACTTAATCCGGAATAGAAAAATCCGTAATCGGATTGACCGCGTAATATTCGCCGCTTTCCTTGTAAACGGCGCTTTTATTTTGCAGAAGGAATTTTGTAATTTCATAACAATCAATCCAAATTTGGTTGGTCCCGTCTTTTTGAGAGGGATGAAAAATGAGCTGAATTCCGAAATGAAGATGTGGTGTATTAATGTTGTTGGTATTTTCACGCGCACTGTATCCCGTCATGCCGAGATATCCGATTACTTCTCCCGCCGTAACGATTTTTCCTTCATAGATATCGTTGTATGGATGGTCCTTGCGCAGATGTGCGTAATAGTAATATCGTTTACCGTCAAAGCTACGGATTCCGATACGCCAGCCGCCGTACTGGTTCCATCCTACTGCTTCCACATAGCCGGATTCTACGGCGATGACCGGTGTTCCGACCGATCCCATCATGTCATGACCGAGATGCTGCCGCCGATATCCGTAACTTCGTGCTACACCGAAATCATCAAAATCGCTGTAATAGTAGCCGCGGGCAATGGGAGAAAACGCTTTTAATCCGTATGTTTCTTTGTACACATATCTTCCGTCGATATTTTCATATGTCGCATAAGTGCCGAGAAATCCGTCCAGCACGGCGCCGTATGCTTCTTTATAGTAGGAATAGTATTTCATCGTGTCAAAACAGGAGGGATCATTTTTTAAACATTCCGCCGCATAAGATAAGTCGGATTTTTTATAGGCTTTAAAATTTCCGCCGTATTTGGCGCCGAGATAAGCAAGCAAATCGATCCAATTTACATGTTCTTCTGTACCGTAAGATTCAATATCAAGTTTCATCGCATCGGTCATTGCGGTTGCGGTGACGCCGTAATCCACCCATTTGATATACGAAACACCGTCGGCGGATACATAGAATGCATCTTTCCCGGAAAGAGAAAGCAGGCAGAATGCAATGACCAAAATGACTGCCAAAACGCCGATTAGAATGCGTGAGGACCTGCTTTGATATCCGTCATGTTTTATCATCATAGCGTATCCTCCGGATTTTTCTGATATTCAAATATATATGATCGTTTTCGCACTGCTATGCTGAGTGTCAGAAGAAACATGTCTGTATATCCATATATATCACTAAGGAATTTGTTGTTTTTGCTCGGACAAACGATACCCATGAGCGAGAAGGGCTGGATTAGCATTTCTCAATTTGCTGAAATAAGGCATGACTTTGAGTAAAATAAAATCATATTCTGAAAATTTTTTGTTTATCATGCTACGATATAATATCATGAAAAATCCGGATTATCTTCTGAAGATAATCCGGAACGGATAAAAGATTATTTTTATTCTTTTTCTGTTTTGTCAAGTGGTTTTACATAACACCGGCGCCGTTTATGAATGATGGCATGAAAACGGCTCCACATGGATTGGATACGAAGATTGGTTTCGAGCATCGGTCCTGTTTCCGCATACCGAATGCCATATTTTTCAGCGCCTTCAAAGGTATGTACGATGATTTCGGCTCCGAGCGCACTGTTCCAGTATTTCGGGTCGGTGGCAATTAAAAGGAATTCCAATGTCTCATGCTTTTTTGAAGTGAGATACCGGAGCATATGAATCCAGCCGAAAGGAAAGAGACGTCCTTTGCATTTGCGCACGGTTTCGGCAAGAGAGGGAATGACGACACCGAAAGAAACGGGTTTGTCGTTCTCATCTGCAATAAGGGTCAAAAATTCCGGCTTGACAAGCGTGATGAACTGTCCGATATAAAGTTCTATCTGCCTGTCGTTCAGCGGTATGACGCCGTATATGTGTTGATAGGCTTCATACAGAAGCTCAAAAATTCCTTTCGCATAAGGCAAAACATCTTTTGTTTTTTTCAGGCGGATTTCATGAAGATTTAATTTTTCCAAAGAATATTCTGCGATTTTTTTGATTCTGGGATCCAGTATCTCGGGCTTTTCCATTTTCATTTCCACCCAGTCCGTCAGCTTCTGATAACCAAGCGCTTCCAAATGCTGCATGTAATATGGATGATTGTAACTGGTGATAAAAAGTCCCATTTGATCGAAACCATCGACAAGCAGTCCCTGATGATCGAGATCACAGAAGCCCATCGGTCCTTGGATTTCTTCCATGCCGAGGGATTTAGCCCAATTTTCTACTTCGGCAAGCAGGACACGGGAGACCTCGAGATCGTCAATGACATCGTATCGCGAGAACCGAACACAATTTTTGTGCCAGACTTCATTGAATCTTCGGTTATGAATCGCAGCGATTCTGCCAACAGGCTCTTTTCCGCGGAATGCCATAAAATATCGTGCGTCACAATATTCAAAAGCAGGATTTTTGTCTTTCCGGAGATTTTCTATTTCATCCATCATGAGTGAGGGAACATAATTGGGATTCCCGATATAAAGGCGGTCTGGAAATGAAATAAAGCGCTTTAAATCGCTTGTTGAGGTTACTTCATAAATATCTATTTTTCCGTCAGAATGAAGAAATATCATAGGCGGCTCCTTTTCGGTGCTCCACATTATTACAACATTAGTATATACCTTAAATCGTCTTTTTTCAAGAATAATTTTCAGAGGAACTTTGAAAATTAAGCATTTGTAAAAAGATGAATAAAAAAATCATGCCTACACAAACTATCTTTTGATATATTTTTTTATGAAAAATTAAAAAAAATATTGACAAATTCTCCAAGATATGATATGCTATTTAAGCTTTGGATATGATCCATTAGCTCAGAAGGTAGAGCACATGACTTTTAATCATGGTGTCCGGAGTTCGACTCTCCGATGGATCACCAAATAAACGAGATACCCTCAAGGTATCTCGTTTTTGTTTTGTATGTCATGATATCCATTTTTTAAAGGTGTCAAGAATCATGGTGTCCATTTTTGACGTCGATCGGAGAGTATTTTCCGAAGTTTGCGATCACATATCCGGGGGCAATATGCAGATATTTTTTTACCATCTCAAGAGACGTATGTCCGAGAATCGTCTGCAAGGTATAAATGTTGCCGCCGTTAGTTAAATACATCGTTGCAAAGGTATGCCGGAGCAAATGAGGATGAAGCCGTTTGATTCCTGTCCGACGTTTCAGTTTCCGAAATAGGTCTTTGACGGTGACATCAGAAAGCGGTTTACCGTCTGCAAGAGTAAACAGGTATTCCGCTTCAGGTCTGACCCTCATATAGAGACGCAGCTTCTTCGCAGCATATTCTCCGATTGGTACATTACGCTGTTTGTTGCCTTTGCCGGTTACCAGCGCATATCCTGCATCGATATGCAAAGAATCCGCTTTCATAGTGATAACCTCGGCACGACGCAAGCCAGAGCCGAGCATAAAAGAAATCATGCACAGATCGCGAAGCCCTGTAAATGTATTTTCATTGAAAGAAGAAAACAACCGATCCACTTCGGCGGCAGTCAGCACGTCTTTGACCGTGTTTTGAGCTTTCGGCAATTTCAACTTTGCCGGAATGTTCATTTCAGTATACTCATTGTTATAGAGCCATGTCAGAAAAGCGCGGAGCGCACGGACGTAAGATTGCACAGAAACAGTGTTCTTACGTGTGTCATCTTGTAGGGAAACAACGTATTTTTTGCAGTCAAGTAAAGAAATCTGTCGAACATCCATATTTCCCATGAACGCAAGAAATAATTTCAAGGATCGTATGTAATATTCTCTTGTCAGCTTAGAATTGCCTTTCATTCTTTGGTCAAGCAAAAATTCCTCTATCGCTTCGGTAAGATTCACCGTTCAAATGTCATCTCCGTTCTATACTTCAAACGTATATCAGTATCCGGCACACAAAATTCTTCAAGGCAGATACTGTCAAACCACGGAAAAAATCCGTATGATATTTCCGGCTCCCTGATCAGTCCGGCAGAGCTCCAATAATATTTACCGAAAATCTTCGTTGTTGCCTTTGTCATGTACTTCGTGACATAAGTCGCAAGGGCTCCGGGATCTCCGTGTACCTTTACAGCCGTAGAAAAGCCATACTTCCAAGCCGGAACGTTATACACAATGTCCTGCACATTCTTTGATAGTCCCATTGAGCGAATCGTCGAAAGCTTTACCGGCTTATCAAATCCTTTAACAGTACGGGCGCCGGAATCCGTCACATCCAAGGCATCGTTAATAAGTCCGTGCATATGTACTCTGCCGCTCTTGTGATATTCGGGAATAATCATATAGGTCAAACCATCGCGCTTGCTTCGGTCATTTAACCACGTTGATAACTTTTTCATAACGTCCTTGACGTTGTGACTGTCTATTATACTGTCATCCCATGTGATCGTCAGGAAGTACGACCAGTCGTTACAAAACGCAATATCGAATATCCGAGCCTTTGCACGTGCCATCGACCGGCGAATATCCGAAATGTCGGGCTGTTTCTCCTGAGCTTCTTCATTCTCAGAATCATTGTCATCAACAATATTGTCCGAATTGTCAAAAGCAAATTCCGTTGCTCCATCCTCTTCGTCTTTCTGCGGTGAGAATATGGACTTATTGCAGTATATTACAATCCGTTTTCCGTTCGGATAAGTCTTAATTTTTTCATTGAAAAAATCGGGCATTTTTTACTCCTACCTTTCAGGTCGGCTGCCTAAGTTCTGTCGATAATATCAAGTAATATTAAAGTATATATATAATTTAATATATAATGGGGGGTAAAAACGTATTTTATACATATGTAAAAAATGGGCGCATATTTGAAACATGAAATGTATTGTTTTGTGTATTACACAAAACAAAGACGTTGTTTCCATAAAATATAAGCTTTGAAATATCATGTATGACATTTTTTCATTTCATTCAGAAGCGTGCGCCGGATCCATCTATAATGCAAAATCATGCCGCAGAGTTATCAGGAACGCAGAAAACGGCACCGAAATGGGAAGGAACGAGGAGAACGAGGAAACGGTAGGGGGCTTCCCTTGGGCGTGACATCCCCCTCAATGTTGATTGATGGAAAACTCGCAAAGAAGCTCATCGCAAAAGCAGAGCAAGAAAAGCGAGTTTACACACAATCAACATCTCACCCCCAGTCACGCCTAAAAAAGAAAAGAGAAAAGAACGAGGAGAACGAAGAAACATATACCGTGCGTTCCGATAACTCTGCGGCATTCATCGCATTACCACATCAAACCGGCGCACGCTTATCATTACACTACAAAACATCATCCATGTTTTTTCAAACTGAATTTTAAAGGACCGCATCCCGGAAGCAAGTGCAGGCCGGAAGCCGGCGGGTACTGCGGGAAGCATAAACATCCTTTCGAATCTTATACACAGACGTAAGTATGTACTTTCCAAGAACGGCATCCGTTCGAGCGCTTCGCGCGGGCTTGGAAAGGAAAAGTTTCTGACGAGGGGGGGAAGTGCTGTGCACACCCGGAAGCGCGTCAAGAGCCCTCAGAACGCTTCAAAATGGCTTGCAGAGAATCCCCTCGGGGATTCTCTGCTGCGCCCTCGAGCCTACCGGAGGCGCGAGAGGGGGCGTCGTGCCCCCCTCTCGCGCTCTCCACGGTGCAGGGCTTCGGCTCATATCCTCGAGCCGGTTTATAGATATTCCGTTTGCAAGGCTGGCGGACATCGATAATGTAATTCGTTTTGAGATTGTTCCAATCCCACTTCTCCGGCGGTGTATGGGTGAAGCCATACTTCCGCGCCTCGGAATACGGTTTACTGTCATACCGCCTGCCGTAGGGCATCCAAAAGAAATATTTGTTCCAGTCTGCGCCGGTAACATCGGAAATATTCGTGATATCCTGTGTCATAGATATCATTTGCCATTTGACAATTCCAAACGGCAAAAAACCCACGCGGTGAAGCTTCCGCAAATTGATCACGATATTAAAGCGGCCGCGAATCGGTTTCGCAATGAAATCCGTGCATTGCTCCGTCGCTTCAAAATCTCCGTTCCTGTAGAATTGACGCATAAAACGAATATGAGACTGTACATTAAATTTTACCGCTTGCAAGTCATAATCGTATTGATTCGCTATCTGTCCGAGCTCATCAAAAAGAAATGCCGAACAGTCCGCTGCCATATCTTCAAGAAACAAAATTTCCTTTGTCAGTACTTCAGACATCCGTTTATTCAAACGATTGCCAAGCCGTAAAGGAATGTTGGAATATAGATGCGGCTTTTCACGGCGTTTCGTTTTCTTGAACGGATGAAACATGCACGACCGTATATAAGACCGGTATTCCGACCGATACCAAGCGATGGCACGTTTTTGGGCAAGATAAGTTTTACCGGAACCAAGACCACCGATAAACACACCGAGATATTCTTTCGGAATCGGCTTTGAGGTGACAAGCTCATAGATAAGCCATATCAAAAATACTATGCCGGCAATAATCAACCAAGTTTTCATTGAATTTCACCTACCAGATTACCGAGAATTCCCTCGACTGATCGGAGACTCCGATCAATTGTTTGAATCCGGTTATATGTTTGAACAGCATCGGAAATATCACTTTTCAGATATTCGAGACGCTTTTTCGCTGCCTCGATATCCTTTTCAATCCGAGGCATTTCCCGATTACAAAAACAAATCATGTTTTCAAGCTTTTGAGAAAAGTTTTCTCCTTTTTGCTTTTCGATCATTGCAATGCAATTCTCGGAAAGCCTGATACAAACCTGTTTTTTCATGCTTCTTTCTTCCTTTCTGTCATACAATTTTTTTCAGCTGCAGATCTGATCTGCGAGCTGCAGCGTAATTTTTGTATGACAATCAATTCGTCGAGAGATCTTCCGGCGCAGGCGGACCATAGACAACAGGGGGACATTGAATGATATACTTCCAATAGGTACCGTTATAATAGTGACTAAGTCCTGCCGCGGCAAATTTTGTATGAACAGCTTCGGCGGTTAAACCCGTAACTTCAGCCCAGCTTTCCGCATAAAAGAGAGAATACTCACCATAATCGAGAGGATGACAATCAGCAAAGAAAGAATATTCCGTTGAGGTATTAGCGATCATATTTACCATACAGAAATCATCACCATAAACATCATCGTATGCAGCTTCTTTTCGCCAATTTATCAATATGCCGCCATCTTCATCGATCTTAGCAATCCATACACCGTATAATTCATCGCGGAGCGCTTCAATTCCGGAAGTAAATTCCTCGAGAGAGTCAAAATATAGTTCATTTTCCACTCTGTAATCAAAACTGCCGGAAATATAAGAAAACATGGTGATACCACGATTCCACACATCACGAAGCCAAGAGCCAACCGTACCAACAAATGAAAATGTCTGACCTAACGATTGATCAAGGAGCTGCTCATTGATATCGGTAGGAGTTTTCATATCTACTTTAACGTAATCATCCAGTCCCGATGATTCATAGGTATAATCAAAGGCACTATCAAAGCTGAAAATACATACCAAAGTTAAACAAAATACAAGAAAACCAACAACGATTTTGCCTATCATCAGTCTTTACCTCCTAACTTCCGAATAAGAAAATATACCAAAACGGCGATAATGACAAAAAATAAAATCGTTAAAATTGTAACGCCACGGTATGAAATATTGATACCGAGGTATAGCAAGAAAGAGGTAACAGCACCTAAAAATCTAACAAAAAAATTGCTTACCGTATCAGAATCGGACTCTTGATTTTGAGAAAAATCCTTGCCGACGTTATATCCGTCACTATACCCGACAGAATAGCCGAGATCATAGGAATCTGTCGAAGCCTGACCATCCGCATAACCAATTGTATATCCAGCTTGCTCTCCGGCCGCATAAGATTCATCATCATATCCATCGCCATTAGCATCTTCAATACTATTCACTACAGGAGAAGCATTCCGGATAAGCCAGGAATAAAACTCGGCAGAGACTTCCTGCGGCGTATCGCCAAACTGGATGGTCTTATATGAAGGATCAGCAAAACCGATACTGTTTTCATTGTTGCTTTCACCTATAAACAAGATAGATTCATTAGAATCGATTTTTTTAACCGTTAAGTTTTGATATGATACACCAGCATAAGCACCATCTTTTTTAGTTACTTGTCTCACAATACTAGATAATTGCATGCTACTATAATAATTTGACCAGTCTATCGTATACGAACTCGAAGTCATCGAATTCCCGTCTATAAAAGAAACACCAATTGTGGAAGATAAATAAACAGTATCTGAAGATTTAATGCCGGAAACAGCAGCTTCTAATGTATCAAACAAACAATAATAAATTTTACTAGCAGAACTATAATAAAATTTTACATTACTAAAACCATAATCTTCGCGTAATGTAGAAAGTGATTTGTACCAAATAACATAGTATTTATATGAAACAGAAGTTCCCGAGATAGTTACATATGGTAAAATCGCATAATCTGTCCTGTCCGCACTTGGAGAATAAAGCACGACGGAATCGTCACCATAAACCGTCACGGATCCGGCAGAACGTGAATAACTCAATGAGCTGGAAGTAACCAACATACTTGTGTATGGAACGCCATCCGACAAAAAATTGACTGTTTCAGTAAGATTTGAGGAAAGAGAAGAGAAGTCCAATGTATCATTAAAATGCCATGCACCGCTGACCGGAATTGTTACCGAGGATTCCGCAAATACCGGAATCGATAACGCAAATATCAAAAACACCGCAAGCAAAATAGCAGTTACCCGTTTTATCATTTTTTATCACTTCCTCTCATCGTGCCTTTATAACAAAGATGGAAGATACAGCCCAAAGCAAAAGCACAGCCATCGCTACGCAGACAATGTATGTTAAAATTTCGATGATCGGTGCAGCTTCCACGATAACAACAAGATCACCGGCAAGCTTCACCGGCAACTGTAAAAAAATAGACTTAAATACGTTCATCATAAGAGTCACCGCCTTTTAAACGAAGATAGAATCGATAAGGTCACACAAACAAAAATCAGAAACAAAGGAGCAAAGACCACGAGAGCAACAGCCGACATGGTAAACAGTGAAATCAAGCCGGCATTATCTGCAATTACATCGGCAGGGAAGATATACGACCACAACGATTCCACCCATGTATAAAGAGAATGATCATCGTTTGATATATCCGTCTCCGCCGTAATACCGGATGGTATTGTTTCCGTTTCCTCGGCAAAAATAGATACCGACAAAGACAAAAACAAAACAAGCACACAAAGAAACATATAGAGTTTTTTCATTCAATCTCCTTTCTGTCATACAATTTTTTTCAGCTGCAGATCTGATCTGCGAGCTGCAGCGTAATTTTTGTATGACATTTCATTTTGAGCAAAAATGCCCAGATAAAATTCCGGGCATTTTCAAATAAAGCATCAGATACGGGAAGCACGTCTTTTCAAAAGCTTCCAAAGACCGAACGCGCAGCCGACAACAATAGCGCCGATAATCAATACTGCAACAGAAGTGAGAGTGCCGTCAGCATTCCAAAACAACGTATCAAATGTGGTAACCGAAGTTTTTGCAACACCGGGAAGTGCCTGATCAACACCGTTCATTACTTCTCCAACAAGCGCGCCAGCTTTAGACAACGTGGTTGTTTCCATACTTTATTCCTCCTCTCTATTTTTTCACAGGGTCAAGAGCATCCAACCAATGAACCTCTGTCACCTGCAATTTACCGTTTTTCATCGGAACGGTTTCAACAATACATCTTGTTTTGCCTGTCGAAAGCCGTTCTTGAAGCTCCTCAATCGTTGCGTCCATAACCTTGAACAAATCCTCAAATTCGATTTTGTGTTCAAACGCATACAATCCGCAATAATCAGGTTGTTTGTCGGTTACAAAAACCGCATCCACACGGTCATAATGTTTAACCTCTCCGGTTTTCTCGTCCGTTACATCAACGGGTTTGTGCCTAAATCCTGCAAAATTTGTCATGTGTTCACCTTTGCCCCTCTCGAGGCGTCCTTTCTCCCGTGTTGGGAATGTTATAAAATAAAAATGGTGTTAGTGAAAATAATTTTTTCTCACTAACACCATTATATAACGTTAGTGAAAATAAGTCAATACCACTAACGAAAAAATTGAAAAATTCATAAAAACAAAATACAATAATAATCAATAATTAGTGAAAGGAAATCAAAATGAATAACGAAAACAAATTTAAAGAAAAATATAAGCGAAAAGGTCATCCGACTTCTATAAATCTTGCTCCCGAAATAATGGAACGCATAAAAAAAGAGGCAGAAAAAAACGAAAGAAGCATTTCTGCACAAATCAGCTACATCATCAAGGAATATTACAATTTTAAAGACAACTAAACAAGTAACTTTTAATCATGGTGTCCGGAGTTCGACTCTCCGATGGATCACCAAATAAAACAAATCCGGTCTGTTTCGTATAACGAAGCAGACCGGATTTGTTTTGTTTCTCCAATAGCAGAGAACTATCGCCGGAAATCAGGATGATTTCCGGCGATAGCTTTATGTTAGAAGTAGATGCATTCCCAAGGAAGATTTGCACGGTTCATCAGGAAGTTGCAAAAATCCGTTGTCCACGCAATCATGCACTGCCATCATTCTCATGCTGCATAACTCCATTCTTATATTGTACTCGATTGTATCATGTAAGATTTTATTGTTGCTTTTCTTGAGTATTTCTTTAACTTTCTCATATGCGCTTTTAAAATTTTGTGTCAGCGGCTCATAATTTTTATACTCTTTTAGGAATTGGAATATCTTTTCTAATTTTTCGACTGTAATCACAAGAATATCCGAAATCATTTCTCCGGCTTTATCGGCATGGACATATTTACCGTCAATATTGCGCCAAAGCCTCTTTTCATTGTCTGAAAACGATGTGATAAGCCGATTTTTTCGGAGGCATTCGCACATCAGCATTACTTCTTCATAGTCGGGCTCTCCGCACTGATTCCACAGCGAATAATCATCATATTTATATGTCCAAAACATATTATCGGGATTTCCGGCGCCATTATGTCCCATTATGATTTTTTCAGGAAGCTCAACCGATTCGTAACCGACAAAACCCCAAGACTCACCATTTTCACGTATTGGCGGATCGGCAGCATCTTTCCCCACATGCTCAATAAAATAGTCAAAGATCTTAGGTACTAACCACCACCGGATCGTATTATCATCTATGTGTTCACCGGCAATGCCAAGATGACGAATATCTGCTTGTTTGTCACAAATAAATTCCTGAATCAAACGGCTTCTTTCTTTTGAACTGGATCTTAATGCATGATAAATATCTAAGCGGCATTCTCTATCCAATATAACGAAATTGGTAATATATTTGTTCCCGCACTTTTTAAGCAGAGTGGCGCGATGTAGGATTTTAACTTCCTCTTCCATATAAGGGAGAGCTACTCCGAGTTCCATAGAGAGTTCTTCAAGTGTCGAAGGATTGTTGCTTGCATGAAGCAAAATATTTTTCGGAATCTTTCTTTGCACGACGCACCATGGTAACCCGCTCGGTTGAGAGCCGCTTGCTGCAAAAGTAACGTCTTCGGGATGATAGCTACGTTTTCCAAATTCTCTTGCCATATCCATACCTTCTTTCAAAATAATTCTTGCACGGTACAAGCGTTGTTGTACTGTGCTGGTCGAAAGAGACTGAGACAATGCAATTTCACGGACGCTCCTGTTCTCTATATAATAAGCAATAACGATGTTACGATACTCATTTTTGATGAAAGCCAGTTCTCGCCGGAGCAGTGACATTTGTTCACTGCGTATCATTTCATCAGGGAGATTCTTATTTTCGTCTTCGATTTCATAGTCGCCGATATCGGAACCGGTTACCGACTCGTTTCGTCTACGCTTTTTGTCTGCCCATACAGAATAACGATTGCGCGCAATTTGCCATACCCATGCCGAGAAGCTTGTCGGAATCATACCTTTTTTCAGAGCAGATATGATATTCAATGTGATGTCTTGTACCAAGTCGTCAGCTTCTGAATTGTTTCCCGTCTTTTTCAGACAGAAATAAAACATCTTTTCCATATGATTTTTGATGAATTCCTGTATCAAACAGTCGCACATGGGATTTGCCTGTTGCATTTTCTCACTTCCTTTTACTCATATAGTGTGGCATTTCGATTTTTGATGACAGAATTTTTTATAAAATTAATATTATCAAAAAAACGGAAGATAAACGCATGAAATCAACCATATATTCATGATATCCAGTATTTGCGGTCGAGAGAACGAAACTGTATGGCTTCTGCAATGTGAGACGAGAGGATGGATTCGCTTCCGGCAAGGTCTGCAACAGTACGGGCAACGCGCAGAATCCGGTCATATCCACGGGCGGAAAGTCCGAGTTTATCAAAGGCTTTTTTAAGAAGCTCCGCTGCGGCTTTGTCTGTTTTACAATATTTGCGGATTTGGGAAGGGGACAGTGCGGCATTGCAATAGAGCTTGTCCTCACCGGCATATCGCATATGGGCAAATTCTCGGGCACGGTTTACTCTGTCTCGGATGGCAGCGGAGGATTCGGCAGGCTCCGGTATTTCGCCTGATACTTCTCCGTAAGAAAGCGAGGGCATTTCTACCTGAATATCGATTCGGTCTAGCAGAGGACCACTGATTTTGGAAAGGTACCTGCGGATATCGTTTGTCGAACAAGTGCATTTTTTTGTCGGATGACCGAAGTAACCGCATTTACATGGGTTCATAGCACATACCAGCATAAAGCGTGCTGGAAATGTTACTTTTCCGTTTACACGTGTGATGGTAATTTTCCCGTCCTCCAGTGGCTGACGCAGAGCTTCCACCGCTTGTCCCGAGAATTCGGGCAGCTCGTCCAGAAACAATACGCCGCCGTGCGCGAGAGAAATTTCTCCGGGCTCGGGAATTTTACCCCCGCCGGCAAGTCCTGCGGCGGACATGGTATGATGCGGCGAGCGAAAGGGACGCTCGGTCAGAAGGGCGGTCCCTGCCGGAAGTGTCCCGGAAACCGAGTGAATTTTTGTGACTTCAATTGATTCATCCAGCGTCATTTCGGGTAAAATAGTAGGGATACGTTTGGCAAGCATGCTTTTTCCGGTACCGGGAGGGCCGATGAGTAGAACATGATGTCCGCCTGCTGCGGCAATTTCCAGTGCCCGTTTGGCTTTTCGCTGGCCTTTGACATCGGAAAAATCCAGTCCGGCATATATTTTCTTTTTTTCCAATATACTTTTATCAAATACAGCGGGTTCTATTTGATAAGGACCTCCCTTAAGGTGCGCAATAAGTTCTTTTACATGACGTACGGGAAAAACCCGTATGTTTTCTGTAATAGCAGCTTCAGCGGCATTCTCGGCGGAGATATAGATTTCTGTTTTTCCACTCTCCGCTGCGGCCATACACATAGAAAGTGCGCCTTTGACTGCGCGCAGCTCTCCGGAAAGGGAAAGTTCTCCGATAAAGCACTTATCATCCAGACAAAGCTCGGCGGGGATTGCGCCGGAGCATTTCATAATGGCGATAAGAATCGCAAGGTCATAGGAAGAACCCTCTTTTTTCTTGTCGGCAGGCGCAAGATTCACGGTGATTTCCGCGTCGGGAAAGAAAAATCCGCTGTTAATGAGCGCCGCCTTAATCCGTTCCTTGGATTCCTTGATGGCAGCATCGGGGAGTCCTACAATCTGGAATGTCGGAAGTCTGTCATTGACGTTGCATTCCACGGTAACGGAATAGCCTTCAATTCCTGAAATTCCCGCGCCGAATATTTTAGATAACATAAATACCTCCGGACATTGTTCAGCAGTGGATGCTTTTTTTGAATATTATACAACATATTCCGGCGTTTTGTAAATATTTTTCTTGTGTTTTGAATAAAACAATAAGAATATTTGTATTGTTTTAATTTTGAGAATCTATGATGGAGGAATCCGATTCATGCAGAATAAATTTACGGCAACGGCGAAAAATATCCTGAAACAAGCGGCAAACGAGGCCGGCAGACTTGGACACACTTATATTGGAACAGAGCATCTTTTGCTGGCAATGCTTGCCGAACGTGACAGTGTTGCCGGGAATCTTCTTTCGGCAAGAGGAATTTACTACGCGCCAACACGTGAGCTGATCGAAGAGCTTTCAGGGGTAGGAGAGGAAACCGTTCTGGATGCCAGTGATATGACGCCGGGACTTCGCCGTGTGATTGAAGCTTCTTCTTCGGTTGCAGCAAGATACGGACACACTCTGATCGGGACAGAGGATTTGCTGTTTTCTTTGGTAACAGAGCGGGAATCCGTTGCAGTGAAGCTGATTGTGGCTCAGAATGTAAGTCTCAGCGAATTGCAAAATGATATCATTGCTTTTTTCGGAGATATGGGCGCCGAGGTGGAAACCTCGCAGGGAAAGCCTATCAAAGCAACGAGCGGGAGTTCCTCCGTATCTGCGATAGGACAGTACGGAAGAGATCTTACAACGCTCGCCGTATGCGGCATGCTTGACCCGATTATCGGCAGAGAAACGGAAACGGAGCGTGTGATTCAGATTCTTTCTCGCCGTACAAAAAACAATCCCTGCCTCATCGGAGAGCCAGGGGTAGGGAAAACCGCTGTTGTAGAAGGGCTGGCTTCCAGAATCGCGTCGGGTGCAGTGCCGGACAATCTTGCCGATAAGGTTGTCATCACGTTGGATATTGGTGCGATGATTGCCGGGGCAAAATATCGCGGTGAATTTGAAGACAGGCTCAAAAAAGTTATGGATGAGGTGATGAAAAACAAAAATATCATCCTTTTTATCGATGAAATCCATACTATTGTGGGAGCCGGTGCTGCGGAAGGCGCCGTGGATGCGGCCAATATTCTGAAGCCTGTGCTTGCCAGAGGGGAAATTCAGGTTATTGGCGCGACGACGATTGCGGAATACCGCAAGCATATTGAGAAAGACGCGGCGCTGGAAAGGCGTTTTCAGTCGGTTCTGGTATCGGAACCCGATGAGGAACAAACATTGGAAATATTAAAAGGATTGCGTTCCAAGTATGAAAATCATCATCATATTGTGATTACGGACGAGGCGCTTTCGGCGGCAGTGACACTTTCGGCAAGATATATTCCCGATCGCTTTTTACCGGATAAAGCGATCGATCTTGTAGACGAAGCAGCCTCGAAAAAACGGATTGAAAGTTATGGAAGTGCACCAAAACTTTCAGAATATGAAAATGAGATCAAGCTGTTACTTGAGAAAAAGGAAAATGCGATTCACGACCAGAAATTTGAACTCGCAGCAAAGCTGCGGGATCGCGCGGCAACACTTGAAAAACAATATCGCGCTGAAAAGGAAGCCATCAAAAAAGAGCGTGAAAAGCATCCGGAAAAGATAGATGCTGGTGATATTGCCGACGTCGTTACCGCATGGACGGGGATTCCGGTAAAAAAGCTGGCATCTACCGAGGGGGAACGGCTGCTTCGTTTGGAAGAGCTTCTGCGTGAACGTATTATCGGTCAGGATGATGCCACTTCTGCCGTTGCCCGTGCCATCCGCCGCGGCAGAGTCGGACTTGGCAATCCAACCCGCCCGATTTGCTCGCTCCTTTTTATGGGACCGACCGGCGTCGGAAAAACAGAGCTTGCCAAAGCGGTTGCCGATATCGTATTTGGTTCGGAAAATGCTTTGATTCGGCTTGATATGAGTGAATATATGGAGAAGCACAGTGTTTCTAAAATTATCGGCTCGCCTCCGGGATATATTGGATATGACGAGGGTGGGGGACTGACGGAAAAGGTCAGACGGCGCCCATATTCCGTTATTCTTTTTGATGAGATTGAAAAAGCGCATCCCGATATTTTTAATTTGCTTTTGCAGATTCTTGATGATGGAATTTTGACGGATTCCACGGGCAGAACGGCAAGCTTTAAAAATGCAATCGTTATCATGACAACCAATATCGGGACGCCGGCTTCCGATGCGCGTGAGCTTGGATTTTCCGGCGGAAATTCGTCCGAAGAAAAGCATTTGACTGAACGGACGGAGCACATGAAGCGTTTGCGGGAAAGCTTTCGTCCGGAGCTGATTAATCGGATTGACGAGATTATCGTGTTTGACAAATTGCGTCATGAAAGCCTTGTTTCTATCGCGCAAATGATGCTCAAAGCAGTGGAATCCAGAATTGCGGCGCTGGGAATTACGGCTCGTTTTGATTCTTCCGTACCGGAAATGTTGGCTTCATGTGACTCCGTAGGAATGTATGGAGCACGTCCGCTTCGCCGTGAAATTTCTTCAAAAATCGAGGATGCTTTTTCTCTTTGGATGCTGGACGGTAAAATCGGAGAGGGTGACCATGTGCTGATATTTGCCGTTGACGGAAAAATTGAATATCTAAAAATGGCAGAATAAAAAAGCGAGGAATAACCTCGCTTTTTTATTACAGATATTTTTTCACGAAAATATAATGGCCCAAACCAAAGCTGCCGTAGCGGTGGTTACCATTTTTGATTTATATTCGGTTAAGCATTTTACGTTCTTGTGCAGGCGGGAGCTTGGTTGAGGTGAGCGTGGCAAGCTGCCTTTTTTCAGGATAAACGTCCATTAAATATAAAATGTTTTTATTGGGATGTTTACAAGAAAAAAGTGGAACAGTTGACATATTTTTCATTTTATGATAAAATTATGTATATTACATGTTTTAAGAACTTTTTGAAGGGGATACCATCGGTAAAAATATATTCTTTCACCTTTGATTAGTTAAATATAGCAATGCAGAGAGATACGGTTTTCGTGTATCTTTAGGGATA
>UQNQ01000007.1 GCA_900542425.1 uncultured Eubacteriales bacterium
GTGTTTCTTTTTATCGTTCATATAAAATTATTTTTGTAGGCGGAAATCATACCCTAAATGCCATATTCCAAACAAAAAAGTAACTGTGATATATGTTACAGGCTCTTTTGTAAAAGAAAAATACTTCCACAAATATGCACGGAAAATCAGTTCCTCAAAAATTGGAGTTATTAAAGCCCCGTACAGCAAAAAGAGCCAATCGTAAACCGTCGTGCTAAGCGTAATAAAAGGTGTTACCAGAAAAAGCAGTAGTACTAACACGCTGAAAACAACATACGGTTTAGATATCTTTTTAGGAAAAAGATTTACTTCAGGATGTTTCTTTTGGGCAAGTAAAACCATTACCATACTGCACAGCAGCATAAATATCAGTGAATAGATTGTATCTGCCATCAGGGTGTGCTCGGCAAATTGAAAAAGCAGCATCTTGCCTCCCATTCTTAAAAGTTGTATTGCCGCAAGAATGCAAACTGCAAAGCCCACTCGACCTAAATATTTTTTCATTATCTGCACTTTCCTCCTTCCTTCATTTATTGTATTGATCTTTATTGTCCATCGCTTATTTTTCTTTCGATTCCATATATAATATTCCACTAACTCTTAAATCTGACAAGCTGTCCATCTATGTATCCAAAGTAATATACAATTACACAGAAAATGATAATACAGGCTAGACATAAAACCGTTGTGATCAGCTTGTTTTTTACTGTTTTATTGATTGTATTACAGTACATGGTAATCAGCCAAACATTCGACGCAAAAAACAAAATATATACCCAACTGGAGCGAAGGGACATTGAGACACTTGAGAGTGCATAAGTAATAATAATAAAGTTAACGGATTCAACGATAATTTCAACACCCTTTTTGCATTTCTCTTTCATCATTAACACTCCTCTCAATTGCTGATTTCTATGGAAAATATATCAGATAATGGGATCTTTGACCCATCTGTAAAATAAATGGCTTGCTCTATCTCGTCAATCCTTTTTATCTCCTTGCTGACTGTAATATAGGCTCCGCCTTCTTTACACTTATCCGGCTCAAAATACGTAACCATGACCTGCGGGTGCTGTGAAATATGGTCTGATAACTCCAGCAGTGTTCGGTTGAGTTCTTCCAGTTCATACTCTCCCAGTTCCACTTTTTTATCGGTCAGACGTGCCGTTTCCTTAATAGCAGCATCATAGCCCGTTAAGGCTGCGAACGGAGAAAACTGAGCTGCCCGATCCAGTCTGGACATATGGGGATGCGTAAGCGAAACATGATGGGGGAGGTTAATGATATCGTCATATTTTTTATTACTCACGCCTTATGCCCTCCAATCTGACTGTTTCTATCTTTAGCCGTGGCACCTTCCTGCAAATTCATTCCCTTTAAAATCGCATTCTTCCCAAACTTATGCTTAATATCAAGCATAGCTTTTTGCATTCTTTTTTCTCGTTCCAGTTCCGTCTGTTCTTCTCTTTGCCGGGCTTCCTCCGCTTCATAATCCGTAAACAGATCGAGCTGCTGGTACTCATCCTTTCGTTGTGCCGCTTTCTCATCTATTACTCGATTCGCAGTAATGGTAATTCTACGCACCAGAAGCTTTGGATCAACAATGCGGTCAAACAGATTCATTATTGCTTCCGTAATCAGCTTGGTAGAAGACAGATATCGATCTAAGTTTGCCGTCCCGTGTGCATGCTTGGGAATGGATCTGCCATATTGGTCTGTGGTAACAGGACCATGATATTGTTTTCTTCGTTCCGGATCGCTCAGGTTCTCAATATCATAGCCTATTGTCAGTGTCAGCTGGTTTGTGACAAGGTTCTTTTCTACCAGATCCAAGACCAAAAGCTCCGTCATTTCACGCACTACCAGCTTTGCCTTCTCGAATTCATATGGACTCTGCAGCACCTGCCCAGACCCGATACTATTCGACTCCGGCTTGTACGCTTTGATATCCGCTATTGTACATGGTTCCCACCCCCATGCATGATCAATCAATAGCTCTGCGTTAATGCCAAATAACTTATAAAGAAGATCTTCATTGTAGTAGTCACCAGGTTTCCCAAGAGAACACCGCGCGACATCTCCCATGGTATATATCCCGCACGATTCCAATTTCTTCGCGTATCCTTTTCCTACACGCCAGAAGCTTGTTAAAGGACGATGTGACCACAATTTTCGACGGTAACTCATTTCGTCCAGCTCTGCAATACGCACACCGTTTTCATCCGGTGGAATATGCTTTGCTTCAATATCCATCGCAACCTTACACAGATATAGATTGGTACCGATTCCTGCAGTAGCGGTAATTCCTGTTGTTTTAAGCACATCCAAAATAATTCTCATTGCGAGTTCTCTGGCGGTTAATCCATATGTTTTTAGATAATGAGTCACATCCATAAAAACCTCGTCAATGGAATAGACATGGATATCCTCCGGCGCAATATGTTTCAAATAGACATTATAAATCTGCGTGCTGATTTCCATGTATTTTGCCATCTGAGGAGACGCTACAATATAATCCACTGCCAGTTCCGGATGTGACTGCAGTTCAGCAAAGTGATAGGAGGATCCGGTGAATTTTCTTCCGGGAGCTTTGCGTTGGCGTTCCGCATTTACATTCTTAATCTTTTGAACGACCTCAAACAACCGAGGACGCCCGGGTATACCAAATGTCTTTAACGAAGGAGAAACCGCAAGACAGATTGTTTTTTCAGTTCGGCTCTGATCCGCAACTACAAGGTTAGTCGTCATTGGGTCCAACCCACGCTCCATGCACTCAACTGAAGCATAAAAAGATTTTAGATCTATTGCAAGATAGGTTTTATTTTCCATGCTTCAGTCAGCTCCTCTCACTTTTTTTAGATTAAAACAAGTATCATAGAATATTGTCTGCAGAAATTCTCACATTATGAAGCAGTCGATTCATATCCTGTTGACTGGGATGGTTTTTCGCAATCCCGCCAATCTTTCCGAATGGTCCATATGTATCGTAACCTCTGCAATGAAAAGCAGAAATATAATTGGCATTGTTTTCACGCAGGATTTTTTCTGAAGATTTAGCGTAATTCCTATAGGGTATCCCACAGGTATACAACACAATAACATTCTTTCCTTCAAATGATGTTGCCTTCATGTATTCCAGAAGAACTTTATGGAATGAACCAAAATAAATTCCCGAGGCCAGTATGATCAATTCGTACTGCTCGATGGATGGGTTCCTGTTTTTTAATAGATCAATTACATCCGCATCAATAGCAGACGCAATATAGTTCACGACCTTTTCTGTGTTCTTATGATGTACCGACGCATAAAGGATGACAGCTTTTTTCATTAAATAAAGTCTCCTTTTTATTTTTCAAAATTCGAACAGCGTTTGCGCAGCATGCGATGATAAGACGGATCCTGCGGTTTAGCATGCGTGATCACTTCAAGCTTTCCTTCTTTGATAAACTGCTCTATTCTTAAAGCGATCAAACCGTCGCTGATTCCAAGAGAATACTTTCCAAGTACTTTCCCAATCAGCACTGCTTCCATGAACTCATCTTCTTGGGCTTCCAGCTCCCGAAGAATAAATGCATCATAGAATGTGTCCGGCACACTAACAAGTTGACGGTTCACAACCGCCCGCAAAGTTGCATTTTCTCGTTTCAACTGTTCCCAGCGGAAAGATAATGCATGCATATAATTCGCAGGTACTTTCTCACCTGATTTCGCCAGATTACCCCACTGATGAGGCGATACCTCACCCCATCCGGAATAGATGACCACTGTTTTATCCGGCATCACATGAAAATCCGGAAGTTTTACATAGGTTATATCCAAATTATTATAGCCAATGGGCTTCAACTGATCGATAAGCCAACAAAATCCGCAGGCCTCATCCGGGAGATCGCTTGACCAAACTCGGATGGCTTCTCCTTCCTGAGCACGGATTAGCAAATTATCGAGGCTTTTACGGGCAGTTTCCTGCATTTCCTCTGCAGCTTCCTTTTCTTCATCAGGATAAAAGCTGACAAGATTTTGAAGTGTTTCTTCCCGTTGTTTTCCAATTTCATCTTCTGTGATGCTTCCTATACTCAAAGCAAGCGGAAAACTGAGAATATCTTTACGTTCAACATCAAGTGGAATTGCATTCTCCCAGTTGAGTCTTTCCCTTTCTTCGGATTCCCTAAGCATTTTTTCAATTTCATCCTGATTTGGAATCTCACTGTCTCCCTCAGTATTCATGATAATGGCAGAACTGACTCCGCCAATATAGTTTTTTCCTGCGGCAACAGAAAGAGATCCAGCTGCACTTTCGCTGAATACAACTTCTATCATATTTTTCTCCTTTACCTCAGTCGGAAATAGCTTAATAAAGCATCAGACGGATAAGTTCTTTTGCAGATAAACCATATCCATCAGTTGCATACCGTCTTCATAGATGGGATGATCGTAATGATCTATAAAAAAGTTTTTAATCCTATGGGAACGGTGGAATCCACATGCTTCATAAAACAACACTGTAGACGGAACATCTCCCGTCCCCACTTGTAAAATAGAATATTGTGTGCTGTAAGTCTTTTCTAAAAAGGTAATAAGCGCTTTTCCATATCCATGCCCCTGATGCTCTGGGTCCGTTGCAATATTTTTGATTTCCAGTATACCGTCGCCTTCATCGGTGACGACGCATTCGCTTTTTATACCATCATCCTCCAGCACATACATAATACCTCTATCCAGATAGCGGTCAATCATATTTTCCTGTTCATCCGCCAATAACAGCAGAGATAAGTATTGCTTTTTGTTGTTTTTTACTTCTCTGATTTCCACGGAATGCACCTACACTCTTCTCTCAATCTTTTCACACTGGTCTCTTTTGAAACACGTCTACTACGTGGCTAGATACGCCCAGAAAGTCCTCTCGTTCACAGGTAGAGAAATGGTACTTCAAATATGTCTGGAACATTTCATCGTCCATAGCATCAATGGGCTCTCGTAATAGCAGCGCACATCCATCTGTAGCCACATAGTGAAGACGTGTCACCGGGAATGCAGCCATTAGATGATCAATGTCCTCTTTGCGAACAAGTTCAAAGAGATCTTTGGGCTCAGATTTGGTTGCAAATGTGTCAGCATCTATCAATCCGTCCCGAATATATTCCAGAACATTTATATTTCCTCGATGGAATCCCTCGTCAAGAAGACAGCCGTCTGAAATAACATAAGCAGCAAAAATAATTCCGCCTGGTTTTGTAACTCGAATCGCCTCGCGTATTGCCTGATGTTTATCCTCTTCTCTGTAAAGATGGTATAGAGGACCCAATAGCAAAGTAATGTCATACTGGTTGTCAGCAAATTCGGATAAATCCATAGCATTTCCCTGCCGAATGGTAATTGTTTCATTTGGCAGGGTGTTTTTTTGAAAGACCTCAATGTTGTGCTCTACCAGTTCCACAGAATCGACTACATAACCTTTTCGTGCCAAAGCATGTGAATACCGTCCTGTACCGGCGCCAATTTCAATGATTTTGCAGCCTGGTTTCAAATACCGTTCAATATAGCGCATAGTAGTCAAAAACTCCACGGTACCATGTTTTGGTACTAATCGGTTATCTTCATCATAGTGATTGTAAAAATCAACAATATATGTTGTGTCCATAGCTAAACCCTCTTCCTCTAAATCTGAAATAAACTGTGCCTGTTATTTTCTCAGATACATCCAAACAAGCAACTTAATTTATGTTTTTGTTTTCCAAATTCATTCAAATAATTACTCGGATCCATTCACTATCCATTCGCAAATTGGCTTTAAAGAATCAAAATCGACAAAGTTCACCTGTTGATTATATGAGTCAAGAAAGACTTTATCTTCTTCAGTCAGCTGCTTGGGATCCTTCTTTTTAGCGGTTTGATAAAGAAGGGACATCATTGTTCTGTGCAGCAAAGTAAGATTCCGATAGTTTATTCCACCTCGCAGGTGAAAAAATTTTGTCTTTATGTATTGATCATGAGCCAGCTGCGAACGAAGTGAATGGAGGATCTTCTCAACATTAACAGGATCGTTTACATCCGCCAGGCCCACAGTGACAACCGTAAGATCTGCACTCTCCGGCAAATACTTCATGGTTGTTTTGAGACCTTTTACTCCGCCGGCATACAAGCCTCCGATGTAAATTACCGACTCCACGTCCAGCCTATTCTTAATCTTATCATAACTAATGCATTCAATGTCTGTGAGCTGTGACAGCTTTTGTGCGTATGACTTGGCTGTCCCATATTGTGAACCAAAAATAATAAATCGTTTCAATACATACCTCTCCGTTGTTTATATTCTGCAGACTCGTTTTTTCAGGCAATTAAAGGAGCTCTCTAAGTTTATCCAGAAATGCTTCTTCGCCAAATGTATTGATTTTAAAAAACAGAGCTTGACTTCCACCTGCTGTAATTGCAGAGAGATGAACAGCGTCGTCACCACATTGGAACAAGGTCACACTAAGGCTGACACGATTACTACCTAACCAGCTGTACCGTTCAAAAACACGCACACTGCAGCGCGCCCCATTGCTATAAAAATCGCTGGAATCTTCTAATGAAGCAGACATACTGCTGTTCACAATTCCTGATTCAATCCTATTAAGAATTTGATTATAATCTCCCCGAATTGTCTGTTCTAATTTTGCCATTCTATCTCACCTCACGTATCCATTTTGATGACCAGTTAAGTAGAAGGTCGGAGAACTGGAGTGTCTCCTCAAACGAAAGTGAATTTTTCTCTTTCAGTTCTATACTGGTCCGCAATATATTCTGATCTTTTTCCTGCAGCAGCGGAAGAAGATCTGTCTTTTTCTTTTTGTAGCTGCCAGTTTGCAAAAAAGCAATGGCCTGCAGCGTAAAAACAGCTGACTTATAGAGCCCCTTTAAGATATCCGCGCTTCTCTCGTGAACCAAATTGTGGGCGCACATGTGGTAGACATTACAGGCACCAATCCGGATAGCGCGTTGGACATCCTCCTTATGTATGTTATTGATTAAATCCTGCAATGTACCCAGTATGGGAGTCGTATCGTAACAGAACTGAAACAAATCAGACGGCTCCCATGCAAGGATTTCTTGCTTTCCTGAAATAAAGCCGCATATTTTCTCTCGCTCTGGCAAGTGATCAAGGAGCATAGCATATGTCTCCAGATCGCTTGCGGATACAGTGTCCAAAATAATCACTACATCAATATCGCTCTGATCTCCAGCTTCTCCTCGACCATAGCTGCCCTGGAGTCCAAGAAACCAGATTCTGTCATGGAATTCATTCTGCATGACATTGATATATTGATCCATCCATTTATCAATCGAAAAAACCATTTTTACCTCCTCAAAACCACATAGAGGCTTCATCCTGAAAGGTTGGAGTATCTCCGTCCTTATAAGGGTCATAGCGGTTGCAGTTGCACCCAAATTCTTTAAGAGATACAATTTTATCATCTACCGACCAGTGGATTAAAGACATTCCATCAAAAGCTTCTATCCGTCCATCGTCCATTTGGTTTTTGAAATACCATTCTACAACCGTTTGCTCATTTGTATGAATAAATTGCTTAATGTCCCATATAAGAACAGTTCCACGCTGATTCCATTCATCAAACCAGTGTTTTATTTTTTTTGAGCCATGATATTCCGGTCCCCAGCTTTCTATGTACACTGCATCAAAAGAAAACAAATCCATAATTCCATGGTCTGTTTTTTTCAGCCACATATCAAACCACATCCGAATCTTTTCTTCTCTGGTATTCATATATATCCTCCAATCCCGATGCAGCAAACCTCTTCGTAATTTACTTCATCTCAGATTTTTTGCTTCTTACTTTTTCCCATTCCTCCAAAGTAAGCCTGGTAAAATGTTCGGTTCGAATATCGCCCAGGGGAGATTGCTTTCCTGTTTCCGTATGATGATATAGAAAACCGCATTTCTCCTGGACACGTTTTGATTTATCATTGCCGTCATAGTAACCACACCATACAGCGCTGCAATGAAGTTCATCGAAACATCGTTCCTGAAGTCTGTGCACCGCTTCCGGAATCAATCCCTGACCCCAGTATGGTACGCCAATCCAGTAGCCAATTTCAGCTTCTTGTTCTTTCATCGGAGCGCTTCCTTTTGGGGCAAACATAATTCCCACACTGCCCACAGGTTTTCCGGTGTCTTTCAGAATAACTGCATAAGTTTCTGGTTCGGACAGAACCGTCCGGATAATTTCCAGGCTATTCTCGACGCTGGTGTGCGGCGGCCATCCAGCAATTGGCCCGATTCTGTCGTCCTGTGCGTAGCGATATAATTCTTCTGCATCCCGTTCTTCCCATGGACGCAAAATCAATCTTCTGGTTTCTAATTGCATTTAATCACCCACCTCATCTATTGTAACTTCCTCAAAACTATATTCCAACAAATCCTCCACATTACATCCCAATACTCTGGATAAGGCAGAAAGCGTTTCCGCTGCTGCTCTGTTGATATCTTTGCTTCTATTTTCATATTGCTGGATCATTCTTAATGTGACTCCAGATTTTTCTGACAATAGTTTCTGCGATAACTGTCGGGATTTTCGGAGCGTCTGAAGTTTAGTTGGTAGCTTTTTCCTTCGTGCAATTTCATTCATAGTATTGACGAACTTTAGTTCTGACGCTTCATGCAATGTGTAATACATTTTCCTGATTTCTCGCATTGTACAGATTTGAAGAATTTCTTTGAAAGAGAGTGCGGTATACCATTGATAAAATGCTATAATCCACCCGCACCAATACTCCGGGGAACAATCACGATCCTCCCTTGGGTCTGACATTTTGATGGAAACTCCCGCTTTACTCAATACTTCCCAAACCAATTCCGTTCCGGATTTTCCTGAAACAATTCCCGGAACCCCATTTTCAAACTGTGAGGCAATACCGCCGACAATAAACATTTCAAAAAAATCATCCATGTCCAAATAGCAGCTATTGACCGCATAATCCAGCATTTCTCCAAGATTTTGCATCGCGTCATCTAAATATGTCTCACTGTAAGCGTGGATCATCCTTTTTTACCTCCTCCCGAAGTATGTCTCTCATATACAGTCCATTGATATCCTCTTTATCCAATTCGGCTCGAAAAGCAGCTCTTGCTTCCTCATCTCGGGATTTTCGTTTAGCATAATATTCTGTATTATCCACAACAGAATAAGATAAGAACCGAATCTCTTCAAATGCTTTTGGACTTTTTAGAACGATTTGTTCTCCAAGTTTTCCTAACTTCATAGCATATGACAACTGAGTTAGAGAGATTTCATTGTTAATAAAAGCTCGGGCAAACGAGAAGTAGGAATCGTCGGCTCGATATCCTATAATCACATCATATCCAGTAATATCAATTAGAAAATTGTCTTTCAACCACTGAAATCCCCTACGCATAACCGGAGTAGAAATCCGGAATCTTCTGTTTACCATCAGCAAAGCAAGCCAATGGAGAATCGAGTACTCTGACAGGTGTAGCACCTTCAGATGCGTTAAATCCAACTCATATTCATTAACAAATCCATCAATATTTTTAGTGCAGGCCCATTCCTTGGCAAGTTCCAGATGTTCTGTGCAATAGAATCCGATTCCATAATCATTATACGGCTTTCCTTTTCCGTAAACTGGCTGCTTAACAATTTCACTTGAACCGTGATATATAATTATCTTATCCAATTGCTCATCTCCTTAAACTCTATAGATGATTTACAACTATATTATATCTCCACAGAGTTACAAAGTCAACAAATCTAAATAAGATGTGTCTCAAATTTATTAAAAAAAACAGACATACTTTTCCGAAGAGAAGTTGTCTGTATCTTTTTAAATTAAGACAGGTTTATACGCAAAATATATGTAACATATCAATGCTTAACGGAATTCTGCACTTCTGCTTTTCACTGCCTCTGTTTTTGAAGGTAGTGAATGATTACGCAATAGGTAAATGTTCGTTAATGACTGTCTTAATGCTCATATTACTGTTTATAAATTTGCCAAATTATAGACTATCTTCTTTTTCCGCTTTGCGAGCTCCATATATTTAGCAGCTCCGCCAAAACTATGACGAACATATGAGATAACGTAATCCGACTGTTGAACCATCCATTTGTTACGCCAATCTATTGCAAAACGCTTTGGAACTTTTTCCAGACCATCCGGATACAAAGTCTCTAACTTTTCATACGCGACATCAAATTCAGGTTTAATGCCCGGTATATAGGCTAATACGGTGTAACACTCTAAATTAGGATATTGTTTTTTCAAATCAATCAACACACTTTGAACCATTCGGTCAAAGTTGCCATTTGTCCCGACATAAAAAGTGTTAACACCTTTTTGTAGTATTAGATCTTCAATTACTTTCTGAATCTCTTTTTTTATATTTGTAGGACTGTCCGCATGTCCGAAAAATGTGCAGACTTTTTCTCTTTTTTGCAATTCCACAGTTCTCGCTCCCCATTTTCCGATTCCAGCAAGAACATTTCTGATCAAGACTGATATCCCTGTCTTTTTCCATATTCAACAGGCTATCTAATGTCACATTGAACAACTCCGCCATCCTCATAAGTGTCGTAATAGATGGTTCTGTTTTACCATTTTCATAATAAGAATATGTAGAGCGATTTACATTAAGGAAATCTGCCACTTGCTGTTGCGTCATTTCACGATAATCTCTTAATAGCCTTAATCTTTGTCCAAATGCTTGACGATCAAATTGAGGCATTCAGGTCCCGCCTTGTGAATTTTTCTTTGTTTAAAATACATACTATAAGCGTTAAAAACAAAGTAATAATACTTATAGTCTATCACACGTTAAAGATAATATCAATAGTCTGTGTATTTGAGAAATGAATATTTATAGACTATTTACATAGGAAGGAGGATGGTCTATGGGAATCGCACAGACTATTGGACAGCGAATTCGAAATTACCGATTGCAAAACAAACTTAGTCAAGAAGAATTGGCAGAGCGCGCTGGGTGTCATCACACCTATATTGGACAAATAGAACGTGGAGAAAAGAATGCCAGCATAGAGAGTATCGATAAGATTGCATCTGCACTTGGAATTTCGCTTTCAAAACTGTTTGAATTTCTTGGCAGCGAAACACCGAAAGAGGATGACTATGCATACCAAGCTTATGAGCTTATTACGGCTCAATCCCCGGAAGAACAAAAGAAGCTTTATGAGATTCTTTATTCGATCAAAAAATACAAAAATATTTGAAAACATTAGCCGATTATACTGTTTGAAGTATGGGCGGCTATTTTTTTGGAAGAATCAGTTTTGCTACAATATCATCTTGATGTACAAAAGGATCATCCCAATATCTTGAATCAAAAGAATTCTGAGTATTGTCTCCCAACACATAATAGCAGTCATTTGGCACTATCAAAAATTCACTTTCTCGGTCTGGCTTTTCATAACCCACCATATATTCAATGGCTTCTAAATCTACGATATCTCCGGGAACAGCTGCAATTCGTTTCACTAACAATTTTCCGTCGTGCTTAAAGATAACAATATCACCGTAATTTAAGGAAAAATAAATTCGATTTCCCAAAATAAAGCTATCTTTTGATAAGGTGGGTTCCATGGACGCAGTCGGAACATATCCGAAAAGAAAAACAAATCTCATTAGTAAGTAAATAATTACTGCTATAGCCAATGGAAAAATAAATGACTTCGCTTTTTTCAATACTGTTTTCATAAAAACTCCTTTCTAAACAGAAAAAAAGGGATGCTTTGAACAAAAGTCCAAAACATCCCTTCATCATTCTTACATTAACCTATATCATATGTACCGGCAAGCCTCACGATTTCCGGCTGTGATTTCAAGTATTTTCTGGCACGAGACATCCATACACGTACCTTTCCAGGAGAGGTGTGAAGTGCCTCGCCAATTTCATAACTGTTGTAGCCGTCGGTAGACATTCTAAGTGCCTGAATGCCTTTTTGGATAATTTCAGTAGCGCTTGTTTCAGCGTTGCTGATGGCATTTTCGATTTCAAGACTCTCACTAAAAGATGAAAAATGTGCATCCTCCTGTGCTTCATAGTTATATGTTGACAGGAGGATCTCTCTGTCTCCCAAACGATTAGCGCGAATCAGCGCATCGGATATCTCATGCCAAATGAGTCGGTATGCATAAGTCGAAAAACATCCACCCTTATCTGTATAGGCTGCTTTACATAGTCCAATATAACCAATCTGCACAATATCATCATATGAATAGATACCCAGCTGGTTTGTACCATGAACTTTATCCTTGATCACCTTACCAACCAGTCGCATATTTTGCTCTACTTTTTTCTGTTGTTCCTGCGTGAGTTTCATGAAGCAGCACCTCCTTGTATCACCTCAAATTTTGGGATTTTTTTATTTCCTCTTTTTTGAAGCATTTTGCGACTTTCCTCAATGACTACCTTGCAGTAGTATTCTCCCAGATAGCCAATATGGGCTTTTGACAGCGGGGCGGAAAGCTAATCCGCAAGCCATTGGTAGGCGTCTTGTTTGCTCATCATTCCACTCAAATAGAGCTGATCAAAATACTGATGAGCAGTTCTTCTAAGTGTGCGCAGCTCATGATTTGCTAAGCTGCCAACAGGAATGGTGGTTCCGGTATGGACACGAACGTAAGCATCACATTCCGGATAATTTTTACATACATACAGCATCGTATTTTTATTGTTGTCTCGATATATTCCATCTGCACTGCGCAAAATAGCAGGGCTGCCACAATAGGGGCATCGGATCTGAGTGTTGTTAACTCCCTTTCTTTTCTTCTTATTTTTCATTGTCACATTCCTCCGTATAAATACAAAAAGCCGGAAGGTCTGCAAAAAAATGCAGAGCTAAGGTATTGGAAAAATGTCCAAATCTTAACTCTGCAGTATTCAAGCAGCCTTCCGGCTTAATATTCAAAAATGGCTTGCGTCATTGTGGATCGCTCTGTGCGCTAATCCGTAACGGGTTCCACGCCTCTGTGCGGCATGTATGACACCGGGAGCTCTCCGATGTACCGAAAGCCTGGGCGCAAGCCCCTGCCACGGTTATATAATAGCACAGAGTTTTTATACTGTCAAGCCATTTTGAAAACTTTAACGCATTTTTTATTAAAAAGTTTTCAAATCTTTTATTCACTCGCAAATAAAAGTCAGTCTGGGATATCTATTCATCATCTTCGTCGTCATAATCCTGTTGGGATTCCGCTGCTTCCTGGCGCTTTTTTACAAAATACAGTCCAATCAATCCACCGACAGCAATCAGCATACCACCGCCAAACAGGATAAGATGAACCACCGGAATGCCTGCAATGGTATTGCTTTCGTCTTTTTCGGTTTCAGATTCTGTCTGTTCAGAGTTGCCTGTGGCAGAGGCTTGCTCAGGTTGTGGAACAGGAGCGCTTACTGAAGAATTCATGCATGACAGAACATAAGACTTGCTTCCTCCGATCTCAAGACGAAGAACACCGTCTTGGTCAACGGTTATAGTTCCTGGATAAAGGCCGGCGTCTGTTTTCAATTGAAACTCAGTACCTGCCCAATCTACTCCCAATTGGACTTCGAGCTTTTCTGGTTCCATGACCTGCAGTTCTGTACCGTCAGTGCCATCCTTGGCAAATACCGTCTGCGGAATGAGTACAGCGATTATTACGCAGACTAAACTTAGTATATATTGGAGATATCGTTTTTTTGATTTCATAACTGCCTCCGTTTCTTCCTTCTTTCTGGGTTTGCGCGAATGTAAATATGATTCGCTCAAAGAGCCGGTCCTTCTAAAAACTCAGAAGGACCGGTTTCTTAATGAGCGAGGGGTTATTATTGGTCGTTTTTGGTTTTGCGGCGTTTTCTCAAGCATACAATGGTGGTACCTGCAATGCCAGTAAGTCCACAGATCATAAGACCAATCCACAGACCGAGATTTGTTTCATCACCTGTTTTAGGTACATCTACTGTAGTCTTTTCATTGTACACATTAACCGTTAAGACCTCATCTGCTACGATTTCTACGGTTACTGGATCCGCAATTTTATAATTGGCGCTGACGCTATTTTTCAGTTCGGTTACTACATATTCGCCGATGCGCAAATTCTCAATCAGGATTTCTCCAGATTCGTCGGTTACAAAGGTTTGATCATAACCATTTGGTCCGGTCACACGGAATTCAAAGCCCTTCTTCGTACCATCGGAAGAGGTCTTGATGATTTTCAGCGAACCCTTTTGTGCCTGGTTAATAAAGCCCTTGCCAGCTTCATTTTCGACCTCGTAGGTTTTTCCATCTGTATCAATCATGATATAGTATACGTTTTCGTCCAAAACGAACCCTGCTGGAGCCGTTTTTTCTCGCACGAGAACGCCGCCATAACGAATGTCGTTCATCTCATAGATTCCCTTCAGGGTTTCTTCCATGGTGCCAAGAAGTTCATCTTCGTCATCTAATTCCTTATTTCCGTTACTGTCTCGGAAAACTTCGAAAACTGCGCCTGACAATTTGTTTTCCGGAAAATCTGCATCATATTTTGTTAAATGCAGGTTACCGGTAATAAACTCATTTGCGATTTCGATTTCAATTACTTGTTTATCTTCGGTGATAGAAACCGGGAAGCTTTCATCACTGAGTACAAATCCTGTCGGCTGCGAAATTTCACGAATTACCCAATTTCCAAGAGGAATGTTCTTAAATGAAAAGCTGCCGTCATCTGCAGAGGTTGTTGTCATGAGTGCATTTTCTTCCGTAAATTCTGTGCAATCCGGACGGAATAACCCAATGATTGCTCCGCCAAGGGCATTGCCGTCTTCATCGACTTTTTTGCCTTGGATTTCGCCGCGCTTCAGAGTGTTATCGACTGCTGCACCATCATTTGCAGCGATTTCGATCAACGGAATATCTTGTCCGCCATACTCAAATACAAATGGGTATTTCGCATCGCTAATGATGTAATGGTCATCAACAGACAGCTCCTGCAAATAATAGCTGCCTATTGGCAGGTCTGATGTGCAAACAGCGATTCCGTCTTCTGATACAGATACAACTTCAATCTGACCATCTGCGGGGATAATGCTTCCATCAGCTGCTGTAATGTCTTCTGCAGCAAACAAGCCGAAGGTAACAGAAGTGATTTCGCCGTTCATTCCAAGTCCGAACAGTTCATCCTGTTCCAAAGCCTTCTGAATGCTCACTTTTACTTTTTGACGTTCATTATAGAATCCGGTCTCTGCTTCAGTAATTTCAACATCCTGACCTGCATATACAAGTTCCACTTCATGGATCTCATCATTGAGCACCATCGGATATGGAGCTTGTATCTCTTTCACATTGAATTTTCCAAGGTACAACTCTTTACTGGTAGCGATACCGCTTTCATCGGTTTCAATGGTATCCACAACTTCTCCTGCGGAGTAGCGGAGAGTACCATCCAAAGTGTAAATATCTTCAGCTGCTGTAATCTCATAAACAGCACCAGGGAGACCCTGCACAGAGTAGACAGGTTGATAGATTCCATCAGACTCAGTTACACTGGAGAACACTTCACCGGTCTTTTTAATATGAATGACGCCTTTTTGTGCGACATTGGACTTTTCTACTTCAATGATGGTTACACCATCTTCTTCTGAGGAACCTTCCTCTGTCACATCAAAGTAAACCGGATCCGAGTTTACAACATAACCATATGGAGCATATACCTCAACTAAAGAATACCCAGACCCGTATTCCAAAGGCTCCGGAGTAATCAGATAGCCTTTATCATTTGTGTAGAAAGTATCAATTGTGGTAACTTCCGGATAGGTGATTGTTTGAGTGATCTGAGTTCCATCCGGTTTGAAAAGTTGGAATCCGGCACCAGCATACGGAATAGTCTTGCCAGTCTCCGCATCTACTTTAATAATTTTGATATGGGATTCAAACACCCTGTTGTTCAGGATATAGTGATAAGTTTGGCCATCTTTGGCGATGAACACGTCGAAGTCATCAATGAGGTCTCGGCCTTCCCATCCAGATACTTGATGCACTGTATAAATGCCATAAGGGAGGTCTTTGGTTTTTGCATAGCCATTTTCATCACAGGTGAGAAAATCTCGTTCTGAATCAGCTGCTGCATCATAAGAACCAGAAGATTTCAGATAAACCTGGAACTCTGCACCGCTTTCTGGTGTTTCAATTCCAGTTTCGCCGTCATCAGTGTGCTTAATCAATGCAATGTTACCTTTTTGTACCTGTTCTTTTACATCATTGGCTGTTGTATTCAGTTCTACTGTATAAAGCTCAGGATCTGCTCCAACCGGATAGATTGTAGGATCCAACAGATAACCTTCGCTTGGATTGATTTCACGAATGGTCCAGTCCGTATCACATACATAATACCCAGTTGTAAAAGATCCATTGCTGTCAGTAGTAAAGCTGTCTACAAGTGTTTCTCCCTTGTAAAGTCCATAGGTAGCACCGGCAAGCGATGCATCTCCCTGTGCTTCACCAGTTTCCGCATCGCTTTTAGTAACCGTTACGCGGAACTTTTTGAGAACATTGTGTACAGATTGATTTGTTACTTCATTCCATTGAACAGTAGTGTTCTGTGCTTCGGGAATTACATAGCGAATCGCCGTATCTACCTCTTCCAGAATATACGGTGTGCTGCCAGAAATCAGGACATTGTCAAAAGTCGCAATACCGGAACTGTCGGTTACTGCATACTCATCAACAGGAATTCCCGCCAAAGAAGTGCCATACAAATGAAATTTCATACCTTCTGTAAGCCCATCTTCTGATGTCTTTGTAACTTTTAGGCTACCTCTTTTTAGAGTGTTATTAAATGTAACAGTGGATGTTTTTCCGCTGACAATCGTTACTCTCTGGACTTCCTGCGGCTCATACTTATCAATAACCTGTTCTGTCACAGTATAGACGCCAGGATTCAAATCACTGATATCGATGACGCCATCTTCATTGGTTGTTTTGACTTCGTGATAGCCTTCACCGGAAATCGTAAAACTGATTCCACTTACTTTTCCATCTTCGGAAGTTTTCAGCAAATGCATATTTCCAACCATTATCTCAAGTTTCAAATAACCGGTTACAGGGTCAGAAACAGTGGCGCCATAGGTTGTAAAATCCTGCTTTCCTCCACCAATGTCACCATCGGACCAAATTACGACGCCTTTGCGTTCACCATTCTTTTTCTCTGCCATGATGCTGACTGCATCTTTGGGTGCTTCATTACAGCGGATTGTGAGCTTATTTCCGTTTACCTCAAATTTCATGCCGCTTGTACTGCTGGAGAAAGAATAGTTTCCTAATACGCCGTTTGTATCTGTTAAAGTAACAGAATAATCTGTGCCGTTCCATTTCAATTCGTAGGTATCAGCACTTCCGGAGCTTCTGGTAAAAAAGCTGGGCAGCATTGTGTGCTGCTGTACCTTTTTCTCCATATCCGTGTAATACTGGAAAATCAAATCGCGAAGAGGATGACTGCTTTTGATAGTGTCCTTAATATTATCTTTGCCTTGTGCATGTGCATCCACCTTATTGAACTGACTATCACGTTCACCTACGACTGTTTCCCAAATTAGAAGCTGCGTTGCAATATAATGTGCGACTTCTTTGGTATGAGTTGGGTTAGACATATCCCAGTTTGTTTCACCGTTACCTTGCCATCCATACTGCATAATGCGTCCGATATATGCTTTAATAACAGTCGGTGCAATCGTAGGATTCAACTCGGAAGGATAGTTGTTCCAGAATGTTTCATCAAATCCATCGTACTGATCGCCGGTGTGGACACCAACGCCTGGCTCAATGCAGTACATGGCTTTGCCTTCAAATGAATCTTGGAAATACATAGAATAACGCGATTTTTTCTCTCGTGTACTCCAATTGCCCATAAAATCCATAGCAGGGTGACCCCAGTCGCTGGGATTTGTTGAGTTATCTCCGCTTCTTGGTACATCAAGGATATAAGCCGTCATCTGTTTTGTGTCTGCAAATACTGTCGATGTCATTCCGGAGAAGACTCCCAGACTCATAACAATCGACATCAAAAACGATATGATTCGTTTTCCTTTACTCATCATAAGTTCCTCCTTAAAATTTGCAAAAGAAAAAGACCCATCATTTGATGAGTCTTTTTAGCATAGTGTTAAATTTAAGCGTATCCAACAAAAATGTTGTATTCGTTGTTTCCCAAATCCTCCGTCCAAATCCAAAAAGCAGTAAAACCACTTTCTACATACCAATTTAAACGATCCCTCAAATCTCTCTCCAAAAACTTGCTGTCGGCATTCGCAAAGATGGGATCATCATTGCAAGCTGTTGCTGTAGAATCCAATTTCAAACCAATCTTCTGACCATACTTTTTGGCATCATCTAAATATGGACTGATGTCAAACGGTTTTTCTTCAGGTACAGACGGCTCAGGTGTTGATTCCGATGGCTCTGTTGGTTTCGATGTTGGAGGAGATGTTTCCTCGGGATTGGATGGTTGAGGCTTTTGTTCAGGCTTTTCCGCCGGTTGTGATTGTTTTGGTGGTTCTTTATCATTAGACGGTACTTGCGTATGGGAAGATGCAGGTGGTTTTTGGGTTCCTGAACCTTCAGATTTTTCAGCGGCGACGCTTTGACTGTCTGATACATCAGACTGGGTTTGTATATCTTCACCTGAGTCTGGTTGTTCTGATTCTAAACTGGAACTACTTTGTTCTTCAGATGAGCTATCTTCTTCTGGCATAGATACAGACTGAGATGAACTGCCCGAATTTTCCTTATTCGGCTGATAGCCGGAACAGCTGCACAAAAGCAAGAATATACAAACGAGTATTGGCAAAATGAATTTCTTCATACTGTGATCCTCCTTGTGTCTTTACCTTATTACACCAGAGTATCACAAAAAATGCAACATCAGTTTGCCAAAACTTGATATGCCCGATCTGCTTCATCAACACAGCGATTTAACATTTCGAAATATCTCTGCGGTGATATCTCCGTATCCAGCCACTGAGTTGCCCGATAGGAATAACATCCTACCGACTCATTGATCGCATGACTCCCAAGTACGCTCTTCAGATTCAGTTCATTGACCATCTTTTTCTTTTTGGCAGAACTAACATGCTGAATAGATCGTGCAAGACAGATCACCATCAATGGATGAAGCGCAGAAAAGGATATCTGCAGATAATAGTCTCGGTAACCAAGCATAATGGATGTATCATCTTGGTCATCCGCGGACATTTCATTTAGAATCATACTGCGTGTATGCTCTGCGATGGTCTTTCTACGCTCCTGTTCTTCTTTGCTCAGCTCACAATACTCCATACTTTTATCACCTCCCACTCTAAATTTCAGTTGAAAAATTATCTTGGTGCAGCAATATGGGTAATCGCACCCCAGATACGATTGCTCTCCATATTGAGACCGAGAATTCTAACAGTGACGCGCGCTCCTCTCGGAGGACGACCGCGTTTCGGATAGCTGCAGAGGCAATCTACACCTCCATCAAGTGCGACAAACACGCCTGTTGTATCTACCATACTGACCGTTCCAACATAGCGATTTCCAACAGAAAATCTTCTCAAAGCTTTTTCATAAGGATTTTCTCCTGCCTGTTTGACCGACGCACTGGCTTTGATATGATTTCGGTCACTACGGTCAATGCTTAGAATCTTAACGAGGACACGCTGTCCAGGCTGAAACTGCGAAGAAGCATCCAGTAGCCTTTGATAACTCAATTCTCTGAGAGGAATGTAAATTTCAAGACCAAACAAATCTACAAAAATGCCGGCGCGAATTACAGAAACGATTCTTGCTTCTGCACACACTCCTTCATAAAGAATGTTATTTCCGTCTCTATCAGTACCGAAATAATATTCCTTGCGTTTGGCGGCCATTGCCTCCAGCCTGCTGGCAACTGCAACACCTGACTGAGGATCAATGCCTTTAACGATATAATCCACCTCTGCACCGAGGCGTTTTGTCAATGTGTAATGCATGACATCTTCTTGAGATCGTCCACGATTATCCTCAGGTGGAAGAACAGCTTCTTCTGCCGGAATGATGACCTTGAAGTCGCCGTGGTAAATGACTGCGAGAGAACGGGAGGGGTTATCCTCAGGCTGTTCAACACCTTGAATCGTGCCGGTCAGGATCTTCTGCGTTTTCATAGACTCAATCAAATCCAACAGATCATTCCTGGCTTTGTCAGCTTCCGTTTCGACCGTGCGATGCTCATCAATTGAAAGAACATTTACAGCGGTTCTGGTATTTGCGCGTTTCCGTCTGGTAGTTGTTTTGACCTCCTTTTCCTCTGTATCAGACTCAGATTTTGGAGTCCTGGTCCTCCGGGACCTTCGTGGTTTCTCTTCTGATTCTGTTTCAGTTTGGGAAACAGTGCCCGATTCTTCGCCTTCGACGCCGTCTTCCGGCATTCTTGCTTCAGAATTCTCCGATTCCAAGTCAGTCTGGGAATCAGAAGAATTTTCCTGAGGCAACTGCTCCAGCTCTGTTTCGTTTCTTTTGGTTTCCATCTAAGAGTTCCTCCTTGTAAATTAAAATTCAGTCGGCGGTTTTGCCGAACTGTATAGGCTTTTTTTGCGTTCCGATTTTTTCTCCGGTTCAGGTGTTGATATAGGCTCACTTTGAATTGGCGGCGAACAAACATAAGTCGGCTGATAATTCATAATAGAAGTTTTCTGAATCTGTTTAACCATCGGGTGTTTTGTGTAGTCCATTTTCTTCAGTTTTAGGACGTTACAGCCGCGAATAATGCATAGCAGCTCTTCGTTTGGTAATCGAAGCACCTCATCAGGAGTAAGTAAGCGCCGTTTACCTTGCCCTTCCGTATGGCGATATTGCGGTATTACCTGAGCAACTGCGATAGTTCTTCTTACCGTCATAGTGGAATTAACTTCTATACTCATATCTCCGCTGCGAGCGGAAAAATATTCTGCGCTAACATCATCGGTACATCCAAGCATAAGTTGGATGTCACAATTTCCGACGATTTCTGACCAAAGATTGTTGGGATATCGATTTTGTAACTGGCCTAAGCTTTGTACGGCCAGCATCACTCGGATATTTCTTGAGCGAATGGTGCTGAGAGAACGGCAGAAATCAGATCCATCTGGCGCTGCTCCAAGTTTACCTATGTTATTAAACTCATCCAGTATTAAATTAACGGGAACGTCACAGCTGCCATTTGGTCTGGAGTCGGCATATCTCGTCAGCTTAATAAACATACATGAGAAAAATAGAGATGATAAAAACGCCATTGTTGCATCTTGATCACTTAAAACAATGTAATAGGCACATTTTCTCTTAGCCGGTAAAGTCAGATCAATGTCTGAGCGGCTTGTAATTCTCTGAACGGCCTCGTTTTGAAGCACCTGCAATCGCGTACCAAGTCCCAGTATGATGCCGGAGCGTACCGTGTCACTGGACTGAGAAAAAAGATTATAAGGTGCCCGTGCTGGATGGTCGAGTGGAAGCTTCTCAAAAATTGCAGTGAGTTGTCTTTCACTGTGTTGTGTCAATGCCTGATACACCGCCGGAAGATGCTTCAGATCTACATTACGACTCCGATCCTGATCAACAAGTAGGATCAAAGCTTTTAGCAGATTTCCTTCACCATTATCCCAAAAGTGATCTCCTTTTCCGGAACTGGTATTTCCGATAATGACATTCGTCAGAACCTGTGCCATCAAAGTATCACCGTTTAAGTCTGACATACAGTTCCAAGAATCACTGTGCTCTGGGGTTACCAGATTAAACACCTTGACTTCGTAGCCGTTGTTGCGGTACATTTCTGCTGTATCTGCATAAAGCTCTGCCTTGCTGTCTGTAATAATTACAGATTCACCACGTTTCATTGCCTGGAACAAAGCATTACGAATAACAGCTCTTGATTTCATGGTTCCGGATGCACCAAAAATAGCAATATGACGATTGAGTCTGGTATCCTTTGGCATACAGACAATTTTACCTTTGTATTCGCCCAATATAGTACCTTCAGCTTTTTCTGGTGTGGTTACTTCCAGCTCCTCTTGCATTTCTTTCTCGCTCATCCATGTGGCGGTTCCGTATGTGCCGTTTTTTACCACCTTGAAGCCGCGTTCATCATAGTCTTTGCTTCCAAATTTATCGTGAAACTTTACATAAGCAAAAATTGCTGCTCCAACAACCAGAATAAATAGGATCCCTTTCATCCCGTTTAAGGTAAATGCCTGCGGGAAACAGAATAGTGGATTAAAGTTCACAGGACGCATTATGTTCTGTCCGCCAAGCCCGCCGCTGTCCATCCAAATGGAATAGTTTGTGAGCAATTGTCCAATCAGTCCACCCAAATAAAAAAGTGCCGCCAAACCCAGTATGGTGGCAGCAACAATAGCGGCTTTTCTATATTTATCTTTCAACCATAAATTCCTCCTTTTGCCCCATTGCTTTTTCCACTAATCTCATACTGATAAATTTCAAATAGACCTGTGGACCAAGATATTTACGGAGGAGAGATCCCTGTTCAGGAAAACACAGGATTTCAAATGATTTCATATCAGTCTGAAGTGCTTCGCGCAATCGGATTAAGCGTGCAATATCATTATCCAGATACGAATACACATACTTGTTATCAATAAAGGCATCATATTCCATCATACCTTGTCCTCCAGACTGAGTTTCCTTGTCAAACAACAAATCCAGAAGTTTAGTTTTCCATCCAGGTATGGAAAGAAGACGAAGTAGTCTTATGCCAAAGTCATTCATAGGTACAAAGTAGATGTTCTGATAGATGCTGTCGAATCTAAACTCCAAACGCCTGTTCTTTTCAGTTTCCATCAATGTTTTGAGTGCAATCTCCTCAGACTCACCTAACAGAATTGCCGACTGAATGTTTTGAACACCGGCATTCATACGGCTAATCTCGATTAGATTGTGTAAAGCCTTGAACTCACCCATACCATTCCATTTCATAAGAGCGTTGCGGGTGTTGTATACCGCATAAGCTTCGCTTGGAGAAAATATAGCGCCCGCCATCCGGGTAAACACCGTCTTGCTCATTTCTGAGTCTCCGAGTTTCTTGAGATCCTTAGCCAGGTAATACGCAGAATATTCCGGTACTGTCAGACTGATTTGCATATTCTGAAGAGAAGGTAAAGAATATGGCCGGCATTCAATGCCAGCTGCCATACACATCATAACCGATTCGGCAACTCTATGATTTCTTTCGATATGAGCTGCATCACCCGGAAACTTATGATCCCAAAAAGAATGCATATAGTAATCATACGCATCCGGATGAATCCATTCCAGTATGGGAAGAGCAGCTTTTGAAAATCGGATGGATTTGCTTGAACCTTTACCGGATACATTTAGGAGCTTACAGGTTATTCTTTCTTCAGTCTGGGTATGGGGGAGACGATAATCTTGTGGTGTTGTCATCTTGTGAACCAATGCCTTCAGCACCCGTTCATTTCCAAGAATTTTCAATGAGCGCATTGGAAATTCACCCGTCACGGATAGCAAGGTGATGATGTTGAGCGCGTGACTGCCTGTCCGAAGTGTAATCATCCCGACCTCCTTAGAATGAGGCGTTTTAAGACAGTATGACTGCTCTCTTTGTCGGATTTTCCATCGCAAAAATGCCTCCAAACAGCTGATATTTCAGGGCTTTTTCGGTTTAGCAAATATATGTAATTTTTTCTGCTCGATTTTCTCCCTTTTTTACATATGTTTTTGAGGCGGTTTTTGGCATTCTTCATAGAGTTTCACTCCTTCTTCAGGGATGTTTTTTTCAAGAATCAGCCATTGTGCAAACTCATCACGCGGAACAACATAAACCTCTGTTCGGTCACTCTCTCCAGCAGCACTGCAATAATAATGGCAGCATTTCATAGGAGCATCATCCGGCATAACATAAAGAGCAACAATGTCTGTCACCATATTAACCTCGATATTATCGTGATCGCGATACTGACGCTCCGGGCGATCTCTGCTGTAAACATGCCTGAATATCAAAACGCAATCCGTATAGCGTACTGGGGGTACATAAGAGAAGAAATGCTGCATCACCGGATAGAGATAAGAGCGAATGTATGAAGCTGATCCATCTTCTTTTTTAGGGAGAAGCGCCGGTATTCGCAAACAGAACCATCCTTCAATGGTGAAGCCTATTTTAACGGATACCGATTCAGAAATAATCAGTTCAACATCATGCTTTGCACAAGGCGATCCGGTATAAGCAGGAAGTGTTCTTGTAACCAGTGTTGCTCTTTCTGCACTTGAGGCTGCCTTTAAAGCCATTTCATAGGCTGCCGGCAATTCTCCTGACTGAACCAAATGTTCTACACATTGAAGCTCAACCGATAGCCGTTTTACTATACTTTCGGCTTTTTGCAGAACTTTCTCGAATGCAGTTTTAGGCATCTGCATTTTTTAACACCTCCTCTGAATAAAAAGTAACATTAGGTTCTTCCTGACCGTCAAAATCCACAGTGGCATATAAACATGGAACCTTAGGCAGATAAAGTGATTGGACCATGGAAATATGCGGAACAACAATGATATATTTTAATTCTTCCTGTGGCTGAAGCAGTCTGGTTAAATGTTGTTCTCCCTCATACAATACGACAATCTCGTAGCCCATATTTTCTTTTAAGAAAAAGAGTTGTGATGGGTAAACTGCCGGGTAATGGGCTAAAGGATCCACATGATCAATAAAGTGCAGTAAAACCCAAACAGCAAGAATCAGGCGCTGATCAGGTTTGCACATTTCATCTAACGCGAGATAATATCCTCCGACATCAGTAATCCTCATCTGTCTTTTAAGACTGCGGATTATTTTTTCTGCTGTTTCCGGAGTTTTGTCTCTTAATAAGCGTATCACCTGAGCTTTTGGCAGAGGCCCGTATTGAGACAGCCATTTGATAATGTATTGCTCATCTTTTAAAAGCATTTTTTGCTCACCTCCTTGTGCGCATTTTTTATAAAATACGCATTTTAGCCGAAATGCGTTTGATTTTGTTTCCGTTTCAGCAAGGCTTCCAGCTCAGCTCGGTCAGTCGTTATCATTTCCTGTTCTGTTTTTGAGGCTTTTACGACTACAGGGATCTTGCTGTTGTTACTGTAAATCAAAGCTTCTCCTCGTTCAAACTGAGTAATGGATCGAATTTCTGTTTTTGTAAGCTTCAATGTCTCTCGTACATATTCAGCTTCATCCGGCTCCAGATTCAAGATAATTTTGTTTTTGCTGTTGTTTATAATGGCTCTTCCATATTTGCCATCATCCAGACTAAAGAAATCTGATAAGTCTTGTGTCGCTGCAATTGCAGCGCCTCCAAAGCCTCGGATGGTTTTAAAGATTGTCAAACAGAATTCAGCCGCCTGACGATTGGAAGAAGCTCCGATTAACTGCCAAATCTCATCAATCATGATTGCTTTCTTCTTGGTTCTGTCTGCTTTGATATTGTCCCAAACATAATCCAGTGCAATCATCATTCCAACCGGGAGCAATTTTCCTTTTAGTTCAGACAAGTCCAACACAATATATTTATTACTCAAATCCACATTGGTCTGGCGATTGAAACTTTGTGCCGATCCAGTTACAAATCTGCTCACAATCGTTGCTATACGGCTTGTCATAGGGTTTTCTTGAAGGTGCTTATGTAAATCCCCAAGTATGGGCATTTTCTTCATAACCGGCGGATTTACATTCATATCTTCATACAGCGAACTGTTATCGTGAGTTATTCCAAATTCGTTGTAGGTCTTTATTAACGCCTCATCCAACATCTGTTCTTCTTCATTCGTCATGTCCGGGATAAGAAGCGTAAAGAAAATCATCAGCTGCTGAATTTTTTTGGCAAGCATAGAATCCATGTCGTTGTAGTCCACATCATCAATCAGTTCCATTTCTGGAGATATGGTATGGCGAATCTCCATTACATTGATACAATGAGGAGATCCAGGGGCAATTTTAATAAATTCACCGCCTATTTTATCGCAGGCTCTTTTGAACTCGTGCCCTTTAATGGGAGCCACAATATAACACTGAATACCACGCATTCTCATTCTGAGTGCGAGCAGCTGCATAGTGAAGGTCTTACCAGCACCACTGGTGCCACACATAGTCAAGTTTGCATTTTTGTTTTTCTTCGTATTAAAAAGATCGACAATGCAAAGCGAATTGTTATGCCTATTGATTCCAAGTAAAACGCCTGTATCATCTGACATCTCAAAGCTTGTAAACATATAGGAAGCGGCAGCACCACTTGTCAAAACATTCCTCTTTGTTTTCTTTTGCAATCTGGGATCTATCTGCAAAAACGGCATGACTGACCTGAGCGCTGCTTCCTGTTGAAAGCGGCAATCACTGGTATAGATATCCATAGATTTCAGCATATCCACCATCTGCCTTTTTCGCCACATCAGTTCTTCATAACTCTTTGCTGATACTGTAATAAAAACTGAGATGTAAAACAAATCCTCATTCTGATTGGCGATTCCATTTTTTATGTAATATCCAGCAGAGATGGAATTGGCCAGTTCTTCATAATCCGTACTGGTATCCTGAAGGCTCTTGAGCTTAGTGCGGTTAAGCCGGATACGCTGTGCAACTTTATCAATAGTTTTACTTCGGTTCTCACGTTGCAGTATTACATCAGTATCAACGCCTTGCCCTGCGTTAATAAGAGCGGACATCCATCCACCACGCACGGTATTCGGAAAACCATCCTTTTTGATATAAAGGAAGGAATAATAGAGACCGTCCATGATGATGTAATTGTAATGTGTCAGGTCAATACCGCGTGGCGTTATAAAGTGTGCGATCTTAATTGGAGGAACTGGGTCTACACCAATCACTTTCTTTTTTGCGGCCATTGTGTCTACAACTACACGATTGACACGAGAAGAAAAGGGTTCATCCACACATGAGCGCCTGTTAAAATACATATACAAAATTTCTGCAGTTGCTTCATCGGGATCTTTAGGCTGAATAATGGAATTTCCGCACTGCATAAAATAAGCTCTTGCGTTTTGTTCAGCCGTTTGCAGCATGCTATAAATTTTCCCGTAATCATTCTCCTCATTTCGGTGCAGCTCTTCGTATTGGAAGATTAAAAAGAAGCGCCTGGTCAGCGCTTCACGATTCCCGATATCTTTAATCAGTCGAATATAGTCTTCGCTGAGTTCCTTGCATTTTTCATTATCTTCCTCTTTCAGATCTTGCCGTACCATAGCAATGTGTTTGTCTGAGTCGGCTTTTCTTGTGATAGACTTGAACTGCAACCTCATAGGAGATATTTTAAGCCAGCTTGCAAAGGAAGAAATTATATTGGCTTGCTCCTCATCAGAGCGAAGCAAAAAGTTGATTGGCTCGATTTCAAGGATTTTAATATAGCGCCCGTCAACGGTTTCAATAATACCGTTGCTCAAATTTTTTATAGGGAGAAAATCCTGAACAAACTCAAGCTTTTCGACTTTTTGCTTTTTTCCGCTTCTTTGTGTTTTTGAGCTGTGCTTTGTCATATTTGTATCCCACCCTTCTCATATGAAGTTTTCGTCTGTGAATTCCAAACCTGCATATATGACCCAAGAACTGAAATAAGGAATCTCCGTCAATACCCATAACGGACAGGACTGCAAGAGGCATGAGTGTTACTACCATTACAACAATTCGAATGGTGCCGGGCATCGGAATCAGCATCAATTCTGGATACCCCACCAAAAGAAGAAGAAAAACGGTTTCCACTGCATTTCTTGGTTCAACCATGCCGCCGAGTATTTTTCCTGAATCGGTATAGTTGGCTGGGATTGCATATACATTTCGAATTTCTTTTTCATCCATATAATCATACCTTTCTGCTGTATCAAAGAAGTACTCCGATACAGCACGGGTCTATTGTCTTAAAGAATCAAGTGTTATAAAGCCCTTTCAGCATATTATCTACTTCCTCATAGGACGCAAAAGAAACATTTCGTTTCAAAAGATAAGAAACCGCATCACTCCATTCCCACAGAGAGTAGTTTTGTTTGTTCGGGAACAGATACAGTTCTCTGACTACACAGTCGTTTATCCTATGATTCAGGCGAAGATCAGAAAGATATGCCGCATGATATTTTTGGGCCAACTCATCCAGAAGTCCTTTCATTTTTCCTCCTATCACAAACTATCTGCCCAATCTGTAGATTTTTGCTGTTGTTTTATATCTTCCAAGTCTTAGGGCTTCCTGATGATCCGGAACATAGATATCTACACGATGGATGTCATTTTCTATACCGGAGCCGCCCCGATCTTCCACTGTATACATGGTGCCGTTAATCATGATTTGTGTTCCAAACGGATAGTGGCTGGACATTGCAACCATTCCTTGTGCCACTGGCTTTCCACTTGCAGTAATGCCACTGGCGTTTTCACCACAGCATTTACTGCATGCACAGTAATGTGTAACATCAACTTCGATGGTGGAAATGGGGTCTCCAGTAGTACCGTTCGGCACAGGAGCATCAAAATCTACATCTTTGGGGCGTCTAAGTGAGAGCGTTGATTCATAACTCGGTGTGTTAAAGATGACACCTTCACCGCCGGAGGAATGAACCCACATTCGCTCACCGTTATCGCCTACACCGGCATAAATCAATACATGGTTCCACCCTTGACCATCTTCATTCATTAAAAATCCAAGATCACCGGGTAAAAGCTCATCTTCTGTAATAGCATAGGAGTTATCCCATTGGCTCCAAGTGCCTTCATAAAGGCTAACTCCAACAGCCGTTTTGTAGGTCCAATCAGTAAAACCGGAACAGTCAAGACCAAATGGGCGAATGGTTCCAGTTGTACTGGATCCAGCTGCTGTAACCAGTTTCGGTGTATTCCATTCATCATTCCATCCCGGAGGAGATTTTCCACCCCAGAAATAAGGAACCTTTCCAACAAGAGAAAGTGCTGTTTCTAAAATATGTTTTCTGACTGCACTGCAATTTTGGCGGCTCACAAATGCAATCAGCTCCTCATCTGTCAAAGGAACACTTTGTCCATTTCCTACTGAACCGTACAGTGTCATTTTTAAGGCATTTGCCATGCTTTTAATTACCTGATCATAGGTTTGACTTGTTCCTCCATACTTTGCTGACAAATCCAATCCAAATGCTTTGGCAATAATGGATTCATCAAAAGAATGAATGGTACATTCCAGATAGGTTACTGTCTTTTTCGTAGGGGAAAGTGTTTCTTCACCATTTTGAGTGTAATAAGTTTCTGTACGGGTTCCGGTTATAGTATTACCGGAATAAACCGGAACGGAAACGCTTACCTCCTCATATTTAGGAACGGTTACAGATACATCGGAAGTTTTTGACTGATCCGGCACATAGTATGTTTTCGTCGCAGTCTCATACCGATATTGCGGGACTCCATTGATTGTACCGGTCGTCACAGTTTTTGTTACAACTGTAACTGAAACGGATTTATAGGTGTAATAGTTAACCGGTACCACGATTTCTTTCGTTTTCTCTACTGAAGTTACCGGAAACATGTCTTCTTTGTATGCACTCAATTTTGAGCGCATATCTGATTCACTGGTGTTTTTTTGGTCCATAGATATCGAATAAGCTGCAAGGATATAACTGACATCATACCCAGCAGAGCTTTGTCCGTGATTGATTAGAGCTTCCATTGATAAATCATAGTCATAGCCGCCATCAGTGATAAGCTTCTCAACCTCATCTAAAGAATAGTTGTATCCTTCATCTACGATCTCAGAAACCGCTGTAGATAAAGTTTGGTAGGTCCCTGTTAGAGTCGCATTAGAATCGACTGTAGACCCATCTAATCCAAAAATGCTGTTCGTTATAATGGTTGGGAGAGAAGCAACCATAACAACTAAAAAAAGCAGGCATAGACAGATAAAAATTAAAATCTTATATAGTGTATGTCGAAGAGACCAAGCTGCTGAAAGAACAGCACCCCAAGGACCTCCGGCAGCTGTACCAGTTGCAATTTCAGCAACTGCTTTTCCGCCTTCAACGCTTGCTTGAACCGTAGCTGCTGCGGCATTTGCAGTTGCTTCAACACCTTTGGCGGCTGCCTGTTTTGCGGCTTCCTGACCGAGCTGTTTAGCGGCTTTCGCCATTTGTGCAGCGGCTTGACGATAATTATCACCGCCATCTCCCATTTGTGTTTTGTTTGGCTCGGCCATCTTTCCACCTCCCTTATATTGGATAAATGAAAACAGCCATAGTTTTTGGAATTTCCATAACTATGGCTGTTTTACTTCGTTAATTTTTTCTTCGGGGCGGTTTGGATGAAGTATCGCTCCGCCTTTCCGGATTTTCAAAACGGCTTGGTGTAGATTTGTATCGAACAGTTTCAACTGAAACCGACTTTACATTTTCTCCATCATAAACTGGTTTTCCGTTCTCATAGACTGGTCGGCGCTCCACTGCAGAATCGCCATGAATAGCAAACCATTGATGGCCGTCTTTGTCTTCATATACCTGATAGTCTCCTCTCGGAGTATCATAAACAGCCGTATCGTAGAAGGCGGTGCCGCTGCCATCATCATGACGCACTTCAAAGTGTCCATCTCGCTGGCTTCCATCTACAGACATGATCTGCTGCTCATATCCAGGCATAAAGTCTCTAAATACGCTTTGGTTATAAATGGTTGCTTCATCACCGTTTTCGAATTCAGGCACGGTGCCATGTTGAGCCATCGCATACCATTCCACACCATTGGCATCTGTCATAATGGAATGAGGTGCTTCAGGCTCTTGATAGAAGGCGCTGTTGTACCATGTAGTATTTCCAGTATCTGAAGACGCTTCCAGAACACCTTCACCCACAGTACGCAAAGATGTTCCTTCTGCTGCTCCTGGAAATACAGAGGCAACCTGAGCAGCTTCTGCTGCGTTTCCGGTAAATTCCGGTGTACTGTAGAATGCATTTCTGCCTTCGCCGCTTGCCATTTGATACCATTGTGTACCATCTGATGCGGTAACCACTGAGTGCGGTCCTTGTGGTTTTTCAAATTGAGATGCATTATACAGTTCCACATTTGAGCTTTTTCCATCAGCGCCGGTTGCAGTTGTGCTGATATGTCCTCCAGTAATCTGTGTTCCACTCAGTTTGTGATTGCCAAGCTGCGGCATATAATTTCCAAGGCTTCGGTCAGCAATTTCACCGGCTATGCTTCCGGAAACATTTGGTGTTCTTGAAGCGACAGAGGAAATTGATTCTCCAGTTAATGTAGCGCCATTTCTTGCAGCAATGCCACCAAAAGCACGACCCACAAAGCCAAATCCACCTCCGGCGCCCATTCTTGTTCCGCCATTTACTACAGCATCGCGTACATAGGAATTTCCCTTAAACTTACTTGCAAACCCAGCAGCGAATGACGAAGCAGCAGTTCCTCCAGCTGCACTCGAACCTCCGTTGAATACATTTCCGGCACTTTTGGCTGCACTTCCTACACCAGAAAGTACACGGGCTGCCATCAGAATCTCCATTCCCATGCTTGATCCTGTTTGAGCGACATTTAAACCCATGGCCGCTAAATAGCTGTCAAATTTCTGGGCGGTTTTAAGAAATGCCAGAGCGCAGAACATCCAAAGGAAGATATTTCCCTGACCGTTTGACAGTGCGCCGGCATTCGCGATAAATTGTCCCACAGAAGTGCTGAAGCCTCTTAAAAACCATACATTCATGACCAACAGCAGCAGTTGCGATCCAACCATGCGACACCAGGATTTAAAAACCTGTTCAGTTGCTTTGGAGCCACCCATGCAATATGCCAAGGGGGAAGTATAGCACAGTACTCCAACAACAATATAGCGTTCTACTGTCTCTAGTAATAGTTTGAAATAGTTCCAACCAAGAGAGATTTCAAGAATGAGCATCAGTATAAGACCAACAACCGTTATCACAGAAACCAGCGTTGTTATTCCGCTTTTCAGCACATTTTCAACCCCGGCAAATGTAAAATCTTCTGCCGTCATCTGAATATCCATTAAAGCTGTGTAAGGAGCCCTTGCAATATCCAGCGTCAACTCGAAAATTGGCTTTGCAAATGCAATTAACACTGCAAAAATAGAACTTCTGGCAATTAACTGAAGAGGGTGTTCACTTTCCGTTATTGGTCCTCCAAATGCCTTGAACAACTGCCACACTGTTATTAAAAACAGCATAGCCCATGCAGTGTACTGCATAACATCAAATGCTTTTGAGAGAAACGGAAAGTATTCCTCCATTGCTGTCATATCGGTTCCAAGAGCAGAAAGAAATATTCCGGACACCGCATCCATTAGCTGGCTGACGATACTGGCAACCCAATTAGCAATACCCTCAAAAATCCAATCTAATATAGCGCATCACCTCCAATCCGCAACACTGATTATTTGGATTTGGAGGGATTAAGTGCCTGTGTATTGTCCGCCACTGACAAGCGGCTGCAGGTAGGCAACGATAAAGCCTAAACTGTTCAGAACAATCCACGTCACAACAATGCGCTTCAGCCAACTTGTCGCTTCGTCAACTGCACGCTGGTTTCTTGAAATCATACGAACCAGAAGTGCGACTGCCGCAGCAGTGACAGCTACGATTGTACTGATACCGGCCAGCTGCCCATAGACATCGCGCATTATTTTCGAGAAACGATCCCAGATCGTGTCAGCCATGATAGGCTGCAAAGAGATCAGTAACGCTGAAGCGGTGCTGACCAATGTCCAATACCCATTTACCAGGTATCGTTTCCCTTTTTTGATCTGACTTGTCATGCTGTATACCTCCTTTTTGATTGTGCAAAAAAACGCTGTTTCCATAGACCTTTCTCAGTCTCAGAAACAGCGTTTTATCGCCAGTCCCATTTTGGGATGATATAATTATAACTCTTTTCCTTTTGCATGTCATCGGCATATACCTTGCCAATTTATTTACATTTTTGTGCCATCCAATAGGACATTTTGTTTTCAGCATAAATCTTCAAGCAATGTCAGCACTTCAAACCACGAATCCATCTCGGTAGAAGGAACTGACCAAAGTCGTAAAGAAATGATGCCAATTGCCTGCGTTCGAAGCCTGTAATAATGCCGTGAGGAAATGTTGAGTCGGTATAACAGTTCGTTGTGAGAAAGTTTTTCGGGTGCAAGATATGTCATGTAGATTACTTCATACATTTTTTCGCCGTGTTCCGGTTTTCTCTTCAGAACGGTTAGTGCCTCATTCACTCGATCCAGGAGAAGTCTGGATTTTTTTATGCTTTCGATTCTACTTTCCAACTTTTTGTTATCCAAGCTAAGTTCTACATCGATGTAACGCAGTATAGCATCCAAATCATTCAAAGGGCGATCCAGTTCATCAACAATAGTCGTTGGAAAACACTCCAGTGCCCAAACAATACTTCGGTAATTTTGCAAAAGCATCTCAGTATTGTGATATGTACGACGCTTTTTATCTTTTTGCACCTGTCTGATCTTATCATCGTCAATATCAGCATCACAAAGGATTCCACGCTGTGTCAGAAGCTTAATAAATGCTGCTGACTGCGCAGAAAGGCGGCTTTCCTGCTGTTCATATGCAGATTGTTCTGCTTTTTTATTCTCGCTCATAGTAACTCTCCTTTGATTTTTTGAATTCTGGAAAATGAACACAAGGTCCTCGTATATTCTCAAAATTCTCTAAAGGTGAGATATATACTACTTCCTTGCAGTCATAATTACAATTCTTACAATTCCAACAATGCAGAGAAAAATACGCGCGTATTATAGGGCTCGAAAGTGCAACGCGATTTTCAGCTTTGCTGTTTTCTCCCGGCTTTTCGATACGTTCAGCAGATGTTTTTACACTAAACCATGCGATCATGCGGGATAAGCGTTCATGGTCTGTACCTTCAATATGTACATTGGCTGCTGAAATGCGTATTTCTTCGATAATGCGTACAACATTCGCCTGTGTAGGCAGTGAAACCTCTGTACCGGTTTGATACAATTGATTAAAAATGAGACATCCATAGGAGCCGGGAAGACGATACAGCGCGAAGACATCCTTATACTTTTGAAAGAAACGCCATACTTTTGTCTTTTCCCATTTCCATCTCTGTCCCATGGTTTCCAAGGTTAATAAAGCTTTCCGTCGTTCAAATTGAACGGTTGGTGCCAATAAAGAGAAAATATTTCCTGAATCCTGCCAGACAGTATGACACCAAAGATCTAACCATGCATCCGATTCACTGAATTTACGGTTACTATCTGCCAGCCTCTGAGTAATATCTCTCGGAAGACAAATAAAGCCATATCCGTCACTCGCATAAACAGTACCTTCAGAACATTCAGCACCAGAACATTTTACAACCCAGTCATTGATTTGATAGGTTAGCTTTTTCGTATTTGGATCCAAAGTGTAGCTGATATATCCTAAAGTGGATAATTCATTCATTATTTCTAAGGTCTGTGCTCGGCTCTTCAAGCCAAGAATGCTTTTAAGTCCAACAATTCCACCAGACCACATTCCTGGGATTACCTCATTTTTGTATCCACAATAAAGGGCATGTCCCTTTCGAAACGCTGCACGAGATGCCAGCTTTGCCCAGTAACCCATTAGCCCCTTGCCCTGAGGTAAATATGCCCGAGACAGTTTTACCCACTGGTACTTTAACAAGCATTTCATGACAGCGTTCTCCTTTCTTAAATTTTGATATGAAAATAGGGCAGTCCTTATTTAAAGAAACTGCCCCTAATGAATATTTAGATTCTTACTCTCAAACCTATAAGATTACCTGTTTTAATTCCAACCAGATACCATTGATCGTTTATCTCTATTCTGGTAGGAACCCATTTATTATTCACAAATACCTCCATACTTGTTCCGCAATGAAGCCCTCCATAATAATCATCCAAATCAAATCGAATATCCATCCGATCTGTATCATGATCATAAATCAATACGCCTTGCCTCATTTAAAGTATCCTCCTATGCTTTGGTAAAATTGAATACACATTTGAGCCTTGATATAAATTAAAGCCGGATTGATTGTTACTCAATCCGGCTTTCTGTGGCAGTTATTGAATTATAGAGTTTTTTGGATTCTCATACTGAGATTTGGACAAAAGCAGTGAAAATCCAAAATGAATGGCTAAAATTTGCTTGTATTGCAATCCTGCAGTTTGATATTCTTCCTCTATGTAGCCCCCTTCCGCTTTTACTCATTACTGTTTTGTTGCGTTTTTTCTTTTCGATACAATTGTCGCAAATACTCTTCAAAAATGCTACGTCGTATTAAAACCTTTTTACCGATCTTATATACAGCCCCGGCCTCTCGTGCCATACGAGTAAATACTTTTAGCCCGAGACCATAATAATCAGCGCCTTGATAATAGGTTATAAAATCACGCTTTAACATTTCTATATCTTCATCGTCAAGCATATCCGAAAACATCCACAGGTTTCCACTCATTCCTCCTCCTCCTTAAAATTCAAAGTGCTTGGTTCACGAAACCGTTCCAAATATTCATCAAAAATATCTCGGTTAATCAAAACCGTACTATCCATTCGATAGATTGCTCCTGCCTCACTGGCAAGTTCCATCAGTTTTTTATGCTGAATGCTATAAACAATTTCCGCATCTTTATAGCGGAGAAACTGTTTACGAAGTCTCTTAGCACTTTCACGCACCTCATTGCGTTTTTTTAGGTCATAATATGCCTTTGTCTCGTCACTAATCATGATTTCATTCCTTTCTTTCTATTCAAATCATTTCTGTCATAACAAAAGCTAACCCTAAACGAAAAAAGAGAACACTCCTGAAATTACTTTCAAAAAGTGTTCTCTTAGCAGTAAGTGCTATTTTGCATCTTGAGTTGACAACAATTCATTTTGCGCTGTATTTCTCCATATCGCTATGAAAAATTGTTGTCAATTTGTTGTCAACTGGGATTTGATGTGCTGCAAACCCGCATAAACACTGGGTTTATTTGTCCAGAGGCTTCATTGTGGGGAAAAGCAATACATCCCGGATTGCTGCGGAATCCGTCATCAGCATACACATACGGTCGATGCCGAATCCGATTCCTCCTGTCGGAGGCATTCCGATCTCCAACGCGTTAAGGAAATCCTCATCCGTATGATTGGCCTCTTCATCGCCTTTGGCAAACAGTTCCTCTTGAGCGGCAAAACGCTCCCGCTGATCGATCGGATCATTTAATTCAGAGTAAGCATTTGCCATCTCCCATCCATTCATAAAGAATTCAAAGCGCTCCACATAGTCAGGATTATCCGGCTTTCTCTTTGTCAAAGGAGAAATTTCAACAGGATGGTCCATCACAAACACCGGTTGGATCAAATGCTTTTCGACAAACTCCTCAAAGAACAAATTGAGTATATCTCCCTTTTTATGACGCTCTTCGTAATGGATTCCTTTGGCATCAGCAACTTCACGTGCCGCTTCCAGCGTATGGATTTCACTGAAATCCACTCCCGAATATTTCTTGACAGCATCTACCATTGTAATTCTTTCAAACGGCTTTCCGAGATCCATTTCTACTCCGCCATACACAAGTTTGGTAGTACCAAGCACTTCCTTCGCGACAAAGCGGTATAAATTTTCAGTCAAATCCATCATGCCATGATAGTCGGTATATGCCTGATACAGCTCCATCAGTGTAAATTCTGGATTGTGTCGGGTATCAAGTCCTTCATTGCGGAAAACACGTCCGATTTCATATACACGCTCAAAGCCGCCGACAATCAACCGCTTGAGATAAAGCTCCAAGGATATGCGAAGCTTGAAATCCTCGTCCAATGCATTGAAATGGGTTTCAAACGGTCTTGCCGCCGCCCCACCGGCATTGGAAACCAACATCGGAGTTTCTACCTCCATAAAACCAATGGAATCGAGATAACGGCGGATCGCACGGATAATTTTTGACCGTTTGATAAATGTATTCTTTGCTTCCGGATTCATAATGAGATCAATATAACGCTGACGATATCTCGCGTCAATATTGGTAAGGCCATGGAATTTTTCAGGCAGTACCTGCAAACTTTTGGAAAGCAAGGTTATCTCTGAAGCATGAACGGAAATTTCACCTGTTTTCGTACGAAATACTTCGCCGCGAACACCGATGATATCTCCGACATCAAATTTTTTAAATGCAGAATACGGTTCCTCGCCCACACTATCGCGCGCAACATATACCTGCATATTTCCTTGCAAATCCTGTATATGACAGAAAGACGCTTTTCCCATCACACGTTTGGACATCATTCTTCCGGCAATGCTGACCGTTTTTCCCTCCAGCGATTCAAAACAAGTGCGAATTTCTTCACTGTGATGTGTTACATCATATTTGGTCAGTACAAAGGGATCTTTTCCCTCCGCTTTCAATGCCGCAAGCTTATCTCTGCGAATTTGCAGAATTTCACTGAGTCTTTCTTTTGAAAGCTCTTCCGTTTCATTTTGCATCTGTCTTGTTTCTTCTGTCATTTTAAGACTCCTATCCAAATAATTTTTAGCTGTCTTTCTTTTCAATCTTTAATACTTTGAATTTTGCAACGCCATCGGGAACTTCCACGGAAACAATATCTCCTACTTTCGTGCCGATAAGAGCTTTCCCAATGGGGGACTGATCCGAAATCTTATTTTCAAGAGGATCCACTTCTCTGGGGCTGACAATCTGATATTCGACTTCTTCATCGAAATCCATATCATATACCGTAACACAAATACCCACACTCACCATGTCGGTTTGGATTTCATGATCGCTAATTACCTTAGCATGATTGATCGTTTCCTCAAGTTCTGAAATTTGTGCTTCGATTTTTGCCTGTTCATTTTTGGCTTCATCATATTCACTGTTCTCCGAAAGATCTCCGAAAGAACGTGCAATTCCAACGTTTTCCGCCGCTTCCTTTCTTTTGACGTTCTTTAAATAGTCAAGCTCCTCTTTGAGCTTCTGGTAGCTACTTTCTGTAACGACAATCTGTTTTGCCATAGTTTACAATCTCCTTAGAGTAAATATATTTTCATGCTTATGAATGAGAATGAATCGCTTCAAGCGCCGCAGCAAGCTGCGTATCCTGACTGTGCTCAATAAGAAACAAATTTTCATTTTGAAGCTCTTCGGGAAGTGTCACTGCAATATCGGGCGTAATTCCGATTCCGTCATAATTTTCGGAAAACGGAGGATTATAGAAAAAGTTTGTGATAAATACGACACTGCCGTCGGACAAATAGAAGCCCTGCTGTCCGCATCCCTTTCCATAGGTGCGCGTACCAACCACTTCCGCCTTATCATAATCCTTAAGTGCCGAAGTAAACAGTTCTGCGGCAGAAGCGGTATTTTCATTTGCAAGAACCATCATAGGAAGATCAATTTCTTTCACATCCGAACGATAAGTCTCGATCTCTTCTCCGTTTGCATCAATAATATGAGCAATCGGACCTTCCGGCAGCAGAAAATCCAGTATATCGCAAATTGCTGAAAGCTCACCGCCTGGATTATCGCGGACATCAAAAATAAAACCTTCTACCCCTGCCTCTATCATAGAATTGACAGCGTTTTTAAATTGGGACACCGTAACCTGCATAAATTCGATAATTCGAATATAGCCGTATTTCTTGCCATCCTTTTCCATAATTTCGGAAACAATGGTCTCCACGGTATAATGACCCCGCGTTACCTCTAAATGACTGGTCGTTCCGTCTCTGAGAATGTCAATGATGACAACGCTTCCGACCTCACCGCTGATGGCATTCACCGCAGCATCATATCCGACTTCGGAAATTTTCTGACCGTCCACTGCAATCAGAATATCTCCTTTCCGGATTCCGGCATTCTCTGCCGGAGAGCCACTCATTACATGCGCAATCTCAATCTCGCCGGAAGTAAGCGGTACGACATACACACCGATTCCAACTGAATCCCCGGCAGAGGATGAAACGGACGCTGCCCATTCCTCCGCAGTATAATAGGAAGCATAACGGTCACCGGAAGATAAAATATACATTCGAGAAAGCGTTTCATCTAGCAGCTCCGAATCTACCTCATATAAATATTCCTTGTCATACAGCTCGGCGATTTCTATCAATTTATCCAAACCAGAAAACCGTGCGTACGCCTCATTCAAATCTCTCTCATGTTCCAGCGTGAGAGCAACATAAGTTGTCTGAAACACCAGCAATCCGGCAAGCAGAATGCCGACAATAAAGGCGCCGAGAGAAATCTTCAGCGGCTTTCTCGGTTTTCTTGGCTTCGGAATCTTTTTCACATCGGATTTTACAGGTATATCAGCCGGTACAGGCGACGAAGTTCCTTCTTCCTGCTTCGGGTGATCCTGTTCTGTTCCCGGATGCGGTTCCTGCTCATGGGCTTCAGACAAATCCGCAGGTGTGACATTCTCGCCGGACATATCAGTCGGACGATTGTCGTCCGAGCCGTTCAATTTTTCTAAATTATCCATCATAACCTCCAATGGACCGGGGCGAAAAAAGATTGCCGGCTCCAGTTTTCCGCGTATACTTTGGCAAGCTGTAATAAGCCCCACGAATTTATTATGATATATATTGAGCGACTCTGCAAGTTTTGCAAGAGACGCTCAAGGGTTTTTTAATATCGATTGTTTTTGGATGTCAGATAGCTTTTCACCATCAGTGCGACCTTGAAAGTGATCGCATTGTCAAATTCACGCAAATCAAGTCCCGTCAATTTTTTTATCTTATCCAAGCGGTAAACAAGGGTGTTTCGATGGACAAACATCTTCCGTGAGGTCTCCGAAACATTCAGGTTGTTTTCAAAGAAGCATTGGATCGTGGATAAAGTCTCTCTGTCAAGTGCTTCAATAGAACCCTTTTTGAATACCTCATTTAAAAACATTTCACACAAAGTAGTCGGGAGCTGATAAATCAAACGTCCGATCCCAAGATTTTCATAACTTACAATATTTTTATCCGTATCAAATACACGTCCTACCTCAAGCGCCGCTTGTGCTTCTCTGTAGGATCTTGCAATATCCTTGATATTGTCTACCATACTGCCGATACCGATAGAAACTTTTGTATAAAATTCAGAAGCAAGTGTATCCGCTATGGTAACGGCGGTTTTTTCAATTTCCGAAATATCTGTTCCCGGTTTAATTTCCCGCACCAAAACGATGTCTCGCTCTCCTGTACTGATCACATAATCCTGATTGGTATTCGGAAACATATTTTGGATGATATCATATGGGGAATTTTCTGTTCCGGAACCGAATTTCATCAGAAATACCACGCGAAGCACATCTGTGGCAAAATGCAGTTCCTTGCTTTTGACGTAAATATCTCCCGGAAGGATATTATCAAGAATAATATTTTTAATGAAAGATACCTTGTCATATTTATCATCATGAAAGCTCTTAATATTATTGAGCGCAACAGCAAGAACCATCGACATTTTTTCCGCCATACTGTCCTCGCCTTCCACGAACACCGTATATTCGGGACGAATTCCACCTGTCATGGAACGATAGGTATAACCGGAAAAAATCACAGCATCGGTCGAATAAGCAAGTTCTTCTCTCACGGCCTGTCGTGTTTCTCCGATTTTCATAAGATCGCTGCATGCGACAATCACACCGTTTTCATCGACAACGCCGATTGTGCGACCGATCGCATCCTTCATTTGATGAATCAGTCCCTGAAACAACCTGTTCGACATTTTTATATCCCCTTTACCGTAAAATTATGAGTTAAAATATGTGATTCAAGAATCTGATACATATTTTAACTCATAATTTGTAGAAATTCAATAGTTTTTTCGTAAAATTATATAAATTTAGATAAGTCTTATCGTGCAAACTATACCAATGATTATATACAAAGCCAAAAGGGATACCATGATATACAAAAAGGCTTCCGGAACAAAAAGCAAGATGAGTCCCGCCGCAATGAAAAATACACACAAAATAAGAGTAAGAATTCCAGCAAATTTACTCGGCAGACGATAAATTTCACGTCCCGACATCTTTACACTTCCGTTTTTGGACATAAGGGAACAAACAAGCAGAATGATAACAGCAGCCGGAATCAGAAAAATTAAAATCTTAGCGGCAATAGCAATGGCATTCTCAAGCCAATTGTAAGTCGTCGCATGCACATAGTATAACAGTGCGGCACATACAAAAGTAAGCACGGAAATATTTTTGAATTCTCTTTTAAAAATATTATAAATAACAGCAAAAATCGAAATTCCGGCAAATGCAACTTGATATTTGACGTTTGCGTTATTAAAGACCGGATAAGTCACCAGCATCAAAAAAACCGGAATCAAAAAGTATGCAACCCCGACACTTGTGAAAACCTTACCGCTTTCGTCGATTTTCCGAACACATCGAATATAAATCGGCCATGCAATCGAAAGGATAAGGAGTACCAACGCACCCCATATGCCGCCCTGCAGAAGAAAGCTGATCAATTTGCTTTCATTGAGCAGTCTAAGTCCCGCAAATCCGATGATGGCAGCACCAAATATGGCAAATAAACGGTAAAGCTGAACATCCTCCCGCGGCAACGCCGTATTGTTTTGTGTTTTCTTGATATTTTTGTCAGTCATGTTGTGTTCCTATCTCGGCGGTATATTTTTCATCCTATAAGCCCGATTGAAAGGCTTTTGTCTGACCGCCGTCAAACAAAGAATCCTTATTTTTCTATATTGGTTTTTCAAAGACATATGCAAGACAGGAAAGCACGAAACCGGACGCCGTTTCACATCTTAAAATTCGCTCGCCGAACTTTACGGATGTAACACCGACCGTTCTCGCTTCTGCAATTTCATGTTCTGCATATCCTCCCTCCGGTCCGACAAAAAAGCTTAAGGTCTGCGGACAATGACCGGAAAAGGAATCTAAATATCTTTGAAGAGACATATTCTCTTCATTTTCATAGCATATAAAAGCATTTTCGGACTTTACCCCAAAAAGAGCATCGGAAAAACGTACCGGTGCAAAAACCCTCGGGATGATCCCACGTCCGCATTGCTTTGCAGCTTCTCCCGCAATCCGATTGAGTCTTGTTATGCGTTTGTCATCATTTCCCGCTCCCGGCTTTGTAATACAGCGTTCAGAATAAACCGGAATGATTTCGGATACACCAAGCTCAACAGCCTTTTGGACAATATAATCAAATTTCTCTCCCCCTTTGGGGATCGATTGATATAAGCGTATATACACAGGTGATTCCGTCCGAGTTGGAGAGGAAGACACAATCCGAACCGAAACGGTTTTTCCGTCCATTCTGTAAATCTCACAGTCATAATCCATTCCGCGTCCATTGCAAACTGTTATATGCTCGCCCTCACGCATTCGAAGCGAATAGGAAATATGATGCGCATCATCGCCGCAGATTTCAAAAAAGCCAAGGCTATCATCTCCGGATAAAAGGAAAAATCTCGGCATCCGACATCCTCCACATAGTCCCCCGTCTTCGGCACAAATAGAAACGGGATATATAATCAACTCACATATCCCGCCTGTTTCTTTTTTTATTATATACCAAAAAGTAATTTTTGTAAAGAATTTTGAAAAAAATTTACACAATTTTTTACGAAATTATGCTTTCGCATAAATTCCGGCATACCATCCGTTTTCTTTTTTACAGTCAACACAGGTAAATCCGTATTTTTTCATCTCCGCATCCACCTCTGCCGTTCTCTGCTCGATAATTCCGGAAACAATCCAATACCCTCCCTGTCTAATAAAGGCTCCGATATCGGGCGCCAGACGGATAATCACATCCGCAACGATATTGGCTGTTACAATATCAAAAGCTTTACCGTCCGGCATTTTTACCTCCGATAACAAATCGGAGACAAAGCAATGGATGCTACAACCGTTGCGCGCGGCATTTTCCTCTTCCGTTCTTACTGCAATCGGATCAATGTCGCATGCCGAGCATGACGATGCGCCAAGTTTGATACCGCAGATTGCCAGGATCCCGCTTCCGCTTCCGACATCCAGCATCCGATCTCCCGGTCTTAAATATTCCTCCAAAAGCTCCGCGCAAAGCCGCGTCGTCTCGTGAGTACCGGTTCCGAATGCCATACCGGGATCCATCACAAGAATGATTTCGTCCGGTTTTGCTTCGTAAGTTTCCCAGCTTGGTACAACAACAAGTTTTTTTCCGATATGCGTCGGCTTATAATACTTTTTCCATGCGGTTGACCATTCTTCCTCGTCTGTCCTTACGATATCAACAGATGCTTGAATTTTATTTTCTGCAAGCATGGAATTGATATAAGAAACCGCTTCTCCCACACTTTTGTCTTCCGGCACATAGATGCTGCAGGAAGCAATGTTTTTATCGCTGTTCAGAATGGATTCATCAATCAAATCCCCATAAACAGTGGCAAGTCCCGTCTCAATATCGCTGTAATCTTCAATCATGACGGAAGAATCAAGCATAGACATGACAGCGCAGACCGTATCCAAATCCGCCGCGCCGCATGTAACCTTTATCTGCGTCCACGTCATCAGCCTTTATCCTTTCCGAATATCTTTGAAAAAAACTTTTCTTTTTTGGAATAATTGGATTTTCCGCATGCATTCGCAAATTCCCTTAAAGCATCCTTCTGCGCCTCATTCATTCCCTTCGGAACTTCAACCGTTACCTTGAAGAGAATATCCCCTCTTCCTTTTCCGTTAATATACGGGATTCCTTTTCCTTTAATTACGAATGTAGTTCCCGTCTGGGTCCCCTCCGGAATGGTATAGGTAGTATCGCCCTCAAGCGTTGGAATTCTGATTTCAGCGCCAAGCGCTGCTTCCGGAAATGTAATCGGAACTTCGCAGTAAAGATTGAATCCGTCACGTGTAAAGACCGAATGTGCGCGAACCTGCACCGCAATGTAAAGATCTCCTGACGGACCTCCGTTCTTTCCGCAATTTCCCATACCGCGGAGTGTCACACGCTGTCCGTTATCAATTCCCGCGGGAATGGATACCTCCAATGTTTTTGTCACGTTGACAAGTCCCGTACCGCGGCAGGTTTTACATGGATTGGCAATGGTTTGTCCCGCACCGCCGCACGCATCACATGTTTTCGTAGTTTGAAACACGCCGAGCGGAGTTCTCTGCTGCACTTTAATCTGACCGGTTCCTCCGCATTTGGAGCAAACCTTCGGAGAAGTACCGGCAGCACATCCGGTACCACCGCAATCCGAGCATTTTTCCACTCTTGAATATTTAATTTCTTTTTTACAACCGAAAGCCGCTTCATCAAAAGAAATAAAAATACGCTGCAGCAAATCGTCCCCGCGAGAAGGACCATTGCGAGTGCGACGGCTGCCTCCTCCTCCGAAAAATCCCTCAAAAATATCACTGATATCAAAGCCCTCGCCTGAAAATCCAAAGCCTCCGAATCCATCGAAACCGGCGCCGCCTTCAGCCGCTTCCGGACCGAATCTGTCATATTTTGCCTTTTTATCGGGGTCTGACAGCACCGCATATGCTTGATTGACTTCCTTAAACTTTTCCTCGGCTTCCTTATCCCCCGGATTCATATCCGGATGGTACTTCTTCGCAAGCGTCCTGTATGCTTTTTTTATTTCATCGTCCGAGGCATTTTTGGAAACGCCGAGGACTTCATAATAATCTCTCATATTCTATGCCCGTCCTAACCCTGTTAAGGGCGAACGCAAAGTCCGCCCTTAACAACCATCATTCTATTATTTTTCGGTATAATCCGCGTTGAAGCTGCCGTCCTCATTTTGAGTACCCGCTTCTCCCGTATTGCCGCCGTCAGTACCGGTATTGCCGGAAGCTTTATAGAGTTTTTCCGAAATTTCAAAGAATTTCTTCTGGAATGTTTCAAGTCCGCTCTTAATGGTATCGACATTGTCTGATTTCACGGCTTCTTTCAGGCTGTCCGCCTCAGCGCGCAGTGCCTGTTTGTCATCCTCAGAAATCTTGTCGCCGGCTTCTGAAATCACTTTTTCACTCTGGCTGATCATAGATTCCGCCTGATTCTTCGCATCAACAAGTTCTTTGAATTTCTTATCTTCCTCTGCAAACTTCTCCGCTTCTTTCACCGCTTTTTCGATGTCCTCCTTGCTCATATTTGTTGAGGAGGTAATGGTAACATGCTGCTCCTTGCCGGTTCCTTTATCAAGTGCCGTAACATTTACGATACCATTGGCATCGATATCAAACGTAACCTCAATCTGAGGCACACCGCGGGGTGCCGCCGGAATTCCGTCGAGTGAGAAGCGACCAAGTGTCGTATTGTCCGCAGCGCGTTCACGTTCACCCTGAAGAACATGAATTTCCACTGACGTCTGTCCGTCTGCCGCGGTCGAGAAAATTTGAGATTTTTTAACAGGAATCGTCGTGTTACGTTCAATAATTTTGGTGCAAACTCCGCCAAGCGTTTCAATTCCAAGGGACAGAGGCGTTACATCAAGCAAAAGCAGGTCTTTTACCTCACCGCCAAGCACACCGGCCTGAATTGCCGCACCGATAGCAACGCACTCATCCGGATTGATTCCCTTGAACGGTTCCTTTCCGCTGAACTTTTTGACGGCTTCCTGAACCGCAGGAATTCTTGTCGATCCGCCGACAAGAAGAACCTTATCAATTTGAGAAATGGAAAGGCCTGCGTCTTTAAGCGCCTGCTGGCACGGTCCCATGCATTTGTCTACAAGGTCCGCTGTCAGTTCATTGAATTTCGCTCTGGAAAGATCCGCGTTGAAATGCTTCGGACCTGTCGCATCCGCTGTAATAAACGGAAGATTGATATTGGCGCTCGCCATACCAGAAAGCTCGATTTTCGCTTTTTCCGCCGCTTCTTTCAATCTCTGGAGAGCCATTTTATCTTTGCGCAGATCAATACCGCCGTTTTCTTTCATAAAGGTTTCTGCGATCCAGTCGATGACACGATTATCAAAATCATCACCGCCGAGCCGCGTATTGCCGTTAGTGGCGAGAACTTCAAACACGCCGTCTGAAATTTCAAGAATGGATACATCAAACGTACCGCCGCCAAGGTCAAAGATCATAACCTTTTGGTTAACGCCGTCCTTATCGATACCGTAAGCAAGCGCTGCCGCCGTCGGCTCGTTGATAATTCTGAGCACTTCAAGTCCGGCAATTTTTCCGGCATCCTTTGTTGCCTGTCTCTGCGAATCCGAGAAATAAGCCGGTACCGTAATAACCGCTTGCGTAATTGTCGTTCCGAGATAGCTTTCCGCATCGGCTTTCAGCTTCTGAAGAATCATAGCCGAAATTTCCTGCGGCGTATACTTTTTGCCATCAATTTCAACTTTATAATCCGTACCCATATGACGCTTAATGCTCATAACGGTTCTTTCCGGATTGGTAATTGCTTGTCTTTTTGCGATCTGACCGATCATACGCTCGCCGTCTTTGGAAAAAGCGACGACGGAAGGCGTGGTTCTGGAACCCTCCGGATTGGTGATAACGGTAGGCTCTCCGCCTTCATATACCGCCACACAAGAATTTGTTGTACCAAGGTCAATGCCTATAATTTTTCCCATAATCTATTTCCTCCGTAAAGTAAAAATTCTATATATTTCAACAGGTAATATATATTCAGTATTTTTAAAATTATTTCGCGACTTTCACCATCGCATGCCGAATGATTTTTTCGCCTTTGCTGTATCCTTTCTGTAATACTTCGGCGATCTTATTTTCTCCCAGCTCTTCATCTTCCGTCTGCATAATGGCATTGTGAATTTTCGGATCAAATTCATCGCCTCTTGCCCCGAACGATTCCACGCCAAGTCTTTTTAAAGCATCCTCAAATTGACGAAGCGTCATTTTAACGCCTTCCGTCATCGTTTCGCCCTCAGAAAAGGCAAGCGCGCGTTCCAAATTATCCATCACCGGCAAAATCGCGGACAATGCATCGCTGTAAGCGTCTGCATATACAGATTCTCTTTCTTTGCCGCTTCGCTTACGGAAATTGTCATATTCCGCAATCATACGCAAGTACTTATCATTCAAAGCAGCAAGATCCGCTTTGGTTTTTTCCAGCTCTTCGGAAAGCTTTGCAAGCTCCTTTTTCTCCGCTTTTGTTGTTTTTTCCTCCTCAGGGTTCACCGGTGTTTCTTTATTTTCCTCATTTACTGTTTTTTCATCCATTTTCTATTAACTCCTTTCTATTCCGTGTCGTCTGCTTCCTCAAGAAGTCCTGTCACTCGTTCGCCCGATAAACTTTCCGAAAGATATTCAACCGTCGAAATGACTTTGGAATAATCCATTCGGCTCGGTCCGAACACGCCGATGGCTCCCACTGGCTTTCCTCCCACCTTAATGGTTTTAAAAACAAACGCAGAATGGTCAACAAGTTCCTCATCCTTTCCGATAAAGATATTCACCTTATCGTCATCGGCATTCTCAATAATCTTCATCAAATCGTCTTTATTTTCAAACATGCTGATAATCTTCTTCATTTGTCCGACATCTGAAAATTCCGGATATTCAAGCAACTTATTGATACCCTCAAAATTGATATCCGCCTCATCCGATTTGCCGATCGTATCATAAATCGCTTTGATAACCGGAGCAATCACCATACTCGCAGTGCCCATTTCCGTCTCTGCTTTCATAATCATCGGAAGTGTAACAGCACTTGATTGAATGTTTCGGAAATTGTCGTTGAGTACACCGCAAAGCTGACATAGGATTTCGTCGGTAACGGGAATTTCTGTCCGAATATGCCTCGTCGCGACATTGCCGTCTGACATACGCATAACAAGCAAAAACGCCGTCGGCTCAAGAAGCATGTAGGAAAACTGCGATACCGTAAGAGAAGCGGTATGGGAAGATTTTACCGCAACCGTCGTATAATTCGTCATAGAAGCAATCAGTTTCGATGCGCTTTTGAGGATCGAATCCAGCTCTCCCATTTTATTTTTGATAATATTATTTAAGGAAACAATCTCCGTCGCAGTAAGCTTATAGCTTTCCATCAGCGTATCAACATAGAAACGGTAACCAAGACTGGTCGGGATCCGTCCCGCCGATGTATGCGGCTGTTCAAGATATCCCATATCCTCAAGCTCTGCCATTTCATTTCGGATTGTTGCCGACGAATACGGTATTTCCGAATTGGTCATCAAATACTTAGAGCCGATCGGTTCACCGGTTGAGATGTGTGATTCTATCACAGAACGCAAGATAAGCTTTTTCCTTTGGCTGAGGTTGCCTCCGACCGTAAGCTTATTATCCATTTTTTCACCTCATTTTTAGCACTCATTCATGTCAAGTGCTAAACTTTGATATAGTTTTACCACGATTACATCCATTTGTCAAGAGCATTTCCCAATATTTTTATGAAATTTTTGTTAACTCCAACACTCAAATGCATCGGGTGCCAAAATTCGAGCGAATCCGCCTTCTTTTGAGACACATTTCCTGATAAAACACATCGGCGAAAAGCATGAAAATCTTTATTATGATAATGCAAAAAAAAATAACAGGCTTTTGCCTGTTATTGAAGTACGACCCTATTGGACCATACCTGAAAACATATAAAATTTTGACAACGATATTATTATATCAGAAAATTTTCATTTGTCAATCTTTTTTCACATAAAATACATAAATTTGACGAAAAATCGAAATATTTTTCACTTTTTTTCTGTCAGCAACCGAACTGCTTCTGCTGCAAGCAACAGTCCCGCCGCAGACGGCACAAACGATATGCTGCCGGGAATCTGGCGCCTGCCATCTAAAGGACATGCTTTTTCTTCTTTGTAATCGGGATGAAGCTCCCTTGGTATCTCTTTAGAATACACCACCCGCATATGAACGATTCCCCGTTTCTTCAGCTCCGTACGCATCACACGTGCCAGAGGACAAACCGATGTTTTTGCAAGATCGGAGATTTCAAACATTTCCGGATGTAGCTTATTTCCCGCCCCCATTGCACTGACTACCGGAACGCCCAAAGCATTTGCCCGGACGGCAAGCTCAATTTTTGCCGACACAGTATCCACGGCATCGATGACAACATCATATGCCGACAGATCGACAGAATCCGCGTTTTCCGGCAGATAGAACAAGGACATGGCGGTAACTTCCGCCAAAGGATTGATATCGGCAATCCGTTCTTTCATTACCTCAGCCTTGTTTCTGCCGATCGTGGAACGAAGCGCGACCAACTGCCGATTGAGATTGGATTCCGAAACCGTATCGGGATCGACAAGACACAATTTGCCGATTCCGGCGCGCGCAAGTGCTTCTGCGCAGAAGGAGCCAACGCCGCCGACGCCAAACAGAATGACGCTCGAACGCTTCAGTCGCTCAACAGCCTCGTCTCCGAGAAGATAGGCGGTTCGTACAAACTGCTCTTCCATTTTGCTCCTCCCACAAGTCTTAAGCTTTTGACTTATTTGCCCTCTTTTTTGATCTTTCCGGCAAGTTTATAACGGAGATCGGCAGACAGAATCCGTTTGCGCAGGCGAATGGATTTCGGCGTAACCTCAATCAGCTCGTCGTCGGCAATGAATTCAATTGCTTCTTCCAAACTCATCACCTTTGCGGGAATCAAACGGAGCGCTTCGTCCGCTCCCTTGGAACGAACCGCTGTCAGATGTTTTTCTTTGCAGACATTGACCGCGATATCCCCTTGCTTCGGATTTTCCCCGACGATCATGCCTTCATATACGGGACACTGATTGCTGATAAACATAATTCCTCTGTCCTGCGCGTTGAATACACCGTAAGAGGTGGATTCTCCTGCTTCGGAAGCAACCAAAGAACCGGTAAAACGTCTTGTAATTTCGCCTTTATAAGGCGCATAGGAATCAAATACCGAATTGATGATACCCTCTCCGCGGGTATCCGTAAGAAATTCACTGCGATAGCCGAACAAACACCTTGTCGGGATCAAATATTCAATTCTTGTACGTGTTCCGTGTGACGAAGGATTCATGTTGACGAGTTCGCCTTTTCTCGCACCAAGTTTTTCCATCACGGAGCCGCAATATTCATTTGGCACATCGATGTCCACACGCTCAATCGGCTCGCAGAGCTTGCCGTCAATTTCCTGATACAGCACGCGCGGCGTACTGACGCAAAGCTCATATCCTTCCCGGCGCATATTTTCAATCAAAATGGAAAGATGCATTTCCCCGCGTCCGGCTACCTTAAAGCTGTCCGTTGTTTCTCCGTCGGAAACCCGCAGAGAAACATCTTTCAGCAGCTCTTTATAAAGGCGTTCCCGAAGCTGGCGGGAGGTAACAAACTTTCCTTCCTTGCCGGCAAATGGACTGTCATTGACAGAAAACGTCATTTCCATTGTCGGCTCACTGACCTTTACAAATTCCAAGGGTTCGACACAGTCCACTGCCGTGATAGTATCGCCAATAGAAATATCCTCCGCACCGGAAAAGCAAATAATATCTCCCATTTTTGCTTCCGTAACAGGAATTCGGCGAAGCCCATCAATCTGGCTGATGCTGACAATCTTAGTCTTTTTCGGGGCTTTGTCACGGTCATGGTAATTACAGATCATCGCCTCCTGATTCTGACGAATAACGCCACGCTCAATCCGTCCGATTCCGATTCTGCCCACATAATCATTATAGTCGATAGAGGAAACGAGAAGCTGAAGCGGTGCATCAATCTCGCCTTCCGGTGCAGGAATATAATCGAGAATCGTATCGAAAAGCGGCTTCAAATCCTTTCCTTCCTCATATGGCGAGTAAGCAGCCGTGCCCGCTCTGCCAGAGCACCAAAGCATCGGAGAATCCAACTGCTCGTCCGTCGCGTTCAATTCGAGCAAAAGCTCAAGGATTTCATCCCCTACCTCGTCAAGCCGCGCATCGGGGCGGTCTATTTTATTGACGACAACAATCACACGATGATTCAGTTCCAATGCTTTTTTCAGGACAAACCGTGTTTGCGGCATAGGTCCCTCAGCAGCATCGACAAGCAAAATAACACCGTTGACCATTTTCAGAATACGCTCCACTTCGCCGCCAAAATCCGCATGTCCGGGCGTATCGACAATATTGATTTTCACGCCGTTATAATGAACGGCGGTATTCTTGGCAAGGATAGTAATACCTCTTTCCCTTTCGATGGCGTTGGAGTCCATAACACGTTCCTCCGTCGTCTGATTTTCTCTGTATATACCACCCTGTTTGAGCATTTCATCCACAAGCGTCGTCTTGCCATGGTCTACGTGTGCAATAATGGCGACATTCCGCAAATCTTCTCTTTTCAAGTCTAACATCCTCACTTATGCAAAAATTTTAGGATTTTACTGATTTTAACTTATATATTATATCACCGTTTTTTCAAAAATGGAATATTTTTTTGATATTTTTTTGTATTTTTGCAAAAAAATCTGCGGGAAAGCACCAATTTCCCACAGATTTTTATAAAAAATGAAAATCAAACTGGTTCAAGCAGGATTCTGACAAAACCGCGTTCTGAGCCCCGCGCGCCATCTCCCGCATATATCATGACGGTAAAAGCCGCATAAGCCGAAACCTTTTCGTAGGCATCCTGTCCGATATACCCAAACAAACGTCGGAATCATCCGTTAATAGAGGGTACCTCTGCCTCCGCAAGCTCCACCCTCGCAAAATAAGCGTCACGGCGCAGCGCGCCGACATTCTCATATGTGGTCTCAAGCCAAACACAGAGATAAAACGGACCGTACTTCCCCGCGGTACGGCAGCATTCATAGATATCTTCTACACTTTCCGCTTCAAAGATAAGCGAATAATCCTCATCGCTGTACAGCCGAAACCGCATAACAGGCATGACGGAATCACCGGCTGACGGCAAGATGATATTCACATCGGAAAAAACTCCTATCTCCACATCGGGAAGAACATCCGCAATTGCCGGTAACCGGGAAGAAACGCTGTTAAAAATCAAATATCCATCGGCATAAAAGCCCTCATCAGGAATCTCTATGCAAACCATTTCCGCATAGAGGCGTATATTTTCTCCGTCAGCATTTGTAAGCATGAGATCAGGCGCGGCAAGATAATCCACAGTATGTTCCATATCCGTGTCCGTGACAGTCGTGACAGTTGTCCCCTGTGTCTCCGGAGCGTTTGTTGCTTCCGTTATCCTTTCGGGTTCTGTCACGCCAAAAAGAGTCCCGGCAGTTTCGCCGTTTTGCGCGGTCTCATCATGGGAGCATGAGACAGACAGAATAAGCAAACTAACAATCAGAATCACCAAAATGAATTTTTTCATAAAAGCACCTCTGTAGATTCTTTATCAATTTACCGATTTGTCGATTCTGCCCGCCTGATATCTCACTCTTCTTGATAAAATTTTATTCTGTAAGCTCCAGCCTTGCCCAAGCGTAATAGGCATCCGTATAGAAAATAGGATCTCCAACATTAACCGCAATTCTTACATAATATGTTCCAGTTCCGTTTTCATATGAAAAATCCACCAACCGAAGCTCTTCATCTTTCTGATACAAACCGAGGAATTCAAACTCACTGTCATAAAGAGAATACCCTCCGTAGAACACGTCGTCTCGCTCCTCTTGAGCAACAAGAGAAAAAGCATCTCCTGTGATAGACGGCAGCAGTGCGAAATCCTCCATGAGGTCAAATCCGTCCGAAGTACCAGGAGACTGCTCTGTCATATAGCACTGCACGTTTTCTTCCCCGTTTGTAACAAAAACAACGGGAACATCATCCGGATTCACTACAGGAACACCGGTGTCCGCTGTGGTCTCAGAAGCGGTCGTATCGACCGATTCTGAGGCAGACGTGTCTGTGGATTCCGAGGCGGAAGTAAGTTCCGATGACGCTGTCGTCTCCTCGGTTGTCTGTGTTTCCGGTGTCGAATCGGTTGTGGGCAATGTGGTTTCACTGTCTGTCGTCTGCGAGGATCCATGAGCTTTCGTCGTTTCATCACCCGAAGCTTCCCCGCAGGCAAAAAGAGCCGTCATCATAACCGCCGTCAAAATAAGAGCTAAAAACTTTTTCATCATCTATACCTCCTCCGAATGTTTTCGGAAAATTAAACTTCATCGGGAACAGAATCGTCTCCCGTCGACTCCGACAGACTTTCGATATAAGATAAAATCTCCTGCGCGCCGTTGTAATCCAGGCTTTGCGAACCAGTGCGAACTGTTAGAATAATCGAAAACTCATCTTCTGCAATCTGCATGATATAGAATGACGTATTCTCGTCAATCGGATAACGCAGCTGAGGAACAAGCGCTGATGAAATGATATAAAAATATTCCTCCGGAATATCGGAAAAACGAATCGAATCCCCCTTTTCCGATAAAATATCATACAAAACATCAAGCGTTAAGTCGGCTTTGATCACGGTCGGAGGTTCCGTCTCGGCAGTTGCGCCGCATGAAACAAATACAAAAAGAAAACACAAAACAAAGCCAAAGAAAAATGCTCTTTTTATCATCCAACGTTTCTCCCTCTCATGTAACTTACCTTTTTTATTTTACTTCAACATGCAGTTTTTGTCAATATCGGGGCGCATATCCATATGTATTTTGTGAAAAAATAAAAATAGATTCCGGACAGAAAAAATCCGGCAAATGAAAGGAATTTTGAAAATGGAAATCAAAAAAAGAACCGGCAAGGAAAGATATTACAAAAGCGCCTCGGATTATTCCAAAGATGCATTTTTAACAAATCCGATCGCATCTGCGACTGACTGTACAGGTATTACGCAAACCATTCCCGAAACGGAAGAAGAGGCACAATCCTTTTGCGATATCGCCGATATTCCCGTTACCTCGCTCGATGGTTTCGAGAAATACAAAAAAGCAAAATAATCGGGCCGAAGATTTTTTTACAATCTTTGAGAATAAACATGGCTATCTCCTCCATGCCAAAACGGAAAAGCAATGCATAAAAATGCCTGCGCAAAAGCGCAGGCATTTTTCTTTACTGCTGATATTTATTTCTCGCTTCCGTTACCTTCTGGGCATCGGCAACTTCCGTCGGATACCATCCGCGGTTGCTCATTTCACGGAAAAGTTCAAACTGAATGTCATGTTCCTCTGTGAGAATCTGCATCACCGTGCCGCGAAGCTCAGGAGAAGCGGATTCGTTGGCAAACGTATTGTAATGGTCGCTGATATACTTTTGAGAATTCAGCGCATCTGTAAGTCTGTCTTTATCGGAAAAAGAAGGTTGTATCATTTTTATTTCCTCCTTATTTTGTCAAATAGCAGAAAAGCGATTGATAATGATTCTCATGCTTTGCTGCGATCTGTTCATATTTCTGTTTCAGCACTGTGTCATTCGTGCTTTCGGCATATTCTGTATATTTATTGATAAGATTTTGCTCAAGATTCAGCTGATCCTGAATCGTTCCGAGTTCTTTGGATGTGATAACCGGCATTTTTATTTGCTCCTTTTTTTGTTTTCGGACTTTTACGTCCTATATTAGTCTGCGTCCGTTATGACCTTTTTATTTGTCACAAATATTTGAAGCGACTGACATTTTTTCATGTTTGAAAACAAAAAAGCAATCGGAATTTCAAATCAAACGAAAGTGTTATTTGCTTTCTTCTTTACCGGATTCTTTTATGATTTCAAAATATTTTTTATCCATTTTTTGAGGGCACATCGTTTTTCTGAATTTGATATCATTGGCTGTCTTTTGGCTTTGTTTTTTTCTTTTTCTCTCGGGGCTCGATGGAAACGTCTGATACTCCCTCTTTGAACCCTTCGCCAATGGTTTCCGTCGCTTCTCCTAAAATCATAAATGCAGAAGGATCAATTGAGCGTACCAATGTCTTAAGGGAATAAAGTTCATTTTTCTTTACCACACATAAAATAATTTTTCTGTTTTCTTTTGTATACCATCCCATTCCGTCGATCATGGTTACCCCTCGTTCAAGCTCTTCCGTCAAAGCGTCCGCAACCTTGGCATAAGAGTCCGAAAAAATATACGCGAGTCGTGTCCGCTCAAATCCGCCGTTTACAAATTCCAATGCGGCAGAAGACATAAAAATCGCGAGGAAAGAAAAGAAAATAGAAACATAGCTTCCCGATATGATCGACGAAAAAATAACAACCGCCGCATCAATGACAAGAATCAGTTTTGCAGTTGGGAGTCCTGCGAATTTCAGCTTAATTAAAAGCGCTGCAAGATCGGAGCCTCCGGTCGTATAACCCCTTGCAAACATAAGACCAACGGCGGCTCCGACAACGATTCCGCCGAAAATGGCATACAGCAGTGAATTTTCCTCCGGATTAGGAAAAGCCGGTGAAAAAATTTCCAGCAATGCGGTAAGATCGACAAAAACCGAGGAAACGACAATACCGATGATTCCTTTGATGCTTGCCCGGAAGCCATAAAAACGCATAAACAGCAGTACCAGCGGCACATTGATCACAAGGATCATGGTACCGGTTGGTAATCCATACAGCAAATTTAACACTGTCGCAAGACCGCCGGCGCCTCCGATAAAAATGCCTCCCGGGATAAGGAACATATTGTAAGCCATGCCGAAAAGAAAACCGCTGACAAGAAGGAAACCTGCATCGGTAAGTATTTCTTTTCTTTTTTTTCGTTGATTCATTTTTTTCATCATGAATTCTCCTTTGTAATAGTATAACCAAACAGCGAATATATTTGATAACAAATATATAATTTTCATCAAAAACGATTCAGCGGTGCGTCTCTTTTGTCATTTTATGAAGGCATTCTTTCTTTTGATTAAGCATAGGACAATCAAACTTCACATAAAAATCACAGACACCGCACAGAAATTCCGCAACTGTATCCGGAAGAATCAGGAGCTGCATGAAACGATTAAAACGATTTTTTGTAAATGCATTGATCCTCGGCGGGACTACTATTTTTATGAGGAGTATCTCTGTTGTTTTCAGTGCATATGTATCGGGAAAAATTGGCGCTGAGGGAATGGGGCTTTTCTCTCTGATTTCAAGCGTATATATGTTCGCCGTCACGCTTGCGACCTCCGGCATCAGCCTTGCCGTAACAAGACTGATTTCGGAAGAAATAGGAAAGGGCAACGGTAAAGGTGCCGTTCAGGCAATCAAACATTGTGCGGGCTATGCTTTTATTTTTGGATGCTCAGCATCCGTTCTCCTTTTTTTCGGCGCAGACTTTATTTCGAGTCATATTTTACGTGATGCAAGAACCTATCTTTCTCTTCGTGTTCTTGCAGTAACGCTTCCTTTTATCGCGCTTTCCAATGTCCTCGGCGGTTATTTCAATGCGGTAAGACGCGTATATAAAAGTGCATCTGCAAGCATTGCGGAACAATTTGTCAAAATTTTCATCACCGTGTGTTTGCTTATGGCGATTGCCCCCCGCGGAACAGAATACGCATGTCTTGCGCTCGTTGTAGGAACCGCCGTTTCTGAAGCACTTTCGTTCTTTTATCTCCTTATCTTTTATTTGATGGATAAAAAGAAGCATATTCGGGCAGAAGAAGGCACCACATATCCGGATATGAGAAAAAGGATGCTTTCCATCTCTCTTCCCATTGCGCTTTCTTCCTATCTGCGCTCCGGACTTGTTACCATTGAACATATTCTGATTCCGATCGGGCTGCGGCGTCACGGATCCGATTACCAAACCGCTCTTGCCTCTTACGGTACCATTCACGGAATGGTATTTCCTCTGATTCTGTTTCCGTCTGCCGTTTGTTCGACCTTTGCCGGACTGATTGTCCCTGAACTTTCCGAGCTTGCGGCAAAATACGGAAATATCTACGGCAATAAACATATTTGCTATATTGTACGGAGAGCGCTGTGCTTTGCCCTTTTATTCGGTATCGGGACGGCGGGAATTTTCCTTTGTTTCGCAAAGCCCTTGGGACTTCTCGTCTACGGAAGCGAAGAAGCGGCAAAATATATCGGTATTTTTGCCTCTCTGATTCCCGTTATGTATCTTGATACGACAGTGGATGGGATGCTCAAAGGACTCGGTCAGCAATTTAACTCTATGATCTATAATATCATTGACGCATCGATGAGTGTCCTCCTTGTATGGACGCTAATGCCGAAGCTTGGGATTTACGGTTATGTAATCTGTGTTTTTTTAACGGAACTTGTTAACCTTGCTTTTAGCCTGAACCGCCTGCTTACCGTCACAGGAGTAAAAATTCCGATTTTCCGCGCGGTACTCTCTCCTGTTGTCTGCATCATCGGCGCCACTTCCCTTTGCATGCTTACCATGAGAATCACCCTGCCGTCCTCTGTCAGTTATTTAGCTGTCACGATTATTGGCATTCTTCTTACACTTATCTTTTATATTCTCCTGCTCAGAACCACACAGGGACTTTCCGGAGAAGATGTCGCATGGGTACGCAGCATTTTGAAAGACCCAAAGCCGGATTCCTCTATTCGTAATGTATAGGAGAATATCCGCCGGAGAACTTGGCGGATGTTCTTCTCTTGCAAAAAACAAGTGATTTGCATTGCAAATCACTTGTTTTTATCTATGAACAAAACTTCACCTTATCCATTTGCTTTTGATTGACTGAGAAGCCACTCAATCAAGCCGTTTTCTGAAAACGCCTGTGTCCATATGCTGTGACCGAGTCCGGGATAGTAAGTTGTCTTTATTTTTGTTCCTCCTGCCTCGTGAATCGCCTTTTCCATATCTTTTGTTCCGCTGACAGGTACTGTAGGATCCGCCTCTCCGTGCATCGCCCAAATCGCGATTTCAGTAAGCTCATCCGCCATAGAAGGAATGCCCGCTCCACAGACGGGAATTGCCGCTGCAAAAAGCTCAGGATTGCGGGCAAGGATTTCCCATGTTCCGTATCCTCCCATCGAAATTCCCGCAACATATACACGGTCTTCATCAATTTTTTCCTCGGCGATGATTTCTTTTAAAAGTTCGGTTGCCGCCGCAAGAGAAAGCGTGGGTTTTTCTGTAAGCTCACGCGAGCCGGTATTCCATACCTTTCCAACAGGAACCCAATTTAAAGACGCCGGATCTGCCGGACATTGCGGTGCCAAGATGACGCAGTTGTCTGCCGCAACAAGCTTATCCAACAATGCGTTCGGTCCGCCGAGCACTCTTATCTGCTGAGAATTGTCCGTTCCGCACTCGCCATAGCCATGCAGGAAAAGAAGGATGGGATATTCCTTGGCTGCATCCGCATCATAATCCGAAGGATAATATGCGCGGTAAGGCAAAGTAACGCTTTCCCCCGATTCCGGATCGGTATAGCTGTAATTTGCATACTTCATGCTGTCAACGCCGGAAACCGAAACATCTGCATCCTTTGCGTAATCATAAAGTTTGACCTCATCGATTATGCCGACAAATTGTCCATCCACGCCATTATAACCCATCAGCAAATCATAACCCGGAGAAGAAGTTTCGATTGCTGCTCCTTGGCACTGAAAAACATCGTCAATATAAAACGATATCGTGTTGGTCTCTCCGTTTTGAATTGCCGTCGCTTTATGCCAAGCCGTATCGGCACCGGTTTCCGACATCATATTATAAGTGCCGGTTCCGCCGTTTCCGGTTACACCAAGAGCGATTTTCTGAGAACTCGGGTTAATCCAAAAGCCAACATACTTGTATGCATCGTCACTGATAAGTAAGCCCTTCTGAATCATACACGGCCAGTTGGAGCCGGCTTGCGTTCCTGACCATTTGAACCAGATTTCTAGCGTAAAGCTATCGTTTGCCGAAAAATTAAGCTCCTCTGCATCCTTGACTACGACATGCTGCCCAAGTCCGGTGAACTGCAAGCCTTTATAGGTATGCCCTTCTGTAATTACCGGATTTCCGACAATTGTTCCGTCATGTCCGTTGCCTGTGACATCCAGAACGACACCGTCCTCAATGCTGTCAAATGCCCAATAAGCAATCAGTCCCTCTTCTTCTTCATACGTATAGGTAGGTTCCTGCGGATCTTCCGGCTTTGTAGTTTCCGTTGCCTCCGTCGTTTCCGTTGTCTCTGTTGTCTCTGTTGTCTCTGTTGTATTCGATTCTTTGGTATCCACGGTTGAATCCTCCGTCGCATTTGTTGATTCGGTCGTGCTCGAGCTTTCCGTTTGACCGGGGTCGCCTCCGCAGCCGGAAAAAATCCCGGCAAGCATCAGCAATGCTAACAATAAAGCAGCTGTTTTTTTCATAGATTGCTCCTTTCTGATTGCTTTTACGCTTCACTCTGCCAGTTTTCAGCGTAACGGACAAAAATTGCTGCATCCGTAAAACAAGAGATTTCTGATATTTGCACAAAAACATTCCCTTTTATATCAACAACATCGATAGCAGAAAATCATACAATCCGGTTTTCATGCGCATTTTTGTAAATAGAATGAAGCACTTATATACAGATTCTTGTTTTATTTTCATTATTTTATCACAAAAAATCAATATCTACAAGCATCTGATGTTGTCACAATACACAAACAGAAGTTGTCATTCCACACACAATAAAACCACGAACATCGTTTTTCCCGTTTATCCTCAAATTTGACGTCAATTTCCGTATCAAAGCCAAAAAACAGCAGCAGGATTTTGAAAGAACGTATGACGTGATTTATTATATGGCTTTCTTGGAAAAGCAGCTACAGAGTTCTGAAAATAAAAACTGGGGGAACAGGCATTCTGCCTGCTCCCCCGATTTTTGCGGTATATCTTATATCATAGTTTACCGTTTCTTATTTGCAGAGTCAATCAGTTTTTAACCCACTTTGCGTAAAGGGAAAAATCCTCCGTTCCTTTTTCGATAACGGTATCCATATCATATGGCTTCGTGAAAGCCTCATCATAATACCAGCCTTCCAGCGTATAGCCAGGTTTTTTATTGGAAATGCTTCTCAGCCATCCGGCAGGAATGGAAAGAGTTTCTCCGAAATTCACCTTAACTTCATAGCTGTTTGCACCGATATCGGAATATAGTGCAACTTTGACATACGTGATTTCCTGCGGCGCAGAAGAAGTGGGCGTATCTCCCGTTGCCTCTGCATATCCGTTATCACTGTTTACGAATACCTTATAATAATATCTTGTTTCCGTAGCCAGTCCGTCAAACTTCGCCGTAAAGGTTCCGTCTTCATTGACAGTTGCGGTTTTGGTCACAACGTTCTCCGTGAAGTTCGCATCAGTAGCAAGCATAATGCTATACTCTGAAATGACAGCTTGATTAAGAGCCAGAACTGTTCCTTGAACGGTAATCGAATTATAAGTTTTCTCACTATAGGTAGCGGAAAGTACCGGTGCATAATCTTTGGTTCCCGTCGTAATCTTAATGGTCATTTCCTGTCCCGGCTCACTTAACACTTCGATCTTCAAATTATAATTTTCTTTGCCTTCCCATGAGCTTGGATAAGAATTCAAAGACTGAGTCCCGTTGGTTGCGGAACGAAAATCCCCGGAGTTGAAAATCGCTGTTTCTATATCATCACTGAGGTAATAGAACGGATCTGTAGGGTTGGTTGTTGACATCAGCTGCCCGGAAGCATCATATGCATCTCTGAAAAGCGGAACAATACCCGGATCATAACGTTTTCCTGTCGAAGCATCCGCGTAAGAGGACGACGCCATACCGGAAGCAAAATATCTTCTGTTGATTGCCTCGTCAATATGCCAAACCATAATGCCGCCCTCAGAAGAACCGCTTGTGAGATTCTTCTCAAATCCTTCTTTCAGACGGATTTCAATTAGATAATATTCATCCGGATCCGGTGTGTTGACACGCAAAACCGTATATTTGTCTGTACAGGTCGAATAAATGGTATAAACACCATCCTCAACAACATGCTCCTCAGCCCAACCGAGATAGATTCTCTGATAAGGATCCAGATAAGTCGGCGTCGCTCCGGAACCGGAATTGTTACCGCTGCTTTGGAGAGAGAAATAATACGCTCTCGGCCAGCCGGAAATAGTTCCGCCGGTTGCATTGACATTTCGGTCATATAGGTCTTCTGCCCCGAGATTGTGAGCCAGCTCATGTACAGGAACCCCGATCGGAAGGATAATGCCTACCGTTTTATACTCACCGACATTCGATACCTTCGAGAACGAAACCCCGTCGAGATATGCATTCAGTCCCTGTGAGGTACCCCATACTTCAAAGTAAAAACGCGGATACGCCGAATTTCCGCCGCTCTTCCCGCTGCTGCTGGAAGCATCGGCACCCGAATTCAAAATGACAACGCCGAGCTCCATCTCATCGATTTTGCCGTTGCCGTTCTTATCCAACTTGGAAAAATCAATATACGGATCACATGCACTGAAAATTTTCGTGATGGTTCCCTGCGCGTCACCGGAAGCACTCGGATGCGGAATATCCAGCGTTACCTCGATCATTCCGTTAGGAACAGGAGAATTCTCGGGCATCACGTCAAACTCAATCGGTACAAAATGAAAAGCACCCATCGAAAGCTCATCATAATAGTTTGTCAGCGAATATCCGTCTCCGAAATATTGTTCATAATGTTCCGTAAGCGTTGAACCCGCCCATTGCTCACCGTAATAATCCTTTGTCTTGTCGCTGTAAAGCTTATCGGGATCGTTTTCATCCCAGTCATTGATGCCGTTTCCGTTGGCGTCAAAATTCGCAAGAATAACCAGAAGCGGAATTTCCGTGACCTCCGTTACCGGTGACGCTTCAATCTTAATGGCGTTTTTGATTTCATCAAGAGGAAGTTCCGTTTGCCCTGTCGTTGTTTCTCCCGGTATCGGTGTCCCGGACGTTGTTTCACCGGAGGTTGTTTCGCCGGAAGTGGTTTCCGCCGAAGAACTTTCTGTCGGTCCCGTTTTCCCACAGGCACAAACGGTAACCAACATCGCCGCGCACAGCAGCGCAGCAAACAATTGTTTTAAATTTTTACCCATTGATTTCACCTTTCCATTCAGAAAATATGCACAAATTATAGCACGACATGCCGCTATTGTCAAGCAACATGAATAAACATTCATTCAAAAAAATATCTTTACAAGTTTACTAATATATGGTATCATAATAATATCAAAACCATATTTTATTATATTAGGAAGTCTGGTATATTTCATGGCATATGATTTTCCAGAACGCGGGACACAAGCCAAAGCTTTGAAGATTCAGAAAAACAAAACATCAAACACAAAAAGGAGTGTAAGCGATGAAAAAACAATCAAGCAAATTTTCTCTTCCCTTCTCTGCGTATGTTTTCTTGTTGTGTTTTCTTTTTCCGTCGGCGCGGCGGAAGCGCTCTCAGAGGTTATTGCAAGCCTTGACACCGCCGAAAAATATGATATAATTGAATATGATTATGTCACGGGAACCAAACGCGTCATCCCATGGGAAAGTATTCCGGATTACAGCAGTACCACCTCCACCACCTACGAGCTTGCCGCCATGGCCTCAGAGCTGCCTAAACTTGCCCAGATGAGGGCGGCGCAAGCGGGAGCCTCGGTATCTCCGTTCTCCGTTATCGATCCCGACGGACCTTATACCCTGACGCCTCCCAGAACGGGCAACACCTATAATGTACCCTATTCTGGTGTAGTGTATCTCATGTTAGGGATCACACTCAGTAGCGGATCACAGCATCACACTTTCAGTCGCGCCACAGGCTTCATGGTCGCACCGGACGTAATGGTGACCGCCGGACACGCGTTTGTCGATGAGGAACATGAAATAACAGAGGTTCGTATCTACCCCTATTATCATAGCTCTGTGCAGCCAAGCATCAATTATGGTTATTACATCTATCCCGAAAGATGGGTCTGCGCCGATTATGCAGATAATGTCGGCACCAGTGAGGCAGATAATCACGACTGGTGCGTCGTAAAGCTGAAGGAGCCGCTGCCCGATGCGTTTTATTTTCCCTGTACCTATGAATTGCTCAGCTATACCACACATCCGGTATTCGTCTCCGGCTATCCCACCTGCACTGATGTTACTTGCACAATAGAAAACTGTATGAATCAGGATTTTCATCAAGTGACAAGTGAAGGGTATGCGACGCAGGTAAGCCCGTATCTTCTACGCTATGACAACAATACATACGGAGGCAACAGCGGCAGCCCGGTCTATCTGCCAAGCTATGTCTGCGTGGGCATCCACTCAAAAGGCGGGATCACCTACAACCAAGGAGTTAAAATCACAGAGGATATCTATAACGTCATTTCTTACTATATCAATTTAGATTAAGGAGGCCGTTATGTGCAAGAAATCTGTTTTCGCGTGTTTTATTCTGTGCATAGCTACCATTCTTCTGCTTGCGCTTTCCGCATGCGGCGGTCCAGAAACGACGAGCACCACAGGTTCCTCCGGCGATACCGAAGCTACAGGCAGTGACACGACCTCAACCTCTGCGCCGTCCGAAGCCACAGAAACAACGACAGCACTCTGGCAGCCGAATCTCGCCGGCGAGGTTTGGGATTTCAATCCGCTTTTCCCGCATACAGATGTAGATATAAATGACTACGACATTGAAATTACTATCGATGAGACAGTATATTCTGAAGTGCCGGAGAGCATCTCCCTTAAAATCACAAACAAAACCGGGAAAAATATTTGGCTTTGCATTGCGGCTTATATTGAAAAGCCCTATATGGTCGAATCCAGCCCCGGAAGCGGACATGATATACCCAGAGCTCCCGTTTGGGTTCGTCTCCCCTATTACATTTGGCCTACATGGGCTGAATTGGAAGTTTCTGAAACGTCATGGGAAATCGACCTCACCAAATATTGGAGAGAGCCTTATGAATTTACACCCGGCAAATATCGTATCACCCTCTTTTTCCCGGACGGACCGCACTATGCCTATTTTGAAATAACCGGATAATTCCTCGTTTGTGTTCCCACAGAAATCATATGCCATGAAATGTGCCGGATAAGGGATCCGGCTCTATTTCTGTATTTTCCCACTTGTGAAAAGGAGCCCTCATATGCGTCTCGATAAATTTTTGTCGGAAACTGGTACCGCTTCCCGCTCTGAAAGCCGCAAAGCCGCTAAAATCGGCAGTATCACCGTCAACGGGGGTCTTATTTCGGATGTTTCCGTCCATATCGATCCGACCCGCGATGAAATTTTTTATATGGGAGAGCGCGTCGTTTATCAGAAATATGTTTACCTTATGCTAAATAAGCCGGACGGCGTAATCTCTGCCACCGATGACGGAAAAGAACGTACCGTACTTGACCTTTTGCCGGACAAATACCGGAAAATAGGACTTTTTCCGTGCGGGAGACTTGATAAAAATACAACGGGACTTCTGATTCTGACCAACAATGGCACCCTTGCACATAAGCTTCTGTCTCCCAAGAATCATGTGGAAAAAACTTACCGTTTTACCTGTGGGAAGCCTTTGACCGACGCCGACTGCACACTTCTGCGTCAGGGAGTGGATATCGGTGAAAAACATTCCACAGCACCGGCAATACTCACCCTTTTTTCAGACTGTTCGGGCGAAATCACCGTTACAGAAGGAAAATATCATCAAATTAAGCGAATGTTTCAGGCAATATGCAATCGGATTGTTTCTCTTGAACGAATTTCTTTTGCCGGAATCACACTGGATCCGTCGCTTCCAAGAGGGGGCTTTCGGTCGCTGACGTCTGCCGAAACAAAAAAAATAGAAGAGAATCCAAGGAATACACAAACACTCATATAAATGTTCAAAATGATAAAATCGGAGGTTTCAATATGGATATCAATGCAAAACTCAGCGAGGAGCTTTCCATAAAACCGGCACAAGTTGAGGCAGCAGTAAAACTCATTGATGACGGGAATACCATCCCGTTTATTGCCCGCTACCGTAAAGAAGTGACCGGTTCCCTTGACGATGAACAGCTTCGCGCGCTTTATGACAGGCTCAACTATCTGCGGGGACTGGAGAAACGCAAGGAAGAAGTTTACCATGCCATTTCGGAGCAAGGGAAAATGACTCCGGAAATAGAGGAAGCGCTTCAAAATGCCACCATTCTCGCAGAAATCGAAGATATTTACCGGCCCTATAAGCAAAAGAAAAAAACAAGAGCGTCCGTCGCAAAAGAAAAAGGGCTCGCGCCGCTTGCGGAACTTCTTTCCGCACAAAAAGACCGTTATAACACATCTCTTCCCGACATCGCGGCAGAATATATAAGTGAAGAAAAAAATGTCGCCTCAGCGGAAGAAGCACTTGCCGGCGCAATGGATATCCTTGCTGAAGAAATATCCGACAACGCGGATTACCGGCGTGACATCCGCGCTCTGACCTATGAATATGCTTTTCTTTCCGTAAAAAACGCAAAAGATGAAGATTCCGTATATTCTATGTATTATGATTACAACGAAAAGCTCTCAAACGTCCCTTCCCATCGGATTCTCGCGATCAACAGAGGAGAAAAAGAAGAATACTTGAAGGTATCCGTGGATATTTCTAAGGATATCCCCCTCAACTATCTGGTTTATCAGGTTGTTACCAATCCTCACAGTCCGGCTTTTTCCTATGTTGTCGCTGCAATGGTGGACAGCTACGATCGGCTGATTGCACCATCCATCGAACGAGAGCTTCGTTCCGATTTATTTGATACGGCAAGCGAAGGCGCAATCAAGCTCTTCTCACAAAATCTCAAAAATCTTCTCATGCAGGCGCCGATCAAAGGCAAAACCGTACTTGGCTTTGATCCCGGATATCGTACAGGCTGTAAGCTTGCCGTGGTAGACAAAACAGGAAAAGTGTTGGATACTGCCGTTATTTATCCGACAAAGCCACAGGAAAAAATCGAAGAATCCAAAAAAATCATACGGCGCCTCATTGAAAAATATGACGTTGACATCATCTCAATCGGCAACGGAACGGCCTCCAAGGAAAGCGAGATTTTTATTGCCGACACACTCAAAGAGTTGGGTGGCAAAACCAAATATCTTGTGACAAGCGAAGCGGGAGCCTCCGTTTATTCCGCCTCCAAACTCGGTGCACAGGAATTCCCGGATTTCGATGTTACACAACGCAGTGCCGTCTCCATCGCACGCCGGATTCAGGATCCGCTGGCGGAGCTTGTCAAAATCGATCCCAAATCCATCGGCGTCGGACAATACCAGCATGATATGAAGCAGGCAAGGCTCGACGAAGCACTTTCCGGTGTTGTCGAGGATTGTGTCAATGCCGTCGGCGTAGATGTCAATACTGCTTCGTATTCCCTGCTTGAACATATCGCAGGGATCAACGCCGCCTCCGCAAAAAACATTGTCAAATACAGAGAGGAAAACGGCGAGTTTCACCGACGCGCCGAAATTATGAAAGTACCGAGAATCGGTGCCAAAGCATATGAACAATGCGCAGGCTTTCTTCGCGTTTCCGGTTCTGACGAAATTTTTGATAACACCGGAATTCATCCGGAATCCTATGACAAAGCTAAAATTCTCATCGGCAAATTCGGATATACAAAAAAAGATATTACAAGCGCAGGACTTCCGGGACTCCGAAAAGCTGCCGAGGCTTACGGAATCGAAAAACTGGCAGGAGAACTCTCTACCGGCGAGCCCACCGTTCTTGATATCATCACTGAGCTTGAAAAGCCGGGACGGGATATCCGTGATTCTCTTCCGACGCCTGAACTTCGCTCGGATATTCTGGATATTTCCGATTTATCGGTCGGTATGGTGCTGGATGGCGTCGTTCGTAATGTCATTGACTTCGGCGCTTTTGTTGATATCGGCGTTCATCAGGATGGTCTTGTCCATATTTCCGAAATCTGTCAAAAATATATCAAACATCCCAGTGAAGTCCTTTCTGTCGGTGACCATGTCAAGGTAAAAATCAAGGCGATTGATCTTGCCAAGAAACGGATCGGTCTCACGATGAAAGATTTTTAATTTATTAGTTTTTTTCTCAATTTTCGTTCCTGTTCAATAATATTTCACTGGTTTTGTGCAAAAGCAACAAATAAAAACCGGAAATTTTGGAGATTTACCCTCTTTCAAAAATAGAGAATGTCTGTTATAATAATATCGTTACATTAGCAATGACACTTTTATTTTTAAAAATATGGAACGCGCTTCTCCGCGTTTTCCGCACATCTCTCATCGGCGGCTGAGTGATGGAATATAAAAATTCGTTATGTCGCCGAGAACGGAGTCTCATATGGCAAGTCTGTCCTTAAGACACATTTACAAAAAATATCCCGGCGGAGTAACCGCGGTATCTGACTTCTGTCTTGAAGTCAAGGATACGGAATTCATCATATTCGTCGGTCCTTCCGGTTGCGGTAAATCCACAACGCTTCGTATGATTGCGGGACTTGAAGAAATTACAGAGGGCGAACTTTTCATCGGCGATAAGCTCGTCAACGATGTAGCACCAAAAGACAGAGATATCGCAATGGTGTTCCAGAACTACGCTCTGTATCCGCACATGACCGTATTTGACAACATGGCGTTCGGTCTGAAGCTCCGTAAAATGCCCAAAGAAACCATCAAACGCAAAGTAGAGGAAGCCGCACGTATTTTGGATATTACCCACCTGCTCGACCGTTATCCGAAAGCGCTGTCCGGTGGTCAGAAACAGCGTGTGGCACTCGGACGTGCTATCGTCCGTGACCCGCAGGTATTCCTGCTTGACGAACCGCTTTCCAACCTCGACGCAAAACTTCGTGCTGCGATGAGAACCGAAATCACAAAGCTTCACAACAAGCTTGGTGCAACGTTTATTTACGTTACGCACGACCAGGTTGAGGCTATGACGATGGCGACAAGAATCGTCGTTATGAAAGACGGTATCATTCAGCAGGTAGATTCTCCTCAGAATTTGTATGATAATCCCGTCAATCTTTTTGTGGCTGGCTTTATCGGAACACCGCAGATGAACTTCATCAACTGCACGCTTGAAAAAGAAGCCGGCGGGGTCTATTTGAAATTCGGTGAAGTCAAAATCAAGCTTCCTGAAGAAAAAGGCAATCTTCCCGAACTTCAGCCTTATATGGGCAAGGAAGTCATCGCGGGCGTTCGTCCTGAATGTATTGTTGATACCCCGATGCAGATTGCAGCACTTGAGGAATGTTCCTTTGAGGCATATGTCGACGTAACGGAGCTCATGGGTGCTGAAATCTATCTTTATCTGATTGCAAACAGAGTCGTTGTCGATGAAGAACTTGCCAAGAGAAAGAATATCGTCATCGATAAATCCGGCGAGGTCAAGTTGACCGCAAGAGTCTCTCCGAGATCTACCGCACAAGTCGGTGAAAACATCAAGGTTGCCATTGATACGACAAGAGTGCATATCTTTGACAAAGACACAGAAAAGTGCATCTGCCATTGATTGAACCCTGATAAGCCCCGCTTCCATTCAGCGGGGCTTACTTTTTAAAAACATCTGAAAGGAAACCGGAACGTGAAACTGTACGTTAAGCAAAAAGTCTTTTCTTTCCGCGACAGCTTTACCGTTAAGGATGAGGAAGGAAATGACCGTTATACCGTCGTCGGCGATTTCTTTTCTTTTCCGAAAGCACTTCGTGTTTATGATATGTCAGAAACGGAATTGCTCAAAATTCAGCGAAAACTCTTTACATTCCTTCCCCGCTATCAAATTTTCAGGAATAATTCCCTTGCCGCCGAAATTGCGAAAGAATTTTCCTTCTTCACGCCAAAGTATTATATGGACGGAGCCCCTTATACAATAGAAGGCGACTTTCTGTCTCATGACTATGAAATTCTGCGTGACGGCATTTCGGTCGCTCAGATCGGGAAGGAATGGTTTACATGGGGTGACAGTTATGTCATTGACATGAAGGAAACAGAGGATGAGCTTATGATGCTTTCCATCTTAATCATAATAGACTGCGTGCTTTCTTCTGACTGAGAAATATAAGAAAGGATAGAATAATCATGGTAAAAATTACATTTATCGGTGCCGGAAGCACCGTATTCGTAAAAAACGTCATCGGAGATTGCCTTCTGTGTGATGCCATGCATCAAGCGGAAATCGCACTTTACGACATTGATTCGGAACGGCTTGCCGAATCGGAAGAGCTGATTCTGGCACTAAATAAAAGCATCAATCAAAACAGGGCAACCATCAAAACCTATTGCGGACTCCAAAACAGACGCGCCGCACTTGCCGGCGCGGATTTTGTAATCAATGCAGTGCAGGTCGGACTTTATTCACCCTGTACGGTCATCGACTTTGAAATTCCGAAAAAATACGGACTTCGTCAAACCATTGGCGATACCCTTGGAATCGGGGGAATTTTCCGTGCGCTTCGTACCATTCCCGTACTTCGCGGTATTGCCGAAGACATGTCCGCAGTTTGTCCAAATGCATGGTTTCTCAATTATACCAACCCCATGGCAATGCTGACCGGCTTTATGCAACGGTATACCGATATCAAAACGATCGGTCTTTGCCACAGCGTACAGACATGCGCGGATACGGTACTGCGCGAATGCGGCATCGAGGTTACCGGTCATAAGGAGCTGATTGCCGGTATTAATCATATGGCATGGCTCTTAACACTGGAAGACCTTAACGGTAATGATTTGTATCCTGAAGTGCGCCGGATCGCCGCAGAAAAAAATCTGTCCCCCGAAGGACACCGCGACATGGTTCGTTTTGATTATATTCTCAGATTCGGATATTACTGTACGGAAAGCAGTGAGCATAATGCCGAATACAATCCGTTTTACATCAAATCAAACTATCCGGAGCTGATAGAAAAATATCATATACCGCTCGATGAATATCCTCGTCGCTGTGTCAATCAAATCGAAAGATGGAAAGCACAAAAAGATGAAATCCTAAACGGCGGCAATATCGAGCACAGCCGAAGCATCGAATACGCATCGCATATTCTGGAAGCCATCATTACCAATACACCATACCGAATCGGGGGCAACGTCATTAACCATGGGTTGATTTCCAATCTGGTAAAAGACGCTTGCGTAGAAGTTCCCTGCCTCGTGGACGGGACCGGAATTTCTCCAATCTATGTTGGGGCACTTCCCCCTCAATGTGCGGCCATGAATATGACAAATATCAATGTTCAGCTTCTCACCATTGAAGCCGCCGTAACCGGCAAAAAAGAGCTTGTCTACAATGCGGCAATGCTGGATCCCCATACTGCGTCAGAACTCTCTATTGATGACATCGTTTCCATGTGTGACGAACTGCTTGAAGCGCATAAAGCAGCAGGATATCCCTGCCTTGGCGCAAATCTTATGTTCTGAGAATAGAATCTGCGCCGGAATAGGCTTTTCCGTAGCGGAATTGTCTTTCTTGGAACTGCCTGCTTGCTATCTAAGGATATCTTCTATCACAATGCTTACGCGATGGATACGCATCATAAAATTCATAAAAAAAGACCGGCAGCTGCCGGTCTTTTTTCTTATTTTTCTGCGATGGTTACGTTTTCGGGAAGGATATCTGCCTGCAGATAAACAATTTCAAGAATCTGAGACAGTTGATTGGGCTGAAGTCCTTCGCTCTTTACAATGATATTTGCCTTATCACCGTTGATAACAGCAACACATTCCTCAAAGCCTTTTGCTTTAATCAGAGATTCGATATTTGCTTCTTTCTCAATGGTAGCAGCAATAGCGGCAATATCAGCAAGAGCCTGCTCTTTGGCAGATTCGAGAGAATCTGCATCGTCTACAACACCCTGAAGCACTTCAATCGCTTCATCTCTTGCTCTTTGGCGTTCAATCTGAGAAGCTGCAAAATAATTTGTGACTTCTTCTTCTCCGGACTGAGATACATCGTCAGTCTCTCCGGGAAGATTCGCATTGAGATCATCGTCAGGATTTGTGCTTCCGCCGAACAATGCCCAGTTGACATAAACGGCGACTCCGATTAAAAGTACCGAAAGTACAATGACAAGATTTCTTACCCCAAACTTTTTGATGCCCTTTTCTCCGCTGGCAAATATGCTCTTAAATTTGAATTCCTTTTTCTCTGCCTGAGGAAGATCAAGGACTCCCGTGTCCTGCTCCTGCGCCATACCCGCTCTCATTGCGGCTCTCTCTTCGTTTCTCATCTTCAATTCTCCTTTTTTATAATTATTTTGTTCCTACAATACAGATTCGGTTGCTGGATACGTCAAGCGCTGTTGAAATGACACGAATGAGCTTTGCCTGAATCTCCGGATTGTCTCCCCCCGGGCAGGCGACAGAAACGCCCTCCACCTTCGGATAGACCTCCTTGAGAAGGATTAACTCATCTGAGCCGTTTTCCGTTTTTACGGTTATGTACTCCTTTGCCGAATAATTTTCGTCAAGTTCCTCGTTAGATACATAAATATATTCGGGACCCGATGAAATACTGACAATGACTTTCACACAATCCGAACCTGTAATTTGTTCTGTTATGGTTTTAATTTTATTCTCAAGCATCTCAATATATTCCAATGTAGCTTGATTTTTTTCCGACATATTTTCCGTATTTGCTGCTTCTTTTCTTTTTTCCCCCACCGTTCCGATGATAATGAGAAGGATTCCGATAAACCCAATCACGGCAAGCAAAATTCCTTTCTTTTTTCCAGACATTTTGTCAAACAAGCTCATGAATCTCCCTCCGATATTATGATTTCGCTTTTTCCAAGAAACATTTCATCTATATAATTTTTAATATTCTCATGATTTTTGGACGACGGCAATCCGAGAATGATCTTGGTAATTTCAATATTGGAAAGATCTGTTGTATCCAATTCAATTTCACAGGATACCGCATCCTCGTCAAGAGAAAATTTTGTACAGATAAGGGAGCATATCGCTTTTTCAATCTCATTTTTACTTGCTTTCACCACTGCGCTTTCAATTTTTTCGGATTCCTGTGCTACCGCGTCCTCAAATGCATCTTCAAGTCGAATTTTTTCAGGCAGATTTGTCACAGCCGAAATCATCGGCGCCACCACCGCAGCCAATATGCATACGGATATGATAAAATTGATATACTTTTTCACATTTCCTTCAGGAGCTACTGCGAACAGAATACCCGAAACCGCTGTCAGAACGATAACTTCTCCAAAATAGGATAAGATTTCACTCATATGTACCTCCTCAGATCCCGGTCATATGCCTATCGCCGCCATAATCGAAAGCGAAAGAACAAAAAACACCGCTGAAATTGACATAACGGCCGCTGTATATCCCAGAAAAGAAGCAATTTCCGATATCAGCTTTCCTTCCGGACCAAGCCCTAAAATTCCGGAACATACCGACAAAAGTTCAAGGAACAGTTTGTGCATAAGAAGTCTGATAACCGGAAGTGCCGCCAAAAGACACACGGTCACAGCTCCGATGACGCCTGTTGCCGCTTTGATGGTTCCCACGCCTCCGGCGATAGTTGAAAGTGCTTCATTGACTGCACTTCCCACAACCGGAATAAAGCTTCCCACCGCAAATTTAATTCCTTTGAGTGCAAGACTGTCTGCACTCTTCGAAATAATTCCCTGAAAAGCAAGTACTGCGGAAAGGCAGAGAGCAACAAATCCGAAAATATAGGTAATGATTTTTTTGATGATCGGTGTGATTCCACCGATTCCCGTAACTCCGAATACAGAGGAAACCGCGGAAAGACACAAACAAAGACGAATCAAAGGAAACAGCACTCCCGAACAAATTGCACCAAGAACAGTAAGCGCAGTTGATATTACGCCTGACATGACGGCTGCGGAATTAACATTTCCCCCAGCAATCATTAGCGCTGTCATTGTCGGCGTTACTGCCGACATAAAAGTTGAAAGCGTGTCAATGAAGGATTCCGCCAATGAAAAAGCCGTTTCCGTTACAGAAAAAACCGCAGTGCAGATACAGAGCATGCCGACAAGTTCAAGCGCCGTTTTCATTCCTGAAAGCGTAACGGTATCCCGCAGCGCACGCAAACAGGCAGCAATGATAAGAAGTCCGAGAAGAACGGCAAAATTTTTGCTCGCCTCCGGCGCTGCCGAAGCGATAAGTTTCAAAAAAGTTTCGGAAAAATAAGAAAAATCAAATGCCTGATAGATTTCCGAAGCATCGATATCAAAAACATCCTCCGGCAAATATTCTTCGATTTCCCCAGGGACCGTGATATCAATTTTATTTTCATCTTCATCCGTCGTTCCACCTGCCGCACAGAGTCGGATATTTCCAAACACAATCAGCAATACCGATATGGCGGTTATCAAAAGGCGCTTCATCTTTTATCCGCCTCATTGCCGGCAAAAAAAGTTTTGGTGAAAAACAAATCAAAAAAGTCGCATCTTCTCTTTTTCACATCAATCTCCCCCTTTAAAGCACACATCCGGCAGTTTTCTGCCATCATCATCCGGCAAGAAAATCCGCGATAAGCTCAAGCAGTGTTTTCAGAATCGGAATAGCAAGCAATAAAATAATGATTTTTGCAGCAAACTCTACTTTCGAAGCAATCGCTGTCTCTCCGCTGTCTCGGCAAATATCCGCTGTTGTCTGAGCAAGAATACCAATGCCGAGCGATTTTAGAATCACCGAGGAATAAAGGGAAAAACCGGTGCTGTCAGTCATATCCTGTATGTAACCGATCACGGATGACAATTCCAAAACGGCAGCGGCAAGCAAAATAAGTCCGGTCAATATGCCCGCCAGCATTGCATATTCGGGACGAATCGTTCGCAGAACCATGACTGCTGTCAACCCTATGACAGCAATTCCGCATATCTCAACGATATTCACAAGCCGAAAATGCTTTTCACAGAATCGAAAAGCCCCCCCATTTCACGCACAAGCATGAAAAGCACGATGATAATACCCGATATGGATACCAGCATTGCCTGTTCATCCCTTCCGGATTTACTTAAGATCTGATAAGCAATGGTCACAAGAATCCCGATCCCCGCGACCTTGAGTATAAGCTCTGTATTCATTTTTGCCATGATTCCTTTCTTCTCGATTTCCCCAAACTATCAGTACTTATTGTCATACTAAAATCAGATAACCAAAATAGCAATGGCAGCACCAACAGTAAAACCGATGGTTCTATACAGCTTAATATTTTTCTGCATTTCATCTTTTTGCTTTTCTGTTTCTGCTGTCATCGCCTTGATATAATAGTCAAAATTTTTTATCTGAAGCTGCTCGTTGCTCTTTCCGACGCACGCGCCGAATGCTTTTACGATTTCATATTGAGATTTACTCAGTTTGATTTCTGAGCGGCATTCCTCAAGCGCCGCTTGCCATGCATCAAAATAGACCTCGTCATTTTCATGAGAGGAAAGAGCCGCAAGAAAACCAGTTTGAGCCAAAACATCATTTTCAAAAGACTGATAAATACGCTTCGTTGGCGCAAGGAAAAAACCGACTTGATTTTTTACATACTCAAACAGCTCCAAAAAAGCCTCGCACTGTGCTGTCCGTTCCCGTTCCTTCTTACCGGCAAAAATTCCGATCAGAAAAGAAGTCAAAAAACACAGTACCGCACCGACCAGCTTTATCATAAACAGAAATCCTTTCCATTTTCATTCTTCAATTTGCCGCATCTCTCTCATGCTCCCTTTTCCGTGTCAAACACGGTATAATCGAACCGTCCGGACCCCGGTGCACGTGAAATTCCGATATAATACCGAAAGATATGACTGTCATACAACGTTTTCATATTAGGACGTTTTATCAGCCTGTCAAAAGAATCAGCATGTGCTGTTGCAATCAAAGGGACTCCGCTGTTCTGTGCGGACAGAATTGCCTTTGCTTCTTCAAGCGTACCGATCTCATCACAAATAATCGCCTCAGGAGACATCGTTCTTGTTGCAATTTCAATGCCTTTCGCACGCGGATATCCGACTAAGACATCAGCAATAGAATCAGAAAACAAAGATCGGATATAGATTTCCGCCCGCGTATCCACAATTGAAATGCGTCGCGCAGATTTGCCGGTTGAAAGAATCCTCGCAAGATCCCGAACAAGCGTCGTTTTTCCAACATTCGGCGGCGAATAAAATAGCGTACTGCAAATTCTTCCTCCGTCATAAACATATTTCATGGCAGCAGTGCCTACCCCAGTTACCACATGAGGCAAACGAATGGACAAGGAAGAAATTCCGTACACATTTTTTATCGTTTCGCTGTCTCCGCCTGCCCGTCCGACAATACCGATTCGATAGCCGTTCTCAAGAGAAACGAATCCTTCGCGAATCGTTTCACTGTATGTATGCACTGAATCCTCGCAAAGTCTCTGTAGTGTTCCTAAAACCTCAGCTTCGCTGCATATCACAAATTTTCCTTCAAAAAGGACAACATTCCGGTCAAGGTATGTGACTGATATCGGCGCATTGGCACGCAGCCGAATTTCAGAAAGATAGTTATCGTTTCCTGACAACTCTTCGGCAAAACGCCCTACGGCAGAGGAGACCTTTTCAGGCAAATACTTTAAAATTCGAAGCAATTCGGGACAAATCTGCAAACCTTCTCTTCCTCCTCTCTACGCTTGTACTACATTTATATTGTCTTGTCCGTCAAAATATACGAAATCAGAAAAAATAAAAAAGGGCGCTGCCGCAAAAAAGCGGCA
>UQNQ01000008.1 GCA_900542425.1 uncultured Eubacteriales bacterium
CATAATTATCCCTCTTTTATTTTATAATAACGCACAAAAAAAGTCAACAAAAGAACCAAAAATAATGCAATATTCATAAAAAATTGATACGGGGGATTATCTTCCAGCTCATGCCACAACCTTTGTGACAAACACCTTCTTTTCCCTCGATATTATTTTTATGTTTTTTAAAGCAATACAAAATTTTTCTGCTAAGAATGCACAGACATTATTTTTCTAATTTGATAGAACCTTTTTACAATATTTCTATTCTTGAAGGAAACTCCTCTCTCCTATGGATGTTCTTCACATCCTATGAAAATATTTTCGATTCTTTCATAATTCTGCCTTTCCATGGTTAACCTAATGGCAAAGGAGGTTGTTCTATGAAAAAATCACTCATTCGCGCAGGCATATTTGTTCTTGTCTGCATGTTTTGCTTTAGTACGGCCGTCATTGCCGATTACAACGAAGCCGACACCGTTACTGTCTCGGGTAAAGGTTCGGTGGTGGTTCCGGCAGACGTTGCCGTCATCCATTTCTGCATCGAAACCCATGCAAAGAAAGAATCCGCCGCAAAAATGCAAAATGACGCGATTCTTACGTCGCTGAAAGCGCTTGATATCGGTTCTCAGATTTCGGAAGAATCTTATTTTTCTTATGAGGATCCGTCTTCCGGAAGGGTAACGGTATCACGCTGCTTCTCTCTGACAACAGAAGACATGGAAGGAATTCCGGAACTGACGCAATCCATGATTGACAGCGGAGTGACCGGGATAAACGGTGTCTGGTATTCGGTAAAAGACAAAAAGCCTTACGAGCAGGAAGCTCTTCGGCTCGCCGTTCAAGATGCCCAAGGGAAAGCAGCCGCACTCGGGCTTACTTTGAAGCTGTCGGAAATCACGGATTTCGGCTGTTATCAGACCTGTAACGGCTCCGGCTGCATGGGAAGCGGACAGCAAATCGGAATAGAATGCAACGTATCCGTCGTTTATAAACGCGGATAAAAATCTTTTCATGAAAAACCGGAAAACAGCTTGCGAAACAACTGTTTTCCGGCTTTTCTCATTTTCCACAAAAAAATCATATAATTGCAGCGTTTTTCATCCCATCCTCAGAAAAAATAACATGTGTCAAACTTTGTCAAACGATACCGTATACCTCACTAAACCAGTCGTCGATATAACCGTCTACATGGTAAACGGATAATCCATTTTGCACAATCCGATCGGCAAGTTCTTCTACTTCCTCCCGAACAACTGAAATATCCTCTACCACAATTTTTTCTGTGCCGTTATCCACAACAATTCCATAAGATTGATATTCTCCGTTGTCCTCGTCAAAATATGTTCCGCTGATAACTTTACAATGAGTCATAATTTATAATTCCTTTCCAATTAAAATGATTTTATTTTTGAATCAATTTTGTTTTTACTGGTTTTTATGAGATATTATGTAATTAAATAATTTAACATGTCATTTTTCCATAATTGTTATAAGGGATGAAAAAATCTCCGATCACACAAGTATTGAGTTTTCGGAGATTTTTTCTTTACAGAAGGCAAAAACTCATATTGTCAGGTCTGAGTGTCCAAAGAAAGTCAGGAACCGGAATGATATGTTTCAATGTCCTCTAAATAAACCGGCTCCGTATGTCCATCATAGGTAACCGTTCCTTCGAGAACCAACTTGTACTTCTTTCCGTCGTCAGGAATAAAGGTCTCACTGAAGAAAATTCCATCATAATCTGCCTTTTCCCAGAAATTGACCAATGTGTCCCCGGTGAGCCAGTTGCCAACGCGGTAGAGTGTAAGCTTGCCATAGGCAATACCACCACTATATCGTGATGTTATGTAAGCATCTGCTATGCCAATTTCAAACTCTGTGAAAAAAATATCACATCCAGCTCCTCCCGCATAATCCCAAAGCGGCATAATTCCCGAATCTCCCGGATTTTCCGCGTGAATTTGGAACGCGAAAATCATCGAGACGCACAAAATAAGCGCAAGCATTCGTATTCGTTTATGTCTCACGGTATCCCTCCTTTCTTTGTGCTTTCATAGAGAATAACTTGAAAAAAGGGAAAAAGGTAACACTTTTTTTCAAAAAAATTTTCAAAATTCACAATTTCGTCAAATTTGCACAAATCAGGAGTAATTTCTATAATATTTTTATGAAACGCTTTCCGCCATGGCTTTCAACTCTTCATATGAAAGCTCTCCCATGATGTAATAGGTATAGTATCCATCTGTCCACATAATAACATCTCCCTCTTTCTCTTCTTCCGTATACTCAAGATATTTTCCTTTATATTCATCCACAAAGACATCGGATAACATCGCCCCTTCCGAATCGAAGTATAAAGTAGCATATCTATTAAATCGCTGAAAATAAATTATTTTTCTACCATCTTCGTCCTGATAGTATTTTACTCCTTGATAAATTGTTGATTCATCGTCACATAATTCATACCCCTCCGGAATATAGGTCGGCGCATGATGCTCCATTGCATGGGTAACCACAGAATCTCCGCCGTCGCCAATACCGAGATAATCATCATAAACTGCGACGATAAACTCGGCGACTCCTGCGCGGACGGCAGGAAAGCAAACACAACTGCACAAGGAAAGAGCCATCACAATCGCAAAGCAGGCGGATATCTTTCTCATCACCATACGGAACGTAACAACGCGGGGAGGTGGCTTGCATCCATGAGCCAAAATATATTTCATAATACGTTTATGTCTACGCGAAAAATGAACTTCTTTTTCAATGTCAACCTTGTCCAATTCCGCAAGTTCACGTTCCAGATCTTCTTCACAAGCACGCGCCAAAGCACGCTCAAACATCTTCTCGTCCAGAATCTTCATTGTTCTCTTCCCTCCATTTCTTCCTTAATGCTTTTCGCGCCCTCATCAATTTCATCTTGGCGTTGTTCTCTGTTATCCCAAAGATCTCACCGATTTCCGCGAGCGTATGACCATAATTATAAAACAGGATCAAAAAATCGCGATAATCTTTCGGTATTTTATCAATCGTCTTGTTCAGTATTTCTGTCAGTTCTTTGCGCATGATATGCTCCCACACATCCTCCTGCGCAAGTATATTGTCTTCCGCATCATCGAAAGAAATACTCTGCTCATCCTGTCTCTTGTTCTGACGGTAAATCGTGATGGCAACATTTCTGAGATAGACCATCGCAAGTTTTTCGGTTTCATATTCCGAAAGTGATATAAAACGCTTAGCGTTTTTCATAATTTTGATTATCGTTTCTTGGACGGCATCCTCGGCATCATGTTTATTTTTTAAAATAGAATTTGCATATCTTTCCATTTTGGAAGAATAACGTTTGTAAATTTTCACGGCAATCCTACGGTCATCGTTATCTTCAACTGTCGGCAGAATCGTAAATAACACTCCCCTTGCCCTCCATTTTTCACTTGTTTGTTATATTATATCATAAAATGTCGAAAATGGAAGATTTTCTTTAAAAATACTTTAAATTGTTTTTTCTATTCGGATAATTCAGAAAGATGTCATAATTTATCTCCTTATTAAAACTATGATAGTGAAAAATTTAGCACTATAATATAACCATAAATAATCATAAAAAGGAGGATTCATTATGGAAATCAAATCTCGAATTATTCAGCTTATGAACGAAAGGGGCTGGACAATGTACCGTCTGGCAAAAGAAACAGGGCTCCCAAACTCGACATTATCCAATATGATTAAACGTTCCACCACCCCAACTATGTCTACGGTCAAAACGCTTTGTGATGGCTTTGGTATTACATTATCTCAATTTTTCTGGGACGGATCCGAAGCAGTTCTACTTACAGATGAACAAAAGCAATTCTTTTCTGATTGGGCGTCTTTGACAATCACTCAAAAAGAAATTCTCTCTAAAACGATCGTTGAATTTAAAAAGATAAAATAGGCGCGTCATAAGAATAATCGAAAAAACAAGAAAAAAGTAACGCTTTTTTTCGAACATTTTGTCAAATTTCGTAAAATTCGTGAATAGTTCCATAATAAGCTCAATATTTGAAGCATCATTTATACACTTGAAAAGTTAAATTTTCCGTATATAATAGACTTATGAAAATTTATATTTTTGTGTCGGCTGTACCCGCTCTACTGAAACGGCAGACCGCTCAAAAGCGCATATTCTGCGCGGAAATGGAAAAAAACAATGAACATATACGGACTGCAAAAACTCACGCTCCTTGATTATCCAGGCAAAATCGCCTGTACGGTTTTTACCGGAGGATGTAATTTCCGATGCCCTTTCTGTCATAATGCTTCACTGGTACTTGATCCCGCTTCCGCTGGAAAAATCGAAACGGAAGAATTCTTCTCATTTTTACAAAAGCGGAAAGGGGTGCTCGACGGGGTCTGTATCACAGGAGGAGAGCCTTTGCTTCATGACAGCATTGCCGAATGGATCATCAAAATCAGGGAAAAAGGCTTTGCCGTCAAACTGGATACCAACGGAAGCTTTCCGGATAAGCTGAAAGCGCTGGTAAAAGAGGGACTTCTTGATTACGTCGCAATGGATATCAAAAATTCAAAAGCCAAATATGCCGAAACCATCGGGATCCCAGATTTTGATCTCTCCGGAGTGGAGGAAAGTGTCCGGTTTCTTTTGACAAACGCTGTTCCTTATGAATTCCGAACCACGGTAACGAGGGAATTCCACACAAAAGAGAGCCTTTTGGAAGCCGCACGATGGATTGCAGGCTGCAAACGGTATTTTCTTCAAAGCTTTTCCGATTCCGGAGATTTGCTCTCTGCACATGTCACCGGATACACCAAAAAAGAAATGGAAAACCTGTTAGACGATGTACGCACCGTGATTCCCGAAGCCGAACTTCGCGGCATATAATTTTTCATGAAATATATAGTGTATAAATTTTCCTAATATATTAAGAAATTTTCCCTATAAAACGGCAGGAAGCTTCCTGCCGTTCTTTTTATGGCAGACAAAGCAATTTTCCCCTTTTCACATCCCAAAAATATTTCAGCTTAAAAAGTGCCTGTCAGAAATCTTGTGCGGAAGAATGCCGAATTTTCACTATATTCTTTGTGCATATTGCTACATATTGTGTTATATCCTCAAAATGCGCACTATATTTTGTGGTTTTCTATTGACAAACTGTTTCTTTGGTGATATGATGTTGGGTAGTCACAGAACGGCATATCTCCCTCTGTCCGTCTGATTTTCAAGCACGAAAGGAAGCCTTAACATGTATAAGACAAGGAAAAGAGACAATAAGATCGTTGACTTCGATCTCTCTAAAATCAGCCACGCCATCACACAGGCGTTTGAAGCGTGTGAAAGAGATTACAATTCCGACACCATCGATTTTCTCGCACTGAAGGTAACGGCAGACTTCGAGCCGAAAATCAAAGACGGTCTGATTGCCGTGGAAGATATCCAGGACAGCGTAGAGGCTGTTCTCATCAAAGCCGATTACGCCGATGTTGCGAAAGCATATATCCTCTACCGCAGACAGCGGGAAAAACTCCGTAATATGAAATCCACAATGCTCGATTACAAAGAGCTGATGGATCAGTATGTAAAGGCTTCCGACTGGCGTGTAAAAGAGAATTCCACCGTCACATATTCTGTCGGAGGATTGATTCTTTCCAATTCCGGCGCCATTACGGCAAACTACTGGCTTTCCGAAATTTATGACGACGAAATCGCAAATGCGCACCGGAACGCGGATATTCATCTTCACGATCTTTCCATGCTCACCGGTTATTGCGCCGGATGGTCTCTTCGCCAGCTCATTCAGGAGGGACTCGGCGGTGTTCCCGGCAAAATCACTTCTTCTCCGGCAAGTCATCTTGCAACGCTCTGCAATCAGATGGTCAACTTCCTTGGTATCATGCAGAACGAATGGGCGGGTGCGCAGGCGTTTTCCTCTTTTGACACATATCTTGCGCCGTTTGTCAAAGCAGATAATCTTTCCTACCGTGAGGTTAAAAAATGCATTGAATCTTTCATTTTCGGCGTAAATACACCGAGCCGCTGGGGCACGCAGGCGCCTTTCTCCAACATCACGCTTGACTGGACTGTCCCCGCTGACCTTGCTGAGCAGTACGCTATTGTCGGCGGAAAAGAAATGCCGTTCAAATACAAGGACTGCAAAACGGAAATGGATATGGTCAACCGGGCATTCATCGAGACGATGATTGAAGGCGACGCCAACGGACGTGGTTTCCAGTATCCGATTCCGACCTATTCCATCACACGTGACTTTGACTGGTCGGAAACCGAAAACAATAAACTGCTCTTTGAAATGACCGCAAAATACGGTACTCCGTATTTTTCAAACTATATTAACAGCGATATGCAGCCTTCTGACGTGCGCAGTATGTGCTGCCGTTTGCGGCTCGACCTGCGCGAGCTGCGCAAGAAATCCGGCGGTTTCTTCGGCTCCGGCGAAAGCACAGGATCCATCGGCGTTGTCACCATCAACATGCCGAGAATTGCTTATCTAGCCAAGGATGAAGCAGATTTTTACCGCCGCCTCGATAAAATGATGGATATTTCCGCACGGTCATTGAAAACCAAACGTACCGTCATTACAAAACTCATGGAAGAAGGATTGTACCCTTATACCAAGCGCTATCTCGGAACATTTGACAATCACTTTTCCACCATCGGTCTTGTCGGCATGAATGAAGCAGGACTCAATGCAAAATGGCTGCGCAAAGACATGACACATCCGGAAACACAGGAATTCACGAAAAATGTTTTAAACCATATGCGCGAGCGTCTTTCTGATTATCAGGAGCAGTACGGCGATCTTTATAATCTGGAGGCAACCCCAGCAGAATCTACGGCATATCGGCTTGCCAAACACGATGTGAAACAATATCCCGATATCATCACCGCCTCATCAAAGGACGGCGGAACCCCTTATTACACCAACAGCTCACATCTCCCTGTCGGTTATACTGCCGATATTTTTGAAGCGCTTGACGTTCAAGACGAAATCCAAACGCTTTATACTTCCGGAACGGTATTCCATGCATTTTTAGGTGAAAAAATGCCCGATTGGAAAGCGGCGGCAACGCTCGTACGCAAGATTGCGGAGAATTATAAGCTTCCCTATTACACCATTTCCCCGACGTATTCCGTCTGCAAAAATCACGGCTATCTTACGGGCGAACAGTTCGTTTGTCCCGAATGCGGAGAGGCAACGGAAGTTTACAGCAGAATTACAGGCTATTACCGTCCCGTCCAGAACTGGAACGACGGAAAAGCAAAAGAATTCAAAGACCGCAAGCTTTATGACATCGGTACCTCCCGACTGAAACACGAACGTAAAGCATCTCCTGTTATCACACTCGTGACAACACGGACATGTCCAAACTGTAAGGTCGCGGCAGCCATGCTCGATAAAGCCGGAATTTCCTATACCAAAGTTTTGGCAGAAGAAAGAATCGATCTTGTAAGCAAATACGATATCAAGCAGGCGCCGACAATGGTGATAGAAGGCAACGGCTGTACGGAGGTCTATATCGGCGTACCTGAAATCAAAGCTTATATCGATACGCGCCGTGAAATTGCTTAAATCCCCCTCTTCATAAATCCTCAGAAAAATCACACAGCGGCGGATAGGCTGCCGTGTGATTTTTCATACTATGATTGCCGGTCATATCCCGGCAGAACGGAGTTTTATATATGAAAGATATCATCGTGATCGGAGCCGGCCCCGCGGGACTGACCGCGGCAATTTACGCCTTGCGTGCAGGAAAAAGTGTGCTGATTTTTGAAAAAGAACTGTTCGGGGGACAGATTACGTATTCCCCAAGCGTAGAAAACTACCCCGGATTCAAACAGATCAGCGGAAATGAGTTCGCTGAGCATTTAATCGATCAAGCAACCGCGCTCGGCGCCGAAATTGAATTTGCAGCGGTCACCGGAATTCTCGACGGACCCGTTAAAACCGTTGTCACTGACAGTGGAAATTACGAGTGCAAAAGTGTTATTATCGCCTCAGGTTCCCGTCACCGCCATCTCGGACTGGAACGGGAAGAGGAATTGACCGGCTCCGGGATTTCCTACTGCGCGGTATGTGATGGCGCTTTTTTCAAAGGAAAGACCGTTGCGGTCGCAGGGGGAGGAGACGCCGCTCTTCAGGATGCGATTTTCCTTTCAGAACGCTGCCGCCATGTATATCTGATTCACCGCCGCGACACCTTACGCGGAGAAGCACATCTGGAATCCATCTTAAGAGCAAGAGACAATGTGGAATTTGTACTGAATTCTGTGATTGAAAAATTAGAAGGCGAACAAAAATTATCAGGAATTCTTGTCAAAAATAAGCTGACCGGAGAACACACGCAGATAGCGCTTGACGGACTATTTATCGCTGTCGGACAGGAACCGCAAAACGCTCCCTTTGCAGGGCTCATTACCCTGGACAATGCGGGTTATGCAGATGCCGGAGAGGACTGTTCCACAGCAACTCCGGGTATTTTCGTCGCCGGTGACTGCCGCAAAAAAGCGGTTCGTCAGCTTACGACCGCCGTCGGAGACGGAGCCGTCGCCGGACTTGCCGCCGTCAATTATATCAACGCCTTATAAAGCTTTCATTTCTTCCCGCAAAGCTATGATTTTCATTATCCGTTTACCATCGAAATCAAGCTTAAAACAAGATCTTCGTTTTTTAAAAAAAGGCCTTTTGTGCTGCAGTAAAAAAGAAAGGATAAACACGCATGACAATCGCAGAAAAAATGCAAGACGGTGACCTCTATCTGCCATCTGACGACGCGCTCCTCGAAAGGCAGCGGCAATGTCTTGAAATTTTGTATGATTTCAATACAACAAGGCCTTCCGAGCTTCAAAAGCGCACCGAAATTCTGCGCCGTCTTCTTGCCGAAATCGGAAACGACTGTTATATTGAACCTCCCCTTCATGCAAATTGGGGTTGTCACACCCATCTCGGACATCATGTTTATGCAAACTTCAATCTGACGCTTGTGGATGACGGTGATATTTTTATCGGAAATCATGTCATGTTCGGTCCGAATGTAACGCTTGCCACCGCCGGACATCCCATCATGCCCCAGTTGAGACAGGAGGGTATGCAGTTCAATATTCCGATCCGGATAGGAAACAATGTCTGGATCGGCGCCGGAACCATCGTTTTGCCCGGTGTTACCATCGGAAAAAATACCGTCATCGGTGCCGGAAGCGTTGTGACAAAGGATATTCCGGCAAATGTCGTCGCTGTCGGGAATCCGTGTAAAATACTCAGAGAGATCGGGGAAAGGGATAACATATATTATTATAAGGACAGAAAAATTTCTCTATAAAACAGCATCCGCCATTTTGAAAAATGGCGGATGCTGTTTTTTCATTCAAGAGCTTAAATCTTCAGAAAAACAATGGATGATACCAATCATTTTTTACTGATAACAAAATTCTCTTTTGATAGAAAATCCCTGTCCTCTCGCTTCTATGACTTGATAACAGTTCCTAAATACCGTCGGCAAACATTTCCCCAGAAAACACTCGCACAAAAAATATCAAGAAATATCCGTGTCGCCCGTTCTGATTTCTCATAGGTGCGAATGGTTTTATCGGGAAGCTTTTTTGATATTATACCAAAGATAAATAATAACTTGTGCCGGCACCCCGGTAACAAAAATAAGCCAGATATTGTATTTCAGAAACTGCACGTAGATTGCCGCAAGCAATGTCCATATCAGAGCAGAACTGATTCCAATTGAAAAAATGGAATTGCGGTAAGTACGTGTCATGCGTAAAATCACAAAACAGGAGGCTGGAACCGCCCAAACAAATGCCTTCCAATAGCTGGCACCGTTGATTAAATTAGAATATACAAAAACCACAGTTGCCAACAGCCAGACAATGGAAACCGCCAATGCACACATGGCAATCTTGGTTTCATTTCCCTTTTGCGCCTTCGATGGCGCTATCTGTTCTTCCTCCGCGTCATGTTTCTCGGTCAGATAGTCAAGCGTGATACCGTAAAACTCGCAAAGTTCACAAAGAACATTCATATCAGGAAGCGTATCTCCATGCTCCCATCTCGAAATGGCCTTGTCGGAATAATCGAGACGCTCAGCCAGCTCCGCCTGTGTCATCCCACGTTTTTTCCTTAATGCGGCAAGATTTTCCGCAACAATTGGTTTTACATCTTTCATATCGGTCTCCCTATATTTGCAACTGCGATTTTTTCCATGATCGGCAAGTCATCCTCATCTCGGAGGATATTCAACGATAACCAAAGCGAAACAGAATTACAAAGAGTCATATTTCGCCACTTTTTTATTTTATCAAAAAAATGATCGAAAATCAACCATTTTACAGCAATATTCTCAAATTCTACAATTTGTAGAGTCCATTTTCTAAGGTTTGTAGAGTTCGAGAAATTTTTCTTTCATCTTTATACCAAGAATTTTTGAAAAGTCCTGTTAAAATTCTCTCTGGGAAAATATAATGAATCCAGAAAATTTTGAATGCAAATCCGCTTTGACTGCGTGGAGGATTTCGTGAAACGCAAAATCATTTATTATACCGATCCCATAAACGACGAATTTTCCGGCGTAGGGCCGCGCAGAAAAATCAGAATTGACGAAAAATTTCCGTATATCCGAAAAAGCCCTTTATGGCGCGCCGCCGCTTTTTTCGTCTATCGCATCGTCATGATTCCGTTTGCTCACCTTTACTGCCGGATTCGATTTCGCCTGAAAATTGTAGGGAAAGAAAAATGGAAAGCCTTTCGGAAAAACGGGTTTTATCTTTACGGAAACCACACTCAAATTCCGGGAGACGCGTTTATTCACAATATGGTCGCTTATCCGAAGGACGCATACGTCATTGTAAATCCCGATAACATCGCGCTAAAAGGTACGAAAAATCTTCTTATGATGATGGGAGCCATTCCAACGCCGACTGTGCTTTCCGGGTATAAGCCATTTTCCGAAACCATTCAAAAACGAATTTCGGATAGACACTGTGTCGTCATTTATCCGGAAGCGCATATCTGGCCGTATTATACCGGTATCCGGCCGTTTCCCGCAACTTCGTTCCGTTATCCGGCGCTGGACGGCGCTCCGGTTTTCACATTTACCGTAACCTACCGCCGCTCAAAATCAGGAAAGCCCAGAATCATTGCTTATGTGGATGGTCCTTTCACTGCCCGCGGCGAAACGATCCGGCAAAAGCAAGATGACCTAAGAAATCAAGCCTATGACGCCATGTGCGCACGGGCAAATCATCCGGATAACTATGCGTTCTATACTTATGAATATCGGAATTCACAAGCCGATACAGGAAAGGAGAAAGAACCTGTATGACTTCTCTTCTGTACTGCGGCAACGATAAAGTCTTTCCGGGACTTCTTATTTCCCTGCTCTCCGTTGCCATGCATACAAGTGAACCGCTCGATGTCCATCTTCTGACCATGGATCTCACTGAAAAAAATCCTGCATTCCGTCCGCTGACCGAGAAACACCGGACATTTTTAGAGCAAATTCTCCGGGAAAAGAACCCCGAAAGCCAAGTTACACGTCATGATGTCCGCGAGCTTTTCCTTGCTGAAATGAATGAAAGTCCTAATCTTAACAGCGTTTATACCCCTTATACGCTGCTTCGGCTTTTTTCCGATTTGCTGCCCTTGCCACGCCGCGTTCTGTATCTCGATACCGATACCGCCGCTCTCGGAGATATCCGTCCTCTTTTCGAATATGACATGAAAGGCTGTGAATATGCCGGTGCGCTGGATTACCTTGGGAAAGTCTTTATTCATCCGCGTTACATCAACGCAGGCGTACTTCTGCTGGATCTTGAAAAAATCAAAGAGACTGCTTTTTTTAGGAAAGCAAGGATGCTTGTTGCGGAAAAAAAGCTGCCTTTTCCGGATCAGGATGCCATCAATCGCCTTTCAAAGAAAAAATGTTTCCTGCCGCGAGGCTTTAACGAACAGCGGCGAATGCGCAGAGATACCGTCATCCGCCACTTTTCCAAATCCATCCGGTGGCTTCCGTTTTATCATACGGTCAATGTAAAGCCATGGGAAATCGAACGTCTTCACACCGTATATCACACCTACGAATTTGATGACGTGCTTTTTCAATACCAAGAAAAGATGCAGGAATGGGAGAACGTACAAAATGCCGAGTTCTCTCTCCGATAAATACAACCCCAAAACCGCCTATACGGCGTAAACAGGAGGTCTCTATGGAAAAAATCATTGAATTTTCCTTAACGTTTCTGATGTGGATCACCATCGGTTTCGTTTTTCTCTATTTGCCAAGAATTTTCGGCTGGTTTGGCGCAATGCTGCCGCAGAAGCGTCTGAAAAACAATGAAAAAAGCCGTTTTGCTCTTCTTGTTCCGGCACGCAACGAAAGCCTTGCCATCGGAGATTTGTTTCGTTCTATTGAAAAACAGGATTATGATCCCTCATTTTTCGATGTACATGTCATTGTAAAGGAACCGGACGATCCAACCATCGCAATGGCCAAAAAAGAAGGTTTCTTCATTCATGTAGTAACGGAACAAACCTGCAAAGGCGACGCGCTTGACGGCGCGCTGAAAGCCATTCTTTCTGGTGGCGAAAAATATGACGCTTATCTTATCATCGACGCGGACTGTGCGCTCGCACCTGATTTTCTTTCCCGTATGAACGACGCAATGGCAAGCGGTGCCGACGTCATCTGCGCGAAAAAGCTTGTTAAAAACCACCTGCCGGAGAAAAAAGGCACAAGCAGCATATGGTCAGATTGCAACGGTCTTATCTGGACTCTCATCGACGATATGGGCAATCGCTTCAAATCCGATCATGCCATCACCTGCATGACAGTCGGCACAGGACTTTTGCTGCGTGGCACCCTGATTGAAAAACTAGGCGGCTGGCCATACCGTGAAACGCTCACTGAAGATATTGAACTTATGTATGACTGTGCCGCCTCCGGATATACCACCTATTATACCTCCTATGCAAAATGCTACGTGGAAGAATCTCCTCTGCACGGTATGACCAACAAGCGGCGCCGCCGCTGGATGCGTGGGGTGGTCGCGTCCAGACGGCTGTATCGAAAGAAACTGCGTCAAGGCGGTTCCCTTAAAAACCGATATTACACGACGGCACTCGGCCTCACCTATTTATATATGGGGATTTGTACTCTCTATTTTCTTCTGTTCGGATGCGCTTCCCTTTTTATGATGCTTGCCGGAAGCCCACTTGCTTTCCGTATGCTGATTCCTGCCCTCGCGGGGTTCGGTGCGATTTATCTGTCTTTTTTCCTCATGACCGCATGCGCGCTGATTGTCGAGGGAAAAAATCTTCCGCATTCTTTTTCCCGTAAATTGACGCTGCTGTTTGTACATCCGCTGTTTTATATGGAATATATCCGAATTGTCGGAGACGCTCTTCTGTTCCGCAAGGAATCCCGCGGGTGGGAAGTAATTGAACGTGTGGAATCGGAATCGGATCTTGCAGAAGTTTCCGAAACAGAAGAAGCACAAGTTTCCGTCTTATAACCCTATTTGAAAGAGGTAAATACATGACAAGACAAGAAGTCATCACCGCCATGGAAGAAAGCGAGCGAAACGGGATTTTTGATTCTCATGTAGATCCGATTCCGGAAGAACTGATTCTACCGGTAACGGAGGACTATCATTATCCGAATCGACGCACTGTCCCGGAACGGGTAAAATACGGCTTGGAAAAATTTTTCATTGTCCGACCTTATACATGGTATCAAAACAGATGTGTGATGCACACAAAGGTTTTGGGCAGAGAAAATCTGAGGGGACTGCACGCCGCCGTGCTCACCTGCAATCACGTGGCAAAATTCGACTGCCTTGCCGTGAAGTATGGCGCGCGCGGTCATCGTGTCTATACAGTTGCGGCGCCTTTTAATAATATGAAAGGGTTCCTTGGTGAAATGATGAGGGCAGGTGACATGCTCCCGCTGAATACGACGCTTCGTGGCACACGCGTGTTCAATCAAACCGTGGAAGATGTCCTGACCCGAAAAAAAGCGTTTCTTTTGATCTATCCGGAAGCGTCCATGTGGTGGCATTATCAGAAGGTCCGTCCGTTCAAAGACGGCGCATTTTCCATCGCCGCAAAATATCATGTGCCTGTCGTGCCGCAGTTTATTACGTTTTCCGAACGCGATTCCTGCGACGTTGAGGGAATCCCGGAAGTTTCTTTCACACTGCATATCCTGCCGCCTATCTATCCCAAAGCAGAACTTGAAAAAAAGGAAAATACAGATTATCTGAAAAATGCTGCTTTTGACGCATGCCGAACCGTATATGAAAAAGTTTATGGCGTTCCGCTGACCTACACCTGTGAAAAAAAATAATCTGCCACAAAAGGATGTCTTTTATAAAGGAAATGATTCCAAGGCAAAAGAAAGATTTTATTCTTTTTTGGTGAAAAACCGAGAGATGAACTGCATACTCATCTCTCGGTTCTTATTTTTCGAGAAAAATCAATGTCGCTTTCCTGTATGACAATGCATAAATAAAACAGCGCATTCACTGCGCTGTTTTATCACGCTTTTACTCTTTGTGCTCTCGGAAATATGCTGTCTGCAAGCAAAGAGAAAACATGTATCTTCCGCCTCCGTCTTCGCCTCTGCAAAAAACGAAAAGCTCACAAAATTATTCCGTTTTTATTTACGATTTGAACTCATCGGATATACCCGGCTGTTCCTCTTTAGATTGAGGAAAAACATCCCCTTGTTCCTGTCCGGACAACCCGTCTTCCGGAGTTGGCAGCGGATCATCGGGAAGTTTTTTCAGCTTAAACGCCGCATGAATTCCTATGGCAAGTTCTGCGATAATCAGCAAATGGAATATGCAATCTCTTACAAACCATTCCGGTTCGGGGCTCATGACCATGAAATAAGTCATCAATACCGTATCCATTACAAAAAATACAAGACCGCCAATTAAAAATCCTATTTTCTTTCTTGAAAAATACCAGCAGACAAAATACAGGATAATGATAACCACCGATATAGACAAAAGGAAAATTCCTTCTCCGGTATTGATCACAGTGTTATCCCACCCTGTTAAATAATCTACGCCGATAATACCGAGAATATATGGCAGATATGAAGTGAAAAGAAAATACGTATCACTTTTAAGCGCATATAAAACAATATTGATAACCGAAAAAATACCGACAAGAAGTAAAACCCATGCGCCGCCTTTCCATCTGTTAAGATATTTGTTTTTCAGTGCCATATTTGACTGTTGCATTTTCATTGCAGATTCCTCCGTCAGATGTATAATTTCATTGATTTTTATAAATTGCGAACATTTTCAGTTTGAGGCATTCTCAAAAACGGACAGGACTTTTTCGGTTTTTCCGACTGAAAAACTTCTTTTCAAAAGAAAAACAATATGGTTTTTTTGCAAAAACGCAAAATATCTTTTACTCTATTTTATCCTATTTTTATCAAATAATCAATATGAGTTGATGATATTATTTATCGGTCTTCCCTGTAATAGTTCACACCTATGGATGCGGGACGATTCATTTTTCCCGACTTTCTGATGGAACCGATAAACAGAACAACCGCAGTTATCATAAAAGGAAGTGCCGTATAAACCTTCAGCGGGATTGCGTGCAGCCATCCGAACACATTCGGAAACGCATAGACAATGGAATCGTTATAAACCTCCAGTGCTTTGAAGATTCCGAATATAAACGTACCGAGCATAGCACGCATCGGATTCCATTTTGCAAAAATGACAAGTGCCACGGCAATCCAGCCATAGCCGTTTATCCATCCCGTGCTTGCCAAATATTCGCCGCTGATATTCAGTCCCATATAATATCCACCGATACCCATGATTGCAGAACCGAGAATGATATGGAAATATTTGTAACGGTTGATATTCACACCGCAGGAATCCGCTGCCGCAGGATTTTCTCCGATTGCTCGCATACGAAGTCCTGCCTTTGTATATTTCATATACCACCAAGATAAAACGGCAATCAAAATTCCAAGATAGACAAAGAGATTATGAGAAAACAAAGCTTTTCCGAAAAATGGGATGTCCGATAAGAACGGAATATGGATCGACTTCCATCCTGCCGCCACATTGGTAGCCGCCTGCATGGAAGGCCAGCCGAGACCTTTATTCACACCGTGTCCGACAAAGTAATATACGCCAAGCCCAAATGTCGTAATGGTTAAGCCCGTTACATTTTGATTCGCCTGAAGCGTAACGGTGAAAAAAGCAAACAAAAGTCCGCAAAGTCCCGCAAAAATCATGGAGGCCAGAATCCCGAGAAACAGGCTGTTCGTCCAACAGCCGATCAAATAGCCGAATAGTGCTCCGACCGCCATCGTTCCCTCTACGCCAAGGTTAAGACTTCCCGTTCTCTCATTAAAAATTTCACCGACAGTACCATATAAAAGAGGAATATTATAAACGATAAGACTATAAATAAATCCGGTCAGAATTTCAATTCCCATATCACGCCTCCTCTTTTCTTACGATTTTAAATCGGATAATAAAGTCGGCCACCAGTACGGCAAACAACACAACTCCCTGCAAAAGATCGGCAAATCTGGAATCAATGGCTCCATACGTAACACTTGCCTGAGAGCAACCAAATCTTAGAATGCTGATCAAAAGCGATGTAACGATAATTCCCAAGGTGTCCAGCTTCGCAAGCCACGCAACGACAATTCCGGTCCAACCGGCGCTATCGGTAAGAGAAGTAGAAAGCGGTCCCGCGCTCATGAGTTTAAAAAATCCGGCAAGACCAATGAGAGCGGAAGAAAGAAGCATCGTGCGGACGATCACACGGCCCACCTTAATGCCCGCATATTTTGCGGTACCGATACTGTCGCCGACAATGGAGATTTCATATCCGTGTTTGGTTTTTTTCAAATAGAAATAAATCAGCACACAAATCACAAGCGCAAAAATGAGAGACCAGCTGAGTGAAAACTTTCCGATTCGAATCGCCGGCATTTCAATCACTTCCCAAACGCTTCGGAACAGGGGACGCTGGGACGCCGGATCAAGAAATACATTCCAGCCTTTTTTTTCTTCGCCAAGCAAAGCGACAAAATAAAGTGCAATGTAGTTGAACATCAGCGTCATCAGTGTTTCATTGGTTCCGAATCTCACCTTGAGAAGCGCGATGACTCCTCCCCAGATGGCAGCTGCCGCCATAGCGGCTACCGCCATGAGAAGAAGCGTAAGCCCGCTACTTCCTACAATACCAAACTTCAAGGGGATGAATGCGGCAGCTACCGCTCCCATGAGAAATTGTCCTTCCCCGCCGATATTCCAGAATTTCATTTTAAAAGCGACTGACAAAGCAACGGACGTTAAAACCAGTGGAACAAAAACCTTAATGAGATTTTCAATTTGTTTATAAGCAAGCTTGCTGATGCCGCCGGAGTCGGTCATCGTTCCAATGGTCAGCATTTTAAAATAATAAGAGAAAGGATTGACTCCAACCATAAGCAGCAGTAGCGCACCCAAAAGCAACGCGGCAAAAATCGCAATCAGATAATAAAGCAGTTTACGCCTTCCCGTCAGCGTATCTCTTTTCACAATGTGATATTTTTTCATGACTGCCGCTCCTTTATATTGGTATCCTTCGCGATTCCCGTATGCTTTTCCTCGTCGTCCCGTACAAGATTGAGAACGCCGGTCATCATAAGTCCCAATTCCTCTTTTGTTGTTTTTGTCGCATGGACAATCCCCATTACTTTGCCGTGGCATAAGACCATAATTTTATCGCACAGCGCAAGCATCACATCCAGATCCTCTCCGACAAACAAAATTCCTACCCCGTCTTTTTTCTGACGGTTCAGAATATCATAAATCGCATAGGAGGAATTGATATCCAGCCCGCGTACCGGATAAGCCGTAACAATCACATTCGGTCCGGTTTTAATTTCGCGTCCCACCAAAACCTTCTGTACATTTCCTCCCGAAAGCAGTCTTACCGGCGTTTCCGTCGAAGGGGTGACGATGCCAAGCTCAGAAATAATTTCCTGTGCTTCAGCGCGACCGCGGCGCCGATCGACAAATGGATTCCACCGACTGTTGTCGTTATAACTTTTCAACAGCATATTATCCGTTATGGAAAGAGACGGCGCAAGTCCCATCCCCAGCCTGTCCTCCGGAATAAAGCTCATCGCGATTCCCTTTTCAATAATTTTTTTCGGAGGCAAGCCGACGATATTTTCTCCCTTATGAACAATTTCTCCGCTCTTAATTTTGCGCAGTCCCGCAATTGCCTCACAAAGCTCCTTCTGTCCGCATCCTGCAATACCGGCCACCCCGAGAATTTCGCCGCCCCGGATATAAAAGCTGATATCATCAATGGCGCGAGCGCCTTCATCTCCGTCAATGATAAGATTCCGAATTTCCAAAAGAGGCTTCTTTTTTTCAATGACCGGACGTTCAATATTGAGATTCACACGATGTCCAACCATCAGTTCTGTGAGCATCTGTTCATTTGCCGAAGCAGTCTCCACCGTACCAACATATTCTCCCTTGCGCAGAACCGCGACACGATCGCTGACCGCCATAACTTCATTTAATTTATGTGTAATGATGATGATCGAATGCCCCTCTGCTTTCATTTTTCGAAGGACATCAAACAATTTTTCCGTTTCCTGCACGGTCAGAACCGCAGTAGGCTCGTCCAATACGATAACCTTTGCTCCATAATAAAGGACTTTGATAATCTCCAGCGTCTGTTTTTCGCTGACCGCCATATTGTATACTTTTTTCTTTGGATCTATCTCAAAGCCGAATGAACGGCTGATATTTTCGATTTCTGAATATCGTGATTTCCTAAGGATTCGCTCGGAAGCAAAAAAGCCCGCGGCACGTATCACAACCGACGCCGCAGCCCCGAATTTTTGAATTCCCTTTTTCTCTGATGTTGCGGCGCCAAGCTTCTCACGAAAACCGAATTTGCGGTTTTCGCGTCCGAGCCAAATATTGTCTGCCGCAGAAAAAACATCAATCAGCTTAAAATGCTGATGCACCATGCCGATACCAAATCTTTTGGCATCCTCCGGAGATGCGATCTCCGCTTTTTCTCCGTTTATGTAAATACTGCCGCTGTCGGGCTGGTAAATTCCCGAAAGCATATTCATCAGTGTCGTTTTTCCTGAGCCGTTTTCTCCAAGCAGGGCGAGAATCTCGCCCTGCTTCAGAGAAAGGCTGATGTTCCTGTTGGCAGCCACACTGCCGAACGTCTTCGTTATATTTCTCAGTTCTACTGCGAATTCAGCTGCCATGAAGAACTCCTTTTTTCCTTTATCTTAGTTGAATAATTTCCCGTTTATCACTCGGTCACGTCCGTGACGCCTGCGACATAATAATTCATGGATCCTTTGATGATGCCGTCGATGGTATCCGCGCCGCCGATTTCGGTCATATTTCCGGTGAGCTCGCCGTTTTCATCCTTCTCATAAACATAATAAGAAGCATTGTCTTCGGAAATGACAACCTTGTCGTCATTTGTCATCATCGCAGCCGTGGTCTTGACAACCTTGCCTTCCTCGTCAAAAGAAAGCTTCACATTGGAGAAAACATCCCATTCGCCGGAAAGAATCATATTCTTTACGGCATCAATTTTCGCTGCTGTATCCTCTGTGCAATTTTCGGAAAGCGGAGAAATATCAACAAAGCCTTCTTTCAAACCGCCGTAATAAATGCCGACTTTGTCCATAAAGTTCGCGCTGTCGGTCAGTGCGGTTTCAATCGCGAATTTATAGTAAACATCCCAGTTCCAAATCGGAGCAGTCAGATGTGCTTTCGGAGCAGACGGTGTCATATCGGAGTTATATCCACAGCCAAATACACCGGCTTCCTCAGCAGCAATCTGCGGCTGCGCGCTGTCACAGTGCTGAGAGATTACAACACACTTATAGGTGTTGATGAGAGCCTCTGCAGCTTGTCTTTCAAGAGTGGGGTCTCCCCATGTTTTAATTTGTTTCACATATACTTTTGCTTCATCGCCGAGAATCGACTGAACACCGAGTGTAAAAGCGTTGATGCCGCTGCAGGTTTCCGCGTACTGTGTTCCGTATGCGGAAACATAACCGATATTATAGGTTTCGCTGTCGCCCTTGCCGACTTCTTTTGCTTTCAAGCCGGCAGCAATTCCGGAAAGATAACGTGCCTGATAAATACGTCCGAAATAGTTATTAAAGTTGGTCTCATTGGAAGCATAACCGGTCGCATGCGAGAAAATGATATCCGCATATTCCTCTTTATTCGCAGCCTCGTTAAATGAATTCAGATATCCGAAGCTGATACCGAAGATGATGTCGGTGCCCTGATTTGCCAGCGCATCGATAGCCGCCGTTACCGCCGCGTCTTCCTCCGGCACATTGTCACGAATGAGAAGCTTTACTGTATAGCCTTCATCCTCCAGCTGTTTAATTGCCTTTGTGATGCCGGTATGATGCGCATAGGTGTATCCGGCCTCTTCATTCTGGCTTCCGATGTAGATGGCTCCCACCGTGATGTCCGCTTCTTCCGTTTCGCCGCAGGAAGCAAGCATCAGAACGGAAATCAGCATCACTGCCGCAAGAACGAGTGACAGAATTTTCTTCATAAGAAATAGGTCTCCTTTTTGATAAAATATTTTATGTAAACTTTCGTTACATACAAAAGAAAAAACGCTCCTTCATCTACGGTATACAATACCGTCTGCCGACATGGCATCAATGATAGCGAGCGATTCTACTCTGATTCCTTTTTCACGCAAAACATCACCGCCGTGCTGAAAACCTTTTTCAATGGCAACAGCACAGCCTGCAAGGGTGGCTCCGGATTGTTTCACAAGAGAAACAAGTCCGCAGATTGCCTCTCCGGTAGCAAGAAAATCATCGGCGATAAGTATGCGGTCGTCCGCGGAAAGATATTCTCTTGCCACGGTCGCTTCATATGTATTTTTATGGGTAAACGAAGTAATCCGCGCGCTGTATACGCCTGCGGATTGATTGGCACTTCTGCTCTTTTTCGCAAAGACAACCGGCACATGCAGATACACCGCCGCAGCGACGGCTACAGCAATACCCGATGCTTCGATGGTCAGAATTTTTGTCACATTTTCTTTTTCATAAAGGCGTGCGATTTCCGCGCCAAGTTCCATAAGGAAATCCACGTCAATCTGCTGATTGAGAAAACTGCCGACCTTCAGAATATTTCCTTCCAAAACGACGCCGTCACGTGTAATGCGCTTTTCCAAAAGCTCCATGCCAAAGCCTCCTGCAAAACGGAAATAAAAAAACAGACTTTTCACCGAGTCCGTATCCGCAAAAAAGAAAGCGTACTTCTTTCAGATAAATGCTTGTCCGAAAAAACCGCAATCCATACCTTTTTGAATTATAAATCTATTATATAATAAAATGTTCAAATAGTCAACACATATTCTTCACATTTTCCGACATTTTATTTTACATATTTTAGGTATTTTTGCCCGTCATCTCATAAAAATTTAACGTAAAAGTGCCGGAATTCACAAAAACGTCCGACAAGATATTTATTTGTTCATGATTTTTTTGTATAATGAAAATGAAATCAAGAGGAAAGCGAGGCGCTCGTCAGATGAAATCCTATATTCTCGCGCTTGATGAAGGTACGACAAGCACACGTTCCATTCTTTTTGACCAAAACGGAAATATTGTGGCAAAAGCGCAAAAGGAGTTTACGCAATTTTATCCCTCACCCGGCTGGGTAGAACATGACCCCGTCGAAATCTATGCGGCGCAGTTTGCTACCATGACGGAAGCCGTTGTCGCTTCCGGAATTTCGCCTAAAGACATTGCCGCCGCGGGGATTACCAACCAGCGTGAGACTACCGTCGTATGGAATAAAGAAACGGGAAAGCCGATTTGCCCCGCAATTGTTTGGCAGTGCCGCAGAACAGCCGATATCTGCGAAACACTCAAGAGTGAAGGACATGCAAAATACATCCGAGAAGCAACAGGACTTCCGGTGGACGCTTATTTTTCGGGAACCAAGCTCAAATGGATTCTCGACAATATAGAAGGAGCAAGAGAATCTGCTAAGCGAGGTGAGCTTCTGTTCGGGACCATAGATACATGGCTTATTTGGAAGCTCACAGAAGGGCGGGTACACGCAACCGATGTTACCAATGCTTCCCGCACGATGCTTTTTAATATCCATACCCTTGATTGGGACGATGCCCTGCTTTCTCTGCTGGATATCCCCCGCGCAATGCTTCCCGAAGTCAAAGCAAGCGCAGATAACTTCGGAAGTTTTTCCCTGCTCGGCACCGAAATTCCGATCCGAGGTGACGCCGGCGACCAGCAGGCGGCACTCTTCGGACAGTCATGCTTTCACGCCGGCAGCGTGAAAAATACTTACGGAACCGGATGCTTCCTTCTCATGAATACCGGAACCTCGCCTTGCCGCAACGCAGGCGGACTTGTCACAACACTCGCAGCTTCAGAAAAAGGACATTCTGCGGAATACGCTCTCGAAGGCAGCGTTTTCGTGGGAGGAGCCGTGATCGGCTGGCTTCGCGACGAACTGGGACTGATCCGTGATTCAGCGGATTCGGAATATTTTGCAGAAAAGCTTTCCGATAACGGCGGTGTATATGTTGTGCCTGCGTTTTCCGGTCTTGGCGCGCCTTGGTGGAATATGTATGCACGCGGAACCATTGTGGGACTTACACGCGGTAGCGGACGCAATCATATCATCCGTGCCGCTCTCGAATCTATTGCCTATCAGACAAACGATATCCTTTGCGAAATGAAAAGGGCAACCGGCGCTGAAGCCAAAACGCTGAAGGTGGACGGCGGCGCCTCCCGCAACCGTTTCCTGATGCAGTTCCAAGCAGATATCTCAGACATTCAGGTCATCCGGACAAAAGAAACGGAAGCGACCGCGCTCGGTGCAGCATATTTAGCAGGTCTTTCCTGCGGCTTATGGGAGAGCCGCGCGGAGCTTGAAAAGCAGATCGCAATCTCCGAAGTTTTTGCCCCCCTCATGCCGGAAGAAATACGGCGCCGGAATCTTTCGGGATGGCAGCGCGCCGTTTCCTGTTCGCTGAACTGGGCAAAAGAAACATAAGTTTTCCCGCACAGTCCCCTGGCTTTTTTGTACATCTTCTATTTAGTTCAAAAAATGATTCCTTAAAAAAAGACAAAACTCTCCGGAACACGCGGCATCCCGAAACAGTATCCTGACCGCTTTCGCTTCGGACAGCAAAACCATACCAAAAGTATTGTTCTTTTTGAATGACAGAAAGCTGAAAGAAGGTATTATCATGAGTGTCCAAATTCTGAAAAAAGAAGTTCCCAGCACCGACGGCATTCATATGCTCCGAGGGAAACTATATCTGCCGGAAGAGCCGGTTCGTGCGGTTGTTCAAATTTCTCACGGCATGATCGAACACATCGGTCGTTATGAACCGTTTATGACTTTTCTCGCAGAGCATGGATTTGCAGTCTGCGGACACGATCATATCGGACACGGTGCGACTGCAGGAAAAGGTGAATTTGGTTATTTTGCCGATCAAGACGGCTGGAAAACCGTAATCCGAGATCTTCGTGCGTTCGGCGCCGCCGTCATGCGGGAATTTCCGGACAGTCCTCACGTTTTGCTCGGACATAGCATGGGTTCATTCATTGCCAGAAATGCCGTCTCACGATATCCGGACGAGTTTGATGCGCTGATTATGATGGGGACCGGAGGGCCCAACCCCGCCTCTGACATAGGGCTTTTTCTCACCTCTCTCATAAAGTGCTTCAAAGGAGGGAAATATAACTCCAAACTGGTAGAAAAAGCGGCTTTCTCTACCTATAACAGAAGAACCGGAAGCGATAATCCCTGTGCATGGCTGACCCATGACGAAAAAATGCTCGCCGCCCATGATGCCGACGAATATTGCCGATTTCAATTTACGGTTTCTGCCATGCATGACCTCGTAAAGCTTCAAAAAGAAGCCAATCTCGGACGATGGTTTCGGAGCATAAAAAAAGAGATGCCGATTCTTCTTGTTTCCGGAGAAGAGGATCCTGTCGGCGCTTACGGACGCGGAGTCAAAAAGATATACAAAAAACTGAAAGACGCCGGCGTCCGCGATGTAACCTTAATCCTTTACCCTGAAATGCGGCATGAAATTCTGAATGAAAAAGGACGAGAGAAGGTTTTTGCGGATCTTTTGAATTGGATCGGGTCCAAAGTTTAATGCTCACCACAGTTCGTCCCTTTGATTTCAAATTCCATTAAAATTTTCCGAATTCATAAAAATTTTCCGAATTTTCGTCCCTTTTCCGTGCCCCGGTACGTTATATTAATGATTCCTGCAACTCTCATGCGGGTTCTCACGATAAAAAAGAAAAACGCTTTGCGGAATGCACACGGAGAACAGCGGGAGAGTCTTCCCGCAGATTCCGGGAAAGAGAGTCTCTTATGAATCCATGTCAGATAATTACCGATTTCGGCTGTGATCTTCCTTGCGATATTGCAAAAGACCATCATATTGAAATCATTCCGATGGAAGTCATCATTGAAGGAGAAAATCCTCAATGGGGTTATGAAGTTGATGTTTCTCAATTCTATCAGAAATTAAAAAATAAAAAAATTGCAAAAACCTCTGCGGTCAGCATAGACACATTTGTCAATACCTTTGAAAAGCATTTGGAAAGCGGAAATGATGTCGTTTATATCGCACTCTCTTCCGGACTCAGCGGTACCTATAGCGCCGCATGTGTTGCCGCGGGCGAACTTGCACCGCGCTTTCCCAATCAAAAAATCTATATTGTAGACTCACGCAGTGCTTCGCTGGGAGAGGGACTTATCGCGTATCTCGCTTCCTTAAAATGGCAGGAAGGCGCGCGTGCCGAAGAAATTTTCTCGTATGCCGACGACATGGCGAACCGCCTTTGTTCGTGGTTTACGGTAGACGACCTGTTTTTTCTCAAACGCGGCGGCAGACTCAGTGCGGCAACAGCAGTTGTAGGCTCGCTTCTTATGATAAAGCCGGTTCTCCATGCAAGCAGAGAAGGCAAGCTTGTTCCTTATGGCAAAGCAAGAGGAAGAAAAGGGGCAATCGATGAGCTTGTCAATGCTATGGAACGGATAGCGATCAATCCGTCGGAACAGATTATCAGCATCAGCCACAGCGATTGCCTGGAAGATGCCCTCAGTCTGGAAGCAAAAATCCGCGCAAAATGGGATGTAAAGGATATCCTCATCGCCGAAATCGGTCCCGTTATCGGCGCTCATTGCGGTCCGGGTACACTCGCCGTCTTTTTCAGCGGATCGGATGAATAACATCCGGACTCGGACAAATCCAACACTTATTGTTTTCTTATTGGGAGGTTCTTTATGACAGCAAAAGTAACAGTAGGCGGGAAAACACTGTATACGATGCTCGTATCAGCGGCAAATACCCTTGAAAATAACAAAACGGAAATCAACGATCTTAACGTATTCCCTGTTCCGGACGGTGACACGGGAACCAACATGAGTCTCACACTCGGAGCAGTCCGTGAAATCGAGCCGAAAAAAGACGAAAGCGTATCTGAGTGTGCCACAAAAGCCGCAGATGCCGTTCTCCGTTCGGCCAGAGGCAATTCGGGAGCAATCCTTGCGCTTTTTTTCCGTGGATTTTCCAAATCCGTAAAAGGTAAAAAAGATGTTGATACCGAAGCGATTGCCAAAGCGTTTGAGGATGGAAAAAACGAAGCATACAAAGCGGTCATGAATCCGACAGAGGGCACCATTCTGACCGTCATCCGGAAATGTGCGGAAGAAGCAAAAAAAGCACAGAAAAAATTTACATCGGATGTTTCCGGCTTTTTCTCACAGATGGTAAAAACCGCAGAAAAAACGCTGGAAAAAACGCCGGAGCAGCTCCCTGTTCTGAAGGAAGCTCATGTTGTCGATGCCGGCGGCAAAGGATTTGTCATGATGTTAAACGGCATGCTTTCCGCGCTCAAGGGGAAACCTGTCAAAGCAAAAGCTACGGCAAAAAAGGCAGCTGGCACAGGCGCAAAAGCGGACTTCTCTGAATTCAACACCGCTGATATCAAATTCAGCTATTGTACCGAGTGTATCATCGAAAAAAAAGAATCGTATCGCGGAGAAGGGACATGTACTGCGCTTTATGATTACATCCGCAGCATCGGAGACAGTGCAGTCTTTGTCGATGCGGAGGATATTGTCAAGCTTCATATTCACACCAATGACCCGGGAATGGTATTAAATCAAGCCTTGGTTTACGGAGCACTTGCCACTGTGAAAATTGAAAATATGAAAAAACAGCATTCCGCTCTTGCTGAAATTGATGAAAGTGAAATTTCCGAGCAAACAAAAGAGGAACCATCCCCGGCAAAACCCGAAAAAAAATACGGCTTTGTCGCCGTCTGCATGGGAGATGGAATCCGGGATACTTTCCGTGATTTCTGTGTAGATGAAATCGTATACGGCGGACAAACGATGAATCCCAGTATGCAGGATATTCTGGATGCTGTCAATCGGACACCGGCAGAAAATGTATTCATTCTGCCCAACAATAAAAATATCGACATGGTCGCATCTGAAGCGGCAAGTGTCGTCTCAGATAAACATGTTATTGTTCTTCATACCAAAAGTGTACCGGAAGGCATTTCCGCACTCCTCGCGTTTGATGAGGATGCCACACCTGAAGCAAACACCGACGCTATGTCTGAAGCGTTCGGTAAAGTCAAAACCATTTCTGTCACACATGCCGTACGGGATGCCACAATCGGCGGTGTTTCCGTAAAAAGCGGTCAGGCAATGGGACTGATAGGAGGAAAAATCCGTTCCGTTGGAGAAAGCAGCCAAGAATGTGTAGAAAAGCTGCTTGACGTTGTAAAAGACGCGACTTACGTATCCGTATTTTACGGTGAAGACGTTGCGGAAGATGCTGCGGAAAATGTACAATCGCTTCTTACCGAAGCGGCGAGCGGAGCAGAGGTTATCTCCGTTCGAGGCGGTCAGCCGCTTTATGATTACATCATTTCGGTAGAATAAAAACAAAAAAATACCGTGCGGGTTTTCTCCTTTCCCGCACGGTATTTTTATCATCTGCCGATAAAATCGGCACGTCTTTTCTGAAACAGCAGGAAGAAAGACAGCTTCCTTTTGTCATTCATCCCGATTTTTCTTCCCTGTTTTTTTGAATATGGAAAGCTGAACCAAAATCCAGGAAATTCCCTCCATAACGGGATACACCAGTCCGCAGCTGATAGCTGCAAGCAGCAGTGCTTTTCCCGGCAAAAACACCAAAGAAAAAATCGCCCCCCCAAAAGTAACTCCTATCAGGAAAAGCGCCGCCATGGCAAGAAACAGCAAAAAGCGCTTCCATTCAAACGGCAGACAGACACGAAACAACACCGAAAGTCCGGAAACTCCTGCAATCAGTACACAAATTGTTGAAACTTGTGCATCAGAAAGTCCCATTGCTGCCCCCGCCAAAACAGCAGTAAGCACACCTGCCACAGTCGTCAAAGCACCAGGAAGAGCCTTCAAAAGGATATTGGAAAGAAAATTCCCTTGAATCCTGTTTTTATTCGGCTCCAAAGCAAGGAAAAAGGAAGGAATTCCAATGGTAACAACACTGATCAGTGTAAGCTGAATCGGCATAAAGGGGTAATTCTGAGAGATAAAAAGAAAACAAATCGCTAAAATAAAAGAAAATATCGTTTTGACAAGAAACAGCGAGGAGGCACGTTCAATGTTATTGATCACCCTTCGTCCCTCATCCACCACTCTCGGCATATTGGAAAAATCAGAAGAAAGCAGCACAAGCTGCGAGATATGACGTGCAGCATCACTTCCGGAAGCCATGGCAATGCTGCAATCCGCGTCTTTCAATGCCAAAACATCATTTACTCCGTCTCCTGTCATGGCAACCGTATGCCCGCTTTTTTTCAGGCTCTGGATCAATGCCCTTTTCTGCTCTGGAGTAACTCTGCCAAAAACGGTATACCGAGAAACGGCATTATCCAGCATCTCCTCGCCGTCAAGTGTACTTGCATCGATATAACGATCCGCTCCCTCAAGCCCTGCACGCAAAGCAACTTCGGAAACTGTGAGGGGATTGTCTCCGGATATTACCTTGATATCAACACCCTGCCGCTTGAAATAGGCAAGAGTTTCCGGGGCTTCCGGGCGAATTTTATCCGACAGGAGAAAATAAGCAAGCGGGACGATGTGTGCCGGGAGCGTCTGCCCCTCAAGCGGCTCCTCACTCTTTGCCAAAAGCAAAACCCTCGCTCCTGATGCGGCATAGGATTCTGTTTCCTCTTTCACCTTATCATATTCCCCACGCAGAATAAAGTCGGGAGCGCCGAGCAGATACGTTCCTTCCCCCTGAAAGCTGACCGCACTCCATTTCCGTTCCGAAGAAAAAGGAACCGAACCAATTTCCTTCCAGTCATCACGTTCCGGGAAACGATCTCTTAACGCCAATGAGGTCGCATTTTCATCGCGGGAAACTCGCAGGATATTTCCCATGATTGTCTGCGTATCAACTCCGTCCACAATCGGAATAACGGAGGTCACCTCCATTTTCCCTTCCGTCAGCGTTCCTGTCTTGTCAAGGCAAAGAACATCCACCCTCGCCAACGTTTCAATGCAATAAAGCTCCTGCACCAAAGTTTGATGCCTTGCCAATCGAATCACACCCACCGCCAGCGCCACGCTGGTCAAAAGAACAAGTCCTTCCGGGATCATACCGATCATAGCGGCAACCGTACTGACAATCGATTCGCTTATCGGCTCATGAAAGAGAAAATGAGCCTTCATGAACAGAAGAATTCCCACGGGAACGATGATGAAACTGACAATTTTCATAATCGTATTCAAAGACTTCATCAGCTGAGAAACCATTTTTCTCGGGCGTTTCGCTTCTTTTGAAAGCTTAGCAATATAGTTTTCATCTCCCACATGCTCGACAGACGCATAACAGGTTCCTGACACCAAAAAACTGCCTGACATCAGAAGCTCACCAGGTCTTTTCATCAGAGGGACAGATTCCCCGGTCAGGATAGACTCGTCTACCTCGACCTCGCCTTCCCTGATCAAACAGTCCGACGGAACCTGATTGCCGGATGTTAAGATAATCACATCATCGGGCACCAGCTCGGAAACGTCAATTTCCTGTTTTTTACCATTTCGGACACAATGGGCAACGGGAGCAGACAAAAGAGACAGCTTTTCAATCGTTTTTTTCGCACGAAGTTCCTGAATAATTCCAATCAGCGTATTGGAGATTACAACACCCATAAACAACAGATTTTTATAGGAACCCGTAAAAAAAACAAGAAGCGCCAAAACAAAATTCAAAAGATTGAATAATGTGAAAATATTGCCGAAGACAATCTGTCCGGTTGTTTTTTCAGGTGTTTCCGTTACCTGATTGACAAGACCCGCCCGAACTCTTTCCTCAATTTCATTCTCTGAAAGCCCGATATGAAGATCGGCTTGGATTCGGTTTACAGCACCTTTCTTCGGTGCTCGAATACGTGACATGGATTTTCCTTTCTTTTTTGTCTTTCTTTTCACACAATTAAAAACATCAATATCATAAGGCTTGCCCTATCGAATGACAGTTATGCAAATGCACGGCAAATCCTGGGTTCGACCCGCTATATCCATTTCCTTAACAATCCCGCTTGTCATGCATAAGCCGAAGAAAAGGATACAGAATACCTATCTGAAAAGAAAAAACCCCTACAAACAGTTTCCCATTCGCATAGAGGTTTCAAAGCTTGTTTTTTGATACATCATTCCGATTCTGACCGTTCCGCAAAATCCATCACGGAACGGTCAGTTTATTTGTTATTGTGCCGCTTTTACGATTACCGTGAAATCATCCGATTTCAGCGACGCGCCGCCGATGAGTCCTCCGTCGATATTCTCCATCGACAAAAGCTCCGCCGCGTTGCCGGCATTCATCGACCCACCATATTGAATGGTAACCTCGTCGGCTGCGGATTCTCCATAAAGAGAAGCTACCACACCGCGGATAGCCGCGCAAACCTCTTCTGCCTGAGCCGCTGTTGCCGTTCTTCCGGTACCGATTGCCCAAACAGGTTCATATGCGATAATGATATTTTTCAGTTCTTCAGATGAAACACCGAGCAGTGCAATTTTGGTCTGTCTTGCCACCGTTTCATAGGTAACGCCCTGTTCACGCTCGGTAAGCGTTTCTCCGACACAAAGAATAACAGTAAGACCGTTTGCAAGCCCTGCTTTCAGTCTGCCATTCACCGTTACATCCGTTTCCCCAAAATACTGACGGCGCTCGCTGTGTCCGACGATAACATATTTCACACCGCATTCGGCAAGCATCTCGCCTGAAATCTCGCCCGTATACGCGCCCTTCGGCTCCATATGAACATTCTCAGCGCCAATTTCAATATTGGTATTCTTTGCCGCCTCAACTGCCGCTGCAATATCCACAAACGGAACACAAAGTACGATTTTGCATCCGGAAAGTCCCGCAACCTTCGGAGCAAGCTCCTCAATAAACGCTTTCGTTTTAGCGGGAGTCATATTCATTTTCCAGTTTCCCGCGATAACCGCGGCTCTTTTTGTCTTATTCATCTCTGTCACCTCATACCGAAATTATTTATCAAGCAGGCAAGCAATTCCGGGAAGCTCTTTACCCTCCAGAAATTCAAGAGAAGCACCGCCGCCTGTTGAAATATGTGTCATCTTATCCGCAAAACCAAGCTTCTCTACCGCCGCCGCAGAATCACCGCCGCCAATGATGGAAATCGCTCCGGAATCCGCAACTGCTTTTGCCACGGACTCGGTACCGGCAGCGAAATTCTTCCATTCGGACACGCCCATAGGTCCATTCCATACCACGGTACCGGATCCCTCAATGGTTTTGGAGAAAAGCTCTCTGGTAACAGGACCAATATCCAATCCCATCCAACCATCCGGAATAGAATCCGAATAGATTACCATATGGGTAGCATTTTCATCATATTCGCGTCCGACAACATTATCAACGGGAATGAGGAAATTGACGCCCTTGGCACGAGCTGCCGCCATCATTTGCTTTGCATCCTCAATTCGGTCCGTCTCACAGAGAGAAGTTCCAACCGTATTGCCCATTGCGGCAAAAAACGTATATGCCATACCACCGCCGATGATAAGAGTGTCGACTTTCTCCATCAAATTGTTAATAACGCCGATCTTGTCGGAAACCTTTGCTCCGCCAAGAATCGCGACAAACGGACGCTTCGGATTTTCCAAAGCCGCTCCCATTACGCTGATTTCTTTCTGAATGAGATATCCGCAAACTGCGGGAAGATATGCCGCAACTCCAGCCGTGGAAGCATGTGCACGGTGTGCCGAGCCGAAGGCATCATTGACATATATCTCTGCTAAAGAAGCAAGTTCTTTTGAAAATTCCGGATCGTTTTTCTCTTCTCTGGCGTCAAAACGCACGTTTTCAATTAAAACAGCGTCGCCCCCCTTGAGAGCGGAAATTTTTGCTTTTGCATCCTCACCGACAATATCCGATGCAAAAGCGACTTTACCGTTCAAGTATTCGTTAAGCCTGTCCGCCACCGGCTTCAGCGAAAATTTCTCTTTGTCTGCGAGCGCTTTTTTCAGCATGTCCGCCTTCGCCGCAGCTTGCTGTTCTGCAGGAAGCTCCTCAACCTTTTTCTTTTCTTTTTTTGTAAGTCCAAATCCTTCCGTCAAGACATTGTGCGGTTTGCCAAGATGGGAGCAAAGAATCACTTTGCAACCCTTGTCAAGCAAATACTTGATCGTGGGAAGTGCCTCTACAATTCTCTTGTCACTTGTAATCGCGCCGTCTTTCAGCGGAACGTTGAAGTCACATCTGACAAGAACTTTTTTTCCTGCGACATCGATATCTTCGATGGTTTTTTTGTTGTAGTTCATGTTTTTACCTCTTACCTGATAGTATTTACAAATAGTATATCATCAACAAAATTCATTTGCAATATAATTTTGCAAATAATTTCCTTGAATATGTGCTTTTCAAAGAAAATTAACATTTCTGCCGAAATCTCAGTAAAGCACAAATCCTTTTTTCTTTTAAATAGAATTCATATAACAATATTTCGTCCTTCTTTTCAAGAAAATAGCCTTCCGAAAAGGATTTTGTGAAAAATATATTTCACGATACCACAGTTTTTTCACTTCTCTTACGGAAGGCGAACCCTTTTGAAAAGTTTTTTGTAAATCTTTTTTAGAACCGGACATTAACTTTTTCTCAGACAAAAGCAAAAGCCGAGGGGTTCACGATGTACTCCTCGGTTTTTATTTTATATGCAAATTGTATCTGTTTTTCGTTCTATTTCTCATCTGCACTGCGCATGATATCGCCTTCCTTTACCACAAACGGCACGGATAAAACGAACTTCATAAACGGATGCGGTGCCGATTCGATTTCAATTCCTTCCGTATCTGTCATTTTCTCGATTTGAAAACCACGTCCCGGATGCCCCGGCGATATAATCTCGACATAATCATGAACCTTGGTTTTATTGCGTTGAATGAATGTCGCCTTTCCGCTTTTTTCGTCATAACCGCAGCAAACAGCCAGATATGCTTTTTCCCTCAGATAACCGGGAGAAGTACAAACCTGAGCTTGTTCTGAAGGCAGGTCAAAATAATATCCTGTGCAATATTCCCGATGGCTGACAGAATCCAGTTCGCGCTGCCAGCACGTATCAAAAACATAATGTTCCTTGTCCTGTATGTAGGAGTCGATGACAGCCCGATAGGAATTTGTCACAACCGCCGTATAATAGGCGCTTTTCATACGTCCCTCGATTTTAAAAGACGTAACCCCGGCATCGATAAGCTCCGGCATATGTTCAATCATACAAAGATCTTTTGAACTCATGATAAAGGTGCCGTCCGATGTCTGCTCAATAGGAAACGGCATATCGGGACGTTTCTCCTCCCGAATCGTATAGTTCCAGCGGCAGGGCTGCGCACAGGCGCCTCTGTTCGCATCTCTGCCGACAAGCGCGTTGGAAAGCAGACAGCGTCCTGAAAAGGATACACACATAGAACCATGAATAAACGTCTCAAGCGCCAGATCCTCCGGGACTGCACGACGGATTTCCCGGATTTCCGAAAGAGAAAGCTCCCGCGCCAACACAACACGCGTGGCACCAAGCTCATGCCAAGCTCTTGCTGCGGCGGAACTGACAATACCTGACTGCGTAGAAATATGAATCTCCGTCGCAGGAAGAAATTCCTTCACCAGCTCCATCACACCGATATCCGCAACAATCGCACCGTCGGGAACACCGGACGGCATACATGCAAGCTCCCGCAAAAAATTCCGAAGCGCCGGATATTCTGCTTCATGCGGCAGTGTATTGATGGTAAGATAAATCTTTTTCCCACGCTCATGCGCATAAGCGACAGCAAGATTCAGTTCTTCCACTTTAAAATTGTCTGCTGCCGCTCGCATTCCGAACCGCTCGCCCGCAAGATAGACGGCATCGGCACCGTACAAAAATGCCATTTTCATTTTTTCAAAATTTCCTGCGGGAGATAAAAGCTCTGTCATATACGGTCCTTTCCTTTCCGTGCTCCCCCGAACAAGCCAAAGCACGGGAACTGTTTTTTGTCCCAGGAATCCTCTTTTGTTTTTGATTCTCAGATACATGACCTCAACGGAGAGTATCATTTTCATTCGGAAACAAAATGGATACCTTTTAAAAGGGCATTATTTCAGCCCTGCAACCGCACGCAGATGCTCCTCATACGTGCGGGAGAAAATCGTCGTTCTGTCCTTTGCAGATACAAAATAATAATAATCGGTGTCGGCAGGATAAACCGCTGCCTGAAGCGCGGCAAGTCCGGGTGAACAAATCGCACCCGGCGGAAGTCCCCGATATAAATAGGTGTTGTAAGGACTATCGATGGAACGAATATCGTCCGCTGTCAGCATTTCATCGTCACCATTCCGTTCTTTGGCATATTTCACAGTCGCATCGCTTTCAAGAAACGGATAATTGGAATTTTTCAGCCTGTTACAAAACACAGAGGCAATACCCGGCATATCGCTGACATAATACGCTTCACTTTCAATAACGGATGCAAGCCGAACCGCTTCATCGACAGAATACCCGGACTTTTCGGCGGCAGCACGCAGATCCTCGTCAAACTTTGTGTTGAAGTTGGCAAGAAGTTTTGCAATAATCTCCGTTTCCGTAGAGTCTGCATAAACAAAATAGGTGTCCGGGAAAAGATATCCGTCAAGGCGATAGCTCCGTCCCGTATCCTCCGGAATTTCGGCAATGAAGTCATAGCCGAAACTTCCGCCATTCTCAATCACATCGGCAAAACCTTCCGGCGTACCAATTCCAATCGAGACAAAAAGAGCAATGATTTCATCCGTTGTATAACCCTCCGGAATGGTCACTTTTATTTGAGAACGGGCTCCCCGATGCGCAGACAATGCATAACGCAGCTCATCATAGCTCATTGCGTCGTTCAACACAAATTCGCCGGACAGATATTCCCCTTTCCAAGAACGCATCAAGGCATAAAGCCGATAGATGAAGGGAAAACGAATCAACCCGTTTTGCTTTAGAATAGAGGAAACATCCTCAGCCGTTGCGTTTTCGGGAATGGTAACCGTCTTTTCTCCCGTATCCGAAACAAACGCAAATACATCGTTGGCGATGAAAATAACCGCCGCTGACAATATTACGGACAGAAGAAAGGAAATCCCGACGATCCGCCATCCATGAGCGGCACCTTTTTTCATATTGTTCTCCGTTCCGCCGTCCGGTCAAAGCGGAAACCTTACACCGCATAAGCCGAAACGACAAGCTCACAAAACATTTTCACAGCGCAAAAATCGCGCTTTTTCAATTATTTTGTTCCGGAGAGTGTTTTTTCATTCAAAGAAAGATTCCAATAACGGCAAAAATAAAAAAGGCAAGAACATCAGCCAAAAACGGGGGCGCAGAAAGAACATCATATATAACGGCGGGTCGTTTTTTCTTTGGAACCAATACCGGCTGCGGCGCATCCTCTGCCGCACGCCGGCGCAAAATTTTCTCCGCAAACAAGAAGAAAAAGAAAAGTCCCGATAAATAAAGTGTAATCAGAAGAAACCAAAATACCACTTCTCCTCCGACGCACGACGACATCGCCTTTAGAAATTTGCCGCCAAACAAAAGAAACAAATTGCATACCCCATGTGAGGCAATCGCACAAATGACATTATCTGTCAGAAAAACAATAACGGAAAGCAAAAGCCCATTCAGGAAAAACACTATAAATTTCGAAAAATCCAGTGAAAACAAAGCAAAAAGAAGCGATGACATCAGCATTTTCCCGGCGACTCCGCTAAGACGATATTCACAGAGTATAATGCCACGAAAGAAAAATTCCTCACAAACCGCAGGAAGAAGCACAAGAGAAAACAGCGCAAGGATCAGTTCTCCTGTGGAGGATATAGCGCCGGAAAAGGAAGATCCGAACAGTTCATAGAGATTTCCGTCATACGCCGTATGGAACGGCCCAAGTGTCAAAATGCCGGTTTGCAAAAGTAAAACAACAGTACCGACGGCAGTAAGACCGATCTCTTTTCCGGAAGGACGAACCATTCCCATTCTCCGGAGCATGTCAGTCCCGCGGCATATCAAAAATATCGCCGACGGAACTCCAAAAACAACAAGATAAAGCAGCAACACTGCTATGTATGACCATACGCCGGACATCGCACCGATATCAAAAAAGCCGATGATACCTGAAGCGATCAGAACAAAAAAAGTCACTGCCGGCGCCAAAAGAAAAGGATTCCTTCGTCTGTTATTTACCGGCATATAAGCCTCTTTCGCTGATGACGACATCCACCGATATGTCGAATCTGCCATGTGGAATCTCTCTCAAAATAAAATCCTCATAGATGACGCCTATGGAGTTTGGACGGAATTTACCGAAAAAACGATCATAATATCCTCCGCCGTAGCCGATACGGTACCCCCTTTTATCATATACCACACCGGGAACAATACAAAGAACATTCTCTTTTCCCTCTTTTTCCGGACAAAATGTAGGAAGGCTGGTCCGCGGCTCCCGCAAACCGAACGCGCCTTCCTCCATATCCTCTTCTTCCGATGCGACAAAATAAAATACCATAGAATGATCCTCTGCATTGCAGCGAGGATAGGCGACACGTTTTCCCGCAGCAACGGCTGCCTGCGCAACGGGAAGTACGTTGACCTCTCCCCTTACCGGATAATACATCAATAAGATATCCGCAAAACGGTAAACGGCAGAGGAAAGGATATTCCGGCAGATTTTTTCGTCCCGTCCGGAACGCACGTCAGGGGCAATCGCTTCTCGGCGAGCAAGATATTTCTGACGGATTTCGATTTTATGCTTTCTGATTTCGTACATCATGCAATCCTAACCCGCACGGGAAGGACATCCCATGCGATTTTATCTGTTCTATGGAAAAAGCTCTTATGCAAGAACGGACTTTCGCAGTGTTTCCGATTTTTGTTTTCCGAAAAGAGCCTCCACAAGAGTCAACGCAAATTCCATTGCGGCGCCCGCTCCTACTGCTGTTATGACAGTTCCGTCGCGGCATACTTTTTTATCAGACAATACCGCTCCGGCAAGGGAAGATTCAAAACCCGGATAACAAACGGCATTTTTCCCTGAAAGATAACCCAGTCTTCCGAGCACCATCGGAGCGGCACAAATGGCGGCAAGGAAACCACCACGTGCCGAAACATCGGCAAGACACCGTTCTACTTCGGGAGAAGCGTCCAGATTTTTTGCTCCCGGCATACCACCCGGAAGGATCACCATATCAAAATCTCCGGACCGGATATCCTCTGCCGATGCATCCGCTGCAACGTGAATCCCGTGAGATCCCGTAAGATGAAGGCCACCTACACCTGCTATGGTAACCTCTGCTCCGGCCCGTCGCAGAATATCAACCGGTGTCAGTGCCTCAATTTCTTCCGTCCCGTCCGCAAAAAACAGCAAAACTCTTTTCATTTCAGTCTTCCTTCCCCGATACATCAAGCAGTATCGTAACCTTTTCCAGAATCTTTTCCGATATCTCTTCCTTTGATAATGGCGTATTTCCCTCATAGCACACAATTCGATGCCATCCGAGTTTATCCGAAGCATAGGCGGCCGCCTTATAGCATTTTTCCATATATGCGGCATCTTTTTCATGAATATCCCTTGCCTGTCCTGTTTGCTCGCTCCGGTTGCCGATAAGCTTCGAGGCAATCTCGTATTTCATATCAAGATACAGAACCGCATCCGGACGCGGGATCTCAAGCTTTTCAAATTCATATTCCTCCGCCCATCGGATAAAAGCATCCCACTTGTCTCTTTCCAGCTTAGCCAGCTGATGAATTTCATTAGATGAAGTATAGCGCGTCGCCAATATCACACTGTCGGATTTTTGATAAAAATCACGCCACCCTATTACATAGGAAGCATAACGGTCCACAGCATAGAAAGAGGAAGCGGCATAAGCATTGACGTCGTCGGGATGGGAGCCAAAAGCGCCTGAAAGATACATGCGCACAAGTGCTGAGGATTCACTTTCGTAATCAGGGAAAGAAATCACCCTGACATCTTTCCCCTGACGCTTCAGCTCTTTTGCAAGAATCGGTGTCTGCGTCGATTTTCCGGACCCGTCCAAGCCTTCAATCACAATCAATTTTCCCATATATCCCTCATATCAGAACGGAGCGTCGCCGTCATCATCCTCTTCCTCATTGTGAGACGCACCGCTTTCTTTATTCATTTTCATTTCAAGATACTGCTCGCGCGTAATCAGCACCGTTCTTGGTTTTTGACCGTCCGGCGCACTTACGATCCCACGGCGTTCCATCACGTCGATGAGCTTTGCCGCTCTTCCATATCCGAGAGAAAGCCTCCTTTGAATCAGCGATGTCGATATCTTCCCGGATTCCACGGCAAGCTCAATGGCGCTGTCCAGCATCGGATCGACTTCTTCACCGTCATCGCCGTCCTCCGCCGCAGCAGCTCCGCCTTTTCCTTTTTTCTGTCCACAGACTTCCGCTGCGCGGTCAATCTGTTCGATAATTTCATCAGAATAAGCGCAATCCTTCGAATGCGTCTTGATAAAGTCCACAATCTCCTCGATTTCCTTTTCGGAAACAAAAGAACCCTGCACACGAATCGGCTTTGACGCGCCGACCGGTGCATACAGCATATCGCCGCGTCCGATCAGCTTTTCCGCACCCTGCATATCGATAATGGTACGCGAGTCAATCTGGGAAGCAACGGTAAACGCAATTCTTGATGGGATATTCGCCTTGATTAGTCCTGTGATAACATCCACCGACGGACGCTGCGTACCGATAATAAGATGCATGCCTGCTGCACGCGCTTTTTGGGCAAGGCGGCAGATCGATGCCTCCACATCGTCCGGCGCACTCATCATCAGATCCGCCAGCTCATCGATGATAATGACAATCTGCGGAAGGAACTCCTTGGCAGGATCCCCTTCAATAGCCGCATTATACTGTGCAATATTTCTTGTATTCTGAGCCTCAATGAGCTCAAAACGCCGCTCCATTTCCGTCACTGCCCAATGAAGGGAACCCGCCGCCTTTTTCGGATCAAACACAACGGGGACCAGCAGATGGGGAATCCCATTGTAGATATTCAGCTCAACTTTTTTCGGATCGACCAAAATCAGTTTTACCTCATCCGGACGAGCCTTATAGAGCAAGCTGACAAGCAGGCTGTTGATACAGACGGATTTTCCCATTCCGGTAGCGCCCGCAATCAAAAGATGCGGCATCTTTGCGATATCAAGATAAACCGGTTCGCCGGAAACATCCTTACCGAGAGAGGTCGTCAGCTTGCTTTTTGCCTCCGCAAAACGCTTGTCCTCAATGAGTTCACGCACATAAACCGTATTAACGGTTTTATTGGGGACTTCAATCCCGATAGCACTCTTACCTGCGATAATACCATCACTGCGAACACCGCTTGAAGCAAGAGAAAGCGCAATGTCATCAAGCAGATTGATAATAGAACGGACCCTCGTACCTGCCGCCGGCTCCAGCTCATAGCGCGTAATCGTAGGTCCCCTTGACACGTTGGAAATTTTAACATGAACGTTAAAGCTGTCAAGCGTTTGAATGATCCTGTCTGCATTCTCTCTCAGTTCACCGGAGACATCCGTATTCTTCTTTGCCGTTTCCATTTGCAAAAGCGAAATCGGAGGGAATACATACGTTTCCCGCGGTTTCTCAGGCACTGCCGGAGCGGCAGAAGCTGGCGAAGCGGCGACCGTCGCTTTTTTGGCAGACACCGGTCTTTTTTCAACCTTTAACTCCATTTGAGCAGATTTTTTCGGAACGTCTTCCGCTGGATCTTCCTCTTCCTCCGGACTGCCGGCATAATGAGAAAGCACAGTATCGTCCTCTTTTTTATCAAAAATATCGTCAAGCTTAATCTTACCGTTTCCGTCTACCACGTTAATCGGATACAGTACCTCAGATACCGAGTCGTCTGCTCCGCCGATTTTTGCATCGTCCTCAAAAATATCCTTGTCAATTCCGTTCGCCCGGTGACGGGTTGCAACCTCTGTGGTACGTGCGGCGCGTTCCGCTTCTTCCTTTTCCGCGCGCTCCGCCTTTTTCTTCTCTGCTGCGGCTTTACGGGTACGGCGAACGCCGCGGCTTCTCTGACGGTAAAACATGAATCTCTGCCAGCACTCGCTCGGTGTAAGACCAAACAGTGCCATACCAAAGCCAATCAGGAACAGAAAGGAAAAGATAAATGTTCCGGGATAACCGAGAGCGCACAATAGCAAAAGAGCAAGCGAGCCGCCGATAAATCCTCCGCCCTCATAAAGCTTTCCCTCGCCGTAAAGCCCGGAAAAACGGCTCCAAACAAGATCGGAGGATGTGATTTTGCCCACTCCGTCCGAAATACAATAAAAGGCATGAACAATAATGGAAAGAAAAACAAGGAAAAATAAAGCCACAATATATTTATATTTTACCGCGCCGGATACGACATCCCGGCGCCAAAAAAGCGCAAGCTGAAAAAGGAGAAACGGCACGGCAAATGCCGCGATGCCAAAAACGCCGAACAATCCGTTGCGGATTGCCTGCCCCACAATTCCCACGTCATCCGCAAAGGCATAGCATATCCCTATGAAAACAGCCATAACGGATAAAAGTACAATCGCAAGCTGATTGCCGACAGATGAAGGATTCGGTTCTTTTTTGATCTTTTCCGCTTTTGTATCCGCTTCTGCCTGGGTGGTTTTATTCCGTTTACCCGACTTTACGGATTCCGAGTCATAATCGTAAAAATCGTCCTTTGCACGGTTTTGTTTTTTTGACTGATTTTTCTTCTCTTCCGACACTTTTTCTTTCCTTCCTTTATCAAGATGATGCGTTCCAGATTCAGCCGAAAATCACTGCTAGAAGTCCGACTGCCACACAGTAATAAGCGAAAAATCCGAATTTTGATTTTTCAGAAATGTAAATAAGAAGCTTCATTGCGGCAAACCCGCATACCATGGCGCACGCCATGCCAATCAAATAATAAGAAAGCTCGCTCTTTGAAATTTCCGTTTTCATCGCATCCGGAATGTTAAAAATATTCGCGCCAAGAATAGCCGGCACAGACAAAATAAAAGAAAATTTCACCGCTTCTTTCCGATCAAGCCCAAAAAGAAGTCCTCCCGATATTGTAGAACCGGAACGGGAAAGCCCCGGGAAAACGGCGGCAAGCTGAAATAATCCCACGCCAAGCGCTCCTAAAGGGGACAACTCCTCTTTATGTCCGCGACCGGCAAATCGATCCGAAAAAAAGAGCAAAATTCCGTTACAGATAAGAATCGCACCAACCGCACGCGTATAGCCTGTTACAACCGCTACGAAGTCCTCCAGCCAAAACGCCGGAATAAGAGGCAGAGTGGAAATAATCAGCAAAATAACAAGGCGCTCGTTTTTTGAATATTCCGAAAGAGAAAATTTTCCCCGGAACACCTTGCCAAGCATCGTAAAAAAAGCGGGAATGAGAGAAAAAATTTCTTTATAATAAAAGACAAAAACGACGATGAGCGTCGCAAGATGCAAAAGAATATCAAATGTCAGATAGGACTCGGAACTTTCCAAACCGAAGAGCGCATGGGCAAGCGCCAAATGTCCCGAGCTTGAAACCGGAAGAAACTCCGTGACACCCTGTAAAATTCCGCAAACAATTGCTTCAATTAAAGTCAAGATATCCTCCTCACTCCGCTATCATCCATTACACCTGCACTGCAGACGCATGCAAAAACGTCCGACGATCATGTGACAGTATAAGAAAGCCCGCTCAGCACAAAATAGTAATATGATTATTATAGCATAGAAAAATGAAAATTACAATATTTTCAACCATAATTAAACTTTACGGTAAAATTTTATGAGGAATCATTATAAAAAATACACAGGACTTTTCTTTTCCGTTATCCTTACCGGTTTCCTTGCGGGTGTTCTCAACGGACTATTCGGTACCGGCGGCGGTATTATCATTGTTTATCTGCTTTCCAGATTATATGCCGGATCCCATGAATACCATACAAAGGATATTTTTGCCATGACGGTCGGCAGCGTTCTTATCATGTCCGCGTCCTCGCTTTTCATTTACATGCGAAGCGGAGAGCTTTCTCTCTCTGAGACGGCAAACTACCTCATTCCTGCTGCAGCCGGAGGTGTCATCGGCGCATTTTTACTTGACAAAACCAATGCCGCCATTATGAAAAAAATTTTTGCCGTTCTCGTGATCTACGCCGGAATTACTCTCATGTTCCGATAAAAGACGCACCTACCGATGAAAGAGAAAGGAAGATTTCATGCTGGATTTTATTGTTGCACTGATTACCTCCGCGCTCGCGGGAACCGGCGTCGGCGGCGGAGGATTGCTTGTCATTTACCTCACACTTGTCAAAAACACGGAACAACTGAAAGCTCAGGGAATTAACATCGCATTTTTCATAGCGGGTGCTCTTACTTCGATGATCGTTCACTTTCAGAAAAGACATCTAAATATTCCTCTTATGCTGCTCATCGGAGTGCTCGGTATGATAGGCTCCATGCTTGGTGCCCTGCTTGCAGGAAAAATAGGGTCCGGACTTATTCAGAAAGCGTTTGGTTTTATGCTGGTAGCAAGCGGTGTGAAAACTTTTTTCACAAAGGTCAAAAAATAGTTACAATTACAAAAAGCAGTTATTCCTCGCATAGTCTTGCAAAATTTTCCCCTTTGTGTTATACTGTGAAATACAGTCTGAAACGAAAATAGAATCTTCCCCCTGCAGCATTCCGAAAAACCGTTTTTTCCCCGTATCACATGCGGAGAGAATCTTTGGCTGACAGCGTGGCAGTTTGTCTTTGAAAGGCAGGGAGATTCTGTTCTAAAACGAATCCAAAAATCAATCCGAGAACGATTCTTTATCATTCCGTCCGTACTGCGGAAGACACCGCATCGGGCAAAGAATCCATACAAGGAAGGTATATTTATGAAAAAATCGAAACGGTTATTTGTGCTGATTGCCGCCGCGGTTTTACTGACAGCTGTTTTTATGCTGACAGCCAATGCGGAAGAAAGCAGCGGTATCGTATACGTCAGCAACAACTCTCTCTATCAGTATACGCTTGATGAAAATAAAAAAGCTACAATTGTCAGCTATTCCGGCACGGAATCCAGCGTGGTTATTAACCGTATTGACGGTAAATATGCGATTGTCGGAATCGCAGACGGTGCGTTTGCGGGAAACACAAACATAAAAACCGTGGAACTGTATGCTTCTGTGAAAAATATCGGTAAAAATGCTTTTTACGGCTGTACTTCACTGGAAACATTCAATCTGCGCCCCAATTCCTCGCTTGAAACCATAGAAGACGGCGCTTTCGCGGGATGCACAAAACTTACCGGGTTTTCTCTTCCCTCTTCGCTGAAAACAATCGGCAGTCAGGCGTTCTATAGCTGCTCTTCCGCCGCCATTGATTTTTCGGAAGCTACATCGCTTCAGTTTATTGGAGATTATGCGTTTGCTTTCTGCGGAACAAATGCCGCGCAAACCACAACGGTGAGTCTGCCGCAAAATCTTACCGAAATCGGATACGGCGCTTTTTACGGATGTCTGAATCTGAATGCCTTTGATATCGCCGCCGAAAACTCCGCTTTCTCTTCGCAAGACGGTATTTTGTATAATAAAGATGGGTCTGTGCTGGTGCTCTATCCCCCTGCTCGCAGCGGCAGCTCCTTTACTGTTCCCTCCTCCGTAAAATCGATCGCCGGCGGCGCATTTGCCGGATCTCCTCTTGAACAAATCATAATCCCTAAAGGGGTTGTCGAAATCGGAGGCAGTGCGTTTTACGGATCGTCAAAGCTAAAAACGGTATCTCTTCCCGATACCTTAACAACAATCGGAAGTTATGCTTTTTTGGACTGCAAAAGTCTTGAAACGATTTCCATTCCACAGAATACAAAAAATATCGGGACCTTTCTCTTCCGAGGCTGTTTAAAACTAACCTCCGTACAGCTTCCTTCCTCTATGACAAGCATTCCGGACGGGCTGTTTGATTCATGCACTTCCCTTGAGACCATCACGCTTCCCTCCGGAATTACGGAAATCGGACAGTTCGCTTTCAACTACTGCACTTCTTTGAAATCCATTGATTTGCCTGACAGCGTAAAGACCATCAAGTCTTATGCATTCCGTAATTGCTCCTCGCTTGACAAAATCGACGCTTCAAAGGTAAGTTCCATCGGCGCTTTTGCCTTCCAGGCATGCTCAAAGCTCACAAGCGCCAATATTCAAAGCGCGGATGAGATCGCCTCTTATCTCTTTGAAGGCTGTTCGCTGCTTTCTGATCTCACCTTTTCCGAATCTATCACAAAAATCGGGAACTATGCGTTTATGGGCTGTGATATGCTGACGTCTTTCACGATTCCGGAAAGCGTTGTATCCATTGGAGATTACGCATTTGCAGACTGCGGTTCTCTTACGGAAATGATCATTCCCGAAGCAGTTCAGAAGCTTGGAATGGGTGTATTTTATTCGTCCGGCGTAACGACGGTGACCATTAAAGCACCTATTACGGTGCTGCCGGTATCTTTCTTTGACGGATGCAAAAAGCTGACCTCCGTCGACTTACCCGAAAGCCTTGAGGTAATTTCAATGGCAGCATTTTCCGAATGTGTTCTGTTAAAAAATGTTCTCTCAGACACAAGCAGGATTCGCCATGTCGGCACAGGCGCGTTTACAGGCTGCCGTGAACTGGAAACGGTCTTTTTCGGTTCAGAAGATACCGCCATTATGGCCGGCACTTATTACGGCTGCGATTCTATTACAGAGGTAACCATTCCGGAAGGCATTCAATGGATTGGTTCTTCCGCTTTTGCAAATTGTGTTTCCTTGCAAAGCGTAACATTTTCGGACACCATCGAATATATCGACCCGGGCGCATTTACATCCTGCGCTAAAATCGTTCGTATTACCCTTCCCGACTCTCTCCTTTCCATCGGAGACGGGGCATTTGCCGAATGCAGCAAATTAACGGAAATCGATATTCCCGACAGCGTTGTCTATGTAGGAGAAAGCGCCTTTGAAAATACACGCTGGCTCCGCAATTCCGATTCGGAATTTATTGTTGTCGGCGACGGTGTCCTTGTGCAATATACGGGGAATTCCGCGACAATTACCATACCCGAAACCGTAAAGCGGATTCCTGACTATCGATTCGCCAATGTGACAGCAGATATTGCTACCATAACGATTCCTTCCAGTGTTGAATATATTTCAAAAAATGCATTTGCAAAGCTTGTTTCCTCCACCGATTCCTCCGGAAACACATCCAGTTCCTATCAAATGCGGTATTTTACCATCATCGGCCGCAAGGGCACCTACGCCGAAAATTTTGCCGACCATGAGTACTATACTTTCCGGGAGCTTGGAAAATAGAGCTTACGAAAAAGACTCTCAAGACAAAGAGGGCGTCTTCTGTTTTGTAAAATGAACTAAAAAATCGAGAGACAAATAGTTTTGTCTCTCGATTTTTTTGCAAGAGGGAAATCATACACTCCCTTTTCCAGAACTGCGTCATAAAGAATACACCCAATTTTCGGAATGACTATGCTGAAAAACATCAAATGAAAAGCTTTCCACGATGTTTTCTCCAGTCCTAATATCGGATGCTCCACATTCATTCCAAAAGCTTCTGTATTTTGATTCTTTCTTCACCAGTATCCCTAAGCGAAAAAACAAAATCCGCCACGCAAAAGCGCGGCGAATTTTCTATCTTTCGTTTTGATGATCTGCTTCGATTCGTTTCTCAAGCATCATATCCTTCACCTTCATCAGTCTCGTCGTATTCGCTCGTTCATTTTCATCCAGCTTCATAGAAATAGAAGCAATTGCTTCCTCTAGCTGCGGAATCATGATATGCTCAAGAGCATTGACACGTCGTCTGGCTTTTTCTATTTGTTCCGAAAGAAGCGACGAGGTTTTTTCAAGCTGTGCAAGCCGTATCATATCTGACACAACGCCGGAAAGTTCAGAAACAGCACTGTCAAGCTCCGCTGAGGTAAACGCAAGTCCATATTCCGCGCTTTTTGCAGTTCCAGCAGAATAAGAAAAATACGGGACCTCTACTCCCATAATATTTCCTGTTGAAACCTCAAGTTCCGATACTGTTTTTGGAAGTATCAATGCTGCACTCATCTGTTTGGGAGAAGAAATTGCCGCGGCAGCGGAAAAGCTTTGATAAGAATTCGCAAGTGCCCTCTCAACATTCCGGCGAAGCTCTGCCGCCTCTCTGACGATATCAAGGAATTGCCGCATGAGTTCATCCCGCTTGTCGCGCATCAATTTATGTCCGCGCCGTGCGACAGCGAGTCTGGCTTTTAATTTTTTCTGCTCCATACGGGTTGGATTGACACGCATTTCTGCCATGGAAAATTTCCTCCTTTCTTTGCATTCCGCTTTCTGTTATTCAGGCATATACCGGTCAAGGAATTCCGGTTTGATTCTTTTTAACTCACTTCTCGGAAAGATAGAAAGAAGCTTCCATCCAAGATCCAACGTTTCTTCGATCGTTCGGTTTTCATCAAAGCCCTGACCTACATAACGGCGTTCAAATTCATCTGCAAATTTCGCATACAGTCGGTCCATCGGCGTCAACGCCGCCTCTCCAAGAACAACCATCAGCTCCTTGGCCTCTTTGCCGCGCGCATAACAGGAAAACAGCTGGTTCATAGTACCGGCATGATCCTCGCGCGTTTTCCCATCACCGATTCCTTTGTCTTTCAGACGCGAAAGAGATGGCAATACATCCACAGGAGGCAAGATACCCTTGCGATAAAGATCACGTGAGAGAATAATCTGACCTTCCGTGATATATCCCGTCAAATCAGGGATCGGATGCGTCTTATCGTCTTCCGGCATCGTCAAAATCGGAATCATCGTAATGGATCCCTCAGAGCCGGCTTTTCTTCCCGCACGTTCATACATGGTAGCAAGATCCGTATACAAATATCCCGGATATCCGCGCCGTCCCGGCACCTCTTTGCGCGCGGAAGAAACTTCCCGCAGTGCTTCGGCGTAGTTTGTAATATCAGTGATGATAACAAGAACATGCATATTTTTTTCAAATGCGAGATATTCTGCCGCTGTGAGCGCCATACGCGGCGTTGAAATTCTCTCAATCGCGGCGTCGGACGCAAGGTTGATAAACAGAACGGTATGATCAAGCGCGCCGGTGCGTGCGAAATCCTCGATAAAAAAGTCCGCTTCTTCAAACGTAATACCCACCGCAGCAAATACAACAGCAAAACCTGCGTCCGAACCGCGGACACGTGCTTGTCTTGCAATCTGTGCCGCAAGCTTTGCATGCGGCAATCCGGATGCCGAAAAAATCGGCAGCTTTTGCCCGCGAACCAACGTATTCAGTCCGTCAATGGTCGAAATGCCGGTCTGAATAAATTCCGACGGATATTTTCTCGCCGCAGGGTTGATCGGAGTTCCATTGATGTCGGCAAGCTTATCCGGTATGATTTCAGGTCCGCCGTCAATGGGTTTCCCCATTCCAGAAAATACACGTCCCAGCATATTTTCGGATACGCCGAGGGTTGCTCCATGCCCGAGGAAACGCACCTTATCGGTAGACAGGTTGATCCCTGCCGAACTTTCAAACAGCTGTACCAGCACGTCCGTTCCGTTTACCTCCAAAACACGGCAACGACGGAGTGACCCGTCCGCAAGTTCAATTTCACCCAGTTCATCGTATTTGACACCCGAAACCCCCCGCACCAGCATCAGAGGTCCTGCAACTTCTTCAATGGTTTTGTATTCTTTGATCATATCGAACCCCCTCACAGACGAAGAATTTGATCGATTTCGGCATCAATCGCGCGGTCAATCTCTTCAAAATCGGAAACATAGGTATCATCCGGCGCACTTTTGGCACGCCCGATTTTTTCTCTGACATTCATCTCGGCAAGCGCCTCCGCACTTGCGCCCTTTTCAATCGCGGCAAGCGATTTGGTATAATAAGAAAGGATCAGCAAAAGCAGCCGGTATTGCTTATCGAGCGGCGTATAAGAATCATATTCATCAAAAGCATTCTGCTGGAGGAAATCCTCCCGTAGAGAACGCGCCGCTTCCAGTGTCAGTCGTTCTTTTGGAGAAAGTGCGTCCGCTCCAACGAGTTTTACAATCTCATCAAGCTCACTTTCCGCCTGTAAAAGCCGCATTGCCTCTGCAGTCGCTTCGGAAAAACCGCGTCCTACATGCTCTCTGAACCACGGCTCCAGTCTGTCTTTATATAGGGAGTAGGAAGTAAGCCAGTTAATCGCCGGGAAATGACGGCGGTAAGCAAGATTTGCTTCCAATCCCCAGAATACCTTAACAATTCGCAGCGTCGCCTGCGTAACCGGTTCAGAAAGGTCTCCACCCTGCGGGGAAACTGCGCCGATAGCGGAAAGCGTGCCCTCTCTGCCATCTTTTCCAAGACAGATGACGCGACCTGCCCGCTCATAGAACTGCGCAAGCCTTGACGTCAGATATGCGGGATATCCCTCTTCGCCGGGCATTTCTTCCAATCGTCCCGACATTTCCCGCAGAGCCTCCGCCCATCTGGAAGAGGAATCGGCGATAACCGCCACGGAATATCCCATATCACGGAAATATTCGGCAATGGTAATTCCGGTATAAATCGACGCCTCACGTGCCGCAACCGGCATATCGGAGGTGTTCGCAATCAAAACCGTACGTTTCATAATAGAATGTCCCGTATGAGGATCGCGAAGCTCAGGGAATTCCCTCAGAACGTCGGTCATCTCGTTGCCCCGTTCGCCGCATCCGATATATATAACCAAGTCTACATTGCTCCACTTAGCAAGCTGATGCTGAACAACCGTCTTGCCGGAGCCAAATGGTCCCGGCACACATGCCGTTCCCCCTTTTGCAATCGGGAACATTGCGTCAATCACACGCTGCCCAGTTACCATAAGTTCCTCCGGCGCAAGCTTCTTCGCGTATGCACGCGCACGGCGAACAGGCCATTTACACATCAGAGAAATCCCTTTTTCTCCATGCTCCGAAGCGATCCTGCAAACGGTCTCGGTAACAGTAAAATCTCCTTCGGAAATTTCAGTGACCGTCCCCTGAACTCCAGCGGGAACCAAGATTTTATGGAGTACAAGCTCAGTTTCCGCAACAGTTCCTACAATATCCCCCGGTACAACAGTGTCTCCTGCTTTCACACAAGGAACAAAATGCCATATTTTTTCTCTATCCAGCGCAGGCTCAGAAATTCCCCTTGTAATATTGGAACCGTATTTTCCGAAAATGGTTTCCAAAGGACGCTGAATCCCATCATAAATATTGGTCACAAGTCCCGGCCCGAGCTCAACGGAAAGCGGCTCACCGGTCGAAACGACACGGTCACCGAATCCAAGTCCTGCCGTTTCCTCATACACCTGAATCGACGCCCGGTCCCCGTGCATTTCAATAATTTCACCAATAAGTCCCGCTTCGCCGATTCTGACAACGTCAAACATATTGGCGTCTCTCATACCGCCTGCCACAACAAGCGGACCCGATACCTTGATAATTTTTCCTTCAGCCATGTTTGAAGCAACTTCCCTTTCCGCGCGGAAACATACCGCGCTTTTGTCTTATGTCCTCTCAGGACCGAACAGAATATCCGCTCCTACCGCACGAATCACGCTGTTGCGTATATTGGTCATACCTACGCCGGCCGTTCCGTCCTTTGACGGGATGAGAACAACCGCAGGCATAGCAAGCGCCCGATATCGTTCGATATCCGCGCCGATACCGTCCGCAAGATCTTCTGTAATAAAAATAATCGCATAGTTTTCCTTTGCAAGGGTATGAAGCGTTTGTGCCGCCTGTTCCGGGCAGGTAACCGGAAAAACCGAAAAGCCTGCCGTCAAAAAGCCAAGAACACTGTCTCCCTCGCCTATAATTCCGATTTTATACATAAACCGCGCGCAGCCTCTCTTTGATTTTCTCACCTGCATCTCCCGCTATTCTTCCGGCAAATATCAGACGCAGATTTCGAACTTCTGCTTCATATGCAAGCAGATAGCCAACAAGTCTTGCCCCTCCAAAATAAGAGGCTTTGTACGGAGCAATCTGCTTCATCTCAAATCTGTCGAGTACCCGTTCCAGTTCCGCTGCGTTTTTCGCGGAAAGGATATCTTCCACAGCAGATTCAAGCAGTGTTCCGCGAAAGGCATCCGATGTAAATACGCCGGCGGAAAAGCATGCGGCAAGCCGCTCCCAAGTTACGGAGCCTCCCACAAGAAACGCCGCCCCAAAACGACGGATATCGGTCCCCCAAAGACGCGCGCAGATGATGACATTGAGAATATCGATTCTACGCGCCGTATATTCTAGAAGCTCCGGAATTCCTGAACGAAGCGCCGCTTCCCTCATATCCGCAAAACAAGCAGCATCAAGCGGCATATCAATATCCGAAGGATCGGATGTCTTGGGATAGGTTTCCATCGCCTGCACCGCAGCCTTTGCCATATGAGTGGGATAAAGTGAAAAATCATTCTCCCGCAAGGAACTCTTTGCTTTTTCCGGCGGTACAGTGCCAAGTTCCGAAAGGAACTCATCCGGCCGGAAGCTGGAACGAAACATGCATTTGATAACCGCTTTCAAATTCAAGCAGTCATATGGATACCGAAGAGCATCAAAAACGGAGGGATCCTTCACCGTTTCACAGACGGTATCAAAAGCTTCTTTCATGCGGATATCGAGCATCTCAGCAAGGTTTTTTCTTTCATCTCCCGAATATCCAAAAGATAACAACATCTGCCGTTCCGCTCCGGCAGGCGCAAATATCAGTTTGTCATATTGCTCCTGTGAAAGAATCGAGCGCTCCAGCGCGGCGATTCTTGCAGCAGCATAAATATAGTCGTTTTGCCGCAATTCTGACAACGAAAGCCCCCTCCTTTCCGTTATACTTACCCCTCTTTGGCAAATAAAATTTCCGCAACGCGGGGTGAAAGAACGTCATAACGGTCAAAAATCAGTTTGGACGGTGTACAGTCAATTTCAAGCGTATCCGAGCAAAGCAGAAACCCTGCTACAAGCTCGTCTCTTGTTTCTGTTTTTCCGACGGCGGAAACACCCGCCGCCCGAATCAGTGCGTCTCCTGTAACCGGATGCGTCGCGGGAACAACAAGTGTTAGGTCAGCATCCTCGGGAAATTCACGCACAGCGGCAGCAAGCATCGGCGCCATGATGGAAAGATACCGATGCTCCTCCATCGAAACAAAGCTTTCCGCCGCCATCTCAAAAGCATGTTTGACAAGCGCGCTCTTCGTTTCAGATAAAACTCCCCGGGATACAGAAATTGCCGCAGAATGCCCGCGCTGTAATTCTTTCTCTGAAATCTGTGACGCTTTTTCCGCCGCGTCTTTTTCCACTTTCCTCAAAGACACAAGATGTGCTGCGGCAAGTTCTCCAAGCTCTTTTTCAAACGCAGCATTTAAAACAGCAAGTTCTCCCTCAACATCCGATTCAATCCGATGGATAATGGCTTCCATTCCTTTCTCCGTGTTCATATGGCACACCCGGACTCAGAACGACAGAACAAGAAGAATGGAAATGAGGAAAGCGAGGATTGCATACATCTCAACAAGCGCCGCAGAAATAATTGCCTTTCCGACCGCCTCGGGACGCTTGGCAAGTACGGAAACCCCTGCCGTCGCCACACGCGCCTGTTTGATGGCGGATACCCAGCCGCCGAGCGCGATCGGCAGAGCGGCACAGAACAGATACATGCCTTGACCGACGGTAAGTTCCGCAGGAGTTCCCGACATGATGTTCAGTTTTACCACTGCAATCAGGAATGCAATGACAAAGCCGTAAATGCCTTGCGTAGCAGGCAACGCCTGCAATACCATTGCCTTTCCGAACTTAGATGGATCCTCGGTAAGAAGTCCCGCGGAAGCTTCACTTACCATACCGACGCCTTTGGCAGAGCCAAAGCCGGAAAACGCAACCGCAAGCACTGCGCCGAGCAGCGCAAGATTGGTCCCTGTGAAAATGGTACTCAGAAATTCAGTAAATGTCATAAAATCGCCTTTCTGACCATAAGTAAGGTCTTTCAAAATTTTTTATCAATCGGAATCTTCCGGTGAAAAATCGGTATATTTCAGACGCGGTGCCATCGGAGAAAACAGCCGTCCGCCGTCTTCATAAAACTTTCCGAAAAATTCGACGTACTGAAGTCTGCTTGAATGGATAAACGAGCTGAGCAGGCTCAGCGCAATGTTCAAAGCATGACCGATAATAAAAACCAACGGAAACAGGATAAAGGAAATCGCCGACCTGCCGCCGAGCGTCGCCAGCACATTGAAAACACTCGCGATAACCGCCGAGGAAAGCCCCAGTGCAAGCACACGCGAATAAGAAAGCAAGTCCGACATGTAGTTTACAATGTCATATAATCCGAGCAAACCGGAAAAAAATTTCATCACAACGTTTTTCTGATGTCTGCCGTGCGTGAACACAACCATCAGCACCCCGACCAGAGCTACAATTCCGCCTGCCGTTCCTATAACGGCAAAAAGCGCAATGCCAGCAAAAATGACAAACCAGCTTCCGACATCAAAAATGGCAGAAAAGATGTCTCCTCTCCGAATCAGCATGATCATTTTGATTATCATACCGACAATCAGATGAACGGCTCCGGCGGCAAGCGCAATGATGAAAAAGGTAATGGGATCGTTTATGGGATCGAGAAGATACCACATTCCGCCGAAATCGGTCTTACCAAGGATTTTTTCCGCAAATTGCACCGGAAAATCCCCGAACCAGCCGTTGAAGAGCACCCCTGCCGCCATGCTGAATACACCGCATATGGCGAACATTTTTAAGAACCGGCGCATACCGAGCCTCGGCTTCATAAGTTTCATAAACAAAAGACAGCCAACCGTAATCAAAAATCCGTATCCAACATCCGCCGTCATCAACCCAAAAAAGATCGAGAAAAAAATACCCATAATAAACGTTGGATCGAAACTTCCGTATTTCGGATAGGAATACAGTCCGATAAGAGATTCAAACGGATCGGCAAACGCACAGTTTGAAAGCTGTACCGGGACATCGTCATCTTCTGCCGGAGCGGACAGCTCATAAGAGCATACAAATCCGGCAAGCGCCGACGCAAGCCGTTTTTCCTGTTTAGCGGGAATCCAGCCGTGAATCAAAACCGTATGTTCGGTCATTGCTGTCTTGTCCCTCTGCTCTAAAATCCCAAGTTTGGTATCGAGAATATCATATGCCGTTTCCATATCGGCACAGAACCGCGCAAGCGACCGTTTTTCAGCAATCAGCTTCTCCCGTTCCCTATGCAAATCCTCAAGTTTACGGATAACTTTCTTTGTCTCCGCAGACGCAGTTTCGGCATCTGGTTCAAAGCGAAGCCGGGTAAATCCAGCTCCGGAAAGTGCTGCAAGAACCCGCGGTTCCTCTGATTTCATATATAAAACAAACAGATAAGATAACGCCGCCTCCCGTGAAACTGTCTCGACAGCCACCGCTTCCGTTTTGGAAAAAGCATTTGTAAGATGCTCCGCATCACCGGCAGGCAGCGTTCCCAAAACCGCTCCTGTACGTTCCGTTCCTTCAAAGCCAAGCGGGATCTCCAGCTGCAGCCATGGAGAAAGAGCGCGTATCCGCTCCGAGCATTTATTTTCTTCCTGACGAAGCTCTGCAAGCTCCCGTTCAAGCCGCCGCGCCCGATATGCCGCTTCGACGGCACTTTGTGCATTCATCGGAAGCGTTTCAAGATCCTGCCTGCGAATCACCGGTCTTGATACGGAAAACATTCCTTGCTTGTCCGAGCGAGAAGGGGAAAGATACGGAATGGCAAAGCGCAAAGCATCAAGAGCCTGCTGCGTTTCATTTTTTTGCCGTGAAAGATCCGGAACCTGCAAAAAGTCCGGCTCGTATCCCTGCATTTTTTCTATTTCCATACAGGAAAGCCATGCAAGCGAATTCATGACTCTGTTTACATCTGACGATAGAATGATCAGGGATAGCTTTTTCATTTGACTGATCATGCCTGAAAAATCTCCCGTATAATAAATTCCGCTGCCGACGGAAGCCTCTGCCGCGCATCCTGTAAAATGGTATCCGCTTCGGCAGCAGCTTCCTCTTTTGATTTTTCCATTTCTGATGCCGCAGCCTGTTTTGCCTTTTCCGCTTCAAGCGCAATTTTTGTTTCCGCCGCGGACTCCGCCGCAGCAAGCTCTGTCTCATATTGCTTTTTCACAGCGGCAAGCCGTTCCTTTTGTTCGATGATAAGCCTGTCTCTTTTAACGGCAGCCATACGCTCCGCTTCATAAATTCTATCGATACGGTTATCCAAAACTTCACCACCGCCTTTACTCGTCATTTTCTATTTATTATATCTTAAAATCATAGTCTTTTCAAGCCTTTTCTTAAAAATCATGTGATATTTTTATGAAAATTGTATATATCATTTCATTTTTATTTATCGTATTGCACAAGTTGATTCAGGCTTACTTTATCAGCTATTTTGAATCAAAAACAACTTCTTTTATAAAATCATCCTCACGAATTCTTCCTTTCATGGATAAATCCGGAGCTGTCAAATTGATAACAAACACAAGTCCTTTTTCTGTAAGATAGAAGTCATCTGACGGGAAATTTTTTCTTCTCCCCAAAAATTCAGACGGCATACAAACTCTCCCTGAAGAAAGGTCAAACGTATGAGCTGTACGCACCATACGATGAATTTTTTCCTTATCCGCAGCAATAAAATCCAAGAGGATACTGACATACATATCATCCGCCCATACAACCTTAGGAACACTGCGCAGCATGATTTCCCGAAATCCGGCACGTTCCAAACGTGAACATGCTGCAAGCTTTTCCGACCGGATATTCGCCGTTTTTTCTGCATATTCCTGCAAACAATGCGCCGTTTGCCGATAAAAGTCATTGATCGCCTCACAGCCGGCAAGTATCGGATAAGCAATACGGTATCGCAATACAGTGACACCATGCGCCTTGATTTCACGGCACAAAGCCTCCGTTTTGATTTCAAAAGCCGTCTTGTTCATCGTCTCGTCCTCCGTTCCGTTTTCAGTAGCTATGTCCGGTACATATACTCTTCTACAGTTTATTCCGGAGTTTAAAAAACAATGCAAGCAGTCTTTGTAAAATTGTTTTTGGAATTCATCTGACAGTGATTGCTCGAAAAAGAAAAATTGTTTTTTGTTTTGCAGATGATCTCCCAAACCCGTTTCTTTCCACCTCCCTTTTCTGGCATCAAATAAAAAAGGAGAAATCCGCACATCGGATTTCTCCTCTATCATCTTGTATCAATCTTTCGTATAGTAAATCACTTTGATGTTTTGCGAGATATTTCCCGTTATCGTATAAATACGCGGTCTTGCTTCCGGCGCGATCCGGATTTCAAGCAAAGAAGTACAACCGTCAATAAACTGATCCTCCCCGATCAAAACAGTATCTTCCGGGAAAGACACGCTCTCAAGAGCAGAACAGCCTGAAAATACGCCGGAGCCGATTTCCGTTGTATTAGAGGAAAAACGGAAAGACTTTATAGCCGAACAATAAGAAAAGGCATTATCTCCGATGAATTCAATATTTGTTCCGCCGGAGATATCGGAAAGACTCTGGCAATAACCAAAGGCTCCGTTGCCGATTGTTTTCAACATATCAGGAAGAACAATTTTTGTGATTTTTGTCATTCTGAAGAAAGCGTTATCGCAAATGGTTGTCAGTGTAGACGGAAGTGTCAACTCGGTCACTTTATAACTGAGATTGTATTTAGATTGACCGGAAGTGCTAAGCTGAGTATTGTCGTCCGGTACATACGCGGTATCCCATCCGCACAGAGCCGCCCCTCCGATAATTTTAACGCCCTCCGGAATGGATACAGATGTTTGTCCATCCGGAATATATGCCGCAATCAAAATACCGTCCCCAACAATAAGGTATCGGTCATTTTCATTCTCCTGCATCTTGGCAGCTTCCATAAAATCATTATATGCTTTTGTCAAGGCAAAGGCATATGCCCCTACATACTCAACACTTGGCGCAAGTTCAATTTTCTCAAGGCCGCCGCAACCGTAAAAAGCATAGTTTCCGATATACGTAAGATTTTCACAGTTTTCAAGTGAAAGAATCTTCGTCTCAGGAACATAAGAATCGGAATAAATACTGAAAGCGTTATCTTCGATCCGTTCAAGCGTAGGCGGCAGATTGACCGATTCCAGTGAAAAACAGCCTTCAAACGCGGCAGTACCGATAACGGTAACACCCTCCGGAATCTCAACCGATTCTAGTTCGGAAGCATACCGGTATCCGTATTCCTTGGCATAGCCTCCGGCTTCCGCATTCCAAAAAGAAGAACTGATATATCGGATACCTTTACCCGACAAATCAAGGTACAGCGGATGAACTGCGCATTTGATCAGAATGCCGTCTCCCACAATCAAATAATCATCAGAATTTTCCTGATACCACGGCGTAAAATTGAAAGCAGCAAAATCAATGGTTTCTACCGTTGAGGGGATGGAAACATCCGTCAGTCTTGTACATTCGTAAAAAGCCAGTTTGCCAATACTTTTGGTTCCCTGTGGTATTTGGACTGACGTCAGCATCTCGCAGGTAGCAAAAGCATAGTCTCCGATGGATTCCAAAGCCGTACAATCTTCAAGATTGATATTCTCAAGTTTTGGGCACTGAGCAAAAGACCATTCCCCAATCGAAACAAGCTCCGGTGATAAGGACACCGTTTCCAAAGCAGTGCAATACCACATTGCATAATCTTCGATAAAACGGATAGGCTCAAGGGAAAGCGTCTCCAACGCTTCACAGCCATAAAACGTATAAGATTCAAGACGTTCCACGGTCGACGGAATCGTAATCTCCTCCAGAGAGGAACAGGCATAAAATGCAGCGGATCCGATACTTTCGACACCCTCCATTATCGTCACTTTTTTCAGTGACGTGCAGTATTGAAAAGCGCCGGAGCCGATTGCCTTGACATTAGAGCCGATGACAATTTCTTTTAATTTGGTATCTCCGGCAAAAGCACTTTCGCCAATTGCCGTAATCGTATCCGGCACAACATACACACCATTGGCATCCGCCTGTCCGACACAGGATGTTAAGATTCCGTCTTCTACTTCATATTGTTTTATTTCAGTCGCCGTTGTTTCAACAGGCGGCGTTTCTTCACAGGAAGCAAAACAAGCAAGCGCAACACATGCCGCGAGTCCCAAAGCGATAAGCTTTTTCATTCTCATTCCCCCAAACAAATTATCATTACCTCTATTTTTCTTCATTTTTTGTTATTATATAACATCCAAAAGCGTCTGTCAACAAACCCGGAATGAAGTTAACAATATCGTCAAACATGATTTAAAAATTATCAAAATTTAAACAAGTTTTCAAGAGATCCTAACTTTTTTGAAGAAAACACCTTGCCCCAAAGCAGTGTCTGTCGAATTTGTTATGCCCTCTCCGATTTGTATCAAATAAGCAGAAGGATATCCATATCAGCCGTCATTTACCAAAAAAGCAGTCCTGCCCGATATAGGCAGGACTGCTTACAAGAGGTATCTATCAAGCCTCTTTTCAAAACAGAGAACGAACACGAAATACACCCGGAATCGCTTTTATTTTTTCGATACTCCCGGAAGAGACCTCCGTATTGGTATCGATCATGGTATATGCAAATTCTCCCTTGCTTTTATTGACAAGATTCTCAATGTTAATATGTTCCCCGGCAAGTGCCGATGTAATGGAAGCAATCATATTCTGCTGGTTCAAATGGTTGACCGTGATCCGGAAACGACCGGCCCGTACGGACTCACAAGCGGGATAATTGACACTGTTGCGGATATTGCCGTTCTCAATATAATCGACAAGCTCCCGCGCCGCCATAGCAGCACAGTTATCCTCTGCTTCCGGAGTCGTTGCGCCAAGATGCGGGATACAGATGACGTTTTCCGCACCGATCATCTCCTCAGTCGGAAAATCCGTGATATAACGACCGATTTTTCCGGAAGCCGCCGCCTCCAGCACAGCAGATGGATCTGCAAATTCACCCCGCGCACAGTTCACAATAACAACCCCGTCTTTCATTTTGGAAATCATTTTCCGATCAATCATGCCGCGGGAAGAATCGGTAAGCGGGATATGAAAAGTCAGATAATCACTGTCGGCAAGCAGCGTATCCATATCGTTCACACGGCGGACCTGTCTGGAAAGCGACATCGCGTTTTCAACGGAAAGATAGGGATCGTATCCGGAAACCTCCATTCCCAAACCGACCGCGGAGTTCGCGACCTTAGCGCCAATGGCGCCAAGGCCAACAATTCCAAGCTTTTTTCCACAAATCTCAGGTCCTGCAAAACGTGCCTTTCCCTTTTCGACCAGATTCGGGATTTCATCGCCTTTCCCTTTCAAAGTCCTTACCCATTCGATCGCATCAATAAGCCTGCGCGAGCCCAGCAGAAGTGAGGCTATGACAAGCTCGTTGACCGCATTGGCATTTGCGCCCGGAGTATTGAATACAACAACACCCGCGGCGGCATATTCCCCGCATGGAATGTTGTTCGTTCCGGCGCCGGCACGTGCCACGGCAACGGTATCGGCATCCAGCATATAACCATGCATATCAAAAGAGCGGACAAGAATACCCACAGGATGCGCCGCATCCAGGGAGAGACGATATTCGCCGCCAAATACCGCCGCGGCAGAGGAGCTAATCGGATTGAGTGTCAGAATATTCTTCATCATGAATTCTCCTGTGCAAATTTTTTCATAAAGGAAATCAACGCCTTGACGCCATCCACAGGCATTGCATTATAGATGGAAGCCCGCATCCCTCCGACAAGCCGGTGCCCTTTGATGGAAACGATTCCGAAAGAAGCGGCTTCTTTTACAAATTTTTCATCCAACTCCTTGCTTGGCGTAACAAAAGGGACATTCATAAGAGAACGATCTTTTTTCTCCACATGGTTCGAATAGAATCCGGAGTTATCGATAAAATCGTAAAGCAGATTCGCCTTGTATTCGTTGATTTTCTGAATTTCCTTGATTCCCCCAAGCTTTTTCAGCCAGCGAAACACAAGGCATGCCATATAAATACTAAAACAGGGCGGCGTGTTATAAAGGCTGTCGTTTTTTGCCTGGGTGCTGTAGCGAAGCATCGTAGGACACGGCAGACAAGGAGAGAAATTCTCTTCCAAATCTTTTCTCACAATCACAATCGTAAGGCCAGCAGGCGCAATATTTTTCTGAGCACCTGCATAAATCAATCCGAACAAAGATACATCGATTTCCTCGCTGAGAATATGGGAACTCATATCGGCGACAAGAGGCGCCGTTGTTTTCGGAAAAGCGGTATACCGGGTTCCGAAAATGGTATTGTTGGAGGTGATATGCACATAATCGGTCTCTTCTCTGAAAGAAATTTTCTCTATATCCGGTATACAGGTATAACCGCGGTCCTTGGAAGAAGCGACAACGGCAGCGTCGCCGTAAAGGCAAGCTTCCTCATATGCCTTCTCCGCAAAATTGCCGGTCAAAATGTAATCCGCTTTTCCGGTTTTCATCAAATTCAGCGGAACAGCGGCAAACTGCTGAGAAGCACCGCCTTGAACAAACAGTACATCATAGCCGTCCGGAATTCTCATCAATTCCCGAAGAAGCACTCTCGCTTCTTCGTTCAATGCCATAAACGCTTTGCTTCGGTGACTCATTTCCGTGATACTCATACCGGTTCCGTTATAATCCAAAAATTCTTTTTGTGCCTGTTCCAACACTTCAAGCGGAAGTGTAGCAGGACCGGCAGAAAAATTATAAACTCTCATATACATCTCCCTTCAACCACCCGCAGTAAATAAAATATGCTTGATTATACCATGTCTCCCTTTTCTTTTTCAACCAACATATTTCTACATTCCTTGCCCATTTTATTCTACCTAGGCTTGACAATGCAAACGCTTCTTTATTATAATACAGGAAATAGCTTTAGAATAGAAAGGCGGATAAAATACCGTATGTCTTCCGCCGTAAAGGAGAACCCCCTGTGAAATTTGGAATGCCAACCCTTGTGGAATGTCCTGACCTTCGCGCATGCATGATACTTTGCCGGCAGCTCGGACTTGATTTTGTGGAAATCAATATGAGCTTTCCCCAATACCTGCCAAATGTTCTAAATATCAAAGAATTGCGCCGCTTACAGAAAGAATCCGGCGCAGAATACACTCTGCATCTTGACGAACAGCTGAACCCGTTTGATTTCAACGAAAAAATCGCGAGCGCATATGAAGCTCTCACATGCGATTCTATCCGGCTTTCCAAAAAACTCGGTATCCGGCGGCTCAATATGCATTTACCGGTCGGTGTTTATGTGACACTTCCTGACAAGCGAATCTATTTATCCGACACCTATTGGTCTTTTTATGAGAAAAAAGTACTTGCGTTTGCACAGATGTGTCAAAGAGAAACCAAAGATACCGAAATTTTACTTTGTATTGAAAATACCGATTCTTTGAAAACAGGATGGACAGAAGCGCACAGAAAAGCCATTGACATTCTTCTCAGTCATTCCTGTTTCGGCCTCACGCTGGACACCGGACATGAAATCATTACGGAATTTCGGGATCGCACCATTTTTGAAAAACACCAAGAGAAACTCTGTCATATACATTTGCACGATGCAACAAAAACAAAAGGTCCTCATCTTCCGCTTGGCGAGGGAATCGTCGATATTCCGGCGATGCTGAACCTTGCTTCCGAAAAGGATGCAACCTGCCTTATCGAAGTCAAAACAATTGCGGGACTAAAAAGTTCTGTCGTCTATCTTCAGGAGCGTGGTTTTCTTCCATGTAAAATTTCAAACGGAATACATTAACAATCTCTCTTTCTCCGCTTGTCTTTTGACAGAAATCCCGCATTTTTCCTGCAAAGCTTCATTCCTATTCCGATGCTGGTAGCCATTTCTATATTATCCCATAAAGTTTAAGCCTTACTGAATGAAACTCCTTCTATGTAATGACTTTGAATGTGAAAAAGACGCGCATATATGCAAGATAGGATTGATAGATTTTTTCTTTCATCCGCATTATACTGATAGTAAGAACAATACCAGAGGAGGAACTCATGATGAGTTTAGGAAGCAATTTATTCAATGCCAGAAAAAAGAGCGGATTGTCACAAGAAAACGTTGCGGAGAAATTGGGGGTCAGCCGACAGACCATTTCAAAATGGGAAACTGATGAAACTTTGCCCGATATCCGTCAATCCAAGCAGCTTTCCGTTTTATATCATTTATCTTTGGATGAATTGATTGATTTTGATATTGAACAAAAAGAAATCGAGCAAATGATTGAGAAAACGAGCGATGAAATGCAGGAAAAGATGGATTGGAATAAAATTTGGAGCAAGAAATATCCTATTCTAGTAACATATAAACAACAGGTAAGGATAAACGATTATATGCCAAAAATACGAGAAATGCTAAATCAGCTAAAAGCGGATTATGGATATCATGATTTAGAGGCATGCTTGGTACTCAAAGATATTTTAGCCCGTACATGGAAATCAAAAACATAACGAACCTTCCATAAAGCCAATGTCTTTCATCGATAATGTTTTCCCCTCTTGACAAAGCAAACAGAGCTGTCATCCTGCAAGCAAATACAGAAAAAGCGCTGAGTTCAAAATGAATGAGCTCAGCGCTGTATTTTGTTAAAAGGAAATGAAAAAGACGCTTTTTTACAGTCGAGTCCAAAAACAAAAATAACGCCGGACCCACAGCGAATCGGGTCCGGCGTCACTTGGCTGGGATAGCTGGACTCGAACCAGCGGAATGCAAGAGTCAAAGTCTTGTGCCTTAACCAACTTGGCTATATCCCATAAAAAAGTAAGTGTGATTATTATATCACGCTTATATGTGTCTTGTCAAGTTTAAATCCAGCAAATCCTTAAGGGATTCTGCACTTAATTTATCAATTTTCTGTTTTAGCATACTTTTTTTGTTGGAAGTAGCAAAAATAGAACTTACTTAAAGGGAATTTTTGCAAAGAAAGAGCCTGCCATATGGCAG
>UQNQ01000009.1 GCA_900542425.1 uncultured Eubacteriales bacterium
GATTTTCTTGCTCTGACTCTTGCTACATAATAATAATGCCTTATGTAAACCTCGCATAATCACAGGTCTTTCCAACAGATCATACAATATAGCTATTACAGAAAAAACGCACCACAAATAAAAAATGTAAAACTCACAACAAAATAACTTGGTTTTACCCCTTTCCACGCAGCGAATTTCATTTAATCATCTTTAGTCAAGGAATAAACTGCTGCCTTTTCGGGAATTTCAATAAAGAATATATGTTAAAACATCTTTTACCCATGGCTCCGCTTTTGTATATCCTTCAAAAATCTCGCTTAATTTATTATACAGATCGACTAGCTCATCAAACATCTTTTCAGAAAAGTTAGCAGCCAAAGAGCCTATTACGCCAACAATCGAGGATACCAGCACATCATGATAATCTATTTCATCAACGCTTTTGCCATCCAACAGCTGGTCGAAAATACTTCCTATCCCCGAGGATATACCATTAAATAATGCTTCAGTTACAGTTCCTAAAACACCTGGCAATTCCAACCCCTCTCCCAATCCTGAAATTGCCCCTGTAACCGCACCTGCCATTGTAGATAAAAACACATTTTTTCCTGTTGCTCTCGCCGAAATATATCCGTCGATTGCACCCTTAATTGTCGAACGTATAAATTTAAACCAGCTCCAATGTCCGTCCGGATCCTCCATATTGGTCGGATTATTCCAGCAGCATGTATACAGATTCAGACTCAGATGATCATTCGCATCCGTATACTGCCATCCGTCCTGCTGCGTAAACCGTCCGTATGCGCTGTCATAATATCTCGCTCGCAGATATACCGTTTCCGTGCGCTTGTCATCATATTCCCCGCAGTACCGGAATGGGTTGTTATCCGTCGCCACTGCGTCCCATTCCCATCCGAACGCGTCATACCCATAGCTCTTCACCATCGTTCCGATTCCGTCTGTCAGCAGAATCACGTCTCCGTGCCCGTTTTGGTGATAATAGGTCCGCACGCCCGCCGTATCTGTATAAATCAGTCCGTTCCCGCGCGCATATATCGTGATTCCCGCGCTTTTTACATCCGCTACGATATCCGTCCCGTCCCATATATGAATCGTATTGTCTACACTGTGCCGCAGTCCGTCTGCACGATAGCTATATTCCATATACAGCAGTCCATCCGACGTATACCTCTTCTGCCTGCCGAACAAATCGTATTCATACGAGCCCGCATAGTTTAAATTGTACTGTGCCGCAAGCTGATTCCCGTTCGCGTCATAGGTGAACGTCTTTACATTGCTGCCCGTCTGCTCCGCCGTCAGTCGATTGTTCATATCATAGGTATAGGTCGTTACGGTCCCGTTTTTCGTCATGGTCGCACGGTTCCCGCGGTTGTCATATGTATAGTTTATCACGTCCGTTTCACTGCTGTCAACCATGGTTTCCGAAATCAGCCTGCCGAGATCGTCATATCCATATGTCGTGAGCTTGCCTTCCGGCAATTCTTCATTTTCCGGCACTGCCATCAGAGAAAGAGCGCTGTAACCCGCCGTCAACGCAACATATCCGTCGGCGATATAAATATCTGTCGTATGTTGCACGTTCTCAGGATGGCATACTGCAACCGTGTTGAGAACGGTTCCCCTTGCGATTGCAGCAACAAAGCAAGCTCAGCTTGGTTCGCCCAGTCTATCTGTTCTTGGGTGTGGTACATGGTTGATATCTCGCTTTCTGTGGTTGACTTTTTCACCATTATTTAGTATAATGAAATTGAAAACTCGGAATTTGTGGAGGCATTTCAATGCAAGGATATAATGCAATAGTTGTATTTAATAAAAATGTTGATAAATTGTTGATGTGCAAAAGAAGAAAAAATCCATACATGGGCTTGTCAAATTTTGTGGGTGGAAAAATTGAGAAAAATGAAAATGGGTTAGATGCAGCATATAGGGAGCTTGAAGAAGAAACAGCAATATCAAGAAAAGATATTATTCTTTCCCATTTGATGGATTTTACATACTATTTTGGAAATTGTTATCTGGAAGTTTATGTTGGGAAGCTAAATAAAGCAATCAATGTAAGCGGAGATGAAAATGATTTGTATTGGTCTACATTAGATAAGGATTTTTTTGACGCAACACAATATGCAGGCGAAGGGAACATTGGGCATATTATGATGCAAATCGAAATATATCAAGAAAAATTGTTAAAATAATTTAGTATCATAAATTCCCATTTATCGAGGGAATACATAGGACGGACAAGCCAGACAGCTTGCCCGTCCTTTCCCTTATCGCTCCTGTTCGTGCAGATCGGTGCTTCCCCAAGTAGCCATTCTTCATCCTCGATGGTTTCCACGGAAGAGTGTAGGCCAGACAAGCCGCCGCGGTCTGTCGGAGCAGTTGCTTTTGTCGAATGTTCTCTTACAAACTCCGCCGCCGACAAAGCAAACGACGAAACTCCCGGAAGAAGCAGCAGCATGGCACACACAAGCAGTATTACAATGCCTCTTTTGACAAACTCCGATTTCCTTGTAACTGTTTTTGTTTCTTTTTTTATTTTTGTCTCCTTAAATGTCAGTTTTTTCGTTTATTTTCACCAATTATTATAATGGTGTTGTTTAAATTTGTCAATATGAATATTATATTTATTTGATTTATATTCAATATATCGAACAACTTTTCCGCTTTTTGTCTTTATGGAATATTTAATTGTGAAAAATTTCATTTTTTAGCGGAAATACAAAAATTTTCGCATTGATATTTTTATTTTTTATTCTTCCGGATTTTCAAACATAATGCGACATTTTTTTACATTCGTTCTATGATATACTTTAGTCGCAAGGCATGAAATACGCTGTTTTCGTACCGATTGCTTTGAGATAATGAAAAAGGGGGAACAAACATGATAAGTTATAAGCGTTCGATTGATAAGTTAGGCAGACTGGTCATCCCGAAAGAACTCAGAGAACAGTACGGATTCAGTGAAAACACACCGGTTGAAATCACACCGGTTATGAAAAATGTTCTTACTGTCAAGCTGATCAACAATTGCTGTTTATTCTGCAAAAGCGAAAACGCTCTGATCGAATTTCACGGTTTCTTTGTATGCCGCGACTGTATCCGGCAAATGAAAAAAAAACATAGAGTTTAAGCATTTTTTTCATGTAAAAGACGGTTTTCATACTTTATTTCTGAAGAAAACAAGTAAAAATTTGGGAACAATATTTTTTTCTTCAAAGTGTATGGGGCCGTCTTTTTTCGCGTTGCAGAGCGCCCTAAGCCTGTTTTTTATGACAAAATCGTTTTCCAGAATGCGTTTCCAAAGTTTTTCCTCTTCTTTTTTGCATTTCATGATATAATAAAAAAAGAAAACCGTCGTAACAGCCATCTGGTCTTAAAGATAAAAAATTTTTTCTCCATGCAATAAAATGAGTTCTCTGTGCATTATTCTTTATGAAAGGCGGTGAATCCGCAATGCTTCTTTGTATGACGTCTGCAAATTCATATGAGACAAACCATGACGACCAGCAACTCGAGAGCTGTATCGTCCGGCTTGCGCAAGACGACCGCAAAGCCTTTGCCATACTCTATGAGCAAACCCGTGCCTGTATATACGGCTTTGCCTTGTCCATCTTAAAAAACACCCATGACGCAGAGGATATCCTTCAAGACTGTTATATTGCCGTTTGTTCCGCAGCGAAAAATTACCGGCCATGCGGCAAGCCGATGGCATGGATTTTTACCATTGCACGCAACCTTTGTCTTATGAAGCAGCGGGAATACCGACGAACCGGAACGATTCCGGATGAAAACTGGGAGACCTCTTTTCGGGAAAAAGAAGACCTTTCCCCGGAAGACAAACTGATTCTGACCGAGTGTATGCAGGCGCTGACCGATGAGGAACGTCAGATTGTCATTCTGCATGCCGTAGGAGGCTTCAAGCACCGGGAGATTGCCGGAATGCTGAACCTGCCTCTTCCGACAGTTCTTTCCAAACATAGTCGAGCTTTAAAAAAGCTGAAAGCACACTTCATTTAAAGGAGGAATAGAAATGGAAAACAAGGAGCTGAATGCCAAGATCAAACGAGCTTTCGAGAATGCTGCCCCAAACACTCCGGATGCTGTTCTCTCCGAATATGAAAAGAAGAAAGGAAACGTGATGATTTTGACAGAAAACAAGAAAACCGGCTCATGGGTACGTAAGCTCTCTGCCATCGCGGCGGTCTTTGTCCTGCTGATAGCCGGGTGTGTCGGATTTTTATATTATAACAACAATTACGCCGTAGCTTCTACGGTATCTCTTGATATCAACCCCAGCATTGAAATCCGTGTCAATCAAAAGGAACGTGTACTGGATGTCACCGCTCTCAATGAAGACGGCCGCATCGTAATCGGAGACATGGACTTCTCGGGAAGCGACCTTGAAATCACCGTGAATGCCCTAATCGGTTCCATGCTGCGTTACGGTTATCTGAATGAAATGGCAAATTCGATTCTCGTCAGTGTCGACGGAGGAAGTGAAAACCAAAACAGCCTGCTCAAAGAAAAGCTTTCGCAGGAAATCAGCGCTCTCCTTGAGACGGATACCTTTTCCGGAGCGGTATTAAGCCAAACCGTTACGGCAGACAGTGAGCTTCGAAAACTTGCCGATACCTATGGCATCACAGTCGGAAAGGCTCAGCTTGTCCAGCAGATTATGGCACTTTCTCCTTTGTATACCTTTGAAGGACTTGCCGGACTTTCCATCAATGAGCTGAATCTCCTTTTGGAAAGCCACAGCGCATCAGAAGAAAATCCCATAAGCTCCGTCGGCAGCGCCAGCGACAAAGCATATATCGGAACAGACGCCGCAGTCGAGCAGGCGCTGACTCATGCGTCTCTTTCCTATGACGAAATCTCCTCGCTGAAAACAGAGCTTGATTGGGATGACGGAATGATGGTTTATGAAGTGGAATTCCATGCAGGTGGTTATGAATACGAATACGAAATCAACGCGAAAACCGGAAATATTCTGAAAAGCGAGAAGGAACGGGATAATGATGACACCCCTTCTGTCCCTTCCGGATCTGATGAGGGTGATTATATCACCGCAGAAAAGGCAAAAGAGATCGCTTGTTCGCATGCGGGAATTGCGATAAGTGATATTTGGGACTTTGATATCGATTTTGAACGGGATAACGGTCTTGCCGTCTATGAGCTTGATTTTAAGTCGGACGGTTATGAATATGACTATAAAATCAATGCCGTTACCGGAGACATTCTGAGAAGCGGGAAGGAACGCAGTTAATACTACGCCATCTTAAAATGGAAATACGCCGAAAAACACAGGCATGCACCTCGTGCAACGCCTGTGTTTTTTGTGAGATTTTCTAAAAAAGCAGCATATCTTTTGGATATCGTTTTCTTTTCTGCAGAATGGAAAGAACCCAATTTTTTTACTGGAACTCTTGTATTTTGATTCCCTATGCGTTATAATATTATATATTTTTTTATTTTGGCCTCATTTTTTCGGAAAGAAAGGGACGATTCATCATGAAAAGGACCACCATTCAAGAGCTTTATCAAACTCCGGAAGCGTTTGAAGGAAAGGATATTACCGTTGCCGGCTGGGTTCGGACAATGCGCTCCAGCAATGCATTCGGGTTTATAGAGCTGAGCGACGGAAGCACGTTTCCGCGTCTGCAGGTTGTCATGGAAGCAGACAAGCTTTCCAATTATACAGAAATTACAAAGCAAAACGTCGGTGCTGCCATTACGGCACGGGGCACGCTTGTGCTGACACCCGATGCCAAGCAACCGTTTGAACTGAAAGCAAAAGCCATTGAGATCGAAGGAACATCTACACCTGAATTCCCACTTCAGAAGAAAAAAACGTCGCTTGAATTCTTAAGAACCATCCCACATCTCAGACCGAGAACCAACACGTTTCAAGCTGTATTCCGCGTGCGTTCGGAGGCGGCGTTTGCCATCCATCAGTTCTTTCATGAACAGGGATTTGTATATGTCAATACGCCTCTTATCACCGTTTCGGACTGCGAGGGCGCAGGAGAGATGTTCCGCGTTACGGCGCTTGATATGGACAATCCGCCCAGAACCGATGACGGAAAAGTAGATTTTAAAGAGGACTTTTTCGGCAAGGCAGCAAGCCTTACCGTATCCGGTCAGCTCAACGGAGAATGCTTTGCGCAGGCGTTTTCTAAAATTTATACATTCGGACCGACATTCCGTGCCGAACGTTCCAATACGCAGCGCCATGCCGCAGAATTCTGGATGATCGAACCGGAAATCGCATTCTCTGATCTTGCAGATGATATGAATCTTGCCGAAGCAATGACAAAATCCGTTGTTTCCCATGTTCTGAAAGCTTGTCCGTATGAACTGCAGTTCTTCAATCAATTTATCGATAGCACGCTTCTCGAGCGCCTGCATACGATAGTGGAGAGCGATTTTGCACGCGTTTCCTATACAGACGCCGTCAAAATTCTTGAGAACAGCGGAAAAGAATTTGAATATAAACCTTATTGGGGCTGCGACCTGCAGACAGAACATGAGCGGTATCTCTGTGAACAGGTATTCCGCAAACCGGTGTTTGTGATGGATTATCCAAAAGAAATCAAAGCGTTCTATATGAGGCTCAACGATGACGGCAAAACCGTCGCCGCTGCGGATATGCTCGTTCCGGGAGTCGGAGAACTGATCGGAGGAAGCCAGCGTGAGGAGCGTCTCGATATGCTGGAGGCTGCCTACCGGCGCTGCGGTCTGAATGCAGAGGACTATTGGTGGTATACGGAACTGCGCCGTTACGGAAGCACCAAGCATGCAGGTTTCGGTCTCGGCTTCGAACGGCTCATTATGTATATCACGGGAATTTCCAATATCCGTGATGTGGAAGCGTTTCCGAGAACGACCGGCAACGCCGATATTTAAGCAATTTTGGGAAAAGAGGTAAACACGGTCGTGTCATGTAATTTTTTCGCGATGTCGGAGACGGAGCTTCACCGGAATCTGGACGAACTGCGCAGACAATATGAAACCATTCAGGGAATGAAGCTCTCCCTCGATATGTCAAGAGGAAAACCGAGTCCCCGCCAGCTCGGCATCTCCGACAAGCTTCTGAACGTTCTTACCTGCGGGGAGGACTGTCGGACTGAAGACGGTTTTGATACACGTAATTACGGATTGCCTGACGGCGTTCCGGAGCTTCGCCGCATTTTTGCGGATCTGCTCGGCGTGACAGAGGAGCAAATCATTTTGGGCGGAAACTCCAGTCTTTCTTTTATGTATGACGCTGTTTGCCGTGCCATGCTTTTCGGCACAGACGGCACTTCAGCGCCATGGAAAGATCAAAAAAATATAAAATTTCTATGTCCCTCTCCCGGTTATGATCGTCACTTTGCAATTTCCGAGCGTTTCGGGATTGAGATGATTCCGATCCGTATGACCGGAAACGGTCCCGATATGGATGCGGTAGAAGAATATGTGCGCTCAGATGCAAGTGTCAAAGGAATGTGGTGTGTTCCCAAATATTCCAATCCAACGGGAGAAACCTACAGTTCGGAAACCATCAGACGTATTGCGGCACTGTGTCCCGCAGCACCTGACTTCCGTGTCTTTTGGGATATGGCATATACGCTTCATGACATTGATGAAACACCGGATTTTCTGGAAAATATTTTTTCTCTTACACGCGGGACCCGGAATGAAAACCTTGTGCTCGGTTTCTTCTCCACTTCCAAAATTACATATGCGGGTGCCGGCATCGCCGCCATGGTTTCCAGTACGGACAATATACGACGTGCAAAAAAAGAGATTGCCTTTCAGACCATCTCTCCGGACAAAACAAACCAGCTCCGCCATGCAAAATACCTGGAAAACGCGGAAAATGTCCGCTCCATCATGAAGCGCCACGCTGCGATTCTGAAGCCGAAATTCGATACGGTTACGAGGATTTTCAAAGAAGAACTCGGAGATTGCGGCTTTGCCTTTTGGACAGAGCCTCACGGCGGCTATTTCCTTTCACTCGATGTTCTGCCCGGCACAGCGCGCCGCACGGTTGAACTGTGCAAAAATGTCGGCGTAACGCTGACCCCTGCCGGGTCCACTTTCCCCTACAGAAAGGATCCGGAAGACAAAAACATTCGAATCGCGCCGTCTTATCCGGAAATTCATGAGCTGGAAACAGCCATGCGCGTCGTCTGCACTTGTGCAAAGCTTGCCGCAGCCGAAGCATTGATCGAAAAAAAAGAAAACGGGAATTCCGCCGGCACACCCGGCGTATAAAAACGACGTCTCATCCGAACGGAGAGGCAACGGAGGTTATGAAAAATGGAACGGAATCGATATGAAAGCGCGTTTTCGGGACGTTACGCCAGTGCGGAAATGCAATACCTTTTCTCTCAGGATATGAAATTTACAACATGGAGACGGCTTTGGATTTCTCTTGCAAAAGCAGAAAAAGCACTGGGGCTCGATATTACAGACGAACAAATCGAGGAACTGGAAGCACATAAAGAAGACATCAATTACGACGCAGCGGAAAATTACGAAAAAAAGCTGCGTCATGACGTAATGGCTCATATTCATGCATATGGAGATCAATGTCCGAAAGCACGCGCCATTATCCATCTCGGAGCGACCTCCTGCTATGTCGGCGACAACACCGATATGATCATCATGAAAAAAGCGCTTGCCCTCCTACGGGAGAAACTGCTTGCTGTCATTGAAAATCTCCGTGCGTTCGCCGATACCTATAAGGCGATGCCTGCGCTCGCTTATACGCATCTTCAGCCGGCACAACTGACAACGGTCGGTAAGCGCGCCTGTCTCTGGCTCTATGAGCTGACGCTTGACCTTCATGATCTTGATTATCTGTCGGATTCCCTTGCCCTGCTGGGACAAAAAGGCACAACAGGCACACAGGCAAGCTTTGTAGAGCTTTTCGAAGGCGACACCGAAAAAATCGACCGGCTGGAAGCAATGATTGCCGCTGATTTCGGCTTTGATAAGGTTGTTCCGGTCTCCGGACAGACCTATTCGCGCAAATTTGACAGCCGTGTTGTCAACGTACTTTCCGGCATTGCGCAGAGCGCCTATAAGTTTGCCAACGACATGCGCATTCTGCAATCCTTCAAAGAAATGGAAGAACCTTTTGAGAAAAATCAGATCGGGTCTTCCGCCATGCCGTACAAACGCAATCCAATGAGAAGCGAGCGTATCTGTGCATTGGCAAGATATGTAATATCCGATGCCGTGAATCCCGCGATTACCGCATCGACACAGTGGTTTGAACGTACGCTCGACGATTCCGCAAACAAACGGATCGCCATAAGCGAAGCTTTTCTTGCCGTCGATGCGATTCTGAATCTTTATATCAACGTGACCTCAGGCCTTGTCGTCTATCCCAAAGTCATTGAAGCGCGCGTCATGAGAGAGCTACCGTTCATTGCAAGCGAAAACATTATGATGGATCTTGTCAAAAAAGGCGGCGACCGTCAGGAAATTCACGAAAAAATCCGGGTTCATTCCATCGCCGCCGGAAAGCGTGTCAAAGAAGAGGGCCTTGAAAACGACATGCTGGAACGTATCTGTGCCGATCCGTCATTGGATATTACCATGGAGGAACTGAAAAATATCCTTGTTCCGTCAAAATACATAGGGCGCTGCGTTGAGCAGGTGGAACGGTTCTTAAAAAACGATGTCGCTCCTCTCCTCGCGGACGGGAATCATACGATGAAAGTAGAACTTTCGGTCTAAAAACAACGGAATTTCAAAAAAACGGCAGTTTATCCTACCCGAAACTGATATAGCCGCCATCCGGCGGCAGAACGGAGTTATCTATGAAAATAACCGTACTCGCGGGAGGATTCTCTCCGGAACGCGACGTTTCCTTGCTTTCCGGCGCACTCATTGCCAATTCCCTTTGCCGCAGCGGACATACTGTCGCGCTTGCGGATGTATTTCGTCCCTATGAGGGACCCGTCACCGACGACGCCTTTACGTCAGACGGAAATTTTATGTATACGATTCCCAAGGAGCCTCCGGATATGGAAAAGCTTCGCTCACAGGTTCCGGGGAAGGCGCTCATCGGAGATAATATCCTTGCGCTTTGCCGTATTTCCGATGTCGTATTTCTCGCTCTCCATGGCGGAATGGGTGAGGACGGCAGAATTCAGGCAGTACTCTCCTCTCTCGGGATTCCTTATACGGGCAGTGATTTTGCCGCCTGTCTGACTGCGATGGATAAGTCTCTCTCCAAACTGCTTTTCCGCGCACACGGAATCCCAACGGCGGATTTTATCATTCTGAAAAAGGGTGAGATGCCGCAGAAAAAAATCCCTCTGCCATGCGTTGTCAAGCCTTGTTCCTGCGGTTCTTCCGTCGGCGTATCCATGGTAAATACAGAGGAAGAACTTGCAAATGCACTCGCTTTTGCATACAAATACGAAGAAAAAATTCTCATTGAAGATAAAATCGACGGCAGAGAATTTTCCGTCGGTGTTTTGGGTGGACGCGCATTGCCCGCCATTGAAATCCGTCCCAAAGAGGGGTTCTATGACTACGAACGGAAATATCAGTCCGGCATGACAGAGGAAATTTGTCCTGCAGACCTGTCAGAACGAGAAGCGGAAGTGCTTGGTGCCCTTGCTCTGAAAGTCCATCGGGTCTTGGGACTCGGCAGTTACAGCAGAATCGACTTTATCAGAGAAGAAAAAACAGGAAGATTCGTTTGTCTGGAGGCAAACACACTGCCGGGGATGACGCCGATCAGCCTGCTTCCTCAAGAAGCAGCGGCAGCAGGAATCGGCTATGACGAGCTTTGTCTTATCATTGCCGAGGCAGCCGTCAAACAATAAAAAGCGGCAGAACGCTTCTTGCGGATGCCGGGAAAGGTTTTTATGAAAGCGATTATCGGAATTGATGTCGGAGGAAGCACGACAAAAATTGTCGGATTTAGAGAGGACGTCATGATTTCCCCTCAGTTTGTGCAGGCTACAGACCCGCTTACCTCTCTCTACGGTGCATTCGGAAAATTCACCTCAGAAAACGGAATTGAACTGTCGGGAATCGAAAAAGTCATTTTAACGGGAGTAGGATCCTCCTATGTAACAAAGCCGCTTTACGGACTTGTCTGCGAAAATGCCAATGAATTTGAGTGTGTCGGGCGCGGAGGGCTTTTTTTGTCCGGACTTTCCGAGGCGATTGTCATCAGCATGGGTACCGGCACAGCCGTTGTCCATGCAAGACGCGACGGTTATATGAATTATCTTGGCGGTACCGGAGTCGGCGGCGGTACTCTTATCGGTTTATCAAAAAAAATGCTTGGAATTGAGCGGATTGACCATATCGTGGAGCTTGCAAAGGACGGTTCACTGGAAAACGTCGATTTGAGGATCGGCGATATTTCGGGAAAAAAATCCGCGCTTTCCCTGCCCGAAAATATGACTGCCTCTAATTTCGGCAAGCTTTCCGATATCGCCTCTGCGGGCGATATTGCGCTTGCCATCATCAATATGGTTTTTGAAACTGCCGGAATGCTTGGAATTTTTGCGGCAAGAGATAAAGGGCTGCACGACATCGTTCTTACCGGAAATCTCACGACGATTCATCAGGCAAAGGAAATTTTTGCATCGCTCAATTCTATTTTCGATATCCATTTTACCATACCGGAAAACGCTCAATTTGCTACGGCAATCGGCGCCGCCTTGGCTTAATAAAGAAATTTTTCCTTCTTATATTTACAAAAATTTTGAAAATCTTGACTTTACATTGGAAATCATATATATTATAATGAAAAAGGAAGATGATTGTTTCCGGGAGGTGATTTTTTGGCGGAGAATTACAACGATTACGGTGATTATTCGGAAGAACTTGTCTATCAAAGTAAATCAAAGCTCGGAAAATTCTTCAGCTTCCGAACGTTAAAAAGGATTTTAAAAGCGCTGTTTGCCCTTTTGATTCTGTTTGTCTATGGTATTCTTTTTTTCAGGCTTTGCACAGGAAGTCCACCGAAAAGCCTGTCAAAGCTGATTTGGACAGAAAAAATGGTAGAAGCCTATACGGCATCCGGCGGAAATCTCACCGTCTATTCACAGGAGCCCGTCGAGAATGTTGCGAGGGACGGTTATTTTGGAATATATGACATTCGTTATATCCCTCAGACCAAAGAGATTCAACTGACCATACGCTACAATAACAGCGTAAAAGAAAAGCTGTATGACGAGCTGTACGAAGAAGAAACGGAAAAAAGAAGAGCAGAGATTCAAACAAAGCTGAAAGAAGAAAATCCGGATGCTTCCGATGCGGTTTTGGCACCGCTGATTGAAGCGGAGCTGGAATCAAATCTTCAGCAAAATCCGATTGCAATTGAACTTTCCGAGCAGCCCTTTTCTTTTATTCTGCGCGACAACTACGGAAATGTTTATACCAGCTATCAGTATCTTTCTGATGAAAAAACGGTTTACCAATATCTGCGCGTATCATTTGACGGCGTAGATCTGTTTGGTGGAAAGCAGCAGCCGCCATCTCACGAGTATCCAAGTCCGGATACGGAAAATCCGGTCTATATCTATAAAGGTGCAAACAAAGCGCAGAGCAGCGAAATCACGTATCTTTATCTTGATATGTATTATGAAAACGATGTGAATTTCAACAGTGAAACATTCGCATATCCGCTTCTCGTTTACAAAAGCACTTCGGAACTCGAAAATTATCCGTATACAAAAGAATTTTCTTCAACGGTGACCGAAGGTTTAACTTACGTTAACGTGAAGGAGACAGAAAACAAAAATTAAGTAACAGCCGACCGTACCGAACAATCGCGTGATATGTTGCCGAAAGGTATTATCATGAGGAAAGTCCGGGCTTCACAGGGCAGGATAACGGATAACGTCCGCCGGAGGCGACTCCCGGGAAAGTGCAACAGAAAGAAACCGCCGCGCAAGCGGTAAGGATGGAAAGGCGAGGTAAGAGCTCACCGACATGCGGGTAACCGCATGTGCCATGTAAACCCTATCCGAAGCAACACCCCGCAGATTTTGGCTTGCCCGGCCGAGCATCTGCTCTATGCGAGGTGGCAGCAGATTTTTTCTGCGAGCCGTATGGCAACATACGGCAAAGATAGATGATTGTTCTCGACAGAACCCGGCTTACAGGGCGGTCGGCTGAAACAAAAGAAACAACGGCGGAATTCCGCCGTTGTTTCTTTTGTTTTTATAGAAGAATTTGGGCTGTTCTCTTCTCGCTTTACGAAGCCTTTTCAAACTGGCTGTTGTAAAGCTCCGCATAAAAGCCGCCTTTCTGTATCAGTTCTTCATGATTTCCGCTTTCAATAATATTGCCATCTTTCATCACAAGAATTTTATCTGCATTCCGGATCGTGGAAAGCCTATGTGCAATGACAAAAGAGGTCCGGCCTTCCGTCATCCGATCCATTGCATTCTGAATCAGGACCTCCGTCCGCGTATCAACTGAGCTTGTCGCTTCATCCAAAATAATCATCGGAGCGTTTTCAATCATCGCGCGAGCAATGGTCAATAACTGTTTTTGTCCGGCAGAAAGATTCATTTTATCATCAATCATGGTATCATAGCCATGAGGAAGAGTCTTAATAAAATGATGCAGTCCAACCGCACGGCACGCGGCCTCCACTTGCTCTTCCGAAATATTTTCCTTTCCGTATACGACATTCTCACGGATTGTCCCCTCAAACAGCCAAGTATCCTGCAAAACCATTCCGAAGAGGTCGTGGACATTTTCTCTTGTTAGTTCGCTGATCGGGACCCCGTCAATTTTGATGCATCCGCTGTTTACATCATAAAATTTCATCAACAAATTGACCATTGTCGTTTTTCCGGCACCGGTCGGACCTACAATCGCGACCTTTTGACCGGGATAAATATGCTCGGAAAAATCATGAATAATAATTTTATCGCTGTCATATCCAAACGATACATGCTCAAATTCGACTTCACCCCTCACATCTTTCAGCACTTTTGTTTTATCCGATTCATCCGGCATTTCTTCTGCCTCAAGAAATTCAAATACACGACCTGCCGCCGCCGCGGTGGACTGCAAGCTTGTCATTGCCTGTGCAATTTGAGAAAGAGGGCTTGAAAACAGTCTGACATATATCATAAACGCGACAATAACACCAAAATCAATGGCTCCGTTCATGGCAAGAGTAGCACCCACAACACAGACCGCCACATACCCGAAATTTCCGATAAAGCTCATGACCGGCATCATAAGTCCCGAAAGAAACTGAGATTTCCAATTGCATTCATACAGCTTTTCATTGAGCTGATTGAATTTTTTGCTCTGCTGCGCTTCTGCATTATAAAGGCGGACGATATTATGACCGGAATAAACCTCTTCTATATGCCCATTGATTTTACCAAGCCATTCCTGTCGTGCGGTAAAATATTTCTGAGAACTTTTTGTTACAATCATCACAAACGCAAAACCTATCAGAGAGGCAGCAATGGCGGTGATTGCCATAACCCAGTTGGTTTGAAACATCATAACGAGGCACCCGATAAAGAGAGCCGCCGCAGAAACCATTTGAACCACGCTTCGCTGCAAAGTATCGCTGATGGTATCTACATCGTTTGTAACACGGGACAGTACATCCCCAAAGCTTGTTTTATTGTAATAATCAATAGGAAGCCGGTTGATTTTTCTTGAAATTGACCCGCGAAGCTTTTTGGAAACCGTCTGATTGACCGTGGTCATAACAAGTCCCTGTGTCAGGCTGAGAAGTCCGCTTATCGCGTAGAAAGCCACCAAGGTATAGCAAATCGTTAAAACTGCGTCAAAATCGATACCGGAAACAAAGCCTTCCATAATCAGATTAGTCAAATCGCTGACCTTATCCGGACCAATAACCGTAAATACAGCACTGCCGACAGCACACAACATAGCAACAAGAATCGCCGGAATATACGGACGGCAGAAAGAAATCAGTTTTTTGATAGATCCCCTGAAATTCACAGGTTTTTCCGGCACTCCCTGCCTCATAGAATTCATTCCTCTGTTCATGCTCCGAGTTCCTCCTTTGAAAGCTGCGACAAAGCAATTTCCCGATATACCTCACAGGATGTCATAAGCTCGTCATGTGTTCCGATTCCAACCGCGCATCCGTCATCAATGACAATAATCCTATCAGCATCTTTGATGGTACCGATTCTTTGTGCGACAATAAGACTTGTCACGCCCGACGTCTCTTTTTTCAATGCGGAACGCAAGGCACGATCGGTTTTATAATCAAGTGCTGAAAAAGAATCGTCAAATATATAGATTTCAGGTTTGCGGCAGATCGCTCTTGCAATCGATAACCGTTGTTTTTGTCCGCCGGAAAAATTTGCACCGCCTTGCGCTACGGCGCCCTCATATTTCCCCTCAAGATTCTCTACAAAATCTGCGCTTTGTGCTGTGCGGACTGCCATCGCAATTTCATCTTCTCCTGCCGGCTGTTTTCCATTATCGCCGAACGCGACGTTGGAGGATACCGTGCCGGAAAAAAGCATTGCTTTTTGCGGGACATATCCAAGCTTGTTGTAAAGATCTTTCAATCGATAATCTTTTACATTGATTCCGTCGACAAGGACTTCTCCCTCGGTCGCATCGTAAAATCTCGCAACCAAATTGACAATCGTGCTTTTTCCGCTTCCAGTAGCACCAATAAAGGCAACGGTTTCGCCCTTATGAGCTTTGAAATTAATATCATGAAGCACATACTCATCGGCATCCGGATATTTGAAGCTGACGTGACGGAACTCAACCTCCCCGCAAAGAGTTGTCTCCTCAGGTGAAGCCTTTCCATCCACAATTTTCGGCTTTGTATCCAGTACCTCTTCAATACGCCTTGCTGAAACAGAAGCTCTCGGAAGCATGATAAAAATCATCGTCAGCATCATGAATGCCATAATAACCTGCATAGCATAAGATGAAAAAACCACCATGTTAGAAAAAATCGAAAGCTTTTCGGATGCAGCTGCAGCATGGATCAGATATGCGCCGATCCAATAAATCCCGAGTGTGATCCCGTTCATGATGAGGCTCATCATGGGGTTCATCACCTGCATTGCTCTTTGTGCCTTCAAATAGGTACCTGTCAGTTCTTCATTTGCCGCGTCAAATTTTTTCTCCTGATAAGCTTCCGCATTGTACGCACGTACAACCCGAAGTCCGGTCAAATTTTCTCTGGCCACACGGTTCAGATTGTCCGTCAAGCCCTGAATCCGTTTAAACTTCGGAACCGCATAGAACATAATGAAAAGGATGGTGGCAACCAGCACGATGACAGCACCTGCCGTAAGAATCGACCATTGCCAGGTGCCTTTGTTTTGTATTTTTATAATTGCCATCACCGCCATAATCGGCGCTTTGACAATCATCTGAAGTCCCATTGCCACAATCATTTGAATTTGTGTAATATCATTCGTGGAACGTGTAATTAAGCTGTCTGTCGAAAAGCTTCCGATTTCTTCCATGGAGAAAGATTCTACTTTCTCAAAAATTTCAGAACGCAACCGTTTCGAAAGATTTGCCGCAATCTGCGCGGCAAAATATCCGACAATCACGGAGGTGAGAAGGCTTCCTAACGCACATAACAACATTTTTCCGCCGGCAGAATAAATTTCCGACATCTGACTGCCCTCTGTTTGTATCAGCTCCGTAATTTCCGTCATATATTCGGGCAGCCGAAGATCCAGCCAGACCTGTGCTACAATAAAGAGAACACTGATGATGACAAAGCACCATTCTTTTGTTCTCAAGTGTCCGAAAATTCTTATCATTCCTGTTTGCTTCCTTTCTGTAATGATGCGGGACGGTCAAAATTCTCTTCTGTTCGCGTTTCTTCGGTGATGCAATCCAAAAGTTTTTTTGTAATGCGTACGTATTCCATCGCATCCCGCTCGCCAAGAGAGGAAAGTGCCGCGGCAACCGTTGCCAGAACAAAAGATTTATGTTCGCCCAAATACGACGCACCTTTCTGCGTTAAAGTTACGCCGCGCTTTCTTTTATCGGAGCCATCCTGGGTACGGACAATTAAGCCTTTTAATTCCAATGTCGCAAGTAGCTTTGCCATACGCGCTGTACTGACATTCATTTCCGAGCTGATCTGCCCCGGCGTCACTGCCCCGTTTTTAGAAAGATAATCCAGTACGAACATCTCCCCGCGAACGAACCGATCCGTATTTTTCCGCATCGGGATTTGCAACATTTGCTTTAAATTTTCCAAGAACTCCTCCGCCAAGCACTCATAATCCATAAAATCCGTTCTCCCTCATGATTCGAGCCTACGCATCATTTTACTAACACTGTTAGCAATTCTATAGAAAAAAGAGATTTTTGTCAATAGACTTCACGAAAAGTTTTACTTTCTATTACACTTTATACAAGATTTCCGAAAACATAGACCACGACTTGGAACGGTCTTGCCTATTTTCGGTTTTATACTGAAAAAATTTAGAGGAGGCTTTCCCACCAGGGAATTAAACAGACCCCTGAAGAAACGTCTGTTTTTGGCGTTTTCTGAAACGACAGAGAGAATTTTATACCCTAACATTCAAAATGTTTTGTAAAGAATTCCTTTGATATCAGAGATTGCCGTCGCTCAGAACTTTTTCTTATTCTTTGTGAGCATTTGACTTTTCTCTGTTTTCAGACTAAAAAGCCGCGGAATTCATAAGAATTCCGCGGCTTTAAACGATATTTTCTTACGGATGTTTTCGGCAAAAAGTTACTTGCCATCCGTTATTTTTCTTATGACCGACATCTGCAGCGTCTTCTTTCCGCACACGGTTTTGTTTCCTGAACCGTGCCTCTTGGATGCTCCGGCGGAGCATAAACGGAATAAAGCTTCAAGGGCGTGCATCCGGTATTGGTCAGATTATGCCATGTTCCGGCAGGAACAAAAATTCCCGAGCCTTCTGTAACGCAGCACGATCTCATATTGTTTTGGCAACGTCCCATTTGAACGGTTCCAGTTCCGTCAACAACAACAAGCAGCTGATCCGTGTCGTCATGCATTTCAAGTCCGATATCTTCTCCGGGCTTCAAGGACATCAACGTGACCTGAAGATTCTCTCCGGTAAAAATCGCTTTCCGAAAGTTTTCATTTCTCTCCGCCGCACCGACAAGATCGATAACAAGCGGATCTCCGGTATCTCTGTTCCCGGACGTGCCGACACAAAGTGTTCCGGAATTTCTGTTGCCGCAGCCACAGCCGCAGCCACGTCTTTGGTTTTCGCTGTCATCCCATTGATTCATGCAATTTCTCATGTTCATTGATTTTCACCTCCTTCAATCCCAGTATATGCCGAAAGAGGCAAATAGGACATTCGAAAAACAAGGCTTTGTTCGCGCCCAACTCAAAAAGCTTTTTCCGTAAGATATACGGACCGGACAGTATCCTCGCGGGCATGCTTCTTCATGCGGTGAAACAGAACAAGCCTTCTGTATGACAGAAAATTTGTGAGCAAAATTTCTTCTGATCTCGGATCTAGCAATTGTTTGCCTTGCACAAAAAACATATCCGGCTCTTTGGAACCGGATATGTTTTCATTCTGCCGGACATGCCGATACATATTCCGATGAAAATGCTTGGGCATCCATCCTATTTTATCCCGGAACAACCGACGCGCCAAATGGCATCAGCGCAAGCTTGGATAATTTAAAACACTGCTTTCCAAACGGAATGCCGATAATCGTAATGCATAGGACAAGTCCGATCAGCGCCGAAGAAACAGCAAGAGCAAGTCCTCCGAAAATCAGCCACAAAACATTGACAAGCATAGACACCGCACCGCCGCCATATTCAACGCGTTTGCCAAACGGCGCAAACACCAGTCCGGCAATTTTGAAGCATTGCACGCCGAAAGGGATCCCTACAATCGTAATACACCAGAGAAGACCTGTCAACATCCAGCCAAGAAAAAGCCAAAGCCCGCATAAAATGATCCATAAAAGATTCCCTATAAATTTCATAAATCCTCCAAAACGATTTTTCAGAAAAAATACTGTTTCCGTTTTACCGGCGGAAAAACAAAAGCGAAGCTTTCCTGTTCTGTTATGATATTATTATATCAAAACGCGGCGCATTATCAATAGCCATAAAAAATTTTTAAGAATTAACTGCTAAATCTCTTATTCTGAAAAATATAATCGATATACAAACCGTATTCCATCGCCCCTTCTCTTTTTTACATCTTCACATATACATGAATCACTTTTTTAGAAAATGAAAAACAGAATCCTCCATTGACTTTTCTAGGCTAACCGACTATAATCAGAATGAAAAGTGCATTTTGACGAGATTTTTCCTTAGTGAAGGGAGAAAAAATGTTCAAAAAAGAGAGCTTCAACTCAGAGACTTCTGTCTCTCATGACAACAGATCGATTACAGAAAAGATAGATCATCATAGAGACTTTATCTGTACCAATGTTACAGATAGCAAATTTTGCAGAAAACAATATGAAATCGGAATGACGAGCGTTACTTTCCGTGAAAAAAGCATCTCCGATATCGTGGAGGTTGCTCACGCGGCAGGACTTTCCCTGATTGAATGGGGCGCTGACCGTCATGTTCCGCCGGGAGATGCAAAAGCGGCTTCGGAAGCACTCGCTCGAATGGAACAATATGGATTATCCTGTCCCTCCTACGGCTCCTACTACCGAATCGGAGACAACAATCCCGCCGTTTTTCAGGCAATCTGCAAAACCGCCAAAGTCCTCGGTGCCAAAACAATCCGCACATGGCTGGGCAGGATGTCAAGCGCCGCCCTGCCTGAAAAAGAACGAGCGGCTCTGCTTTCAGAAACAAGAGAACTCGCCGCCGTCGCGGCAGAGCATTCCTTAACACTCGCATTTGAATTTCACGGCGGAACACTCAACGACAATGGAAAATCATCCATAGAATTTTTGTCAGACTGTGGTATGGATAATATCAAAACCTATTGGCAACCGCTTGCTTTCGGAAACAGCGAAGAAAATCTTCGAGCTGTTCTGCCATGGCTTTGCACCGTTCATGTTTTCAATTGGGATACGGAAAACCGGCGTTATCCGCTTTTTCAGGCAAAAGATGTTTGGGAAAAATATATCAAAATCATCGAAAACGCGAACCTGCCTTCTTGTCCGTTCCTTTTGGAATTTGTGCCGAATGACAGTGAGGAACAGTTTTTTAGGGACGCAAAAGCCCTACGGGAATTTTTTCACCAAGAAACTTGTTGACATCACTTTTAAGCCATGGGAAGTGGTCAAAAACGCATATCCGGCTATATAACAAGCCACAAACATTTTGTTTCTTTTATTTGCCTCATCAAACAAAGAAAAAGTCATTCCTCTCGTACTTTGTATAAGGATCGGGGAAGCAGCATAAATACTGCTTCCCCGATCCTTTCATTATCTATATAGAAGAGTTGCTTTTGTTCAGAGTTTTGCCGCTATTTTCTCTCGGAACTCCCTATCCGGCAAGCCGTGAAAGGTGCTTTGGGTTCAAAGCGGCAGTGGGCTTTTTATACAGGCAGCATTTCTTCGTTATTTTCTGTGCGAATATCTGCCGTGTCAAACCTTTCCTGCTCCTGCTGCCGCTCACGGGCATTGGCAAGCATCAGTTTCAATCGGTTTTCCTGATTGATTTTCGTTGCCCCGGCATCATAATCGACAGCGACAATATTGGCATCCGGATTTTTTCCTTTCATCGGTTTCATCATGCCTTTGCCGATAATATGGTTTGGCAAACAGCCAAACGGCTGTACGACCACTACATTCGGCACTCCGCTGTGAATCAGCTCCGCCATTTCGGCAGGCAAAAGCCAACCCTCACCCATTTTAGTCCCGTAACCGATATATTCCTCGACAGCTCGTCTTGTATCGTCAAACCGCGCAGGCGCTCGGAAAACACCGTCTTTCCGTACCTCACGAATCATGTCATCCTGCCGTTTGATAAAATAACGGCTTGCCATTCGCGCAGCCACGGCTGCAAGCGTACTCGCTCCATACAGCTTATGGTCCATTTCCATATTAAAAAGAATATAAAGCAGAAAATCACAGAGTCCGCCCATCGTTGTTTCGGCACCCTCCGAAATGAGATACTCCTCAAGATTGTTGTTGCCGAGCGGAGAATATTTTACAAAAATTTCCCCGACAATGCCGACAAGCACCCGCTTTTCCTTTCGGCGCGGAATGGCTCCAAAATCCTTCAGCATGGCACGGTAATTTTCCAGCACACGCTGATACCGGATTCTGCGGGAAAACCCGCTTGTCAAACGATCCACCCAACGGTCAGCAAGCCTTTGTGTGCTTCCCTTTTCTACTTCATACGGAAGACATTGCGCAACAAGTGTCATCAAAAGATCTCCGTACAAAAGCGCGTATACCGCCTTGTGAAGCATCGGCAGCGTAATATGAAAACCGGGATTCTTTTCGATTCCCGCAAAATTTAAGGAAATAACGGGAATAAACCCGTACCCTGCCTTTTTCAGCGCCTTGCGCAGAAGCGGCAGGTAGTTGGAAGCCCGGCAACCGCCGCAGGTCTGAAACAGCATCAGTGCGGTCTTATGTACGTCATATGCTCCGCTGTCAAGCGCATCGATGAATTGTCCGATCACCAGCGCCGCGGGATAACAAGTGTCGTTATGAACATATTTCAGTCCTACATTGATAATTTTTTGAATATCCCCATGCGTTCCGTTTTCTAAAAGAACAGTATGATATCCGTAATCATTGAAAATTCGGGAAACCAGCTTAAAGTGCATCGGCAGCATCGTCGGAAACAGAATCGTATGCGTTTTCTTCATCTCTTTTGTAAAAAGCACGCGCCCCGATTCTTTCTCTGATATACATGAGCCGCAGTTTTGACAGTCCCTCTGCCTCATCCGGTTTTCCCCCCTTTTCTCCGCTCTCTTTCAGAAAGTTCAAGCGCACCAAGCAGGCTGCGCAACCGTATCGTTACAGCACCGAGATTGGTAATTTCATCAATCTTGATTTGTGTATATAGCTTTCCATGCTCCTCCAAAATAGAACGTACCTCGTCCGTTGTAATGGCGTCAAGCCCGCATCCGAAAGATACAAGCTGCACAAGTTCCGTATCCTCATGCGCCGCTGCATATTTTGCCGCGTTGTAAAGCCTTGCATGGTAGGTCCATTGGTTCAGTACGTTCACATGTGCCGGCTCGGAAAGTCCTGCCACACTGTCCTCGCTCACAACGACAAATCCGAGAGAGGATGCAAGTCTGTCAATACCGTGTCCGATTTCGGGATCCACATGATACGGTCTTCCGGCAAGGATCATAATACGTTTTCCGTTTGCTTTTGCAAAATGAATGGCACGTTCCCCTTCACGGCGGATATCTTCCATCCATTTTTCATACGCTTCGTAAGCGGAGGACACAGCACGACGGATTTCCGACTTGCGAAAATGCCCGAACCGTCCCTCCACCATTTCAAAAATTTGCTCAGAAAGCTTTTTTCTGTCATTGATATGAAGATACGGATAGAGAAACGGAATGGTTTCAAGAGATTCCATATTTCCCGCAAGCAACTCGGAATAATAGGCGACAATGGGACAATTAAAATGATTATCGGCAATTTTCTCATCGACATTATAAGTCAGACACGGATAAAAGATAGCGTCCGGCTTTTGCGCAATCAATGTTTCGATATGTCCGTGCATCAGCTTTGCCGGATAACATGCCGTATCAGAAGGGATGGAATATTGCCCCAGCGTATACATCTCCCTGGAAGAAAAACCGGAAAATACCACGCGGATATCAAGCGCGGTAAACAGTGCATGCCAAAACGGTGCCAGTTCCATCATGCCGAGCGCCATAGGAAGTCCGATGGTTCCCCTTACAGAGGAGGGGGGCGGTGCATGGAATAACGCCTCTAGTCGTTGTTGCTTGAAGCGGTAAAGATTCGGGAGAATCTCTTTTTTTTCGGCGGGAAGTCCTGCGCCCTTTTCGCATTTCGCGCCCGAAATATATTTTTCCGTGCCGCGGAACACATTGACCGTCAGATGACAATGATTGCCGCAACCGCCGCATACGGTTGCTGTAGAACGGTATGTAAAAGTCTCAAGCTCCGCCTTGCCGAGCATCGAAGAAGTCTTGCCATGCGCTTCTTTTGCATAAAGAGCGGCGCCGTACGCTCCCATCAATCCTGCAATTGCCGGACGGATAACATGTTTACCCATCAGCATCTCAAAGCTGCGCAGCACTGCATCGTTACAGAAAGTCCCTCCCTGTACAACAATCTTTTCCCCCAGCTCCTCAGGAGAAGCGGCACGGATTACCTTATAGATTGCATTTCGCACCACGGAAAGAGAAATTCCCGCGGAAATATCGTCGACACCGGCTCCGTCTTTTTGAGCTTGCTTAACAGAAGAATTCATAAAAACCGTGCAGCGAGAACCGAGGTCAGCGGGTGCTTTTGCAAAAAGACCGAGCTTTGCAAATTCCTCGACATCATAGCCAAGCGATCTTGCAAATGTTTCAATAAAGGATCCGCATCCGGACGAGCATGCTTCGTTCAGCATAATACTGTCAATCGCCCCTTTTCGGATCCGAAAGCATTTGATGTCCTGTCCGCCGATATCGAGAATAAAATCGACATCGGGCTCAAAATATTTCGCTGCCGTAAAATGAGCGACCGTTTCAACAATGCCAAAATCCACATGAAATGCATGCTGAATCAGTTCCTCTCCGTATCCGGTAACTGCTCCGGCACGAATCCGAACTCGCTGCCCGCAAAGCTTATCGATCTCGAGCAGTTGCTCCCTTACAATCTCAACAGGATTTCCGCGAGCAGACTCATAATAGGAATAAAGAATTTCGCAGTTTTCTCCGATTAATACAAGCTTTGTCGTCGTGGAACCGCAGTCGATCCCAAGAAAAGCGTCGCCTGTATACAACGCGATATCTGCAAAACGGACAGAAGCTTTCGCGTGCCGTTCGGTAAACTCTTGATAGTCCGCTTCGTCTGTAAAGAGCGGAGGAAGCACTGACACCGTGACTTTTTCCGATGCCGCGCGTAGAACCGCTTCCTCCAATTCTTCGAAAGAATATGCTTTTGTTTCGCGGTCAGCGTAAAGTGCCGCCCCTAAGGCTACCGCATAAAGCGCATAATCCGGAAAAACCGCATGGTCATCGTCAAGGTGCAGTCCCTCCATAAAGCTTTTTTGAAGTCCCCGAAGGAAATAAAGCGGACCGCCGAGAAACATCACTTTTCCTTCGATTTTTCTTCCCTGAGCAAGCCCTGCGACAGTTTGATTGACAACCGCATGGTAGATGCTAGCGACAATATTTTCCTTAGCAGCACCTTGATTGAGAAGCGGCTGAATATCCGATTTCGCAAAAACGCCGCAACGGGAGGCAATCGGATAGACACGTGTCGCAGAAAAGCTCATCCGGTCCATTTCTGCCATATCGAGGTCAAGCAGTGTCGCCATTTGATCAATGAAAGCGCCGGTACCTCCCGCACAAGAACCGTTCATGCGTTCATCCATTCCGCCCTTGAAGAAAATAACCTTCGCATCCTCGCCCCCAAGTTCAATGACAACTGAGGTATCCGGCTCCAATTCTTTGACAACCTCTCCAGTCGCAAAAACCTCCTGAACAAAAGCAAGTCCTGCCGCCTTTGCCATTCCCAGTCCAGCTGACCCGGATACGGCACACCGGATTTCCGCCTCCGTATCGAAAAAGCCTCTCACACGTCGGAGAAGCTCAAGAACTTTTGTACGTACCTTGGCGAAATGTCTCTCATAACAATGATAAACGACTCTTCCGTCTTTTACAACGACAAGCTTTGCCGTCGTGGAACCAAGGTCAATTCCAATATCAATATGCTGTTTGGTATTGAGTTTCAATGAAAATTCGTTGTTCTGCACTCTTTTTTCCTTCTTCATTTGGAATAGACTCGCATGTCAGACGAAGATCCGGAAAGCCTTTTCCGAATGGCACCGCCGTTTCTTTTTCTGAATAGATTATTATATTATATCATATGAAAAAAACAAAAGTCAACCTTTCGTTCAAACAATTTTTTGGAAAGATGAGTCCGATTGCAGCATGGAAAAATCCTTCAAACATTTATTTTCAGACACAGATATTTTTGATTCCTTGCTCACACCTGCCATGTCTCCTTATAAAAGCAAAGCATGGAAAAATGAAAAAAGAAAAGGGACAAAAGCTTTGAGAATATTTTGAAATCAAGATACAAATATTGTTTGTTTTGCATAACACCCCTTTTATTATATTTTATAAAACAGAAGGGGTAATCTATTTCCCTGTTTTTTGATTCATTGTCTGCAAAATCAAAAAATGTATCATTTTCTTCTGATTCTTTTTATAAGCTCTGCTCTGTAAAATTTATCGAAAATCCTCCGGCAGTACCTTGACAAGAGAAAAAAGACTTGTTAAACTATTCTATAAACATGACAAACGGCGCCTTATATTGTCGTATGATACACGCAGATACTCAGCGAAAATATAGAAATCGCCTTTTAACCGGACGAAAAGCACAAATGCTGGCAGTAAACAGAGGAAAATCGGACAACCACCTTCCATATCAGGCAGATTTTCATAAACTTTGTCAAAGCGCAGAACCGATGTGCTGTCAGCATTTTTTAAAACGATCACACGACTTTATCTCATTTCTCAAAAAAAGCTATAAGAATATAAACATTCAAAAAAGGTCGGAAAGTTGTCATGATGTCAATTTTAGCGGAAAGGATGATCCAACATGTTTGAAAATGAATATATTGAATGTACTCTGCCGAAGCAGAAAAATATTGCCCTTATAGCACACGATAACAAAAAAGCAGAAATCATCGATTGGTGCCTTGCCAATAAATCCATTTTGGAGCACCATTTCCTTTGCGGAACAGGAACCACCGCTAAAATGATTGCGGACAGAACAGGGCTTCCCATCCGCGGTTTCAACAGCGGACCGCTCGGAGGAGATCAACAGATCGGCGCCCGCATCGTAGACGGAAAAATCGATCTTGTTATTTTTTTCTCCGATCCACTGGAGGCACAGCCTCATGATCCTGATGTCAAGGCGTTGCTGCGCATTGCGCAGGTGTTCGATATTCCGATTGCCAATAACCGTGCAACAGCGGACTTTATCATTACAAGCAAATTCATGGATTTGGAATACACAAGAAAACTAATCAATTTCCGGCGCAATATTGACTTGCGCGCCAAAGAGCTATAACCATGAAAAAGAAGAAACTTGTTTTGATAGCTGTTGCTGCCATTCTCGTGCTTGGCGCCTTGATTTTGCTCACCATCAACTTAACGGTTGTCCTCGGAACGCATGCGAACATCCGTAACCCCGACAAAGAAGAAGACTATCTCTATGCGCTCATCCTCGGTGCGAAAGTTCATGAAGGAGGCATTCTCTCGGATATGCTGCGCGACCGGATGGATGCCGGTATCGCTCTCTATAAGGAAGGTTCCGTAAAAAAACTTCTTTTGTCCGGAGATAACAGCGGCAAGTGGGGAGAAGTCACAGCGATGAAAGAATACGCCATGCAAAACGGCGTACCGGAAGCAGATATCATCATGGATGAAGAAGGATTTTCCACCTACGAATCTTTATCGCGAGCAAAACAGGTCTACGGGATAGAAAAGCTTGTTATTGTAACGCAGAAATATCATCTTTACCGCGCTTTGTATATTGCAAAACATATGGATATCACAGCGGTGGGCTGTGATGCGGCACTTCATTCCTATGGAGGTCAGCTTTACCGCGAAATCCGCGAAATTCTGGCAAGAGTCAAAGATTTCGGTCTTTGTTTGTTTGATTAAAAAACGGAACGGTTTTCCCGTTCCGTTTTTTATGAGTCCAGTGAATAATCAAAAGGCTTTATTCGTTCCACAAGCTCTGCGGACAAAGATTCGACAAGCTCCTTATCATACATATGAGAGCAAAGATACATAAGATCATAGCTGTCCTCTTCTGTGATGGCAACCGTCAGCTTGTCGATCTGGGAAAGATAATTGAGTCCTGAAATCAGCCAGTAAAAATTTTCATATTCGCGATAGGAGGAGAGCAAACAGAAGCTGCTCGCAGCATAAATATAACGCGCGGTCTCAATTTTATATTTTTCGATTTGGGCGGCATCGTACTCATCCAGCCGTTCCGCCGGGATCAAAATGCCGCTGAACTTCTGCAGATTGGATACAACATAGTTATCTGCAGTCTGCCGGTCCAGCTTATATATCTCATTTTTATCGATCAACAAAACGGTAAGCGTAACAATTAAGGCAAAACAAAGAAGAAAACCTATAACAACAATCATTTTTTTCATAGCTTAAAAATCTGCACTGAAAGTCAAATATGGATTTGGACTCATGCGTTTAAAGAATGTGCTATAATCTACGCCGATTGACATATCCCCAAAGGATATGGAAGGAGATACTCCAAACACTCCTTGTTGATGTAAATATTCCGCATTTACAGATAAAATAGTTGCTGTGGTATTATTAACTTCAGCTTTATATTGCAAATATCCACGATGATTTATAAAAGAAATATATTGTGAACCTAATAGATTTTGCGTAATTGCTGTTCCATGTCCGGCGCTTATATACATTTCATCCGGCTCATTTATTTCCATTGTTGACAAAGTGTTGAAATTGCTATAATAATCAGCTTTATACACATAATATACTTCATCAGAATCGCTAATTTGTGTAAGTTGATCGCAATGATTTATTGCAAATACATCAATTCTACGATTAAGAGGTTCAATTAGCCATTCGAATCGTGCACCAATCATATATTCTCCGCCGCCGATACTGTACACTTCTACATAATATGTAAGATAGCCATCTGTAGTAGTGACTTCATCTTTTATTTCATCTCCAGCCGCGCAAACAGAAATTCCATTGGTTGCGTTTTGAATGGAATTTACTGCTTCCATGCATTCCTCTTCCGTAATAGCAATCGAATTCTCTTCTGTTACTCGAAAAAATTTCTTTTCGGAACTGACAACAGCTTTTGCCTTGGCAAATTCTAAGATAGCCTCATCAGTTAAAAGATCATAAATTTCTTCAGTTGTCCATCCAGCATTTAGCAAAAATGATATTGCTTTTTGGCGTTTTACTGACAAATTTTCAGCATAAACAGAGAAACTCATCCCAAACAAGAAAACCACCGAAAGCAACGAACATATCATTTTAACACATGATTTCTTCATATTTTTTCCTCCATTTATATTTTTTCCTATTGTAATAATAATATAGCACTTCTTCCATTGTCTGTCAATAGAAAAGTAGCATTCATTTGACTTAAAAATATTTTTCTATCAAAAAAATATATAAATTTAAGAAAACCCGTATAAATTATAAACAAGTTTAACTATAAATTTGCTGCACAAAGCAAAAACAAAAATCCCACCAAAGACATGTTCGCCTTTGCTGGGATTTTTACATAAACTAATGGAAAGGGGATGTATGCGTTTAATCCGCGGAAAATCCGTAAAAATTTCCGTTTGCCGTCGCTATCGTTCCCGTTTGCCCTTCATAAACAGAAAGGTATAAGTCCTCCCATACTGGATATTCGACAGTCTTGCCGTCTTCCGTCTGAAACGTTACAAAAAAATGTTTGTCATGAAGCGGCGAACTGCATCTGGATGCCTCGGCGTAGCAGTGTTTTTTTAACACGACGGCGCTTTGTTCAAAAAGCTCCGGTTCTTCCGAAGGCGTATCCATTTTTTCCAACGCTTTTTTTGCTTCTCGATGAGACTGGATAGGCATCCATATGAAGACAATCAGAATCGCAAAAACGATGCCGAACAAAACGTAGATTCCTATATCATCTCCCGCAAAGCCAGAAGCAATTATGTGCATACACCTTCTCCTTTTTATAAAACGTATTTCAAGAGTTTCTGAAAAATGTTCCCTGCAGCGCCCGTAGCCATCGTCATCGGCTTCCGTTTCATGGCGGACAGTCTGTTTTCTGTTTAATGCTTCGGGATTAGTTTATCCATTCCGCCCATATAGGGACGCAGTGCCGCCGGTACATTGACGGAACCATCGGCATTCAGGTTGTTTTCCAAGAAAGCAATGAGCATCCTTGGAGGTGCCACAACCGTATTGTTGAGCGTGTGTGCAAGATATTTTTTCCCGTCCGCACCCGCCACGCGGATCTTCAAGCGTCTTGCCTGCGCGTCGCCGAGATTGGAACAGCTTCCGACCTCAAAATATTTTTTCTGGCGAGGCGACCATGCCTCAACATCAACGGATTTGACCTTGAGATCGGCAAGATCGCCGGAACAGCATTCCAGCGTTCGCACCGGAATATCCATCGAACGGAAGAGATCAACAGTGTTCTGCCAAAGCTTATCGAACCACATTTTGCTTTCGTCAGGACGGCAGACAACAATCATTTCCTGTTTTTCGAACTGATGAATACGGTAAACGCCGCGTTCCTCAATTCCATGTGCGCCTTTTTCTTTCCGGAAGCAGGGCGAATAGCTGGTAAGCGTATAGGGAAGTGCCTTTTCATCAAGGATCTGATCGATGAATTTCCCAATCATGGAATGTTCGCTCGTCCCGATAAGATATAGATCCTCTCCTTCAATTTTATACATCATAGCATCCATTTCCGCAAAGCTCATAACGCCTGTCACAACATTCGAGCGAATCATAAACGGCGGCACGCAATAGGTAAACCCGCGTCCGATCATAAAATCACGGGCATAGCTGATAACGGCGGAATGTAATCTTGCGATATCCCCCATCAGATAATAGAAGCCATTTCCGGCGACACGGCGCGCGGAATCCAAATCAAGCCCGTCAAAACGTTCCATGATATCGGTATGATATGGGATCTCAAAATCCGGCACAAACGGCTCCCCGAAGCGCTGTACCTCCACATTTTCACTGTCGTTTCTTCCAATTGGCACCGAGGGATCGATAATATTCGGAATCGTCATCATGATTTTCGTGATTTTTTCCTCGAGTTCCGCTTCCTTGGCCTCCAGTGCCGCAAGTGCCTCAGAATTTTCCGTCACCTGACGTTTTGCCTCTTCCGCTTCCGCTTTTTTCCCCTGTGCCATATAAGCGCCAATCATTTTGGAAACTTTGTTGCGGTTGGCGCGCAGCGCATCCGCATCTCCCTTGGCCTTGCGGTTTTCCTCATCAAGAGCAATTACCTCGTCAACCAACGGAAGCTTGGCGTCCTGAAACTTATTTCGGATATTCTGTTTTACGACCTCGGGATTTTCTCTCAAAAATTTCAAATCAAGCATATTTGTTCTCCTTCATTTTTGAAAATAAAAAAGCCTTCTCCTCCCTTTTTATGGGACGAAAAGACTCCGTGTTGCCACCCAAATTGCCGAGGATTTTTCCCCGACCACTCAAATGTATGATAAGGGATACAGCCCCGCAGATTTCTCTGCCTGCTCCGGAAGCGGACAGAACAGAGCGCATCTCCGGCTTGCACCACCCGCCGGTTCTCTTGGCATGCGGTATCTGAACTGTTTTCCATCATCACAAATCTTTTTGTTTTATTATAATGCTTTTTTTCTTCAAATGCAAGAGTTTTCCTGAAATATTTCATTTTTTTGCTTGTTATCCGAACATCTATCAAAAGTCTTTACAAAAAAATCACAGTTTATGTATGGCTTTTCTTGATTTTTAACTTTGTGCGTGTTATAATAAATTTCGTAATATCAATCTGTATATAAAAAGTATAAGTTTTTTCTATACCGGAGAATTCCGGAGAAAGGCAATCTTTTATGAAAAATGTCGAACGCTTCAATGCCGTTTTGAATTTTGAGAAGCCCGACAGACTCCCGGTTATCGAATGGGCAGGCTGGTGGGGCGACACACTGAACCGCTGGTATAACGAAGGGCTTTCCCGTGATATTCCTTGGGACAGAATCCAGACGCATCTCGGATTGGATTTTATCCGCAGAATCTGGATGCCGCTCGAAACGCCGGATTGTCCCAGCCCCGCATCGCATGGTGCGCCGCTGATTTACACGGAAGAGGATTATGACAACTTTAAGCAATACCTTTACCCGAATGAGACACATAAAAACTGGCAGAACAAGATCGGAATTCTGAAAAGCTTACAGGAGGAGCATGACCGTGGAGACGCCGTGCTATGGTATTCCTATGACGGCTTTTTCTGGTTCCCGCGCGTGCTGCTCGGCATCGAAAATCATCTCTACTCTTTTTATGACGAGCCGGAACTCTATCATCGGATTTGCTCGGATCTTGCCGACTATATTCTCAGCCAGCTTCCGATCATCTATTCGATTTGCAGTCCGGAATTTATGGTCATTTCAGAGGATATGAGCTATAACAACGGACCGATGCTTTCTGAGGAGCTGTTCAATGAATTCATGCTTCCCTATTACCAGCGCATCATTCCTGAGATCAAAAAACACGGAACAAAAGTGATTATTGACAGTGACGGCGATATCTCCATGATGATTCCGTGGTTCCGCCGCGCAGGAATTGACGGCGTACTTCCGCTCGAACGGCAGGCGGGTGTGGACGTAAACAGATTGCGCACGATGTACCCTGACTTCCTATTTATCGGTGGGTTTGATAAAATGACCATGCCCAAGGGTGAAGAAGCCATGCGGGCAGAATTTGAGAGACTGCTCCCCGCGATGAAGCAAGGCGGTTTCATTCCGTCCTGCGACCATCAAACGCCCCCCGGTGTTTCGCTTGAAAATTACCGTATTTATGTACGTCTTCTAAAAGAGTATGCGGAAAAAGCCGCTCAATAATTCGATTGAGCCATTAAAATTATGCAATTTGTACAATTTTTTTTGCTGAAATTGTAGAATAAGCAGAATATTTTTAATTTATAAAAGTAAGATTTGATTTATACGACATATCGGTGGTATAATATTATCTATCATCTGTTTTATGAATTCAGTTTTGTTTCATAAGTTTTAATAAAAACCGAAATGACAAATGGATACGCCAGTCAAAACAGCAAATTCATTAAGCCGTTTCGGCAGGAGAGGTTCTCTCAGCCTAGAGGGATTTATGTCCCTTTATATGAAAATGAATTTCGGAGGAACATGCAAGAATGAAAAAAGTACTCGCTTTCATCCTCGCGCTCGCCATGTGTATGGTGTTTACCGTCGGATGTACCAAAATAGCAAAAGACGATCCGGCGCAAAAAGGCGCGGAATTTGAGATTTACATGGGTACAAAGGTCATGGATTTGGACCCTGCAATCGCCTACACGGATGAAAATGCCGTAAAAATTCTCAGTCTGATTTTCGAAGGACTGACAAGAATTAAGGAAAACGGCAAGATAGAAAAGGCGCTTGCAAAAAAATGGGAAATCATTGAAGATCCTCAAACCGGCGAACAAAGTCTTGAGATCACCATCAAGGATACCTATTGGAGCGACGGTTCCGTTGTACAGGCGAACGACATCGTTTATGCGTGGAAACGGATTCTCGATCCCTCCTTCGAGTCTGCTGCCGCATCGATGCTCTACTGTATCAAAGGCGCCAAAGATGCGAAGCTTGGGCTCATCTCCATTGACGATATCGGCCTATACTCCATTTCAACAACAAAACTTGTCGTCGAATTTGAAGAAGGAACCGATATTGACGAATTCCTTTACAACACTGCAAGCCCCGCTTTGGTTCCGCTTCGCGAAAATAAAGTTGCCTCTTATCCGGATACTTGGTCCAAGAGTGCAACCGACCTTTCCACAAACGGTCCGTTCCGTGTAAAAAAATTCTCAAGCGACCCAACAGAACAGGTCATCCTCGAACGTTCTAAATATTATTATTTGTCGCAGGAAGTACAAACCGAGGCGATCGACAAATATGTGACGCCTTACCGCATCACCATCCGTTATGACGTTCCGCTCGATAAATCCGTGGTTTATTCGTCGGCAAGTACGGATGTGCTGACTATGTTCAATAACAAAGAGCTTTTCTATGTTTCCGGACTCACAGCTTCCACAGTTTCAGCATACGGAAAGTCTGTCAAGACAGAAGAGGAAGCATCTACCTTTGTTTATTATTTCAATTTGAACTCCGGTGAAAACGCGGAGCTGTTCCAAAACGCTGCCGCACGACAGGCGCTTTCCATGGCACTTGACAGAAATTATATCGCTGAAATCATCGGATGCGGTACAGAAGCCGCTACGGGACTTTTGAATGATAAAGTATTCAACACCAAGAGAGGAACCTCTTTCCGTAAGGAAGGCGGCGAAATCATAAGCGCCGCGGGCGATATCGAAGGAGCAAAAAAACTTTTAGAGGAAAATGACATCTGGCCGGAAGATTATGATGACATTTATATCGTCATCAGACAAGATGAAACAAATGACAGCTATCAGTCTCAGCAAATGGGATATATCAGCAAAGAGAAAGCCATCGCGCAATATACGGAAACTGTATGGGAAGAACTTGGCTTTAATGTTGTCGTCAATTCCGCATCCTCCGAGACATATGAAGAAATTTATGAAACAGGCGATTATGATGTGATCGGACTGGACTATCAAATGCTCTCCGTATATCCGATTTATAATCTCACCTCCTTTACAAAAGCTTATAACGGAGGTGTTCGGCTTGTCACTTCCGGAGATCCGGACTTCGACGAAAGTCTCGGAGAAACCATGTACTATGTGAACAACACACATATGACTGGTTATTATAATCCGGAATTTGATGCTTTGATCGAATCCGCCTTTGCAGAGACAGATACGAAAAAAAGAGCAGAAATCCTTCATGAGGCAGAAGAACTTCTTGTTCATGACGCCGTAGTGGTTCCGATTCTGTTCAATGCCAACGCTTATGTCGTTTCCGGAGAACTTTCCAAGGTATCCACCAATTACTGGGGAGCACAAATTTTCACCAAAGCAGAACTGAAAAACTATGTTCAGTATCTTCCTTCTGTGAGAAACGCCTCCACTGACGAAGATGAACAATAAGACAAAAATAAAAAAGGGAGACGGCACAGCCGTTCTCCCTTTTTTTATCCTACATCTACAAAATCCCGTTCAACGTAAAGCTTTCCAATGTTTTCAGCCGTTCAATTCCATCACAGAAAGCTTGCCTTGCAATGGTAAAATCATCTGCGTTTCCATTCTGAAAGCTGACATACATCGTCACCGCCGCATCATCTGCCCGATCGATATTTTCATATCCGGACGTAAAGGCAATTCGATTAAAGTTTTTATCCCAAAGCTGCCATAAAGCTTCCATCTGTTCCTTTGTGGCAGGATCATTTTCATCAAAAGCGTCAGCATCAGCAGGAAGTGCTTCCGCAAGTTCCAAAAGATCATCAAGCTTGGCACTGATACAAACCGAATTCCAAACAACGAAGCCAAAAGCAAGACTGGCAAGGATAAGAGAAACGATAAAGGTTTTCATCTTTTATCTCTCCTTTTTTACGATTTTGATGTCATCTTTGTCGTTTACTGTCATCAAAAACACATTCTTCATATCGGAGATATGCCTTTTTCGAAGCTGTTCTTCAACCCATTCCTGGCTTTTCCCTGTATTTTTCAATGCATAATCCATAATATGCCCGTCAATGATAACGGAATGTGATACACCAGCACCATCTCCTGTCAGCTTCAAATCGGAAAGCGTTACCTGTTTTCCACTATCCTTGGGAAAAACGGAAATTTGCCCGTTCTGTTCAAGAATCGCATACTCCACCTCATCGGGAGACGCAATATTTTTTAATCTCAGTTCACATAAAAGGTCATCCATACTAAGCCTCATTTTCATCATTTCCTCTTGATTGATAACCCCTTTTCGAATGATGATACTTGGTTTTCCGTCAAGAATGCTTTTGATCGCCGCACTTTTGGTCGCGAGAAAAGACATAATAATCTCAAGACTGATAATGACAACAATCGGTACAACAGAATATAAAAACGGAATATTGGCATTTGTCAGCGGATACGAGGCAATCTCGGAAAGCAAGATGGTTGTGACAAGCTCAGAAAGCTGAATTTCTCCGATCTGTCTTTTTCCGGAAAAACGCATCGCTCCAATCAACAGAAGATAAATCAGAATTGTTCTGATAAAAATAGCTGCCATGATGCTCTCCCACGTCATTCGGCACTGAAGCCTTTTGTTATATTTATTATTTATTGGAAATGTTGAAAATATTTGTTGAAAAAATTTCCGTTTTCGGTTATAATGATAACTGAGTATATGATAACAAGCGAAGCTGTCTTGGGAAGGAGTATGCAATGGACCATTATCAGGATGAGTACGGCGCGGAATATCACGTGTCGTTTCAGGCGATTATTGATGAATTCCATCTGGAAGTCATTTATATGCCGGAAGGAAAAAGCGTAAAAATCACACGCACGGATCTCAACCGTCCCGGACTTGCTCTCGCCGGTTTTTTTGAATGTTTTGATCATAACCGAATACAACTCATCGGAAATGCCGAGCATCAATATCTGGCATCTCTTTCTAAAAAGGAACGGTTCTATAAAATGGAACAGCTGGCGGTTCATCATCCGCCTGCCATTATCGTCACAACCGGTCTTTCTGTCTTTGACGAAATTTTGGAAGCTGCGAAGAAATACGGGATCGCACTTGCCAGAACACAGGAAAAAACATCTGCTTTTCAAGCAGCGCTGATCGCCTCTTTAAATATTAGCCTTGCACCCAGAATTACAAGACATGGTGTTCTTGTTGAGGTATATGGAGAAGGAATTCTCATTCTCGGGGAAAGCGGAGTCGGAAAAAGCGAAACCGCAATTGAGCTTGTCAAGAGAGGACACCGGCTAATCGCGGATGACGCCGTGGAAATCAAGCGTGTTTCTGCGAAAACGCTTGTAGGGACCGCGCCTGAAATTATTCGTCATTTTGTTGAATTAAGAGGGATTGGAATTGTCGATGTGCGCCGGATTTTCGGAATGGGTGCTGTAAAAGACAGTGAAAAAATCGATATGATCATCAAACTCGAACCTTGGAATCAGGATAAAATCTATGATCGAATGGGTTTGGAAACCGAAACCACAGACATTCTCGGAATTCAGATCGTTACCACAACCATTCCCGTGCGTCCCGGACGAAATCTTGCCATTATTCTTGAAATCGCGGCAATGAACAATCGTCAGCGAAAAATGGGTTACAACACTGCAGAGGAGTTCAACAAAAGAGTAATAGAGCACATGACAGTCAAAAAAGATCCGGAGGAAGACTAATCCTCCGGCAAAAATGGTTAGTTAAAAGGATCTCAAATATATGAATCACGAAAACAAAATTGCGATCAGCCTGCGTCCGCTCTGGCTTACCATGGCGCTTTGTGTCGTTATGCTTGCCGGCGCCGTAGATCTTGTATGGGGCACGCGACTTATCGGAATGACTGCACTTATGGCAGGCGCCGGAATTCTTTCCGTTATTCTTTTGACCTGCGAAACCTACATTTCTGTTCTCGACAGCCTTGTCCCTCTTATTCTTCTGTATTTTGCGGGAGGGATGCGTCTTTGGGTTCCGGCTGTCGGCGCTGTATCTATTATTTGTGCACTGGTAATCTCACGCCTTATCAAAAAGAAAACAACAAAATCTGCTGCCGTTGTTACAATTACCATTGTTCTTCTTGTCTGTTTTCTCATTATTGCCGCCGTTTTCTATGCGCTGGAAGGACACTCTCTGGCATTCTCCGACATTTTAAAAGACATCAATCAATTTTTTGATGAAACCAGAGAAAAAGCCGCCGCGTGGGCAAATGACTATATAGATTCTTTATCACAGAGTACGATTCAATCCTATGAAAATCTCGGCATCAGTAAAGATGCGCTTCGTGAATACTATATCACGGAGGCAAAAGCGTTGGTAGATACGCTACAGTTGACTCTCCCCGGACTTCTTCTTATCGGGCTACAGATTTTCGCTTATCTCGCCGTCTGCTTCTTTGTTCTTACCGTAAAATCAGCAAGCTATGATGCCTTGCTCCCGGAAGTCAGATGGGTTCTGTATCCGACGCAGATCACCTGCATTGTTTTTCTTGCGGCAATCTTTTTCTATATGATTGCACTGTTCTTCCCGTCAACGGTATTTGCCATCCTTGTCGTCAATTTGCTGCTTGTTTTGTCTCCTTCTATGATCGCCTGCGGCGTCAGAGGTCTTTCTGTCAGACTCCGTCACCCTATGCTCAGAAAAAGAACAATCGTTATCCTTGTGCTTTTTGTATTCTTCGCATTGTTTATGACAAGCACAGCTTTGCAGCTTGCCATCATCCTTCTGTCGATTTTAGGGGCAAAAGATGTTTTCTCACTGCGAATGGCAGAATCAGAAATGCGGAAGAAGAAAAAATAAAACTCATTTTATTTATATCCAAACAGCAGAACATCTTTTCTGCCGTTTGGCATTACCAAGTCTACACCGGAAGGAGGAAAAGCCATGCCGGAAAAAAATAACAACCTACGAAATCACCCTATACCGGTCGGTGCAATCGTTTGTGCCTCACTCGGCGTAATCGCGCTAGCATTAAGTGCCATACTGATTGTTTACACTGATTATGAGCCCACAACCATTGTATTATGTGTACTTGGATGCTACGGCGGGGCATTGATTCTCGCTGCCATCATCAGCTTTTTAAACCATAAAATGTTTGCAGGAGATTTCACGGAAATAAAAGGCTCCATTTTCGGGACCATTTCCCTTGATTTTATTCAAAAGCTGTATCTTCCCGTACTCATATGCGATGAAAAAGGCAAAATCGTTTGGTATAACACAGCACTTTCCTCAAAATTTAAGACTCGCGGCGTTTTATATGGGAAATACATCGATAATATCTGCAACGCCACAATCGAGCGTATCATCAAAAGCGACGATCAGGGTGCGGAAATTTCGTTTCTTTCCGCAAGCGATATCGCGGATGAACATACCGAAGTTTTTCTTGCAAAAGGATATCGCGTGATATCGAAAAGCAAAATTTTCTATATCACCATTTTTGATAATGTCACAGAAATCAAAAAGCTCTATGCACAGCTCGAGGATGAAGAAACGCTGATTGCCTATGCCATGATTGACAACTTAGATGAACTAATGCAATATGTACAGGAACTGTACGCAACTGCTTCCAACGATGTAGAAGCGATTTTACGCCGTCATATGGAAAGGGTTGGAGGAGTGCTGCGTGACTACGGACATAATAAATTCATGTGCATGTTCGCCGCAAAGCATCTTGAAGAGTTCGAAAAAGAACGTTTCTCCATGCTCGATGAAATCCGGGAAATCCATGTCGGTGACACAACCATGCCCGTGACGATTTCCATGGGAATTGCAACAATTTCCGGCAGTCTGTATGAAAAGGAACGCGCCACGCAGGCAGCACTTGACATGGCACTCCAAAGAGGAGGAGATCAGGTTGTAATCAAAACAGCAGACGGCGTAGAATTTTACGGCGGCAAAACCAAAACCGTTCAGAAGCGTACCAAAGTCCGCGCCCGTGTGATTGCTAATGAACTGATTATGCTGATTTCTGCTGCCGACAATGTCATTGTAATGGGCCATAAATTTGCTGATTTTGATGCTTTCGCCTCTTGCATTGCGGTCGTTCGGCTCGCGAAATTCTGTGGAGTACAAGCTCTTGTTGTGTCCGATAAAAATGATAAAAACCTTACCGGATGCTTTAAAAAACTTGAGGGGAATCCCGAATACCAAAATCTTTTCATCGATAAAATCGAAGCACAGGATATGATCCACAGCGGAACTCTTGCGGTTGTTGTTGACGTGAACAATATTGACTTCTGCGAGGCGCCGGATGTTGTCAACACCGTTCAAAACCTCGTCATTATCGATCATCATCGCAAAACGGCAGAATTCAAAACACCGCCGAAAATCGCATATATCGAACCATCTGCAAGCTCTGCATCAGAACTAATGAGCGAATTTTTGGAACAGATTCTACCGCAAGGAACCCTTCCGAAAGTAGAAGCGGATCTTCTGCTTGCCGGAATTTTACTTGATACCAAGCGTTTTACACACAATACAGGTGTACGTACTTTTTCATCGGCTCTCTATCTGCGCAGCGAGGGAGCAAGTCCCATTGATGCACAGGCGCTTTTCAAAATGAATATTGAGGATTTCCTCTCCGAAGCAAAATTTGAAAGCAATGTTGTCATTTATAAATCCGTTATTGCCATTGCGCTCAACGACAGCGAAGAAAATACTTCTGTCGGACGAGTAAACGCAGCTCGTGCCGCAGACCGTCTACTCGGAGTGGAAGGTGTGCTCGCCGCATTCGCGCTTTGCAAAATCGGGGATACCGTCCACATCTCAGCCCGTTCCCAAGGAAAAATCAATGTGCAGTTGATTCTCGAAAAAATGGGAGGCGGCGGTCATTTTGATTCCGCAGGCGCGCAAATGAAAAGCTCTTCCGTCGCAAATGCTTTAACGATGCTCCGTGCGGCGATTGACGAATACTTCACGGAAAACATGTAAGATTTTTCTTAAAAGCGCCTATTCTATCAAAATACACATCCTATTTTTGAACAGATATGCCCTTTCTTTATAAAACAGGGATTTTTCTCTTTGAGAAAAATCCCTGTTTTTTCATGCAGATGCTCTCCATACCCGCTTTCTTCTTTGTCAAGTCCCCGTTTGCTCGCATATACTCATAACGGAGTCTAAAAGTCGGATATCCGAGGAAAGGAACGAATATGGAAATCAAAGAAAAAACACTCTCCGAGCTGTGCTCCGGAGAAACCGGAACCGTCTCGGACATCACAGCCGATATCGAAATGCGGCGCCGATTTATGGATATCGGCTGTATCGTTGGCTCCGATATTAAGAAGCTCGGCACAGGTCCATTCGGTGATCCATGTGCTTACCTGATTTGCGGGGCGGTCATCGCTATCAGAAAAAAGGATGCCGCGCATATCCGAGTAACCGCATCGAAAATGAGGAAACAATAAGGGGATTTTGCAATGGGACTCACAGGAAAAGCAGTCGGCAAAAACGCCTCGCGAAGCGATGAAATCAGAAAGAAAAAGAACGGAGAAACACTTGTTGCTCTTGCCGGCAATCCCAATGTCGGCAAGAGCACCGTTTTTAATATTCTTACAGGACTTCGCCAGCATACGGGCAATTGGACAGGAAAAACGGTCGCAACGGCGGTCGGATATTACAAAAAAAATGACGCAACCTATCAAATTGTGGATTTGCCGGGAAGCTATTCCCTCTCGGCACATTCAGCAGAAGAAGAAATTGCACGGGATTTTCTGTGTTTTGGTGATGCGGACGCCGTTATCGTCGTCTGTGATGCCACACGGCTTTGCCGAAATCTCGGGCTTGTTTATCAGATTTTAGAAATTACACCCCATGTACTGGTCTGTGTCAATCTCATGGATGAAGCAAAACGCAACGGAACATCTCTTTGTCTAGAAAAATTGGAAGAGCTGCTTGGCGTTCCTGTAGCAGGTACAAGCGCCGGCCACGGTCAAGGAGTCAAAGAGCTTATCGGAAGACTCGAGGAAACAAAGCATTGTGTGCCAGCACTTGTTACATACAGCGACCCGATTGAAACCGCAGTGCAAATGCTTATGCCATATATGGAAAAAGCATGTATGGGAAAGCTGTCTCCCCGTTTCGCAGCACTGCGTATGATTGAAAACAATGAAGATTTTCTAAACAAGTGTGACACGTTTCTTGAAGGGGCCCTTCTCACAGAAGAAAATCAGAAGGCTGCCTCTGCCGCACGCCGTTTTTTGTCTCAAAACGGTGTGACAGAAGAAAAATTCGTCGAGGAAATTGCTGCAACCCTGATTCATACGTCAGAACAAACAGCTGCAAAAACGGTAATATCGTCCGGTAAAACAGAAAGTTTTGGCCGTGCCGACCGGATTCTTACAAGCAGACGTATGGGGATCCCGATGATGATCCTGCTTCTTGCCATTATCTTCTGGCTGACCATTGTCGGCGCCAATTATCCATCAGACTTTCTTTCCGCCGGGTTTGGTGCAATCGAACCACACCTTCATAATCTGCTTTTAAACATGGGACTTGGTACTTTTCTTTCAGACATGCTAACCTACGGACTTTACCGCGTGCTTGCATGGATTATCTCCGTTATGCTACCCCCAATGGCAATTTTCTTTCCGCTTTTTACCTTTTTAGAAGATGTCGGATATCTGCCGCGAGTCGCATTCAATCTCGACGGAATGTTTTCAAAATGCAACGCATGCGGCAAACAAGCGCTTTCCATGTGTATGGGACTTGGCTGTAATGCCGCAGGTGTTGTCGGTACACGTATCATAGACTCAAGACGAGAAAGACTGATTGCTATCTTGACCAATAATTTTATGCCTTGCAACGGGCGATTTCCTGCCATTATTACGATAGCCACCATTTTTTTCACAGGCATCACAGGAATATCTTCTCTTCTTATCTCTCTTGTGCTCGCAGCCGTCATCGTGCTCGGCGTAACCGTTACACTGATCGCATCCAAAGGATTATCCTCCACCATATTGCGGGGAGAACGTTCTTCTTTTATTCTCGAGCTGCCTCCTTACAGAAAACCGCAGATTGGAAAAATCATTGTGCGTTCCGTACTGGACAGGACCATTTTCGTACTAGGTCGCGCGGTAGCTGTGGCGGCGCCTGCCGGAGTCCTCATTTTCCTGCTATCTAACTGGGAAATTAACGGCATCGCCGTGACTACATGGATCAGCGATTTTCTCGATCCTTTAGGAAAACTTATGGGGCTTGACGGTGTCATTCTGCTTGCCTTTATTCTGGGAATTCCGGCAAATGAAATTGTCCTCCCTCTTTGTGTCATGATTTATATGTCAAGCGGCACCCTTTCTGAAATAGGGAATCTTGATCTTCTTCACAAAACACTTGTTGAAAACGGATGGACCTTAACAACAGCGGTGTCTTTTATTCTTTTTTCCGTTATGCATTGGCCTTGTTCCACAACACTAATTACCATAAAAAAAGAAACGGGAAGCTGGTTTTATACCCTACTCTCCTGTATCCTTCCAACTGCTTTCGGAATAGTAAGCTGCATGCTGTTCCATGCAGTTGTACAACTCGTACAAAGCTTTCTTTAATCTCGTTTTATCAATTGAAATAGATAGAGCGAAGCGTAAAACGGAGGTTTTTCTATCCATAAAACATATCGCGGTTCACCAAAGTGAGCCGCGATATGTTCAATCGTTTCCGTCTTTTACTGCTTAATAAGCAATATTTCCAGTTGCTTCAGAATATAACAAAACGCTGAACCCTATATTAATATGGGTTCAGCGCCATGCTGGCGTCCCTGGGCGGATTTGAACCGCCGACCTTTCGCTTAGGAGGCGAATGCTCTATCCAGCTGAGCTACAAAGACAGATCCGCCAAAAAAGGCGGTATTTTTATTTTTGAATAGGATTCTTTATATCCATGGGGGTTTCATCCTTATTTACGTTATCAGAGGAATCTTTTTCATCTTCTTCTGCCCGAATCGTCTTGTTTTTTTCATAAGCAGCAATTTCTTCTTCTGTAATACACGGAAGCTCCTCCGTAAACACTTGCTGTCTCCCTCTGTCGACCATTTTTTCGGTTGACAGTTGTTCTTGTTCTTCAGTGTGCTGCTCACGGCGAGCTTTATTCTCCTTATAGAGTTCACGTCCCGCATCTGTCGAATAATATTCATAGGTATCTGTTGGAAGTCCCTTTTTCGCCAGCCGGCGATCCACAGCAGAATGCATAATCGTATAAAGAATTGCAAAAACCGGTACACCGATAATAAGTCCCCAAAATCCAAGAAGTCCTGTCATAACGATGATAGCAGTAAACATAAACACAGAAGATGCTTCAACGCCCGACCGAATAATCTTCGGTCTGATCATCCGTTTATTGACCTGATGAAGAACGATCATAAACAAAACAAACCAAATTACCTGAATCGGATCGGCAAGAAGAATAATCAAAGAGCCGGCAACCGTTCCGATTAAAGATCCGAAAACAGGCACAATGCAGGCAATTCCCACCAGTGTGCTTACAAGCGGATAATATGGAATTCCGATAATAAACGTACAGATTAAGCATAATGCTCCCATAACCAGAGCATCAGCAAGCTGTCCTTTTATAAATCCTCCGAAGTTTTTATCGGCAAGGTTGATTCCCTTTGCCATTGCGGAATATCGCTTCCCGCTGAGAAGTGCACGTCCAGCTTTCTTTATCTGTGCGATTAGCCGTTCTTTGACAAGAAGAAAATAAACCGCCAAAATCACGCCGATAAAGAAATCCATCAGAACACCAACTACGGCTCCAGCAACACTTGCCGCATCCGGAATAATACTATTGATGCTCGTATAAATTTTATCAAGCAACTCTACAGCATATTCCGTTATTTTATCCACATATCCGGCAAGAGCACCGCTTCCCTCGGAAAGGCCAAGCAGCCATTCTTTAACCGTTTCAAGATAAAGTCCGGACATGTTTTGCAAATCCGCATATCCTAGAAATACCTGAGGAGCGATTCGCCAAAGAAACAACAAAGCAACGATAAGAACAACAAGAAGCGAACATAAAACGGAAAAAACTCGGTTTAAACGATACCGTCCTTTCCGATCAAGCGCTTTCCATACCCGCTTTTCGAACACTCCGACAAGCGGAGATAGCAGATAAGAAATCAAAATCCCGTAAAAAATCGGATTAAATACCGTAAGGATTTTTGCCGCATAATCACAGAAACGATCAAAATCAAGGATAAGAAAGATGCAGAAAACCACGCAGAAAATGACAATAACCGCATACCACGCAATTGTGGAATATTTTTTATTCCAATCAATTTTCACGCTTTCTCTCTCCTTTCCGTCCGTTTTCCGCAACTTCAAAACAACCGCTGTGCATAGTTTTATGTATCATAATATATGATACACGTCAATATCGTTTTCGTCAAGTCAAATTTACTTTCCAACAGAAATTTCCGGTGTTTTTAACTAAAATTTAATAATTTGCAAAAATCTTTTTTAAAGAGAAAAACTCACATACAGAAATACAGTGCCGCGCGGAACGCGCGGCGCTGTATTTCTTTCAATTTTGTTTTTGAAATCCTCAGCCGTTTTTTACAACAATGGTTCCGAACGCACAGTCAAGCTTACATTTCACGGAAACATTCCCCTCTGAAGTGTTTCGAATGGAAGCGAAGGAAGCGCTGTTCACAGATTCTGCTTTGATACCGGGAGGAAGAATCACTTTCACTTCACCGAAATCGGCGTTTATAGAAAGGAACGCATCTCCTGCAAATACCGCACCGGAGAAATCAAGCGTCAGCGACCCGAAAGAAACGCTGTACCCGCAGCTGTGAATCGTTTGTCCTGAAAAACGCAGTGTTTCTCCTGTAAAAGCATAGCTTACAAAATTACCCTGCGCAGACGCTGCGCCGCCTGTCGTTTGAGAAAAAGAGGAAACTTTCTTATTCCCGTAGATTGCGTTTATCAATAACTTACCGCCTAAAACGATAACGGCAAGCGCAAAAGCGATCAGCCATAGATTAACAGAATCCGGAATGATTCCATTGCTTTTCAGAACGACGGCACCGAAAATCAGCATGCCAAAGACATTCACGACATTCGGTCCGTCCCCGACAACGGATACCAAAAAGCAAACCATCAGAAGCACGGCCCACCAACCGGGGAAAAATACGTTAAAATCCCAGAGATTTACCGCACTGCCAAGCCATGCAATTCCAAGGGCAAGCAGAATCAAGCCTATCACGATTTTCTTCGCTTTTTGCCGGTTCATATTCTCACGCCTCGCTTTCCGGAAAATTCTCTGTCAATTTTCTGATGAATTTCTCAAACTTTCTCTTTTCTTCTTTTTATTCATGGCAACAATACAAATGGCAATGACCGCAATCACAACCGCTGCAACAGCAATCCAAAATCCGGTGGAAAGTCCTCCTACGCTGATGGTAATCCACAGATCATCCAGAAGTTTGTTTGTTTCATCGGAAAGATTGATGAATTTTTCTGTTTTTGAGAGTATTTCCTCACTTGGATATGCATATTCATTTGCGGCGAGATCCGGGTCAATTAATTCCTTTGCTGCATCGATCGGTGTGGAATAACCGGTCGCACCGCAGTTCTCGGCGGAAATTTTCGGCTCGCACATAAAATTGATAAACATTTCTGCCGCTTCTTTGTTTTTGCTGCCTTTTGGAATACACATTGCGTCGACAAAGAAATTGGAGCCTTCCTTCGGGAAAGCAAATGCAAGATTTTCGTTTTCTTCATGCATAGTAATGAAGTCTCCTGCATAATACGGAGCAACCCATGCATTCTCTTCTTCCATCTTATCAAAAATCTGGTCCATGACATACGCCTGAACAAGAGGTTTCTGCTCTTTGAGAAGCTCGGCTGCTTCGTTGATCTCGTCCTCGTTCTCAGTGTTGACAGAATAGCCCAGCTTTTCAAGTGCAATCGCAAATGCGTCACGGGAATTATCGAACATCAGAATTTTTCCCTTATAGTCCTCATCCCAAAGGATGTCCCAGCTATCGACTGTCTTTGTCACATATTTTGTATTGTAAATAATACCAACCGTTCCCCATGTATACGGAACACTGTATTCCATGGTCGGATCGTATTCGACATCACTCTTAAAGGTAGCGCTTACATATTTTTCAAAGTTCGGAATGTTTGCAAAATCAAGCTTTTCCAGCATGTCTTTTTCAATCATCCGGGAAATCATATAATCGGACGGAATGATAACATCATAATAAGCACTTCCGCTCTGAAGTTTAGAAAACAGTCCCTCATTGGTATCAAACGTGGTATATTCCACATCGATTCCCGTCAAGTCCTCAAACATTTTGATGACATCTTCTGAACCGTCCGAGCCGTCGGCAATGTACTCGCCCCAGTTATACACGTAGAGTTTGACATTCTGTCCCTTGAACTTGGAGTAATATTCCTCGTCGAAAGCATACGGATCCGCTTCGTCTGTCGTATCGACAGGCAGCTCTTCCGCAAAAACGGAAACGACAGCGGATGAAACGATTAACATCGCACAAAGAAGAATGGCAAAGATTTTTTTCATTTTCTGATTGAAATTCCTTTCATGATATAAAATATTATGAAATGCGGACTTTGAAATCAAAGCCTCATCATTTTCTTTTCTCTTGCGCGTTCCGCTTTAATCGACCGTACATTCACGGCGAGCAGAACAACAAGCACGATGACAAACATAATCGTCGAAAGTGCATTGATCTCCGGACTGACGCGTTTTTTCACCATGGAATAAATCGTAATCGAAAGCGTCTGCACATTTCCGGCAGTAAAATAACTAACAACAAAATCGTCAAGCGAATACGTAAATGCCATCAGAAAACCTGTAAGAATTCCGGGCATGATTTCCGGTACAATCACCTTGAAAAACGCTCGCGACGGATTGCAGCCAAGATCAAGAGCCGCTTCATACATGTTTTTGTTGATCTGGCGAAGTTTCGGCAGAACCGAAAGAAACACCGTCGGCACACAAAAAGACACATGCGCGATAATCAACGACAGAAAGCCTCCTGACATATGGGCAAGGGAGAACAGTAACATCAGAGAGACACCCATCACAATCTCAGGGCTTAACATCGGCAAATACGTCACATTTTTGATGGCGCTCTTCACTTTCTTGTTTTTCATAGAGAAAACCCCGAGCGCCGCCCCGGTTCCGAGAATCGTAGAAATGACGGATGCCGCAGCCGCTACAATCAGCGTATTGACAAGAGAACTCAAAATCAACTCATTGGAAAAGAGATCCTCATACCATTTCAGCGAAAAACCGCTCCATGAATATCCTTTGGAAGCGTTGAACGAAAAAGCAATCAGGACAAAAATCGGCAGATATAAGAACAGCAGCATTAATGCGATATAAATGCCGGACAATGTTTTTCCTTTTTTGGTCATACGAGCGCCTCCTCTGCATCCTCGCTGTCAAGCCGGTTGAAAATCGCCATGGTGATCAGTACGACAACCATCAAAAGAAGCGAGGTTGCCGATCCGCAGTTGAGATCATAGGAATTACCGAGGAACTGCGTCTCAATCAGATCTCCGATCAGATAGTTGCCGGATCCTCCGAGCATGCCGCTGATAACAAACGTACTGACGGCCGGAACAAAAACCATTGTCGTACCGGAAATGATTCCCGGCATGCTCAGCGGAAGAACGACCCGGCGGAACGTAGCAAAAAAGCCGGCGCCGAGATCTCCCGCAGCCTCCACAAGGCTTTTGTCAATTTTGGTCATCACAGAATAAAGCGGAAGAATCATAAACGGAATATAATTATAAACCATACCCAGCACAACGGCGCCTTGCGTATTGATTAACTTGAGCGATGACAATCCGATGGCATTCAAAAAAGAGTTAATAATTCCTTTATCTTCAAGCAGCGCCTGCCATGCATAGGTACGAAGCAAAAAATTCATCCACATGGGAAGCATCACAAGCATCGTCATCATTTTCTGACGGGAAAAAGAAAGTCTCGACATCGCATAAGCAAACGGATAGGCAAATACAAGACAAATCACCGTTGCAATGGCCGCAAGATAGATGCTTTTGATCAGCGTAGGCAGATATCCGACCGCCTGCTCGATATTTTGAAACGTAAACGCGCCCGATTTATCCGTAAAAGCAAAATAAATCACAAGCAGCATCGGAAGAATGGTAAAAAGAAGCATCCAGACAATATAAGGATAAGACGTCCACTTTGCGTTGAGCTTAATCAATTTCCTCACCTCCGGACATGGAGGTTTCTCCCTGCGGAACCGTTTCCGATTTGTGCATGATATGAATATCCTCAGGCGTGATTCTTAGCCCGATTTGTGACCCGACAGGAGAAAAATCCGTCGAATGGACACGCCATACTTTCCCAAGACATTCCACAAGCATTTCATAATGAACGCCTTTGAACGTAACCGCCGTAACCGTTCCGCAAAGGAAATCCTCCGTCGGCTGTGTAATTTCAATATCCTCCGGACGAACAACAACATCTACAGGCTCATCCTTCTCAAAGCCTGCATCGACGCATTCGTAAGGTCTTCCTTCGAATTCAACGAGGTAATCCGCATGCATAATACCGGGGACGATGTTGCTTTCCCCAATAAAGCTTGCTGTAAAAGCGTTGATCGGTTCATTGTAAATATCCTGAGGAGTGCCGATCTGCTGGATGACGCCTCCGTTCATGACAACAACAGTGTCACTCATGGTAAGAGCTTCCTCTTGATCGTGCGTAACATAAACAAAAGTAATCCCCAGCCGCTGCTGGATTTTCTTCAGCTCAAACTGCATCTCCTTGCGAAGCTTCAAATCAAGCGCGCCGAGCGGTTCGTCAAGAAGAAGCACCTTGGGATTGCCCGCAAGCGCGCGCGCAATCGCAACACGCTGCTGTTGACCGCCGGAAAGAAGATCGACGCTGCGCGCCTCAAATCCGGAAAGATTGACAAGCGCCAACATTTCCCGCACGCGGGAAATGATTTCTTTTTCCGGTGTTTTGACAAGCCGCAGCCCGAACGCAACATTTTCAAATACGTCAAGATGCGGAAACAGTGCATATTTCTGAAAGACCGTATTGACCTGCCGCTTATAAGGAGGAAGATCGTTGATTCTCTTTCCGAGGAAACAAACATCTCCCGCGTCCGGTGTGACAAAACCGCCGATGATACGCAGCGTTGTCGTTTTTCCGCAGCCGGACGGTCCTAGTAGCGTGATAAATTCCTTATCATGGATATCGAGATCGATTCCCTTAAGGACCTGTTCGCCGTTAAAGCTTTTCGAAATATTCCGAAGCTCAATGATTTTCGTGTTTTGATCCATTTCTGCTAAGCTCACTTTTTTTAAGAATTTCGTGCGCCACCCCGCTTCCAGGGAAGCTGCCTGCGCACCGGACGGAAATTCCCGTCAAGCCTAAAAAAATGCACGAAAAAAAGATTTTTTCCGTGCATTAAAAAGTGCCGTGAACGATATCAAAATCATATTTTGAAAAGGACTTTTTTTGATCGATCCTAAATTCACAAGGGCATTATAGCAGATAATAGAGCAAATTGCAAGTTTTTTTGAAAAATTTCTAAAAAAACTTTGAAATTTCTGATTTTTTCTGAAAATCCTCCCGCTTAAATCAAAAATCTTGTAAAAATCTCTGTTTTATTTTGAAATTCTCGGGAATTCTCACGCCGCATCCTCGGAGGTCTCCGAAATTTTCCTCACACGGACAAGTTCTACCGTCATATCGTCGGCACGCGCTGCCGCACCCTGTGCGGCATGGATAATTTTTTCCGCCATCACACCGAGATTATCTGTCCATTCCGTCGAAATAAATTCCACAAACCACGCGGGATCTCCGGTCTCACACGCCTCGATGTCGGATGCCACACCATCTGAGCAAAGCAAAATAACATCGCCGTCCTCAAGCTCAAATTCCGTTACCTCTGCCGAGACCTGAGGGACAATTCCGATCGGGAAGGTGCCCGACGCAATTTTATAAAGGTGTTTTTCGCGAATGACATAAGACGGGACGGCGCCGCTTTTGATGAAAGAGGCAATTCCCTGCATAAGATCCACCTCTAAAAGATCCACCGTCGCAAAGCACTCCGTACTCTTCGAACAAACCAGGTTATTCAGCATTTCCAACGTCGTGGATTTTTTGTTGCCGCAGGCAAGCATCTTTTCGAGAAAAACACGACACATCCGCGAGGTCAGCGCAGCATCTTCGCCGCTTCCCATTCCGTCACAGATGAAGCAATAGAAATAATCGTCATAGCTCTTTACAACCGAAACGCTGTCCCCGCAGACATTCTCTCCTTTTTTGGAGACTTGCTTCCCGGAATACTCCACTGTATAGCATGGCGTACTTTCCAGTGTCAGGGCGCTTCTTCCGTTTTCCAGCATAAATTCCGGCATACTGAATTTGACGCCGCAGATCGCTTCACAAATTTCTCGAATCGCCGCCGGACGAAGCTCTGTACGAGCAATATCCGGCCCCGTAGCAATCACATATTTCTTACGGTCGCCGCATACGACAAGATTCTCTGCGCGCAGTCCCGAGCGCAAGAATCTGCGGCGTAGCCGGTCAGACAAAACCTTGTCGACATTGAACTGGATTGTGCCTTCGGAGGCGGCGTCCGCAAACATTTGTGCCATCGCCTCATAATCGAAAGCGAAAATCTGAGTTTTATCCTCCCGAATTGCCTCCTCCAGCATTTTTGCGGAACAGACACTGATCTCTTTCGCGATGGCATCAAGCATCGGACATTTTACTTTCGTTATTTCATAAAGTTTTTCCCGGTCGATTTTTCCGGAAGCCATCAGACGCGAGGCCAGCTTGTCCGAGGCTTTGTCTGATTCCATTTCTTCTAAGCCGCGGCAAGTACATTCATTTGGACACATTTCGCAGTGTCGCCGCCAAATCTGCATGCATTTTTCGCTGAGTTTTTCAGGTCTAGGACGACGAAATTTTTCGGAAAGGCTGTGCATAATCGAAGAAAGGGCATTCATAGAGCCGGCAATGCTTTCCATTCGCCGTTCGCGCTCCTCTTCTCTGCGGCGCGCAATGAGTTCCCTGCAATCCGAAGCCTCGGCGGGTACCGCTTTCATAGAAAAAGACGGAAGGATCCGAAGCATCGCCGGTACGGCGATGAGAACAGCCGCTGTAATAATTTCCGGCAAAAATGCGGAAATCGCCTCTGTGCCGCTGAAATACAACGCGCCACAGATCATAACGGCAATAGAACCCGCAGCCGCAAGTAAACTGTTCACCTCGAAAAAAATCCCGGCGATAAGGCCCGAAAGCGCAAAAATAGGGGCATAGATCCCGCCGCAGGCAAGACCGCAGAGCAGTCCTACCGCAGAACTGCGGGTCGGCTGTCCAAGCCATCCGACATAAAGTGTTATCATATAAGAAACAACAAGTCCGATCGAAAAAGTTCCAATGTAAAGATTGACCAGAGACAATGATAAGCAGAAAGCCGCCGCCCCCAGTCCCGCTTCAAACGCCGGCGTAAAGCGGTATTCCGGCTCAAAGAAAAAAGAAAGTAAAAAAGCAAACGATGCGGCACACACCGTGTTCAGCGCAAGAGAGGCAATGTCATAAAGTTCAGATCCTGCCTGGATAGCGCCAATTAAAGAAAATCCAAGCGTAAAAATGGCACAAAGTAAAACACGGGCAGATACGGAATCGGGGAGCCGTCCTGTTTTTCGTATCGTTTTTCGTCCGTATACCGCAACGCACAGTAAAATCCGGCATGCACAAAGTGCCGCGGCGCTGAGCCCGAACAGCAAAAGATCCTCTCCCGCCGCATACGCATATGCGCATCGCAGAAGGACACCGATTAAAGCAAATACCGAATATTTCGGCACTGCAGCAACCAGCGCGCTCCCAAGCGGATAAGCGCCAAGCGGAAATTCCGTTCCACCGAAGAAAAAGCCTATAATCATCGTTCCGACGGCACCCGCCGCCTTTCGGAATCCCGCCGCCGTATTTGTCGGACAGACGGCTACGCGCCGTTCTCTTCCGGATGTCGGTTCCAATTCTTTGATTCTTTCATCTGTCAAAGCGTTATCATCCTTTCGTTTTGAAACTTCTGGAAAATCTTTTCCACCCCATGTACAAGCATACACGAAAACATAAAAAGAGAGCGTCGATTCCGCACTGTCGCGTAAGACAACTTTTCGTCTCATCGCAGCAAATTGGCACGCTCTCTGTAAGATCCTTTTGACAAATGACACTTTATGGGATTATTTGCGAAAACTTTTTCGACACCGCACCGATTTTTTTACCACACCATCCTAACCGGATAAGCTCCGGCGCGGTCGTAATGCCCTTTTTTTCACAAAGTCACCTTGAATTTACGCAGCAAGGCAGGATTCCGTCACGTTTGCTTCGGTAAGCTCAGAGAGCATGTTTTCAATGAAAATTCCATAACCCTCTGTTGGATTTGACACCAGCACATGCGTAACGGCACCGATAATCTTTCCGTTTTGAATAATCGGACTGCCGCTCATGCCCTGAACAATTCCGCCTGTTTTTTCAAGAAGCGCTTTATCTGTTACACGTACGGAAAAGTTTCTGCCGTTTCCGCTTTTATCAATTTTTGAAATTTCAATTTCATATTTTTGACGTCCGTCGCCGTCAACCGTTGTAAAAATATAAGCCTTGCCTTCTTTTACTTCGGAAGATCGTCCAACTGGATAAAGTTCTTCCGAAAGTCCCTCCGGCAATTCGCTTAACACGCCGTATATACCGGATTCCGTATTTTTCAAAAGCTTACCCTGCTTATAGCCGGTAAAGGAACCTCGAAGTTCACCGGGTACACCCGCACGCCCGGGAGTAATTCCCGAAAGGGCAACCTCCTCGGCGCTTCCGTATGCGAACGGTACCAGAGCACCGCTTTCCGCATCACAAATTCCATGTCCCAATCCAGCGAACACTTTGGTTTCCGGATCGATAAAAGTTACGGTTCCGATGCCTGCTGCGCTGTCTTTGATCCAAACGCCAAGCTTATATTCGCCGAATTCATCCGGAATCGGCTGGACCGTTGCTGTACGCTCCAGACCTCCGCTTCGATATTCAAGCTTCACTTCAGCGCCGTTCGAATTTCTGATGATCTCAGCAAATTCACCCACAGAACCGACTTTTTTTCCGTCAACCGCTGTGATAACATCGCCTTTTTTGATTCCTGCGTCAGCCGCAGGTCCGCAATTTCCGCAGATTCCAACAACTACGACGCCATCTGTGTGAAACTTTACTCCGAATGGAACACCCGCCGCAATCAGTTTTGTCTGCGCGAAGTTTTTTGCCACCGGCACGGCAGTCTCTTCTCCGTCTGCTTCGTCCGCCGCCAAAGCTCCGAAAGAAAAGCCCGCTGTCAGCACAACGGCAAGTACCGCGCTCAAAATCGCTTTCACTTTGTTTCTCATGTTTTTCGCCTTTCGACGACTGTTACTTTTTTTAAAATCCACGGTGCCGCCAAGCCGCAGATTTTCCGCACGGCTTTTTGTCCGTGCTGTTTTTAATTTGCTTAATCTTCGGTTTTTTATGTGTAACAATTTTTTTGCATCTACCCAGATATTTTGTTTTTCTATTGAAAATACATTGATTCTTTGATATAATGTAAGTTGTTCCATTATCTTTCTCAGAGCATTCCCAAAAATAGAATTTGTTAAAAATAACAATGACAACGCCGATCTGAGCGGAAAGGAGAAAGCATGCGCGTCGCAATCGTCGGCTCCAGAAGCATTGAATACGATAAACTCAAAAAGGAAGCATATGAATTGCTATGCCGGTATATTCCGGCAAATGCAACAGAAATCGTAAGCGGCGGCGCCGTCGGGATTGACACTCTCGCGGAAATTTACGCAAAGAACAATCATCTTCCGACCAAAATTTTCAAACCCGATTACGCAAAATACGGCAGACGTGCACCAATCATCCGCAATGATGAAATTATCTCTTACGCACAGTATGTGCTTGCCTTTTGGGATGGCAGTTCTCACGGAACAGCATACACGGTTGCAACCTGTATTAAGGAAGGTGTTCCGGTAAAAATTATCTCTCTTGAAAAAGAAATAAAATCTGATATTACTAAAAATCATAATATTTTACAATAATTTTCGCTCCCGGTTGTATATAATAAAGTTTTAGAAAGGTCGTAACGATGCAACAAAGCGAAAAATTTGAACGGCAGCTTCGTTCGTTTTCCACGCTGACCGGTTGCGGATACATGCTGACGGATGAAAATCTGACCGCTTTATTTGGGGAAAATTCTTGTTTATTTTCCTGTCCCGCCAAAAACGGAATTGAATCTTCCTCCGGAGACGAGGGATGTATTTGGTCTCATCGGCGTGCCGCTTACGGCGCTGAAAAATTCGGCGGAAAATATATCTATTTTTGTCCGGCCGGATTTGTTTTCTGCATCGCAAAATACGCAACAGAAAAAGAAAGCGGGTATTTGCTTGCAGGTCCTATGAATCTTTCGGAAAACGAAGAAACTTTTCCATCTGATATCGGTGCCGAAATCAACTTGACAAAAATTGATTCCGCCGCTTTTTCCGCATATCAGAAACGCGTACCCGTTTTCTGTTCCCAAAAAGTCAGCGCCCTTTCGGATATGCTTCATGTCCTCGCGCTCTCTCAAAGCGAAAATCGGAGCGACATGCGGGAAAACGAAGAAAAAATGCAGATTCAGCAACAGATCGGCGACTACGTACAGAGCATTAAAAGCCGCATGATTTTGGGTGTGGATAAATATTCTCCGTATCCTTACGACAAGGAAAAACTGCTTGTTCATGCAATCAAATCCGGAGACGAAAAAGACGCAAAACGCTATCTGAACGAAATTCTGGGGCATATCTTTTTCGCATCCGCAAACAATATAGACGCGATTAAGCTGCGTGCATTTGAACTTACCGTCATCATTTCCCGGGCGGCGCTCGACGGAGGTGCGGATGAAGGTAGTATTTATCAGCTCAGTCCGCAGTTTATTTCCGACTTTTTCGCGCTCGACACCATTGATGATATCTGCTACTGTCTCATGAATATTCTGAAAAAATTTTCCGCCGAGACGTTCGGACTTGAAAAAGCAAAGCATGCCGGCATCATCACACAGGTAGTTTCTTTCATTCGCAACAATTATATGCATAAAATTACGCTTGCCGACGTTGCTGCACATGTTTACTTGTCTCCGTCATACCTCAGCAAGATCTTCAAAGATGAGATGCAGACAAGTTTTAACGGGTATTTAAACGAAGTCAGAATTGAAAAAAGCAAAATTTTGCTGCTTTCCAACGATCTTTCTATCGTCGAGATTTCCGAACTTGTCGGATTTGTGGATCAAAGCTACTTCAATAAGGTATTCAAAAAACAAACCGGTATGACGCCAAAAAAATACAGAGAAACGAGCGGCGGTCTGCACGCAGACTCGTGATAAATTCGCTGATTGGCAAAAATTCGTTTTTTCACAAATGTACTTATTTTTTTGAGTTAAATATAAAATTATTTTATAGATCGATTAGGAGAAAAAATCATGTCAGCAACTATTTTACAGGAAATTTCTGAAAAGCTTCAGCAGGGAAAAGCAAAAGACATCAAAGTCCTTGTTCCTCAGGCTTTGGAGGCCGGCATCCCAGCCAAGGACATTTTAAACGACGGGCTTCTCGCCGGAATGAGTGTCATCGGCGTGAAGTTTAAAAACAACGAGGTATTCGTGCCCGAGGTTCTCATTGCGGCAAGAGCGATGAAAACCGGAACAGAAATTTTAAAGCCGTATCTTGTATCCTCAGATGTCAAGCCTGTAGGGAAAGTCGTTCTTGGAACTGTTCGCGGAGATTTCCACGATATTGGAAAAAATCTCGTTAAAATGATGATGGAAGGAAAAGGTTTGGAAGTCATCGACCTTGGCGTTGATGTCTCTCCCGAAGCATTCGTCTCCGCCGCAAAAGAACACGGCGCCGGAATCATTGCCTGCTCTGCACTTCTCACAACTACCATGGGCGAAATGAAAAATGTTGTCGATCTTTGTGTTGCGGAAGGCATCCGTGATAAAGTAAAAATCATGATCGGCGGCGCTCCCATTACCGATGCCTACTGCAAGGAAATCGGAGCCGACGCCTATACATCGGACGCCGCATCGGCCGCTGAAGTTGCTCTTTCGTTTTTCACGGCTTAATTTTAATTTATTGTAGAAATAGAAAGGGAAAATCATATGAACCTCAAAATTATGACATATAACATTGCCGGAGGACGGGATTACACTTCCCCCAACGCAAAAAAGCCATTTCATCCGGAAGCCTGCGTTTCCGTGATTCGCAAAATAGCCCCTGATATCTGCGGACTCAACGAGGTTGATTATAAGCTCCCCCGCAGCGGCAGAATGAAGCTTGCGGAATATATCGGGAACGAGCTTGGTTATGAAAGCCGCTTCGCACCCGCTGTTACCTGGGGGCCCGGTACTTACGGCAACGGATTTGTTTCCCGGCATCCGATTGTGGAGTTTGAAATTTTTCCGATCCAGGATCCGGAGGATAAAAGCGAACCCGTTTATTATGAGCCGCGAGTGATCCTTCACGCTGCGGTAGATTTTTCCGGCACAATCGCAGATATCTATGTTTCTCATTTTGGTCTTGCAAAAACCGAACAGGAAAGCGCCGTAAAAACGCTCGTCGGAATTTTAAAAGAAGCCTCCAGACCAACGATTCTCATGGGAGATTTCAACGTCAAACCCGACAATCCCGTGCTGGATCCGATTCGGGCTCTCATGACCGATACCTTTGACATTTTCCCGGACAAAAATGCGTCTACGATATTCACTTTTCCTTCTTACCCTGAAGCGGACAGTAATCCAAATGCCGATCGGAAAATTGATTATATTTTTGTCAGCAACGATATTCGGGTAACCTCCGTTGAAGTTCCAGAAACACGGGAATCCGATCACAAGCCTTACATTGCCAATATTGAACTGCCGTAACGACAGGAAGGAGTTTTTCCGCTGTGGTTGAGAAAATTTATACCATTCCGATCAACGAAGCGTTTGACACAGCGCCGGTACAGGAACCGGCAGAATGTCCGTTTTGCCGTTTGCATGATATGCTCGAAAAAAATGAGCTTGACATCATTCTCGGCGCATCCATGATGGAACCGGATATTCGCATCCAAACGAACAAAAAGGGCTTTTGCAAGCATCACTTTGACAAGATGTTTGAAAAAGGAAACCGGCTTGGACTGGGACTCATTTTGGAAAGCCATCTTGCGGAAATTGAAAAAACGGTTTTTTCAGGCGGAACCGTTTTCGACAGCAAAGGTGAAAAAGAGCAGACAAAGCTTGAAACGCTGGATACCTCCTGCTATGTCTGCGACAGAATCCATTCCGCAATCGACAAAATGTTTTCCAATATGGTCTACCTATGGGAAACGGAAGATGAATTCCGCGATAAATTCGCTGCACAAAAATATTTCTGTCTTCCCCATTACGCATCGTTGCTTGAAGCCGGAAGAAACAGTCTTCCGAAAAAAATGTTTGCGGATTATTTTAAAACAGCCCGTGAGATCGAGAAAACATACATTGCGGAACTCGGCGGTGATGTTTCCTGGTTCTGCAAGAAATTTGACTATCGTTATGATGCGGAACCTTGGTACAACGCAAAAGACGCCATTCCACGTGCGCTTGCGTTTCTTTCCGGAGGCAAGCCCGTAAAGTAAAATGCAAAAATGATAAAGATGACAAGCGAACAGAAAGGACAGAAAAACATATGAAAAAATTCAGAAGAATCGGCATCCTTACCTCAGGAGGAGACGCACCCGGCATGAACGCGGTCATCCGTGCGGCAGCACGCGCAGCTCTTGCCCGCGGCGTCGAGGTATACGGTATTTATGAAGGCTATAAAGGACTGATTGAGGATCATATGAAGCTTTTTTCCTCACCGGCAGACCTTTGCAATATCATTACAAAAAGCGGAACCATGCTTTATTCCGACAGGTGTCTCGAATTCAAAACACCGGAAGGAATGGCAAAAGCCATTGCTACCTGTGAAAAGAATCACATTGACGGCATTATCGCTTGCGGCGGAGACGGCACTTTCCGTGGGGCAACCGACCTTTCTAACCATGGGATCCCTACGATCGGTATTCCGGGTACGATTGATAACGACATTACTTCCACCGATTATACCGTAGGTTTTGATACAGCGATGAATACCGTTATTCAGATGGTAGACAGACTTCGCGATACCTGCGAATCCCATGCACGCTGTGATGTAGTTGAGGTTATGGGACGCTGGGCAGGTCACATTGCACTCCGCACCGGCATCGCCTGCGGTGCCTCAGCCGTCGCCATTCCGGAAATTCCGTTTGATGAAGACAAAGCCATTGCCGATATCATTCGTCAGAAACAAGGCGGGAAACGTGCCTTTATCGTCATTGTATCGGAGGGCCTTGTCGGCTACGCCGAAAAGCTCGCAAAAACCATTGAAGAAAAAACCGGTATCGAAACAAAATTTGCAAGGCTCGCTCATGTCCAGCGCGGTGGCTCTCCTACGCTGACAGACCGACTTGTCGCGTCCGAAATGGGTGTGGAAGCAATCGATCAGCTTTTTGCCGGAAAATCCAATATTGTCATCTGCAAAAATGACGACAGGATTTGCTGCGTTGATATCGACAAAGCTCTTCTTGTCGACAGAATGTTCAAGAAGAAAATCACTCCCGAGGAACTCGCTGTTCTCTCTCCGGAAGACAAAGCATGGATGGAGGCACGTTGTGCAGATGTCCTTGCCAGAATGCAAAAGCTTTATGCCATCGCAAACGAAATCAAATAACCATACGCGGCACGGGTTCCCGTGCCGCGGCTTTTCTCTCGGGCAAAAGCGCGCCGAAAAAAACGTTCAAATCTTTTTGCACGCGCGTAAGGAAAACAGACTGTGAACGATTTGACATCACATTTTATGTATGTTTCATTATGTTGCTCAAAAAAATTTTGACCATTTGCCGCTCTCTCAAAAAAGCTTCCTATGGAAACACATATCATGTCCCGCTTGTCATGAAAAAGAAAAAACAGGTCAGATAAAAACAGAGGAGAAACACTCATGTCTACCACCAAACAAACAGAAAAAACCAATGTTATGCGGATCTTGGATCAAGCGAAAATTTCCTATCAAAGTCACTGTTATGTGACCTCCGGCGCGGTATCCGCCGTCGACCTTGCGAAAGCCCTGAATATCGACCCGGAAAGAGTTTTTAAAACGCTTGTTACAGTTGGAAAATCCGGAGAACATTTTGTTTTCATGATCCCCGCCGAAGAGGAATTGAATTTAAAAAAAGCGGCGGCAACTGTCGGAGAAAAATCGATAGAAATGATTAAGCAAAAAGAACTTCTGCCTTTGACCGGTTATCTTCACGGCGGATGTTCCCCTATCGGAATGAAAAAGCCGTTCCCCACAACCATTCATAAAACCGCGTTGGATTTTGAAACAATCCTCTTCAGCGCAGGAAAAATCGGTTATCAGGTAGAAATGCCGTTTACGTCTCTGCAAAAGATCCTGCCGGTAAAAATCGCAGATTTAACCGCAGAGTCCTTTTCATGTTAAGTGATAACCATGACTTTCCTCAATATCTTTTTCCGGCCGAATTATCCTTGGGGAAAAAGGAGTCTTTTATGTTTTTTAAAAAGTTAACATCCGTCATTGTTATATTTACCTTACTTCTTGCAGCATCCTGCGGAAAAGCATCTCCCAATACCGAGCTGGACAGTACAACAGCATCAGAAACTACCGTCGTTCCCAGTCCGGAAGAACAAAGATTACAAGCAATGACAGTCGAACAAAAGGTTGCCCAGCTGCTGGTGGCAGGCATCTCCGGAACGACACCCGGAGCAGATGGGATCGCAGCAATTCAGAATTATCAGGTAGGCGGAATCATTCTCTTTGGAAGGAATGTCTCAAGCAGCCGACAGCTGACAGAGCTTACCAATCAGCTGAAAGCACTCAACACAGACTATATCCCGCTTTTTCTTTGTGTGGACGAAGAAGGCGGCAGAGTTTCCCGCATGCCGCTCGAGATAGCCGATATTCCCGCTGCTTATACCTATGGACAGCAATCGGATCCTTCCCTCTTAAAAAAGCTTGGTCAAACGCTTGGCGCAGAATGCTCCGCCTTTGGTTTCAATTTGGATTTTGCCCCGGTTATGGATGTCTTTTCCGACCCTAACAATACGGTAATCGGAGACCGCTCCTATGGCAGCGATCCCAGAACTGCGGCGGAAGCATCCTCGCAAGTTGCTGCAGGGCTGCAGGACGCAGGAATCATTGCGGCAGGCAAACATTTCCCCGGGCATGGCGACACCGCCACTGACTCTCATCTGTCTTTGCCGATTGTCAATAAAACGAAAGAACAATGGGAACAAAATGATGCCATCCCTTTTCAAAAAGCAATCGATGCCGGTATTCCCATTGTGATGGTCGGACATATTTTAATGCCTCAATTAGATCCAAATAACCCCGCAACACTGTCTCACATCATGGTAACAGATATCCTGCGGGAGGAAATGGGCTTTGACGGAGTCATCTGTACCGACGACCTGACCATGGGTGCAATTACCGAAGCCTATGGTATCGGAGAAGCGGCGGTTCGCGCCGTTGAAGCAGGCTGTGACCTGTTGCTCGTATGTCACGAAGAGGAAAATCTTGAAGCTGTCTATACCGCATTGCTTTCCGCAGTGGAAAGCGGACGTATCTCCGAGCAACGGCTCAACGAAAGCGTTTTGCGGATACTTTCTCTGAAAACAGAGTACGGATTGACAAATGAAGCAATTTCTTATCCCGACATTGCCGCGCTCAACCGACAGATTGAGGAAATTCTGCCGTAAAGTCTCCGAGGCTACCAGGTCGTACAGATTCGGAAACTTTTTCTCTGTTTCAATCAAAAAAAGCCCCGTCTTTCGACGGGACTTTTTGCTTTAGCTTTTTAACAGTTTTTTATAAAGTTCCTAAAAAGCTCCGCTTCAGACTCGTTTACGCCGGACTTAGGTGATGAGAGATAATCCAGTAGCGTCGTTAAGAACTCCTCATCTCTTTTCGCTTGACCCTGCGGCGGCTTGCAGTCATCTGCCATCTTCTCATAAAACGCGATGAGCTTTTGGTTGGTAGTCTCCCGGCATCGAACAATATCCGCCGCAGCCTTTGCCATCTCATCGGCTGATCCACCGCGTTCCAAAGTCGCTTCGCTTTCCATTCCGGAAATCACATCCAATGCCTTCAGCACAACGGATATTTCAGATCCGATTTTTTCAATCTGCTCTAACGCATATTCCAGCGAATATTTGGGAGTTGTTTTTGCTGCCGCCCCCTCTGCACGAATTGCCGTTTTTTCATTGTCCGTATTTGCTTGCTTTGTCTCAATTTCTTTTGTGCTGTTGAAATTTTCTATGTTCATCATGTTCCTATCCTCCGAATTCAAGTTGATTTTATTCGGCGGACACGCAAGACAAATGGTATTTTCATCGATAAAGCGCGCCCTGCCGTGTTTGACGAGCCCTTTTGCCCGCCGCAGATAGGTCGCTTCATACCGGATTCCGGCTTCATCGACAACTTGTACCGTTTTTTCCAATGGGTGTCTCCCCCTTTATTCGATTTTTTGCCGGTTGTGGTATGCCGGACTTTTTTCTGTTTTTTGCAATGGGTGCCATCCCCTATGCGGAAACCTCCGCACTTTTATTTTATCATAAGCATATTTTATTTGTCAATGTTCTTTGAAAATATTTATTGTTATATATTTTTTATTTTAAT
>UQNQ01000010.1 GCA_900542425.1 uncultured Eubacteriales bacterium
TATGCCGTATCTATATTTTCTTTCTGAAACAGTATGCTCACGCCGTTTTCTTTAAGCAATCTTGCGTACATAATAGAATCGACCGTGTTTCTTGCAAATCGGCTAACCGATTTAGTAAGTACACGGTCGATCTTTCCGTTTTTGCAGTCATTTATAAGCCTGCAAAAATCATCTCGGTTTTTAGTCTTTGTTCCGCTTATCCCCTCGTCTGCGTATATATCCACAAGTTCCATACACTCATTGTCCCCGATAAGCCGGGTATAGTATCTTACCTGTGCCGAGAACGAATGAAGCTGATCGGCGGAATCGCTTGAAACTCTGCAATAGGCTGCCGTTCTTATCTTTCTCTCTTGGGGCGCTGCGGCGTTTATAGCCGTCACGGTTCTTTCCATCGCTTTTCACTCTCCTTTCCGACACAATATATACCACATAGGTTCGAATAAATCCAGACATAAAAGCATCTTTTTGAAATGTTTTTATTTATCTTCCAGAATTTTAATGCTGATGATAACAGGCTGTTTGTCCTTGGAGATGGTCCCGTTATTATCCGTCGGCTTTGCATCCGCGCAGATTGCATCGACAAATTCCATGCCTGATGTTACCCATCCAAAGGCTGCATATTCACCGTCGAGACTCGGGTAGTCTGCGTGCATGATGAAAAACTGAGAGCTGGCGGAATTCATGGCTTCTTCGGCGCTGACCCAGAAAGACTGTCCTTGTCTTGCCATCGAGAGAACGCCGCGGACATGAGATAAGTTGTTTTCGATTCCGTTCGCTTCAAATTCGCCGGTGATTTTATCCGGTGAGCCTCCGGTGCCGTCACCGTTCGGGTCGCCCCCCTGAATCATAAAGCCGGACATGATTCGGTGAAACGTAAGTCCGTCGTAAAAACCTTCGTTGGCAAGCTTGATGAAGTTCTGAACCGTGATCGGCGCCACGGTTTCGTCCAATGCAACGGTAATAATTCCATAATTTTTTACTGTGATTTCGGCATAATGAATGGTATGTCCTGTTGTGTCAATGCTGAGTTCCGGGGTAAAATCCTTGCCGTAGGTTTCCGCAGACGGTGTATTTCCACAGGAGCAGAGAAGTAATGCTGTAAGCGTCAGCATTAAAATCCATGCGATTGTTTTTTTCATATTTTATTTCCTTTCTGTGTTGTTGTTTTAGGTTACCCTCTTTGAATTCGGATTCTCATTTTCTCTCCCGGGGCATCAAGGACTTCCACAATAAGCTTCCAGTCGGGAGAAACACCATCCGGAAAACGGTTCAGCGAATAAGATTCCGATGCTGCGCCGCAGTAGAGGGAAGAATCAAAAAGTCCTGTTTTCGGATCATCAGAAGCATAGAAAAACGGATCCTCTGTAATGTTTTTTTCTTTGAAGAGAGGACCATATTTCACAAAATTGCCGTTTTCATCGGTGATTTCAGCAAACATATTGCGTAGCCGGATAGCGTTTCCAAGATCATGACGTTTGCCGTCAGGACGATTGGAGGAGACACACTGCGCTTTGGTAAACCATTCCTGATTAATTCTTTCATCAATCTGCCAGATGACGACACCGCCTTTGGAATCTCCCGGTGTGAGTGAGGCTTCGAATCCTTCTTTGAGACGAACTTCACACAGAAAATACTCATCCGGATCGGGCGTCGGAATCCTCAGCACCTGATATCTTCCCGAAAGGGTAGAATAGAGCGTATATTCGCCGTCCTTATCGGCAAGAACTTCTTCCGCCCATCCGAGATAGATGCGCTGGTACGGATCAATATAGGCAGGTTTCGTTCCTCCTTCCAGATGGTTACCGCATGACATCAGGGAAAAATTCAGGGGAAGCGGCCATCCGAAGACGTAGTCGGCAGGTGGCGTATAGCGGCAGTACATATCCTGTGCGCCTACGTTATGCGCCAGCTCATGAGCGGGCGTTCCGATGGTAATGGGGCCGCGGGAATTATATTCGCCGACATTGGAAACGCGAACGATTTTGACGCCGCCGCTCATTTCCACGTCGGTCGGCTGACTGGTTCCGTGTACCATAAAACGATGACTTGGGAGAGGACCATTTTCACAAATAACCTTTGAAAATTCTTCATCCGCCTTGGTGGATGCGCGGTCATATCCTGCATTCAGAATTACGATTGCAAGTTCATCCGGCGTGACAATACCGTCTCCGTTTTTATCGTATTTGGCAAAATCAATATAAGGGTCGCACGCGGCGACAATATCATGAATGGCTTTTGCCGCGGCTGTTTCATTGTTGTAGCCTTCCAGATTGCGAAGCGCAGCGGGATGAGGGAGCGGAACGGTAATTTCGAGGATACCCTGCGGTGCATTCTCATGCTGAGGATGATCAATATGTGCAGGATAGAACCAGAATTTTCCGAGCGTCATTTCTCTGTAATAGTTCATCATAGAAAATCCGGATTCTCCGAAGAAACGTTCGAAGCAATCTTCTGGTTTGGAAATTGCCCATTGCTCACCGTAAATCGGTGAGGTTTTGTCATAAAGCAATTCGGGATGTGAGGGATCGTAGTCGTTTTTTCCGTTGCCGTTGGGATCAAAGCTTGCGATGACAATCAGCAAGGGGGCAGGTGTCAATGGTTTCATGATAGCTTCCTTTCTTATAATCACAAAAAATAACGAGTTTATTCTATCACAAGGCTGAAATCAGGTCAAGAATACGCGGCAAAATTCACAATCTGTTAATTTGGCGGTATTTGTTATCCGGCAAATTGGCTGTTGTAAAGCTCCGCATAGAAGCCACCTGCTTTCAGTAGTGCGGTGTGAGTTCCGCTTTCGACAATACTTCCGTTCCGCATAACCAGAATGATATCGGCTTCACGGATCGTGGAAAGCCTATGTGCGACAATGAAGCTGGTTCTGCCTTCCATCATGACGGCAAACGCATTTTGAATCTGCATTTCCGTGCGTGTATCAATGGAAGAGGTTGCCTCGTCAAGAATCAGCATGGGCGGCAGACACAGCATGACCCGCGCGATACAAAGCAGTTGCTTCTGTCCTTGAGAAAGACCGCTGCCGTCATCGATGACGGTCTCATAGCCTTGAGGAAGACGCTTAATAAAGCTATGGGCATGAGAAGCTTTCGCAGCCGCAATAATTTCTTCATCGGTAGCATCCGGCTTGCCGATTGCAATGTTTTCACGAACGGTGCCGGTTTTGATCCATGTTTCCTGCAGAACCATCCCGTAGTTCTTTCGAAGACTTTGCCTTGTAATATCACGGATATCTGTTCCGTCGACACGAATGGTTCCTGCATCGACATCATAAAACCGCATCAGAAGATTGATGAGCGTTGTTTTTCCGCAGCCGGTAGGACCGACTATGGCGACACGGCGTCCGGCACTGACGGCAAGATTGAAATTTTGAATCAAGGGCTTTTCTTTTGTATAAGAAAAGTCGACGTTGCCAATATCAATTTTTCCTGCGGCATGCTCCAGCACGAGCGCATCTTTGGAATCGGGAACCTGAGTAGGCTGTTCGACAAGCTCAAAGAGACGGGAAGCGCACGCCAAAGCATTTTGAAGTTCTGTTACAACGCCGGAAATTTCATTAAACGGTTTGGTATATTGGTTGGCATAGCTAAGAAAAATCGACAGGCTTCCGACGGTAAAAGCGGGATTGGAAATGACGGACAGTGCACCGACAAGCGCTACGCCGGCGTATACAATACCATTGACAAATCTCGTTACGGGATTGACTGTTGAGGAAAAGAATACCGCGCTGCGCGAACATTTTTCAAGTCTTTCATTGATTTCGCAGAAGGTTTCCGATACCTGCCGTTCATGGCCGTATGCCCGCACAACTTTTTCATTTCCGACAATTTCATTGATGAACGCGGTCTGCTCGCCCCGCGTTTGCGATTGCTGGCGGAACATAGAATAGGTGCGTTTTGCAATAAAGCTTGCTGCGAAAAGAGAAAGCGGCGTTACCAGCACGACGACAAGCGCGATTTTCCAGTTAATAGCGAACATAAAGGAAAGTGTTCCGATGATGGTGATGGTTCCTGTAAACAATTGTGAAAAGCCCATGAGCAGTCCATCGGAAAATTGATCGGCATCTGTGATGATACGGCTGACAATTTCTCCGTGCGCATGAGAATCCAAATAGGAGACGGGAAGCTTTTGAAGTGTTTCAAAGGCTTCGGAACGGATATCCCGAACAACACCGTAGGTGATTTTGTTATTGATGATATTCATTGTCCATTGACAAACGGCAGCTGCTGCGGCACAGATTCCGATGCGGATGAGGAGCGCGGTTATCTTTGAAAAATAGACTTTCCCGGGCTCCAGAATCAGATCGATGGCATCTCCGATCAGAATCGGAATATATAGCGTTAAAATGACTGAGGCCGCCGCGAGGATTAACGACAGAATGAGAGCGGACGTATAACGTTTCAGATATTTGAGTACTTTTACGAGTGTTCCGAGGGAGTTTTTTATAGATTTCATTGTGCAGAGTCCTCCTTCGGAAATTGAGAGTAGTAGATTTCCTGATAGACCGGACAGTTCATCAGAAGCTGTTCATGCGTGCCGATTCCGACAGCATGTCCGTCATCCAGAACAATAATTTTGTCGGCGTGAGAAATGGATGCTGCGCGCTGAGATACAATAAAAACCGTATGTTTGCCTTCCATTTGCTTGACGGCTGCGCGCAGCCGTGCATCCGTGGCATAGTCGAGTGCCGAGGCGCTGTCATCAAAGATAATGATATCGGGATTCCCGACAAGTGTGCGGGCAATTCCGAGACGCTGGCGTTGTCCTCCGGAAAGGTTTTTCCCGTCCTGTTCAATGATATAGTCAAGACCGCCTTCTTTTCCTTCCACCACGTCGCGTGCCTGAGCCGTATCTAGTGCACGATAAATCTCCTCATCGGTTGCATCCGGTTTGCCCCATCGTATATTTTCCCGGATCGTACCGTGAAAAAGTACCGCTTTTTGCATTACGATACCGACTTTTTTTCGGAGCTCGGCTTCGGAATAAGAACGCACATCCAGTCCAAAGAGCAAAACTTCGCCGCGTGTCGCGTCATAAAAACGGGGAATTAAGTTTACAAGGGAGGTTTTTCCGGAGCCGGTTCCTCCGATGATACCAACGGTTTCGCCGCGGCGCACTGAGAAACGGATATCTGTAAGGGATTCTTCCGATGCGTTTTGATAGGTAAGCCCAACATCCCGGAACGTGACGGCATCCTCATTTTGCGGGATTTTCTGTTTCACGGTCGGAAGCGGAGAGCCGCCGTCCTCCAGCATTTTTTCGATTCGGTCTGCACAGGCGGCGGATTTTGTCATGTTGATGATCAGATTTGCGAGCTTGATCAGCTCAACAAGAATCTGAGACATATAATTGTAAAGTGCAATGACGGCGCCCTGTGTAATGATGCCCGCTTCAACGCGGAGCGCACCGGTTTGGATCAGCGCAATGATGGCAAGATTGATGACAAGATACGTTGCGGGGTTCATGAGAGCCGATATTTTTCCGGCAAATTTTTGAACGGCAGTAAGAGCCGCATTTTGCTTTTTAAATTCCTCAATTTCGTTTTCTTCATCTGTAAAGGCACGAATAACACGCGCGCCGGCAAGGTTTTCACGAGTGAGACCAAGTACCCTGTCGAGTTTTGTCTGTACTTTCCGATAGAGTGGAATCCCGGCGAGCATAATACCGAAAACAACGGCACACAAAACGGGAATAGCGACTGCAAAAATCAGAGCAGCTTTCCAGTCGATGGTGAATGCCATGATCATGGAACCGAATACGATGACGGGAGAACGGGAAAAGAGACGCAGTGTCAGATTGACTCCTGATTGAACCTGTGTGATGTCGCTGGTCATGCGTGTGATCATGGTAGAGGTCCCCATTCGGTCAATGTCGGAAAAGGAGAGCTTCTGTGTATGGTCAAAAAGCGCCTGACGAATATTTTTGGAGAATCCAACCGCAGCTTTTGCGGCAAAATACTGGGCAAACATGGTACAAACAAAACCAATCAGCGTAAGCAGCACCAGAAGCCCGCACATGCGAAAAATATAAGGTTTGTCCTGGGATGCGATGCCGACATCGATGATGGCTTTCACGACTAGCGGAATCATCAGTTCAAAGATGGCTTCCAGCATCTTAAAAAGCGGCGCGGATATTGCCGGAGCAAGATAGCCGCGCATATAAATCAAGAGTTTTTTCAAAACGGTTTTACCTCCGAAAATGGCTTATGAAAGATAAAAGAACAGAAAAAATCATGACGGCGTTTTTGAAGGGGATTTTTTCTGGTTATATGGACAAACACGCATACAGATGCCGCATACAGCACCTCTGCCGATATCCTTATAGGTTTTCATATGCTCAGAACACCTGCGCGCATCGAGAATGGTATCTCGGGGCGCTCCGTATTCATAATTTTTGCCAACGATGGCGCCTGCGGGACAAGCATTTTTACAGATTTCGCAGGAACCGCATCCTTCTGGGATGATCGGTTTTTGCGGGGTGAGCGGCATATCGGTGAGTATGGTCACAAGCCGGATTTTGGATCCGTATTCTTTTGTGATAAGCAATCCGTTTTTTCCGATAAATCCGAGACCGGCAAGTACAGCTGCTGTTTTATGGGGAAAAATGCCGCGGTATGCTTCCTTGTCGGTATTGGTGCTTTGAGAGGCTGCGATGGGAAGAGCGTCATATCCCAGCGCCTCGATATAATCCACGGCAGAAAGCGCCAGAAGATCCAGTTTGGTATTGGTAATCCGATAATGCTGAAAATAAGAAAGCGTGGGTTTGCCATCGATGGTTGTTACCACTGCATCGGAGAGTTTTCTCGCAATGGTAACGGCAAAATGAAGATGTGGAAATTCTGTCGGCGCTTTTTCTCTTAAATCAGAGAAGCCGACAAGAGATGCGCCGCGTTGCTTGAGATAGGCTTCCAAATCTGTTTCCAGCATGATATTTCCTCCGGCATTTAAAATTTTTCTCATAATCTTTCTTATTTTATCATAAAACAGAGCACTTGGCAATATCATAAGGGAAAAACTGAATATTTTTCTGCTGCTACGGCATATATTGTCATAAAGATAAATCATTTCAATCCATCTTTTTTTGGGAGGCTTTTATGAACGGATATAGTGTCAACGATTTAAAGGATAAAGAAGTAATCAATATCTGTGACGGGAAACGGCTCGGCTATATCAATGACGTGGAAATCGACATCTGTGCGGGATGCGTGATTGCTATTGTTGTGTTGTTTGACTGCCGTATTTTTGGATTTGGCAAATGTGAGGAATTGGTGATTCCATGGGATAAAATCGGCTGTTTCGGAAAGGATGCCGTGTTGGTGAATGTCGATGTATCTGTATATGAAAAGCTTGGATGTGAAAAAAAGTCAGGGAAAAAGTAAAAAAATTCAGAAAAGCTCTTGCTTTTCCGGAATTTATATGATAAAATAAAACGAATTTTCGGATCTTTTATTTCCGAAAACAAAAAAATCCGCACACAAAGCGGGGTGCATTTGGTGCCCTTGGGTTTTGCATGGAATGATACCGCATTGTGGAGGAAAAAACCAAAAAGGAGAAAAAACATGTCAGTTATCACACTCAAACAACTGCTGGAAGCAGGCGTCCACTTCGGACATCACACGAGAAGATGGAACCCCAAAATGGCGGAATACATCTTTACACAAAGAAATGATCTTTATATCATTGACCTTCAGAAGACGGTCGGTAAAATCGACGAAGCGTACAATTTTGTCAAGGAAATTTCCGCTGAGGGAGGAACGATCCTCTTTGTAGGAACAAAGAAGCAGGCGGCGGACGCTGTGAAAGAAGAAGCAGAGCGCTGCGGCATGTACTATGTAAATGTACGCTGGCTCGGCGGTATGCTCACAAACTATAAAACGATTAAAAGAAGTATCGGACGTCTTGCTTCCCTTGAAAAAATGAAAGAAGAGGGAACTTTCGGAATGCTTCCGAAGAAAGAGGTTGCCAAGTTGACCAAAGAAATGGAAGACCTTGAGAGAAATCTTGGCGGCATTAAAGATATGCCCGGACTCCCGTCCGCAGTATTCATTGTAGATCCGAGAAAAGAGCATAATGCGGTTCTTGAGGCGAAAAAGCTTGATATTCCTGTTATTGCCATTGTGGATACCAACTGTGACCCGGATGATGCGGATTATGTCATTCCCGGAAACGATGATGCAATCCGTGCGATTAAATTGATTTCCAGTGTGCTTGCAGATGCGGTTATCGAAGGTAAGCAGGGTGAACAGTTCGCACCTGCTCCGGCGGAATCCGAAGCACAAACGGAAGAATCTGCAGAAGAGGCAGAAGAGTCTGAGAGCACAGAAGGCTAATCGGTTGAAAGTTTAAAATTCACACACAGGAGGACATGAAAATGGCGAATATTTCCGCACAAATGGTCGGTGATCTCAAGAAAAAAACAGGTGCAGGACTGATGGACTGCAAACGCGCTTTGGTGGAATCAAACGGAGATGTTGATGCCGCTATTAAAATACTCAGAGAAAAAGGACTTGCCGCTGCTGCTAAAAAAGCTGACAGAATTGCGGCGGACGGACTGGTTTCCATCCTGAAGAACGGGAATACCGTTGCGATGGTTGAAGTAAATTCCGAAACCGACTTTGTTGCCAAGAATGCGACATTTGTTGAGTTTGTAAATGGAATTCTGAGAACCATTGTTGCCTGCAAGCCCCAAACGTTGGAAGAACTTGGCGCGTGCAAATTTGACGGAACAGAATACACAGTTGATGAGACTGTTAAGGATAAAATTTTCACAATCGGCGAAAAGATTTCCGTACGCCGTTTCGTTGTTGTAGACGGAATTACAAGCACATATGTGCATGGCAATGGTGCGATCGGCGTCATCGTGAAATTCGATGTAGATCCGTCACTGGAAAACAATGAGAAATTTACCGAATTTGCCAAAAATATCGCACTTCAGGCCGGTGCTTATGCGACACCGTATCTTGACCGTGATTCTGTCCCGGCTTCCGTGATTGCAGAGGAAAAAGAGGTCGTTATCGCTCAGATCAAGAATGATCCTAAGAATGCGTCGAAGCCGGAAGCGATTCTTGAAAAAATGGCTGCCGGAAAACTTGGCAAGTTCTATGAAGAAAACTGCCTTGTCGAGAAGGAATATATCAAAGATGACAATATGAAAGTCAGCCAGTATATTGCGTCTGTTGCCAAAGAACTTGGCACCGATATTAAAATCGCTTCTTTTGAAAGATTTGAAAAAGGCGAGGGCATTCAGAAAAGAGAAGACAATCTCGGCGATGAGGTTGCCAAGATGCTTGGAAAATAAACCGGAATTTAATCAAGAAATCCGTATGGTATTGCCATACGGATTTTTGGTATCATCATAGCTTTGAAAAAAGAAACAATTAAAATCACGGACTCTCTATTCCTCATGCCGATTGCCCATAAGGCGTTTCTGATGAGAAATATATTGTATTAAAAAAGGAAAATCTCAGGTGAGATCACGAGATGTAATAAAAAACAGACGCCGCGGATATTATTATTCCGCGGCGTTTTTTTATTTGATACAGAGTTTTCGGAAGAGATAACGATATCTTTTATTTCTTCTCATCGGTATCGGATGAAGAAGTATCTGTACCTTTTTTTATTTTATCTTTTTTCTTTCTGTGTTTGACAGCGATAATGACAATAGCAATGATCATCCCGAGAAGCAGGAACGGAGAGATCCAAATAATCACGATAAAGATTTCTCCCATGACATCGACAAACGTATCCATCGCACCGACAAAGGCTTTTCCGATACGCTGCCAATAAGATTCCCCGGAAGGAGGACTGTATTCTTTCACTTCGGAAAGCGTTAGATAAACATAAGAATAATTGACAGCTTTATCCATAAGCTGCAGAGTAGAATTGATAGCGTTGATTTCTGTGCGGATTTCGGTAAGCTTATCCTCAAGCGTAATCATGTAATCTAAGGAATCCGCCTTTTCAAGCATTGCCGTAAGGCGCTCCTCTTGGAGGCGCAGACTGTCGAGCTTTGCTTTGTAGTCATAGTAAGAGTCTGTGATATCATCGGTGGAAAGAGAGGAGCGAAGTACATTGCAAGTTGTCCTCAGCGTTTCCAAATATTCCTCAACCTTATCTGCGGGAACCCGTACGGTATAGGTTCCGTGTTTCAACGCATCCTTGGAATCGGTAATGCTCGTATTGGTTTCTGAGGATTCTGAAATATAGCCTCCGAGCGCTTCTGCGGCAGAGACAATCAACGCGGCATCTTCTTTGAAGTTAGTTGACTCCAGCGTCAAATGGTAAGTTTTAATAATCTTTTTTTCCGGGGCTTCCTCTGTGGAAACAGTATCTTTGGAGATATCAGACTGAGAATCATCGGATGTTTCATTCCCAGGTTTCTGTTCACCGCCGTATGAGGAATCCTTGCTTCCGCAGGAACAGAAAATGCTCAAAAGCATCAGAAGAGAAAGAATCAGGGCAAACCTTTTTTTCATAAGAGTTCCTCCTTGTATTCCAGTATCTTTGTTTACATTATATACTGTATGCGCTAAAATATCAAGTTCATTTTATGAATTTTTACAAATATAAGAGGAAAGAGGGTATTTTTGATTGAGAGCTGCGGATTATTTTGACGAATCAACGAAAAGAAGAACTTCTTTCATCTTTGGAAAATCTACTGGATAAAAGAAAAAATTCCCTGCCGTGAAAACGGCAGGGAATCTGAAAAAGCTTATTTTTGATAGCCCGCGAGGGAAGCTTCTACAGAAGCAAGTTTTTCGGCATACGCCGCTTTTTTTGCCTTTTCTCCTTCAATGACGGCGGCAGGCGCTTTGGAGACAAATCCTTCATTGGCAAGTTTCCCGGAAATCCGGTCGATTTCGGAAAGCAACTTCTGTTTTTCCGCTTCAAGACGTGCGATCTCTTTTTCGATATCGACCATTTCGGCAAGCGGAATAAAAATTGTCGCCTTATCCGAGACAATCTGTACACAACCGTCTCCTGTAAACGTATCCGGATATTCTACCGCAGAGGCGCCGGCAAGCTTTTCAAAGAATGCTGAAACCGCAGGAGAGAATGTCTCATGGTCGGGAGAAACAATATAAATTTTTGCCTTTTTGGACGGGGGAACGTTCATTTCCGCACGGCGATTGCGTATTTGTCGAATCGCTGTAATGAGAAGCTCCATTGCGGCTTCTTCTTTTTCAAAGATGAGGTCTTTTTGGTGCTTCGGATAGCAGGCGATAACGATGCTTTCCCCGTTATGCGGTAACGCTTGCCAGATGGTTTCGGTAATAAACGGCATAAACGGATGCAAAAGCTCCATGGAACCGCGCAGAACATAGGAAAGTACCCGGCAGGCATTTTCATAATCTTCGCCCTCTTTCACAAAAAGACGTGGCTTGATCACTTCAATATACCAGTCGCAAAGCACACTCCAAAGGAAATCGTAGAGCTTAGCAAGGGCAACGCCGAGCTCATATTTATCGAGATTTTCTGCGACCTCGGAAGCCAGACGGTTGAATTTTGAAAGAATCCATTTGTCCTCTAAATGCAGCTTCTCGATATAGGGAAGGGCTGTATCCTCCAGCGTTTCCGGCAGATTCATGAGCGCAAAGCGTGAGGCGTTCCAGATTTTATTGGTAAAGTTGCGGGCTGCCTCTATTTTTTCAGGGGAAAAGCGCATATCGTTACCGGGTGAATTACCGGTGAGCAGGGCAAATCGCAGTGCGTCTGCGCCGCAGGAATCGATAATTTCCATCGGATCAATGCCGTTTCCGAGTGATTTGGACATTTTGCGTCCTTCGGCATCGCGCACAAGACCGTGTATGAAAACGTTTGTAAACGGTTTCTCTTTCATTTCCTCCATGCCCATCGCAATCATTCGAGCAACCCAGAAAGGAATGATATCATAACCCGTCACAAGTGTCGAGGTTGGATAAAAATAGCTGAGATCCTCGGTTTTTTCCGGCCAGCCAAGGGTTGAAAAAGGCCAGAGCCCGGAAGAGAACCATGTATCAAGGACATCTTCATCCTGGTGAATGTGATGGCTGCCGCATTTCGGACACTCTGTGAGATCGGTTTCAGAAACGGAAATTTCTCCGCAGTCATCACAATAGAAAGCCGGAATCCGGTGTCCCCACCAGAGCTGACGGGAAATACACCAGTCACGGATGCCATACATCCAGTTGAGATAGATTTTAGAGAATCGATCGGGAATAAAGCGGATATCGCCTTCTTCCACAACACGGATGGCTTCCTTTGCAAGCGGCTCCATCTTTACATACCACTGACGCGAGGCAAGTGGTTCCAGCGCGGTACCGCAGCGGTAGCAGTGACCGACATTGTGTTTGCAGGATTCCACTTTGACAAGGTATCCGCCCGCTTCGAGATCGGCAACGATGGCCCGTCTCGCTTCATACCGATCCATCCCGTCATATGGATATCCGCCGATGATTTTTGCGTGCTCATCAATGACGGAAATCATGGGAAGTCCATGACGCTTGCCGACCTCAAAGTCGTTCGGATCATGGCAGGGAGTGATTTTTACGCATCCGGTTCCGAAGTCGCGTTCAACATATTCATCGGCAATAACAGGAATCTCGCGCCCTACAAGAGGTAAAATCAGTGTTTTACCGATAAGATGCGTATAGCGTTCATCCTCCGGGTGGACAGCGACCGCCGTATCGCCGAGCAATGTTTCGGGACGTGTCGTTGCAATGATCACGAACTCATCGCTGTCTTTTACCGGATATCGGATGTGCCAGAACGAACCGTCTTTTTCTTTATATTCCACCTCGGCATCAGAGAGCGCCGTAGCACACTTCGGGCAGAAGTTGCTGATGCGGTAACCGCGGTAGATGAGTCCCTTATGGTAAAGATCGACAAATGTTTTCCGTACTGCCTTGGAGAGTGTTTCATCCATCGTGAAGCGTTCGCGTGTCCAATCACAGGAAGATCCGAGCGCTTTTAACTGTTCTATGATACGGCATCCGTATTTGTTCTTCCATTCCCAAACGAGCGCGGTGAAAGCTTCGCGTCCGAGATCATGGCGTGAGAGACCCTTTTCTTTACGCAGTGTTTCCTCTACTTTGATCTGTGTTGCGATGCCCGCATGGTCAGTGCCGGGTACCCACAGCGTACAGAAGCCGGACATCCGTTTATATCGGATGATGGTATCCTGAAGCGTTTCGTCCAATGCATGTCCCATATGAAGCTGTCCCGTCACATTCGGAGGCGGAATCACGATGGTAAACGGGGTTTTGTTTTTATCAATTTCAGGCGTAAAATAACCGGCGTCGCACCATTTCTGATAGAGCGGCTTTTCAATCTGTCCGGGGTTATAGGTTTTTTCAAGTTCTTTTCTCATCGTCAAATATCCTTTGCTTTTATGAAAGTTTTATGTATTGGAGCTTACCTGCTCCTCTTCCAATGGTTCTTTTCCGATAAGGGAGAGACATCGTGAACCTTTCGGAACGGAAAATGCGATGCTTTGCGGCGAAATTTCGATTTGAACGGTTTTGTACGGGGATATCTCTCCGTCTGCGCATACACCAAGCGGTTTATAGGATTCAATCAGCACTTTTTTGCATGTTTGATACCGGATGAATGGATATCTGCTTATTCCGTTTTCGTCGACATGGCCTCCTTTTTTGTATTTCGCGACCAATTTGACAAAGTCCATTCTGGAAACCTTGTCAACAAGACACAGATTCATGTATCCGTCATTGAGCAAAGCATCCGGCGCTACTTTGAAGCCGTCTCCGTAATAATTGGCGTTAGCGAGCGCGAAAAGCGTAAATTCCCGTTCAATGGCTTCTCTGTCGTCGATAAGGACTTTAAATGTTTTACCAAAGGCTTTGGTAAAAACATCCGCAACACTAAACAAATAAGCAAGCTTGGAGGGAACAAGCGCGCTGCGTTTGATTTCCGACACTTTTTGAACAACATCGCAGTCAAATCCGATATTGAGAACATTGATACAGTATCTTCTGTTGTATCGGATAAGATCCAGCTTTTCCGGCTTACCGAGCAGTTGGCGTTTGATATCAAGGAAATATGCAGGGGATGAAAAGGCTTTAATGAAATCGTTTCCCGTACCTGTGGGAATGACGGTGACCTCGGCATTGGAAAATCCGACGGCACCATTGATGACTTCGTACAAGGTTCCGTCGCCTCCGCACGCGTAAAACCGAAGCGGGACATCCGGATTTTTCTCGCATCTTTCGCGTACAAACCGGGTCCCGTCTCCTATTGTGAGGGTGTGATAGATTTCAAAGTCTACATTCAGTTCCTCACAGGCATATGTGATGGAGGAAAGAACGGCAGGCAGCTTTTTTCCTTTGCCGGCCGCAGGATTGACTACAAATATGTGTTTCATCAAAATCCTCCCTGCCAATTTGTATAATTAAATCTTATTATAGCCAAAAAATCTGGGTGTGTCAAGGGTTTTCCGAATGTTTATCGATAATGGTCTCCTTGCCGTTTGAGAGAGAAAATGCTATTTTTTATCTTCTTGAATTTTCTGTTGGAGGTGTTTCAGGGCAAAATTACAATAGCAGAACTGAACAGAAACTTTTTTGTCATGATAAAAATGATGAGCTTAATAGTAAATTTCTACTCTGCGTAAAACCTTTCTGCCAAACCACGTTCCGGCAAATACGCCAAGGAAGGAAAGCGCTGTATAAGGGAATGTCATCAGCATTTCTTTCCAGCTGTAGGAATTGACATCGAAACGCTTCAGATTCAGCCATTGAGCCAAAAAGTCGATGTCAATTCCGAATGAGATGATAATAGAAATTGGAAATACAATTCCGAGAAAAATGGGAAATTCAATACATGCGCCGTAAAAGATGCCGAGAATTCCCGACAATAAAAAACAGACTGCGGGGAAGACCGCATAGAGAAGAATGAGCAGATATAACTGAGCCGCGTTTTTACTTTGAAAAAAGATATGGAGAAGTGGCATGCCGGCAAAAAACATGAGCAGCGCCGTCGCAATCCGAAACGTTGGGATGCTTCGGCTTTCTTCGTCGATTGCTTGTGCGACCTCACGTTTCCATCGCCATCTGTTGTTCAAATACAATTTTTTCTCCTTTCCGGCAGAAGCCGTTTTCTTGATTTTATGATAACATATGCGGTGTAAAGTGTCAAGAAAAAGAACAGCGGCAATGCCAGCGCCAGACAAGGAAGTAATTTGGCGGAAAGATGTAATAAAAAGCGTTTTTTGAGAAGGAGAACATATAGAACGGTGGAGCCCTTTGTGAAATAGAGACTTTCGTCGGTTTCTTATGCTTATTTGTTGCTTATTCGTCGCTTAAATCTGCAAGCCGATACTGAAAGATACCGTAAAAATTCATGGATTATCTATTGAGTTTACGTGTAATTTGTGCTACAATAAATTATACATTATTATGTTTAGAGGAAAGGAGTTGCGCCTACTATGAAAAAAAACAAGCTTGTCGCGCCTGTTTTGAAGTGGGTAGGCGGCAAAAGACAACTAATAGAAACTTTTTCGCCGTTGTTACCAAAGAAAATTACATCGTATTGTGAACCATTTGTCGGCGGCGGAGCGCTACTGTTTCATTTGCAACCTAATATAGCCTATGTTAATGATATTAACACAGATTTGATATGTGTTTATACTGTTATAAAAGATGATGTTAATGAATTGATAGAAGAATTAAAGAAATATAAGAATGAGTCTGAATTTTTCTATTCTGTTCGTGATTGGGATAGAGATAGAGAAAAATATAATTCCTTATCAGCGGTTAAACGAGCAGCACGCATTCTATACTTGAACAAAACCTGTTATAATGGGCTTTATCGTGTTAATAATGCAGGCGAGTTTAATTCTCCGTTCGGCAACTATCGAAACCCAAACATTGTAAATGAACCTGTGTTGCGTGCTGTACATGCTTATTTTAATACAGCAAAAGTTCATTTTTCATGTTTGGATTATGTAGAAATGTTAAAAGATATAAAAAAAGGCACATTTGTATACCTTGACCCGCCATATGATCCAGTATCGGAAACATCAAGCTTTACCGGATATTCAAAAGGCGGTTTTTCTAAAGAGGATCAAATACGTCTACGTGAGTGCTGCGATGATTTGGACAAACGCGGTATTAAGTTTATGCTTTCAAATTCAGCTACACCTTTTATCAAGGAGCAGTATGCTGCATATAATATAATTTCGGTACAAGCAAAACGCGCAATTAATTCTGTTGGTAGCAAACGTGGTGATGTTGATGAAGTTGTGGTGAGAAATTATGAGTAACGCAAGTTTGAATGATGTAGCATGGAAACAGTTGTTTGATAAATATGATATTTTACGCCATGTTGAAAACGACGGGTTCTATAGTATATCTGCTACACAAATAAAAGAATTTCGTGAACCGCGCCTAATGGCAAAATTTGACCATACAATAAACCTACCCAAATTGTTTGCTGATAATAAATTGGCCATTTTGCCTATAACGCGCGGAGATTATATTATTTCTCATTTTGATGCATACCACACATTTGAAGTGGACAATTCGCCTGTAACCAAGGTATCTTTACCCACTTATATTCAAAGCTTGAATAGCAATAATATTCCAAGTGAGGCAATCGCTTTGAATTGTGCCGTTGCTTCAGGAATAATTGCGGAATTTATGGAAGATAGCGACATTGTTGCTACTGTTTCGGGACGTATGGGTTCAGGCGCATTCTCTTTCAATATTAATGATACAAAAACGGGTTCTGTTCGACAAGTTAATGTAAATAATTCGCAGATTGAAATAGATGCGGCTTATGAAGGTGCTTCTTCTCTGGCGATATTTGAAGCGAAGAGGGATCTTTCAGAAGATTTTTTGATAAGGCAGTTATATTATCCGTTTCGTGTATGGCAAAGTCGTGTTACGAAACCTGTGAAGCCTATTTTCCTTGTATATTCTAATGGCATATACAGGCTCTTTGAATATACGTTTGATGACCCTAAAAATTATAGTTCTTTAAGACTGGTAAAACAAAGAAATTATTCTATTGAAGATACTGCCATTTCGGTTTCTGATATTCAAGCAGTTTTAGAGAGTGCAGTTATCGTCGATGAACCGAAAGTACCGTTTCCACAAGCAGATAAATTTGAAAGAGTTATCAACCTTTGCGAACTTATCAGCGTACAGGAATTAAGTCGAATAGATGTAACAGAAAGATACGCTTTTGATTCAAGGCAAACAAATTATTACACGGATGCGGCACGTTACTTGGGATTGCTTGAAAAAAGAAAAGAAAGCGGAACTCCGTTATATTCGATCAGTGAGACAGGGCGACGTATACTTAATTTGGGATTTAAGCAACGTCAATTAGCATATTGTAACATCATATTGTCACATAAAGCTTTTAATTCTTCATTGCGTCTATATTTACAAAAGGGTGTTATGCCGTCAACAAGTGAAATAGTTGATATTATGAAGCAGTCAGAGCTTTATCAGGTTGAAAGCAACAGTACTTTTATTCGTCGTTCTTCAAGCATTAAAGGATGGATTAACTGGATTGTTTCACTTATAAACGAATAAAATGTAATACAGAATACAACGGCAAGCGTATAATGCGCTTGCCGTTTGTGTTTAAAGGCTGTTTTTGCCTTGCCCGTCGACTATAATATAGGATCGAGTCCTCTTTTTAGCTCTCGAAAGTGTCCATGCAGGTATATCATACAGAATGCCGTTGTACCGCACGGCACAGGAACTTGTTATGTTTGTGTTCCATTTATTTTTTTGTGTCTCACACCGTAGCAAGCAGGAAAACTGTTCTGACATTTTCTCTGAATAAGAAAACGGTTCAACTCATATTACTGAGATACACCGTATTTATGTTAAAAACTTCCTTATCTGACATTGCCAAAGATTTCCGCTGTTCTTTTTATGACTGCATTTGAATATGATATCGTCCTGAATGAAGTGTATGGGCGGAAGTTCCCGGAAGGCTCAGGGTTGCTTCACATCCGACGGGAATCTCGATTTCCAATGTGGTTTTGCCGTTTTTCTTCCGAAACTCGCATAGGATGACTCCGAGAGGGGTATCGATTGTCGCATGGACAAATTCCAGTCCGCAGTTTACGGCGGGACGGAGAGTAACGTTTCGGTATCCGGGAGCTGCGGCTGTGATGCCCGCAATGTATTTATAAAAAAATGCGGACACATCGGAAAACATATGATGATTACGCGAGCCTCCGCCGTTCCAGCATTCCCAAAGGGTATTCGCGCCGAGCGTCAGCCAATGGGCATAGCTTGGATAGGTGGGATTTGCGATCATCTTTAAGGCGAGTTCTGTTTTTCCGTAGATACCGAGCACATTCAGAACGGCCTTCATGCCGAGTACACCGAAATCGAGGTGCCCGCCGCAGGCGTCGATCTGCTCTTCGAGCTTGTTGAGCAGGGCAGGAATTTCTGCACTTTTTGCCAGTCCGTAGTAGATCATAACGGCGGTTGCTGTTTGACAGTTACCGGAAACCGTATGTGTTTTCTCATCATAGAAGCGGGTACGGAATGCGGAACGGATATAGGAGGCCTTTTCTTTATATTTGGATACGTCGGCAGGAAGTCCCAGAAGTTCGGCTGAGGCTGCCGCCATCATCACTGCGTTGTAGTAATAAGCGGTATCTGTAACCGCAACCGGACATCGAAAGGACTCCATATTGACGCTGATTGCCGGTCCGTCAAACGGTGCGCACCAGTCTCCAAGTCCGCCGTAGGCGATTCCGTCCTCGGACATGGAATCCAGCCATGAAACAAAGCGGCAGAGCGCACTGTAATTATCCCGCAGAACGGATAGGTCACCGGAGGATTGATAGATCTGCCACGGCACCTCCCACATTGGTGCCGACCAGTCGGGACCATTCAGATTTCCGTTATAGCCCCAGCCTGGCGAAGGAACAATGCAGGGAAGACTTCCACAGGGGCGTTCAGCGTCCCGAAGGTCTTGCTGCCATTTTTTCATAAGAGGCTCCGCCGCGAAATTGATTAAGAGCTGTTCTACGGAAAGTCCGGTATCGCCTGTCCAAGAACTTTTTTCGCGCACGGTGTCGGAAACAAACGTGTTCATACAGCAGGATGTCGTTGCAGCAAGACACATGCTTTGAATTTTGTTTATGGTTTCCGATGACGTGAAAAATTCACCGCGCACTGCAAAATCATTGCAGAGCGAGAGTGCTGTGACGTCTGATAGCTGTGGCTCCTCGCGGCTTCCGGAAATTTCTACCCATTGATATCCATGATATGTGAAGCGGGCATGCCATGTTTCCGGTTCATCCGTGCGTTTGATATAGGTGTCTGTCTGAAAAGAGTAGTTTTTGATAAAGCAAGCGAGCGGTGCCTGATCCAGTCTGCCGTCCTCTGTGAGTCTGTCACAGTAACGCACTGTGATTTTGTCTCCGCGCTTTCCGCGGAATGTGAGAAGGCACACGCCAGCCTGATTTTGTCCGATATCAAAAAGCCAGCCTTCCGGCACCTTTTTTTTCGATATGGCGGGAAAGCGCTTCCGAATGCGGATCGGTTCCATTTCCATTACGAAAAGCTCCGCTCCGGGGTTGGCAGCGCGGCGCGGCGCTTTCCAATCCGAATCGTCAAATTCCGGCATATCCCAACCATCCATCTCAAGTCTGGCATCATACGTTTCCCCATGACGGATCCCGTTAAAGGTGATAGGCCCTGTATGGGATTTCCATGTGCTGTCGCTTTTGACGGTTTTTCGGGTACCGTCTTCATATTCGAGGACAAGATCACAAAGCAGCTTCGGAACGTCACGCCATGGTGCCGTGGCAGATTGCCATGGATCCTCTGTAAAACAATTATAAAAGCCGTTCCCGAGAATCACGCCGAGTGCGTTTCCTCCGATATGGAGCATATTTGTGACATCAAAGGCGCGGTAAAGAATCCGTTTGTCATAGGCGGTGTACGCGGTAGAGAGGAAGTCGTTTCCGACCTTTTCTCCATTGATGCGTGCTTCAAAATAGCCGAGTCCTGCAAGATAAAGCATGGCACGCCGGATTTTCTTTTCCGCACGGAACGTGCGGCGCAGGTACGGCGCGGCGAGCGCCTCGTCGCGGCGAAGGCAGAAATGACCGGTAATCCATATGCCGGAAAATGGAATCCCGCATTTGCCCGTATCAAAATATTCTGTCATGCAGGAAAGAAGTTCTCCTTCCGACCGGACAGTGAGGGAAAGATAGTATCTTGTCATCGGCAAAAGCGGATCGCCTGCATAACGTATATTCGAGCATTCTTCAGAGGTGACAAAGCCTGTGTCCCAGATGGGGGAGGCAAAATCGGACGAGGCAGAAACAACAATCCGATAGGCATCCTGCCGTTTGCCGTTTTCGTTCGCGATAAGTTTCCACGAGAATTGGGGAACACTATCGATAACCGGACGGACAAGACCGTTGATTCTGACCGAATTTTCACGTATTTTCATGGTTTATTTCCTTTTCTGGTTTTAGCGAATGCGTTCTCCGAAATTATGACACGTTTTGAGCCCGCTGTCAACTGTTTTTTCAAACCGAGTTTGTTTTTTCAAAAATTTCCGGTATTTTTCTGGGAAAACGGAATAAAATTCGGGATACGGGCAGGAGAAATGTCATTGGTTGACAAAAAAATTCTCTTATATTATAATGAAAACATCTGAACGAGCATGTGGAAAGGAGCGGTGTCATGTTTTCCATTGATGAGTACATGACAAAATTGACGGGACTTCTTCGGAACGCTTTTGGTGCACGTCTTTTGTATGTTGGCTTACAGGGAAGCTATCAGCGAGGAGAAGCAGGTCCTCAAAGTGATATTGACGTTATGGTGGTTCTCGACACGCTTTCGGTATCCGATCTCGACCGATACAGGGTTTTGCTGAAAGAGGCGGGAGAAGCGGAGCGGGCGTGCGGCTTTCTTTGCGGGGCGGCAGAGCTTGCGGCGTGGAACCCTTATGAGATCTGTCATCTTCTCCACACGACAGAGGACCGGTACGGACGGCTTGCCCCGCTTGTTCCGGCTTATCGGAAAGAGGATATAAGAGCTTTTGTGAAAATCAGTCTTGACAATCTGTATCACGAATTATGTCACCGGTATCTTTATGCGGACAGAGAGGAAAATATAGCGGCACTGCAGGGTTCTTATAAATCCGTATTTTTTCTTTTACAAAATCTTATGTATCTCAGAACAGGTGAGTTTGTTAAGACAAAACGGGATTTATCCGCCCGATTGTCCGGCGCGGAGAAGATGGTGATGGCTTGGGAACAAAAACTGAGTCATGAAAAATCGTATGATTTTGATATGGCGTTTCAGGTGCTGTTTGAATGGTGCCGGAATACCATTTGTGAAATCGGATAACAATGAAACTGAATTCCGGCGTAGTCGGACAGACGGGAGGAAAGCATGAAATATCAAAATATCAGGCTGATGTCAGCGGAACTTTGGAATTTCAAAAATGTATCACATGGAAAACTCGAGATGCCATGTGCCGTAAAGCGGGATTTTTCCTGTGAAAAATCGGAAATCCTCGGCATCTACGGTCAAAACGGTTCCGGAAAAACGACCGTCATTGACGCGTTGTTTTTCGCTAAGCTCCTTTTACAAGGGGAGGCACTGCCGTGTGATGCTGTGGATTATATTGCGAAAAGCGCCGATGAAGCCGTCTGTTCTCTTGTCTTTTATCTTGGCGAGGCAGAGCACGGATTTGTCGTCTCCTATGAGTTTGCACTGCGCCGCACTGGCACCGGCGCTTATGTTTCACGGGAGAAGCTTACACTCCGTACCGTGTCGGACGGAAAATTTTCACCGTCCAAAACGCTGCTGTCTTATGATGCGGACGCTGCCGGAAGGTTCCTTTCTCCGAAATATCGATGGGATGCAATGGTTTCATCGTCGACGGAAGCGTCTATCGACCTTGCCGTGGCAAGACGTCTGGCTGTCAAAAATGCATCTTCCTTTCTTTTTTCAAAGGATACAGAATCTATTTTTGCCGCCTGCGGAACATTGGATGCAGAAGAAACCGCGGCGCCTTGCTCGGTGCGCACAGCCTTATCTGCCTATGCGGCTCAGGGACTTTTTGTGATAAGCTCCGACCATTCCGGTGTCATTGCACTTTCCGCCGTGCTGCCGATTGCACTCCGCTTTGACGGAGATGCAAAAACGCCGGACGAAATGCTGCTTTCGCTGACCGAACCGTCTGTACAGCCTTTGGAGACGTATCGTATGGTAACGATTTCTGTCAAATCCCTGAATTGCGTACTTCAGGTGCTGATTCCGGGAATGAAACTGGAAATTCGGGAATACGGCGGTCAAATGACACCGGACGGAAGAGACGGGATGCGTTTTGAGATTCTTTCGGTGCGCGGAGAAGATAAAATTCCTCTTAAGTATGAATCGGAGGGAATCAAAAAACTGATTTCCATTCTGAGTATTCTGATTGCGATGTATAATAACTCTTCGGTTTGTGTTGTCGTCGATGAATTTGATGCCGGCGTTTATGAATATCTGCTTGGGGAAATTCTTGGAATTTTAGAGGAAAGCGGCAGGGGACAGCTGATTTTTACCTCTCATAATCTCCGCCCGCTTGAAATGATCGACAGAAAGGATATTGTATTTACGACGACAAATCCGGAAAATCGGTATATCCGCATGGAAGGCGGCGGGAATCTGCGCGACCGGTATATCCGCAGTATCAGTCTTGGCGGACAAAAGGAAGAGCTGTACGGCTATACAAGTCCGCTCGAAATTGCGCGTGCGTTCCGGCTTGCAGGGAGGTGCGGGGATGAAAACCGCTGAAAAAAAAGTTCTTCTGTTTCTGGTTGAGGGATCTACAGACAGTACCTCTCTTGGTTTTGTGATGTCAAGGCTGGTTGAGTCGGCGGATGTGCGGTTTCTTGTGTTGGGCGGGGATATTTGCTATCGCTATCGGATTACCGAGGAAAACGCCGCGAAAACGATTCTTCGTTCTGTCGACGGTTTTTTACAGCGGTATCGCCTGCGGAAATCCGATCTTCTTAAAATTGTGCATGTGATTGACACGGACGGGGCATTTATCCCTCCGGCACGCGTGTTTCATGGTGGAAATGAACATGCCTATTACGCCGATGATAAAATCGTAACGCTCTCCGACGATTCCATCCGCGCGCGAAACGAAAGAAAAACCGGTGCGGCGATGGTGCTCTCCGAGCTTCGTTCGATCGATCGGATTCCGTATGAATTTTATTATTTTTCACGCAACATTGAGCATGTTCTGCACGGTCGCACGGATACACTTTCCAGTGCGGAAAAAAGAGAGCTTTCCGAGCGGTTTGAAAATCAGTATGCGGAAGAGCCGGAATCGTTTGTCACGTTTCTGCGTTCTCCCGGTATCGCGGTTCACGGTACTTATGAGCAAACGTGGGATTACATTTTTCGTGGAGTCAATTCGCTGAAGCGGGGAACAAATTTAGGATTGATGTTTCATGCGCCGGCACAGAAAAATTTGTTATAAAAATAAGCTCGGAGGAATCTAAGATGGAAAACAACGCGGGAAAACGAAAAATGAATTTTGCGGAACGTTTATTCTTGATTTATCGCATATTTGTTATGGCTCTTTGCGTAAATTCCTTTTTTCTGCTCCGCAGGATTCCGGCGTTGATTCCCGTATTTTTGTTGATTTTTCTTCTGGTTAACCTGAGACCAGTGCTTCCGTCCCGTGAGATACCGTCTTTCCGGCTCAGAATTTGCCGCAGCGGGACAGCCTGTCTTGTCATTTTTTTGTGGACATGCGGCATTTCGGTCATTTTTCATATTGCCGCGGCATTTGTGCTTTTGCCGGATGATTGGCAGGGCTTGGCGGGCAGTGCTTCCGTTTGTCTGTGTACAGAGGCGCTCCTTTTTTGGAATGGAATGATTCGTGTATATGCCTGTTCAGTTCAGCTTGGAATCCGTCACCGCGTGATCGGTATTCTTTGCGGCTTTATTCCTGTAGTCAATTTGATTTTACTTGTGAAAATCATCCGGATTGTATCCGACGAGATATCGTTTGAAACAGAAAAGGAAAAGCTGGAGTTGGCACGTGAGAACGAGCAGGTGTGCCGCACAAAGTATCCGGTGCTGCTTGTTCACGGCGTATTTTTCAGAGACCGCCGCTTCTTGAACTATTGGGGCAGAATCCCGGGAACGCTTATCCGGAACGGCGCCCGGATTTTCTATGGAAATCATGAATCCGCCGCTTCTGTTCCTGACGCCGCGGCGGAGCTTTCCACCCGGATTCAAAAGATTGTGGCGGATACCGGCTGCGGCAAAGTGAATATCATTGCGCATTCCAAGGGAGGACTTGACTGCCGCTGGGCGCTGAACTGCCTTGACACAGCACCGTATGTGGCATCGCTTACCACAATCAACACACCGCATCACGGCTGTGAATTCGCGGACTATCTGTTAAATAAGATCCCGAAAAAGATGCAGTTGAAAATCGCAGGTACATACAATACCGCAATGAAAAAGATGGGAGATAAACATCCGGATTTCATGGCGGCAGTATCCGATCTTACCGCAGAACGGTGCGAGGAACGGAATCGGCTGATGAAAGATTCGGATGCGGAACAAAATATCGTGTGCAAAAGCGTCGGCTCAAGACTGGATCATGCCTCGGGCGGAAAGTTTCCGCTGAATTTTACCTATCCGCTCGTGAAATATTTCGACGGTCCGAACGACGGGCTCGTGGCGGAAAGTTCATGCCGATGGGGAACAGAGTTTCAGTTTCTCACGGCACAGGGAAAGAGGGGAATTTCTCACGGAGATGTGATTGACCTGAACAGAGAAAATATTCCCGGTTTTGACGTACGGGAGTTTTATGTCAGACTTCTGTCTGATTTAAAAAAGCGTGGTTTATAGGGGAGCAACATTATCCGCTGGGGTGTAATGGCAAGTTTCCGGGACTAACGCAGAATTGGATGAAATCAAGAGAGGGAATAAGATGCAAAGGGTGATAGTAATTGGATGCCCGGGAAGCGGCAAAAGTACGTTTGCAAGACGGCTTCATGATATAACAAAAATTCCCTTATACCATTTGGATATGATGTATTGGAGAGAGGATAAATCTACGGTTCCTCTATCCCTTTTCAGACAAAGACTGGAAGAGATTGTCGGACAAGACTCCTGGATTCTCGATGGCAATTACGGTTCGACAATGGAGTTCCGGATGCGGAGCTGCGATACGGTATTCTTTCTGGATTATCCGCTTGAGGTATGCCTTGCGGGCGTACAGTCGCGAAAAGGCAAGGCACGTTCCGATATGCCTTGGACGGAAACGGAAGACGACGAGGAATTTTTGATGTTTATTCGGAATTATCGTTGCGTCAGCCGCCCGATTGTCATGCAGTTGCTTGAAAAATACGCAGGCAAAAAGATTTATGTTTTTACAGACAGACGGGACACGGATGATTTTTTATGCTGTCTACAAAAAAATGAAAAAAGCCCTTGATAGGCGTACAAACTATCAAGGGCTTTATCATATTGTTTAAAATTTGTTTTTTAGAAAGAGAACGCCGTATGAATTTAAAACTCGTAAATAAATTTATATAAAACGCTTGACAAATTATATAAAGAGTGATATAATAAATCCAATTAAAAGGAAAGCGGGGAGAAGAGAAAAAATGAAAAACGTATATTCCATCGTTCTGTCGAGCGATGTAGTGGAAAAAATCGACCGGCTCGCCTATGAGAACGGCACGAACCGTTCTAACATGATCAATCAGATTTTAGCGGAATACGTGTCCTATACGACACCGGAAAAACGGTTTCAGGAAATCTTCCGTCATATGCAGAATATGTTTGAAGGCAGTGCTCTCAAGGTGATGGAGCCGTCGGATACCATGTTTTCTTTGCGTTCGGCGCTTGCCTACAAGTATAATCCGACTGTGAAATACAGCGTGGAGCTATACCGCACGGAAAGTGAGGAAATCGGCGAATTACGGGTGTCCTTACGGACCCAAAATGCCGGTCTTGTCCTCTATATGACGCAGTTTTACCGGCTTTGGCATAAGATTGAAAAAAGCTATCGTACCGATGTTGCCTGTGCGATTTCCGACGGGAAGTACTCGAGAAAACTTGCGCTGCTCGATCGGACCGGAGGTGTTTCTGAAATTGACATCGGGCAAGTGATTGCTACGTATATTGATGCGTTTGATCGGGCATTGAAAGCATTTTTCTATCATTTGGAGACGCCGTCGAGAGCAGTGGCGGCAGTAGAGGAAATTTACAGAGGTTATATTCTTGAAAACAGGGTTCTGATTTGAATCGGAACGATTTCGTATATCAGGGGGTGAGGATATGAATCTTCAGAAATTTACACAAAAAAGCCTTGAGGCGCTGAAAGATGCGCAGACGCTGATGGCGTCAAAGGGAAACAGTCAAATTACGCAGGAGCATCTGATGCTTGCTTTAATTGACGGGGAAGGCGGAATTGCCGCTGACCTTATCCGACGCGCAGGTGCTTCGGTCGAGGTCATGCGGGCAGAGCTTTCCTCTGCCGTGGACGAGAGTCCCAGAATGACAGGCGGTTCTGTAGAAGCAGATAAAATTTATATTTCAAGGGAGCTGGAATCAGCACTTGCGGCGGCAGAAACGATTGCCTCCAAAATGAAGGATGAATATGTTTCCGTTGAACATATCATTCTCGGCATTCTGGATAAACCGTCTGACAGTATGAGAAAGATTCTGAAAAATGCAGGCTTGGAGAGAGGCGCCTTTGAAAAAGCCGTGAAGGAAATCAGGGGCAGTCAGAGAGTAACAAACGACAATCCGGAAGAAACTTATGATGCGCTGGGTAAATATGGTCAGGATCTGACAGCACTTGCGAGAAACCAAAAGCTTGATCCTGTTATCGGCAGGGATGAAGAAATCCGTCATACCATCCGGATTCTTTCCAGAAAAACCAAAAACAATCCGTGCTTAATCGGAGAACCGGGCGTCGGAAAAACCGCAATTGCGGAGGGCCTCGCTATCCGAATTGTGCATGGGGATGTACCGGAAAATCTGAAAGACCGTACCATTTTTTCCTTGGATATGGGCGCGCTGATTGCGGGTGCGAAGTTTCGCGGCGAGTTTGAAGAGCGGCTGAAAGCTGTCTTGAATGAAATTAAGGCAAGCGATGGAAAAATCATTCTTTTCATTGATGAGCTGCATACCATTGTCGGCGCCGGAAAAGCGGATGGCGCAATGGACGCCGGCAATCTGCTCAAACCAATGCTGGCGCGTGGAGAGCTTCACTGTATTGGAGCGACAACTTTGAATGAATATCGAAAATATATCGAAAAAGACCCTGCGCTTGAACGCAGATTTCAACCGGTTCTGGTGGAGGAGCCGACAGTGGAGGATACCATTTCTATTCTGCGTGGACTGAAGGAGCGTTATGAGGTCTATCATGGCGTCAAAATTCAGGATCAGGCTTTGATCGCTGCTGCCGTGCTTTCCAATCGCTATATTTCCGACCGCTTTTTGCCTGATAAGGCGATCGACCTTGTGGATGAGGCATGCGCGCTTATCAAGACGGAGATGGATTCGATGCCGACAGAAATGGATGAAATTTCTCATAAAATTATGCAGCTTGAAATTGAAGAGGCTGCACTTACCAAGGAAACCGATAAGCTTGCAGTGGAACATCTTTCCGAAATCCGTGCCGAACTGGCACAGTTGCGTGAAACATTTTCCGGCATGAAAGCAAAATGGGAGAATGAAAAAGAGTCTATCGGCAAGGTTCAGAAAATTCGCGAGGAAATCGAGAAAACCAACGCCGAAATTGAAAGAGCGCAGTCTGCTTACGATCTTGCAAAGGCAGCGGAACTGAAATACGGAAAGCTGCCGAATCTCCAAAAGGAGCTTTCCGAAGAGGAAACAAAGGCGGAAACTTCGAAGAACACGCTTTTGCGGGATCGTGTGACAGAAGAGGAAATCGCCAAAATTGTTTCACGCTGGACAGGAATCCCGGTATCCAAACTGATGGAAGGTGAACGCGATAAGCTTTTGGGGCTTTCCGGAATTCTGCACCGTCGTGTGATCGGTCAGGATGAGGCGGTAGAGAAGGTATGCGATGCTATTTTGCGTTCGCGTGCCGGTATTCAAGATCCGAAGCGTCCGATTGGCTCTTTTCTGTTTCTCGGTCCTACCGGCGTCGGAAAAACCGAGCTTGCCAAAGCGCTTGCCGAGGCACTCTTTGATGACGAACATAATATGATTCGGATTGATATGAGTGAATATATGGAGAAATATTCCGTATCAAGACTCATTGGTGCGCCTCCCGGTTATGTCGGTTATGACGAGGGCGGTCAGCTTACCGAGGCGGTACGCCGCAAACCGTACTCTGTCGTACTGTTCGATGAAGTCGAAAAAGCACATCCGGATGTCTTTAATGTTCTTTTGCAGGTGCTTGACGACGGACGTATTACAGACAGTCAGGGCAGGACGGTTGATTTTAAGAACACCATTATTATTATGACATCCAATCTCGGGTCTGATATCATTCTTGACGGGATCGATGCGGACGGTGCCATCAGTGCCGCAGCCCGGGATTCCGTGACGGCACTCCTTCGTCGTTCTTTCCGCCCAGAATTCCTTAACCGGATTGATGAAATTGTATTTTATCGGCCGCTTACCAAAGAAAACATTTACGGTATCGTGGATTTGCTTGTTGCGGATCTTGAAAAACGTCTTTCCGATAAGAGAATCGGGCTTTCGGTCACGACCGCGGCGAAGGATTTCATCATTTCCTCTGCCTATGATCCGACTTATGGTGCGCGTCCTCTGAAGAGATTTCTGCAGTCAAAGGTGGAAACGTTGATTGCCCGCAAAATTATTGCGGAGGATATTGCTCCTGATACGGTTATCACCATTGATGTAGAAAACGGGGAACTTGTTGCAAAATAAATCAAAAAAGACCTGCTGCGGCAGGTCTTTTTTTGTGATCCGGAGAAAGCTCTGCTTTTTCTGAAAAATAAGGTTGAAAAAGCAAAACAACAGTGGTATACTAAATAAGAATATTGTAATAAAAACTTATGGGAAAATTTATGCTTACTTTTACACCGATTGATGAAAAAAATGCCGAGCAAGTCGGAAAATATTATTCTTCTTGTCCCTATCGGCTCAGTGATTATTCTTTAGGGTTGAAACTAATGTGGCGGTATATGCTGGGCTCAGAATATACAGTTTCTCATGGCTGTTTGGTTGTGCGCAGCAAAATCCGTGGAAGATATGCGTTTGATTATCCATTCGCGGTGGAGGAAAATGCCGATATTGAGGGTGCATTGGCGGATATGGCAGCTTTTTGTTCAGAGAACTTTTTGCCGTTTGAATTTTCCGCAGTACCTCGTGAATTTGTGCATGTCATTCTTGAACGCTATCCGAATGTGGAAACACGGGTCTTCCGAAATTACAATGACTATTTGTATGCCGCATCTGATTTTATTGCTTTTTCGGGAAAGCGCTATGCGGGACAGCGCAATCATGTGAAAAAATTCCACACAAAATATCCCGGGGCAGTGTTCCGCGAGCTGACCGTGGAGGATGCACCGCTTATTCATGCATTTCGAGAACGCTTTATGGAAGAATTCCATAAAAATTCTTATGGTGCGAAAAATGAATTGGAGCGCGCTTGGCATATGCTTCGCTTTGTCGGCACTCCTTTGTTTCGATGCGGCGGCTTTATGTTAAACGGAGAATTGATTTCCTTTTGTCTTGCTGAAAAATGCGGAGACACGCTGGTTGATCATATTGAAAAAGCACTTCCGGATTATGAGGGGATTTATCCTGCGATGGTGCAGGAATTTGCCCGAATGTTCGCTTCCGATGTGCAGTATATCAACCGTGAGGATGATGCAGGCGACCGTGGACTGCGCACTTCAAAAATGCAGTATCAGCCGATTGAAATTTTGGAAAAATATTCTGTAAAGGTCAAAAACGAATTATATCATGTAGAAAAAATCCCCGTGCTGGAGACGGAACGTCTTACGCTGGATGCGATCACCGAGGAGGATATCCCTGCTTATAATCGGCTTTGCCTTGACGATGAGCGCAATCGCTACTGGGGCTATGACTATCGGATTGACTGTGAAAACCCTGACGATGAGTATTTCTATCTCGATCAGAAAAAAGATTTCGGCAGCAGTACGGCGATGAATTTTGCGATTCGGCTTGACGGAACATTCATCGGAGAGATTATTTTATATCATTTTGATTTTCGCGGCGGTGCGGAAGCCGGCGTTCGGATTCTTCCGGAATTTGAAGGACACGGCTATGCGAAAGAAGCTTATGCCGCAGCGTGTGAGTATGCCCTTTACGGAATCGGAATGTATGAGATTCGCGGAAAGTGCTGCAAAGAAAATTTGAGATCAAAGAACATGCTTGCATCGGTGATGCGTCCTGCAGGCGAGGATGATACGTATTATTATTTCCGGCGGACAGTATAAACTGGCTTGACTTTTTGAAAAGGAAGGCATGGTATTGTTTTTCTATCCGGCATCGGAAGAAAACATAAAAAATAGAAAAGGAACTTTTGATTTATGTTAAGAGCGATTATTTTTGATATGGACGGAACAATCTGCGACTCGTTTCCTCTTATGATACGCAGCCTGCGCGAATCGATTGAACCGATTGTCGGTCATCCGGTTTCCGATGAGGATTTTATGGAAGCGCTGGGTCCGAATGAAAAAGGAATTATCACGAATATGCTTGGCGACCGCTATGAGAAGGCGGCGAAGCGTTATGATACTTTGTATGAAACGTATCTTCCGGAGATGTGTCCCTCTCCATTTCATGGAATCGGTGAAATTTTTGAATATCTCAAACAAAAGAATATGAAAACAGCACTTGTGACGGGCAAGAATAAGACATCCTGCGATATTACATTAAGACAGTTTGGCATGGAAAATGCTTTTGACGCAGTGGAGTATGGTTCACCCGTTGGCTCACGTAAGAAAGAAGCTATCGGCATTGTCCTTGACAAGTTCGGAATCTGTCCGAAGGAGGCTCTTTATCTTGGGGACGCACCCAGCGATACGGTATTTTCTCATGAACTGGGACTTCAGGCAGCGGCGGCGCTTTGGGCGCCTTCTACCAATGTGGAGGAAACGCTTGCGGCAGGACCGGATATTGTTTGCCGTACCCCGGCGGATTTTTTGAGATTTTTAAAGGAAACGCTCGGATAAAACGATCAGGAAAGGGAATATAACACTTGGAAAATTTTAAAAAAGAAATTGAGAGGCGCCGGACATTTGCAATCATATCCCATCCGGATGCGGGAAAAACCACTTTGACGGAAAAGCTGCTTCTTTACGGCGGTGCCATTTTACAGGCCGGAGCGGTAAAAGGAAAAGCGGCAGATAGGCATGCGGTCTCCGACTGGATGGAGCTTGAAAAAAAGAGGGGAATTTCCATCACCTCGTCGGTCATGCAGTTTCAATATGAGGGCTACTGCATCAATATTCTCGATACACCGGGACACCAAGACTTTTCAGAGGATACGTACCGCACGCTGATGGCTGCTGACAGTGCGGTTATGGTAATCGATGCGGCGAAAGGTATTGAACCGCAAACAAGGAAGCTGTTCAAGGTTTGTGCGATGCGGGGAATTCCGATTTTTACTTTTATCAATAAGCTTGACAGAGAAGCACGCGATCCGTTTGATTTGATGGACGAGTTGGAAAAGGAATTCGGGATCGGCACCTATCCGATGAATTGGCCGATCGGCTGCGGACAGTCATTCCGAGGCGTATTTGACAGAGAAAACCGCCGGATTCTCGTATTCAATGCCAAAAACCGCGGACAAAGCAAGCTGGAATCCATTGCGTGCGATATTACCGATACGGAGAAACTGGATGAAATCATCGGAGAGGAGCGCCGGCGCGAGCTTTGCGAGCAGGTGGAACTGCTTGATGCGGCGAGCTTTGACTTTGATATGGAAAAAGTGCGCGAGGGAAAGCTCAGCCCTGTCTTTTTCGGCTCGGCGCTGACCAATTTCGGTGTGGAACCGTTTCTCGAGAGCTTTCTTCGGATGACGACACCGCCGCTGCCGAGAAAAGCAGGAGAAACCATGGTGGATCCCTTTTGTGGAGAGTTTTCTGCCTTTGTGTTTAAAATTCAGGCAAATATGAATAAAGCGCACCGTGACAGGCTTGCTTTTCTGCGTATCTGTTCCGGCAAATTTGAGCGGGGTGAGGAATATTACCACGTTCAGGAGGGAAAGACCATTAAACTTTCCCAGCCGCAGCAGCTGATGGCTCAGGAACGTGAAATCGTGGATGAGGCGTATGCAGGTGACATTATCGGTGTGTTTGACCCCGGTATTTTTTCCATTGGAGATACGATTTGTTCTCCGAAAATGAAAATTGTTTATGAAGGAATTCCGACGTTCGCGCCGGAGCATTTTGCGACGGTAGAACAAGTGGATACGATGAAGCGAAAACAATTTGTCAAGGGCATGAATCAGATTGCGCAAGAGGGTGCGATTCAGATCTTCTTTGAACCCGGCGGCGGCATGGAACGTGTCATTGTCGGCGTGGTCGGCGTTTTGCAATTTGAAGTTCTGGAATATCGTTTGAAAAGCGAATATGGAGTGGATGTGCGCCGGTCCAATCTTTCCTATCAATATATTCGTTGGATCGAAAATGAGGAGATTCGTCCGTCGCTGCTGAATCTCACATCCGATACCAAATGGGTGCAGGACTTCCGCGGAAAAAATCTGCTCATTTTTACAAGTGAATGGAATATCCGCTGGGCTTTGGAGAAAAATCCGGGGTTGATTCTTTCGGAATTCAGCCGGAACTAAAGGGCGAAATGCGTTGTGTGGACAGAGAAATGACGGGTAAGGGAAGTTTTTTGAAGAATACAGAGAAAGGATACGATCATATATGAAAATTCAAATTGCAAAGCTGCGGGATTCCGCTCGGATTCCCTCGCGCGGTTCCGCTTCGGCTGCCGGCTATGACCTTTATGCCTGTATGGATCATGATGTGACGATTATGCCCGGCGGCTCTGTCAAAATCGGCACCGGACTTGCCATTGCGGTGCCGGAAGGTTATTTCGGGGCTATTTTTGCACGAAGCGGACTTGCCGCAAAAGAAGGACTTCGCCCTGCCAACTGTGTCGGCGTTGCGGATTCTGATTATCGGGGAGAATATATGATCGTTTTGCACAACGATTCCGAGATGCCGCGTACGGTGCATCCCGGAGACCGGATCGCACAGCTTGTCATTTTGCCGTACTTGCCCGCTGAATTTGAAGAGACAGAGCGGCTAGATGATACCGGACGCGGTTCAGGAGGCTTCGGAAGTACCGGAAAATAATTTCATGCTTTCGGGGTGGAATGAAGTCGAATAAAACCTTGAGGTCTGCCAATGGATAACAAAGATTCCTATAATAAAATTTGTGAGAAATGGCATGAATTCAGACAGCATACCGAAATCAATCCTTGTATTGTCAGTTTTGTAGAGAATTTGCCGTCTTGTTCAAAAGTACTGGATATTGGATGCGGAACGGGATATCCCATAGACGCCTATTTGACGAGCTGTGGATTTCAGGTTACCGGTATTGATATTTCGGAGGAAATGATAGAAAAAGCCAAAGCGATGAATTTGTCAGGTGCCGTTTTCTTGGTAAGAGATCTTTTGCATTTTCTTCCGTCTGAAAAGTATGATGCCGTGATTGCATTTGATTCCCTGTGGCATATCGCATATGACCGGCAGACAGAAATTTACGGGATGATTGCATCTTTTATGAATGTTGGCGGATATTTTTTCTTTACACACGGAAAACATGACGGACAAGTTGTCGGAACGATGTTTGGTGAAAAATTTTATTACAGTGCGCTGGACAAAAAAACCGTCCATGCCCTTTTGATACAAAACGGATTTTCGGTGATTTCCTCTGTGGAGGACTATGAAGATCCGATAACAGGGGACCGCGAACTGATGATTATTGCTCGGAAAGAGAAATCATATGTGATATAGTAAGAACGATAAAAGTGTATTTTTTTATTTACAAATCTATTTTTTTATTGTATAATCAATCCATGATAAGATGCTGAAAAACAAGGGGAGGACGATTGCAGTGAAACGGAAGATTCTGATTCTTGGCGGAAGTTATATGAATCTGCAAATGAAAATGGATCCCAGAACAAAGGAAAACAATATCACGCTGGGCAGTGAATATCGATTCCATCCCTTCGGAGAAGCTGCCTTAACGGCCATTACTGCGTCAAAACTTGGTGGCGAATGCCTTTTTGGGACAAAATTCGGAGATGATACAAATGGAAAGCGTCTTTATGAATACTATAAAGGATGCGGGATCAAGACCGATTTGATGAGGAAAGATAAATCTTTACAGACCGGCATGAGTATTACCCTTTACAGTGATTTGGAAACGCACGAGATTTATTTGTCAAAAGGTGCGTCCGCGCATTTTACGAAAGAAGAAATCGACGATGCTTTTATTACGATGCCGGACATGTTCCTTGTTCCGCCGGAGGAGCTTGGATGCGAGGAGCGTATCGGGGTTATGAAAATGGGAAATGTTTCTGCCGATTCTTCGTCGGAAGAAGTGGATTCGGCGGCAGCGCCCTCATCTCAGTCAGAGACTTTATCTGACCATAAAGAAAAGGTGGAATCGGATGTTTCCTCTGATACGCCGGAAATGCCGCGTATTTCTACATATCGGTATGAAGAAAGTCTTGCCTATTATGCGATTCAGAAGGCGGAAGAACGGAATGTGGATCTTATCATGCGGTATACTCCGTTTACGGCGAAGTTCCCGATTGAAAAGATAAAGAATATAAAAATTCTTGTGATTTCAGATGATATGCTGTATTCGTTGACGGGATTTTTCCCGAATACGACCGATAAGGCTCTGCGTTCTCTTGTGGCGCTTTCCCAAAAGGTGAAAGCCAAATATTATGTTGTGGAACAGGGAGACGATACAGCATTTGTTTATGACGGCAGATATTATGAAAGTGTTTCAGCACCAGTGCGGCTGAGAGGCGTTACGAAAAATGCCGGTAAAAAGATGAATCCGACTTTTGTGGGTGCGCTGGCGGCGGAATATTTGGAAAGCAAAAATATTGTCCGTGCATGCCATTTTGCCTTAATTGTCAGCTTGATGACGCGTTCTAAATTCGGCAGTCTTGAGAAAGTGCCGACCAAGGCAGAACTGGAAGCTTATGCCGCAGAAAACGGAATGGATTTGTATCAGGGTTGAGGATCGATGGGAAATCTGATAAAGTTGCTGGGCGTTGACTACGGAGAAGCACGGACCGGACTTGCTCGTTCCGATGCACTTGGGTTATATGCCGTAGGCATGGGAAATATCAAAAGCTATCATATAGAAAAAACGGCCGCCGAAATTGTACGTGTTGCAAAGGAAAACGGAATTGAACGCATTGTCATTGGGAAACCTGTCAATATGAACGGAACCTATGGCGAAAAGGTGGAAAAGGTAACGGAGCTTGCGCGCCTTATCGGAGAGCTGACGGAGATTCCTATCGATTTTTATGACGAACGTATGACAACGGTGTCTGCTCATAAAATATTATCCGAGAGCGGCGTGCGTGCAAAAAACCGTCGGGAAATTGTCGATTCACTTGCCGCTGAGCTGATTTTGCAGGGATATATGGATAAAATAAGAAATCAATCATAAAATAAAAGAGGATGTCACAATGGATAATTCACAAAAAACTATGGAAAAAATCGTCGCGCTTTGTAAAACAAGAGGGTTTGTATACCCGGGTTCCGAAATTTACGGCGGGCTTGCCAATAGCTGGGATTATGGTCCGCTTGGCGTTGAATACAAAAATAACATCAAAAAAGCATGGTGGAAAAAATTCGTTCAGGAATCCAAATACAATGTCGGACTTGACTGCGCGATTCTGATGAATAAGGAAACATGGGTTGCGTCCGGACATCTGAAGGGCTTTGCAGATCCGCTGATGGACTGTAAGGCATGCAAAACACGTCATCGGGCGGATAAGCTGATTGAGGATTATGCACAGGCAAACGGATTGGATGTCAATCCTGCCGGCTGGAGCAACGCTGAGTTAACCGCTTATATCAAGGAGCATGGCATTGCCTGTCCGAATTGCGGAAGTCATGATTTTACGGAAATCCGGCAGTTTAATCTGATGTTTAAAACGTTTCAAGGGGTTACGGAAGATTCCTCAAGTGAGCTATATTTGCGTCCTGAAACGGCACAGGGAATTTTTGTAAACTTTAAAAATGTTGCGAGAACGACAAGACGGAAAATGCCTTTTGGAATCGCACAGATCGGGAAATCCTTCCGCAATGAAATTACGCCCGGAAATTTCATTTTCCGAATCCGTGAATTCGAACAGATGGAGCTGGAATTTTTCTGCCGCCCCGGCACGGATCTGGAATGGTTTGCATATTGGAAAAATTACTGCGCTGAATTTTTGTATTCGCTCGGCATGAATCGGGATTGCCTGCGGCTGCGTGACCATAGCCCAGAGGAGCTTTGCTTCTATTCGAAGGCTACGACGGATTTTGAATATCGTTTTCCGTTTGGCTGGGGCGAGCTTTGGGGAATTGCCGACCGAACGGATTATGATTTGACTCAGCATCAAAACCACAGCGGAGAATCCATGGAATATTTTGATGACGTAACAGGAGAAAAATATATTCCGTATGTTATTGAGCCGTCTCTTGGGGCGGATCGCGTCGCACTTGCTTTCCTTGTGGATGCCTATGATGAAGAAACCATCGGAGACGGCGATGTGCGGACCGTACTCCACTTGCATCCGGCACTTGCTCCGATCAAGGCAGCCGTGCTTCCTCTTTCCAAGAAGCTTGCGGAGCCTGCATGGAAGATCCACGATATGCTGGCAAAGCATTTTACAGTGGATTATGATGAATCCGGCTCGATTGGCAAGCGATACCGCCGTGAGGACGAGATTGGTACACCGTTTTGTATTACCTATGATTTTGAATCGGAAAACGACGGCTGCGTGACAGTCCGTGACCGTGATACGATGGAGCAGGTAAGAATCCGGACGGAGGAACTGATCCCTTATATTGAAAGCAGAATGGAGTTCTGAAAATGGATAAGAAAAAAATTGCTCGAAAGCTGCTGATTACCGCCATGGCGGTCAGCGGAATTTATCTTGTCATACTGATTTTGCTTACCTGCTTGCAGAAATGGCTGAAGCCTTTGCAGAATGCACCGCTTGGTGTGCGAAATACCTGTTATCTTCCGATAGACGACTTGACGGTATCGGCGGTCTGTTTGGTGCTGATGATTCTTTTTTCTCTTGTTTTGCTTCGCCGTGTCAAAGCGGGCGCGAAAGCCGGCAGTTTGCCGTGGGCAGGAATGGTTTGGTTCGGAATTCTCGTCCCCTTTCTGTCAAAGCTTGCTTCCTATTGCGAATCTCTGAGGCTTTCTGCGTCACAGACTTCGACTGAGGAATCGATCAATTATGTTATGAGTGCGTCTTATGTTCATGATATTACGGCATGGGCAGCGCCGCTGCTCTTTGTTTCCTCGGCAATCTTCGTCGCAGGATGCGCGATCTCCCTTTGTGTAAAGGAAAGTTAAAGTGCTGCCTTTGTATCCGTTATGATGGAATTTACCGAGAGAAAAATGCATAAGCGGCGGTACAGCGGGATTTTGACTTGTCGGAAAAAAACTTCCTTGTTTTATAGCATACAGGGAAGTTTTTATTTTGATGGATGTCATTTTTTCCATATGTGTTTACTATAATGTTTTAATGGGATAAGATGGATCAGAATACATTCTATATGCTTTCATTTTTGAATGCGGAAGGATGAGAAAAATCTGTATCCAAAGAGCTTTTTGGGATAACCGAGAGGTCAAACGATAATCTGCGAATTTTATATGATTCTTTTTGATGAAATTTTCTATCAAAAAGGTGAAGGAAATCTGTCTATGAATAAAAATACATGGTATACAATTGCCGGCGGAGCATGGATCGGCGGTACAATGACAGTGCCAGGGGTATCCGGCGGCTCTATGGCAATGATTCTTGGTTTGTATGACCGGTTGATTGCTTCTGTAAATGGCATATTCAAAGAAAAAGAACGGCGCCGCGAAAGCTTTCTGTTTCTTTTAAAATTTCTTCTGGGTGCTGCGGCGGGTCTTTTTCTGTTTGCCAAACTGATTACTTTTTTATTGGAAAATGAGTGGTGTGCGGAACCGACAAGGTATTTTTTCCTCGGTGCGGTTGCCGGAGGCGCCCCGCTGATTTTTCGTCTTGCCGGTGTAAAGCGCGTCAATGTTTCGGTTTTTCTTTATCCTGTGATCGGTATCGCGGCAGCGCTTTTGATTGCGATGATTCCAAGCGGACTTTTTGAACTTCACGGAGAAGGATTTGTTTCTGTGCTGCTCGGTATTCTGATTCAGCTTGTCGGAGGACTCGTTGTGGCGGTTGCGCTTGTTTTACCGGGCATCAGCGTTTCTCAGATGCTCCTTGTTCTTGGTGTGTATGAGCCGCTGACGGAGGCGGTCAGCGCCCTTGATCTGAGAGCGCTTTTGTCATTTGCTCCGCTTGTTATTGGAACGATTGCCGGTATCTTTTTGACGACCGGCATTTTGGAAAAAGCAATGAGCCGTCATCCGATGGGAACTTATCTTTTGATTTTTGGTTTTATTCTCGGCTCCTTACCTGAACTTTTCCCGGGCGTGCCGACAGGATGGAACATCCCGCTTTGTATTCTGACTGCGGTTGCCGGATTTTTTGCTGTATATTTCATATCCAAAAGGGAAGCATCTGTTTCCGCATAATGAACGGTATGTATGTTTGAAACATGGCGTGAAAAATCAAAAAATCGGATGGAAAATCGCCAGTCTTTCCATATCAGACTCGTTTTCAAAAAGGCGTCCTGCTAAAAGCAGGACGCCTTTTTGGTAGAATTCGTATTTTCAACGTTTTGAATAGGCAGGCAAAACGGAAAATTTTGATGGAAAAACATCCTGCATGCGGATAGACAACAAAAGCTGTCATGGAGGCGTAAATGTTTGTTTTGATGAGAGACAAATTATGAAAATGGACAAGGACTCCTGTTTTCGCAGTGGGAAAAATGTAATAATTTTACAGAAATATATTGACATTTTGAGAATTTTATGGTAAAATAAACGAACAAAAGTTCCAAACAAAAATCTGAAAGGGAAAGGAGAAATTATGAAAAAGGAAGATTTAAAAGGGAAACAGTATCTTGAGGAATTGCTCAAATACGGTACGGAAATCGGAGAAAAAACAGCTGAACTTGCTTATTGGCGGGAGAATAAAGTTCTTCCTTCCGATACGACGGAAATGAATGAGATTATTCGAAGAGAAACAGAGCTTGAAAAACTGATTCAAAGCTTAACGAGAAAAAAGCTTGATGCGACAAGGATGATTGATGGGATGACAGATCCGGTCGCAAGAGCAATTTTGCGGCGAAGATATATTTTAGGTGATACATGGGCGAAAATTGCGGAATGCTGCGGTGGAATGAGCGAGCGCAATGCCCATTACATACACGATATGGCACTGATGGATTTTGAAGAGATTTTTTTGCAGAGATAAGTTTTTCAGGCAATTTCCTTGTATTTCACTTAAGAGTAGGAGTATCCTTATAAACGGAACATGCGTTCTTTATTTCTGAAAGCTATTGCTTTTTGTCTGAGAACAAATGATTCCATATCATGTCGGAAAATCCGATTTGGCCGCATGATGCGGAGAAAGGAATTTTATGAATCTTAAATTTCAAGTGAATATGCAGCATATTGCGCGAATGGATCACGGATATGTAGTAGCGGGCAGCCGTAATTTTATTGAATGCACGTTCTTATTCAGCGAAGAATGGAACGGTGTTGTCAAAACGGCGGTTTTCCGGAACGGAGAAACGGTTTATCATGTTGTTTTGACGGAGGATACCATTGCCTGTGAGAATATGCCTGTTCTTTCGGCGGGAGTTTGGCAGATATCTGTTTTCGGAGGCGATCTTATCACAGCAGACAGTGCGCCGCTTGTTGTAGCGGAATCGGGATATGGAGAAGGAACTGCTCCCGAGGCTCCATCCGCTACGGTTTATGAAACATTATGTGGGATGGTATCGGATGCCGTTGCCAAAACGGAGAGCTTAGAGGAGAAAATCGGTGAGATCGGAAGTGGGACGTCCGTGGAAATCACGGGAGAAACCCTGATGATTAACTGAAGGGAGATACAAATGAAGATTTCTAAAATTTATGACAAAAAAACGGCAATCGAATATGAAATTGCCGATGCCGCCGCAAGAACAGGAGAGGCTCTTGCGGATGGTGCCGTTACGCCGGAGAAAACGTCGTTTGGACATATTCTTCATAAAACATCGGAAAACCTATATAATTCCGCCCTACAGACAGATGATACGATTGAACCGCATTATTATGTAGACGGTGTTCCGTATCCGACAACTCAATTCGATAGTTCTTATCATTGCACGGCGAAAATTGAGGTGGAACCTTCCACTTCCTATTGGCTGGGACTCGTGCCGGAAAAAAACGGATATGCCAAACCTTGGGGCGATGCCTCTTACGGGATTTTTTTCTATGACGCCAATGGAGCCTATATCGGCGGTTCGATATCGAACGCCTTTACAACCCCGGCAAATACGAAATATTTGCGTTTTAATTATGCAATTTACAAAGGACTGACACTGTTTGAGATCAATCGTTCCTGTATGCTTGTCAAGGGGAAAACGGAGGCACCGGAGACTTACGAGCGATATTATGATTATTTTCTTGATGAACAGATTGAGATTTTAAATTCGCGTGTGGACAGACTTTCCAAACCGGTTTATTATCATATTGATGGAGATGTTCTGGATATTATTTATAAGTATTCTGCGTCAAAGGACATGCGTGTGCGCCTGAAAAAGAAAGGCGGCAATAACTTGTTTGATTTTTATCAATTTGCTATGATTGACAATACAACGGAATTCGTGTCGTCCGATTACAGCGGCGGTACGATTTTGATTACGACACCGAGTGATTGGCATTCACCGTTTGTTATGGCTGCGAAAAACAATATTGACGGAGATGCTGTGGATTCCGGTCATTTTACCGGAGGTAATCATGAATATACCAATACCGGCAGCGGCGGTACGCCGACAGCTCGATGTACGGATTTGAAATTTTTTGCCGATGGAAGAGAAGTTGCCGAGACAGAGGGATACTGCGATAAGCTTGAGATGGTTTGGATAAATTATATTCAGGCGTACAATACCAAAAAAACAGACGGTACGGGACGGGAAGTCATGAAAGAATATCACCGGATGCTGTTCGACGGTTTGCGTTTCCGTTCGCATGTGGATTTGATTCCTTTAGAGGATGTAACGGTTGCGACATGGTATGGTTTTCAATGTGCAACCTCTCATCTTTGGCGCGGAACGGGACATTATGTCGGCGGAACGAACCGGTCATACTTTGACGCCGCGACGGCAACTGACTGCGCAAATAAAACCGCTACGGCACTCATACTCGAACATGACGGCAATATTCTTGAAATGAGTGTGGATCCGGCGATTGATATGGGAGACAGACGTTTTTATGCCGGTACACAAGGAATTTTTACAAAAACCTATAATAAAGCATATTTTTACATTATTCAGAATACGGAGCTTTCTCAGAACTGTGTTTATACGCTGGAGGGAGGATATCGATTTTATTCGGATTGAATCCGAAATTTTTGCTTTCCCTATTGCAAAATTTAAAATACGTACTATAATAGTACTGTTTATGTTTTAAATTGCAGGGGGAAGAAAAATGGGAAAAGCAATGGCGCATCCCGCGCCAAAACGGTCATCGGGGAGGATATTCCTTTCTGTAAGAAGCTTTGTCGGAAAAAATCCCGTGCTGTGCATTGCGATGGCGGCGGCACTTATCACTTCCTTGATTGTTCCGCCGGATGCAGCCTATCTCGATTATTTTGATTTTAGAACACTGACCTGTCTTTTTTGCACGCTTGCCTGTATTATGGCGCTGCGGAATATTCGATTCTTTGTTACGATTGCGCACAAAATCGTTAAGACTGCAGGAAACGCAAGATTCTGCGTGCTTCTGCTTGTATATATTACCTTTATCGGTTCGATGTTTTTAGCCAATGATATGGCGCTTCTGACTTTTCTGCCGCTTGGATATCTTGTACTGAAGTCGGCGGATAAAGAGAAATATATGGCGTTTACCTTTATCGTGCAAAATATCGCAGCCAATCTCGGCGGCATGCTGACGCCGTTCGGAAATCCGCAGAATCTTTATCTTTATACCAAATTTTCCATTCCGACCGGTGAATTCGTGGGAATTATGGCATTTCCGTTTGTTTTGTCTGTTGCGATTATTACGGTTTGCTGTTTTATTTTTGTGAAAGGAGATCCGATTACACTTCATGAACCGGAAACAAAAACGGATCCCCGCCGCGCCGGAATTTATCTTATTTTGTTTGCCTTGTCGATTGCGATTGTATTCCGAGCGATTCCTTATGTTATCGGACTGGTTCTTGTTCCCGCCGTGCTGCTCTTCATGGATCGTGACGCGCTGAAAAAAGTAGATTATCCGTTGCTGCTTACCTTTTGCATGTTCTTTATTTTTGCAGGCAACATGGCAAGAATTCCACAGATTCGGGCTCTTTTTGAAGAACTTCTGTCAAAAAATACGCTTCTTGTTTCGGCTCTTTCCTGTCAGGTTATCAGCAATGTGCCGACGGCGGTTCTGCTTTCACAGTTTACGGCAAACTATCAAGAGCTTCTGCTTGGTGTCAATATCGGCGGTGTCGGAACGCTCATTTCTTCCTTGGCAAGTTTGATTACGTTCCGGGAATATACGAAGCATTATCCCGATAAAACAGGACGATATATCGGACTGTTTTCCGCTTTTAATTTCGGAATGTTGGCTGTTCTGTTAGGTGCGGAAAGCTTGTACTTATGGTGGATTGGATAACATATGGGGTGACCTGCATCATGAGAAACCCATGCGGAAAGAAAAAACAACTCCCTGAATCAAAAAGACCGACGGTCGTACAGACCGCCGGTCTTTTTTTGGCTACTCTTATTGGGTTTGCGGATAAAAAATTATGATTCTCGGATTACCGTGGCTGCGGTAACATTTCCGTCGATATCGCCGGAAACCGTCACGGTGCCGTTTCCTTTGATGGTCACATCTCCCCCAACGTCTCCGCATTCAATTGCGGCATTACCGCGGCAGTCGCCGATGGTAACGTTCCCGTCCACATCACCGCATCGGATTTGTCCGTTTGCGGTGGCAATATCTCCTTCAACGTCGCCGCAAGTGATGGAGCCATTCGCGGTTGCGACATTCCCTTCAACATCACTGCATGTGATGGAGCCATTTGAAGTAGTGGCATCTCCGTCCACATCGCCGCATCGGATAGAGCCGTTTGAAGTTGTGACATCTCCGTCCACATTGCCGCATGTGACGGCGCCGTTGGCGGTTGTGACATCTCCTTCGACGTCGCCGCAGGAGACAGAAAAGTCGGAGATAACGTCACGAACGACGCCGTCATATTCAAAGGTAATGGTGGATTTTGTCTGAATCTCCTCTTCTTTGCCTGCGATTCGATTTCCGATAAAAAATACGGCACGTAGCTTTTCGTCGTCATCCCAGTCGAGAACACGGTCTGATGCCGTTTCCTTTTCCGTATGGATTTTTGTCTTCGGCGTGATTCCAAATAAAGAATCGATAGAGATTCCGAAAATAGCGGCTATCTGCGGAAGCAGCGTGATATCAGGCATAGCAAGTCCGTTTTCCCATTTGGAGACTGCCTGGAAGGTGATGCCGAGTTTTTCTGCAAGAGCGTCCTGCGTCATTCCGGCGGCTTTTCGGTTGGAAGCAATGGCGTCGCTTAAAATTTTTCCGTAATTTGTGTCCGCATTCATGATGATGCTTTTCCTTTCTGATTCTGACATTTGACGAAAGGGAAAGTTTGTGCCCATGGTTACACACTGTCCGTTTCGTTCTGCTATTATTATGCAGTAAAACAGATAAAATATCAATAAAAAAATAGTTGAAATTGCACAAAAACGCTCAACCTGCGGTTGAATACTCGGAAAAATTCAGAAAAAACCTTCGAATTTGATTTTCGTCGGCGTCAGTGTGTCCGAAAATCATTTTTTCAGAACCGCCGCATTTCCCGCCAAGCGCTTCGGCAAACTGTACTGCTGTTTTTTTCATTGGGATATGCTCGGATGCGCAGACAAAATCGTATCCGTTTCCGTCAGCGCCCGAGAATACTGCAAAAATTCCGGGTGTTTTGGAAACGCCTTCCGATGCCATCTCCCGCAATCCGTTTGGATCCAGTGTCGGTTCAAACAGACAAATATGGGTATCGGATGGCAGGATCTGCCTGATTTTTGCTGCGACAAGTTCGCGGCGCAGAATTCCGGCTGTCCGTTTTGCGGCGGCAAGCTCGTCGAGCTTTGCCTGCACTGCCAAGACAGCTCGGTCTCTTGGAACGGAGAGCAGAACAGAAATTTTTTCGATTTCTTTTTGTTTTGTCTGATAATCCTTGAGGGCATCTGAGCCGCAATAGGCGTGAAAACGCATGCCGCCCTTGTATTTCATGGCATCTGTAATTTTGATCATTCCGATTTTGCCTGCCCGGTCGAGATGCGGCGCACAGCAGGCACACCGGTCAAAGCCCTCGACTTCTACGATGCGGACGGCGGAGGCATTGTCAATTTTTTCTGCTTTTGCGCGGTAGTCAAGTCTGGACAGGTCTTCCGGCGATGGCGTATAGCATCGTACCGGTGCGTCTTCCCAAATGGCACGGTTTGCTTCTTTTTCTGCTTCGGCAATCTGTGATTCGGTGAGGATGCCGTTTATGTCAAAGGTCATATCGTCTGCACCAAGATGAAAGCCGACATTGTCGAAACCGAAAAGTCTGTGAATCGCGCCGCAGAGCAGATGTTCTCCGAGATGATTCTGCATTTTCCGAAAGCGGGTGTCAAAATGGAGCGTACCTGTGATTTCACCGGAGACAGATAAATCCGTGAAATGAAAGATTTCTCCGTTTTCTATCTGTACGTCACGCACCTGCGCGTTGGAAAGACATCCGGTATCGGCGCTTTGTCCGCCGCCTTCCGGAAAAAACGCGGTGCGGTCAAGGATGACCGCATATCCGTCCGCTCTTTTTTCGCAGGATAAAACCCGTGCCCGGAATGTAGATATCATTCCGTTTGTTTCATATAATTTTTCTGTCATTGGCATATGGATTCTCCTTGTTAGGATATTTTAAAAACTTGGAAGATATTCTGTGATCTAGTGTAAAATCTTCATTTTTTATGCAGCGTCGTTGGCCATAGATGCATGCTTTCCGTTTTTTATTATAGCAGAATTTTCTTGTGGGAGCAAGATGAGAATATTTTTTGGAATCATCGGAAAAGATTGCGGCGGGATATGAATACGTTCCTGTCGCTTCTCTTGACAAATCAATGAGGAAAGAGTAAAATAAACAACATCAGACACACGGTGCTTTGGATAAAAATGGTTTAGAATTTTCGCTTTTAAGGGAGTTCATCCATTGACCGAAAAATCGCTTTGGGTCAAAAGGGAGAAGCAAAACAGCGTTTATAGGCACAATAGAACCCCCTTTGCTCATCGGAAATGAAATGCAAAGGAATAAGCGGAAATACCGGATCGTTGAAAAAGCAGTATGAGTGAGAATGAAATGAACGATAACTTTTTTATAAAAAAGAGGAATAATAAATGGCGGAAATTGGTTCTCTTGATAAAAATTTAGAAATCAAAAGTTCGTTTGGACGGGATGATGTGGTATTATATGACCCGAGGTTGTCCCCGTTTTCTCTATACGGTGTGTTTTATGAGAAAGGGCAATACCATCGCATGCCGTACGATGTGGCGGCGAAGGTAAGCGGCGGTGTCCGTGAACTTATAAAATATACGGCGGGAGGCAGAGTCTGCTTTGCAACCGATTCAGAGTTTGTGGCGATTTCCTGTCGGCGTCCTGAGGTGTGGCTTATGCCGCATATGGCATTTGCCGGCTCAGCGGGGTTTGATTTATATGTCAAGGAGAAGGGAAAAATCGGATATTACGGTGCGTTTATGCCGGATCCGAAGAAAAAAGACGGCTATGACTCGATTCTGAAATTTCCTTCCGCTCAAATGCGGGAAATCGTGATTCATTTTCCGTTGTATTGTCCGATTTCCGAGCTTTGGATCGGAGTAAAAGAGGGCTCCGCGCTTTCTCCGTGGAGCGGTTATCGCATGAAAAAGCCGGTTGTATTTTACGGTTCTTCCATTACGGAAGGTGCATGCGCCTCAACACCGGGAAATGATTATATCGGCAGACTTTCACGGCGTTTTGATTTTGATTATATCAATCTCGGCTTTTCCGGCAACGCCAAGGGTGAGCAGTCCATGATGGAGTATATTGCGGGGCTTGATCTTGGTATGTTTGTATATGACTATGATTATAATGCTCCGACAGTTGAACATCTTGCCGCAACGCATTTTCCCGGATACCTTACGGTAAGACGGGCGCATCCCGATATCCCGATTATTATGGCGTCGCGTCCGAATTTCGACAGCCCTCATGAGGATGGACAGGCGCGGCGGGATGTGATTGCTGCGAGTTATGAGAGGGCAAAGGCAGAAGGCGATAGAAATGTATACTTTGTAGACGGCGCCAAGGTGTTCCGTACCTTTTTTGCCGACGGATGCACAGTGGATGGTTGTCATCCGAACGATCTCGGTTTCTTCCGTATGGCGGAAGCTTTCGGTGCAGTAATGGAGAATATCTTTCAGTAATACAATGGGAATTCCGGCAACAGGTTCGGAGAAAGGAAAACAATATGGCTTCGGTTTTCGGCGCTGTTTTTGTGGGTACTGCGGCGATTTTCATGCTGCTTTCCGCTCTGGGGCTTCCAACGGGAGAATTTGTTCTCGGAGGTAGCGCAAGGGTGTTGCCTTCAAAAATGAGGATCCTTGCGGGAATCCTTGGTTTTATTCAGCTTTTTGCGATTGTCGTTTTGTTGCGCACGGGAAATCTGATATCGGTTATTCTCCCGTTTGGGGTTGCCCGAGGATTTTGTTTTTTCTTCGCTTTTTGTCTGATGGTGGACGTACTGTTTCATCTGTGCTCAAAAAGCGGAAAGCAGCGGTTTGTGATGACGCCGATATCCGTTTTTGCAGCATCCTGTTTTTGGATTACGGCGCTCGGCGCCTGAATCAAAACATTGTGTTTTTCCCGCTTTCATAGCGGAAAAAAATATATCAGCCGCAGAAATGCGGCGGCAAGGAGAGAAAAAATGGCTGGTACGATATTGTTTGCGCCGATGGCGTTTTCAAGGTATGAGGCGTCGCAGACGCTTCCGGAGAAATTTTCAAGGCTTCTCGAAAAATCCGGTCTTGCGGAACGGGTGAAAGGAAAAACGGTCGCAGTGAAAATGCATGTCGGAGCGGGAGTTACCTATTCGACCATCCCACCGGTTTTTGTCATGAAGCTTGTGGATTTTCTGCATAAAAGCGGAGCGGAATGCTTTATCACAGATCACTATGTATATCGCCGTCATCCCGAGCGCCGCGGTTATACGGAAGCAAATCTCGGATGTCCCGTGCTCGACGATTGCGGTTACTTCGGGAAATATTATTATACGAAAGATGTCGATTTTAAGAAGCTGAAGCATATCGATATTGCGGGACTGATCCATGATGCGGATTTTCTCATCGATTTTTCTCATGTGAAAGGACATGGCGCCTGCGGCTTCGGCGGCGCCTGCAAAAATATTGCGATGGGGTGTGTTACCGATCGTACGCGGCATGAGATTCACGCACTGGAGGGCGGGCTTGTCTGGGACAAGTCAAAATGCATCCATTGTCGGAAATGTATCGAAGCATGCAACCACTATGCCAATAGCTTTACGGATTGTGGACATTACAAGGTCAATTATCACAATTGTACCATGTGCCAGCACTGTGCCAAGGTATGTCCGACAGGCGCCATTACACTCGACAGTCACGATTACACGGATTTTCAGGAGGGAATGGCGATTTGTACGAAAACAGTGCTGGATACGTTTGCTCCCGGAAATTCTTATTTTATCAATGTATTGACACAGATCACCGCTCTTTGTGACTGCTGGGGAATGACAACACCGTCGCTTGTACCGGATATCGGAATTATGGCCGGAGATGATATGGTTGCTGTAGAGCGTGCTTCCATTGATGCTATCAAAATAGAGAATTTGATTCCGGTGGGAGTTCCGGCCGGTATGCAGCTTTCCGGTCACGGGCATCTGTTTGAGCAGCTGCACGGAAAAAATCCATTTGTACAGCTTGAAAAGTTGGAAAAATACGGACTGGGCACGCAGGAATATAAAATTCAAGAAGTGCATTAACGGATAAAAATGATCGGAAATATTGAATTTGGGAGTCCATAGGACAGCATGATTTGCGCGAGCGGATTTTATTTGCCTGCAACAGAAAGAAGGGATGAAAATCCCTTCTTTCTTTATTGACATTTATTCGGGAAACGGTTACAATGAAAAAGAATCCGTATGTAGCGGCAGGTTTCAAGAAAAAGGCACATATACAGCTTACTTCAATACAGACGTTATTCCTTGGAACGGATGCCGAGACGCGATGTTTTTCGGACGATGTAAAATATTTTTAAAATCAAACGATAAAAAGAAAGGAATTTATTATGTATTGCTACAGAAAAGTAACGGAGGATCTTTATTGGATCGGCGGCAATGACCGCAGGCTTTCTTTATTCGAGGGAGTTTATTCTGTTCCTGACGGCGTTTCCTATAACTCCTATCTTCTGATGGATGAAAAGACAGTTTTATTTGATACGGTCGATCATGCAGTAGAAAAGGTATTTTTTGAAAATCTTGCGCATATTTTGAACGGACGTCCGCTTGATTATCTTGTGATTCATCATATGGAGCCGGATCATTCCGCCGCGTTACACGAGCTTGTACTGCGCTATCCGGATGTCAGAATCATCTGCAACGCAAAAATTGCGGCGATGATTCAGCGCTTTTTTGATTTTGATGTGGAGTCCCGCGCTCATCTCGTAAAAGAAGGGGATACCTTTGCTTTCGGAAAACACAGCCTGACTTTTGTAATGGCGCCTATGGTGCATTGGCCTGAAGTCATGGTGAGCTATGATCCGACGGATAAGATTCTGTTTTCCGCGGATGCTTTCGGTTCTTTCGGTGCTTTGAACGGTGCGCTCTTCGCAGATGAAGTGGATTTTATGCGGGATTATCTGGATGAGGCAAGGCGTTATTATACAAATATTGTCGGCAAATACGGAATGCAGGTTCAAGCATTGCTGAAAAAAGCGGCGGAACTGGATATCCAAATGATTTGTCCTCTGCATGGTTTTGTATGGAGAAAGAATCTGGGCGATTTTATCGAGAAGTACCAAAAATGGAGCACGTATGAACCCGAACAGACCGGCGTTATGATCGCTTATGCTTCCGTTTACGGCAATACCGCCAACGCGGCGGATATTCTTGCCTGCCGTCTGCGTGATCTCGGCATTCCGACGGCAGTATATGATGTATCCATTACTCCCGCGTCGGATATTATTGCAGCAGCGTTTCAGTGGAGTCATCTTGTTTTTGCTTCCACTACGTATAATGCGGGAATCTTTGTAACAATGGAGGCGCTTATCAGCGATCTTGTCGCACACAATATCCAGAACCGTACTGTCGGAATTATCGAGAATGGGACATGGGCGGCGACAAGCGGCGGACTTATCCGTACAGCACTTGAAAAATGCAAAAATATAAGATTTGTCGGTGAAACTGTGAATATCCCGTCTTCTGTCAGAGCCGAAACCTATGAAAGTCTTATGGCGCTTTCGGATGCGATTGCACAAACGATGCCGAGGAAAACACAGCCTGCGGCGCGGACTCCTGTTTATACCGGTGAGAAAAAAATAGACACGGCTGCCATGTTCCGCCTTTCCTACGGACTCTTTGTCCTGACGGCACGGGAGGCAGACAAGGATAACGGATGCATCATCAATACAGCAGGACAAGTAACGGATTCTCCTATGAGAATTTCGATTACCGTTAATAAAACCAGTCTGACACATGATATGATCGAAAGAACCGGAATTTTCAATCTTTCTGTTTTAACGACGGATACACCAATGACGGTATTTGAGCGTTTTGGATTTGCAAGCGGCAGAAATACCGATAAATTTGCCGGTTGTGAATCGGAAATGCGGACGGCAAACGGAGTACGTTATATACCTAAGTATACGAATGCGGTGATTTCAGGGCATGTTGTGGAACAAACGGATTGCGGAACGCACACGATATTTATTGCAGATGTTACAGAAGCAGCTCTTCTCTCAGATGCGGAAAGTGTGACTTATCAGTATTATTTTGATCATATCAAGCCTCGGAAACAGGCTTCACCGGAGAAGAAAAAAGGATTTGTATGTAAGATCTGCGGATATATATATGAAGGGGATGAGCTTCCTGCGGATTTTGTATGCCCCATTTGCAAGCATGGCGCTTCTGATTTTGAAAGAATTTAAAAATCTGTTGGAATTCATTTTGTATTGACAAGATTCATTGTCATATGATACACTAAAACTGTAATATATCATGAATGATAGATAAGAAAGGAGAAAAATATGGGACTGATTAAGGCGTTTGCCGGTGCATTGGGAGGCGTTACGGCTGATCAATGGCGTGAATACTTTTACTGTGATTCACTTTCGGCGAATACGCTCGTCGCGAAAGGCCAGAAACGTGTTTCCGGACGTTCTTCGAATCGGAAGGGAGATGAAAATATCATCTCAAACGGTTCTGTGATTGCTGTCAACGAAGGGCAGTGTATGATTATCGTTGAACAGGGAAAAGTAACGGAACTCTGTGCGCAGGCCGGCGAGTTTCTTTATGACAGCTCAACGGAGCCGAGCATTTTTTACGGAGGGCTTGGAAAGGGAATCTTAGATTCTTTTAAGGCAATCGGCAAGCGTTTTACGTTCGGCGGAGATACTGCGAAGGATCAGCGCGTTTATTTCTTCAACACGAAGGAAATTATGGGAAACAAGTATGGAACGCCAAATCCCGTGCCGTTCCGTGTTGTGGACCGCAATGTCGGACTGGATGTCGATATTGCTATACGCTGTCATGGAGAATATTCTTATAAGATTACGAATCCGATTCTTTTTTATACCAATGTTTGCGGCAATGTAGCAGATGTTTATGACCGTTCGGAGATTGATGGTCAGCTGAAAAGTGAATTGATGACAGCGCTTCAGCCGGCATTTGCGAAAATTTCCGATATGGGCATCCGTTACAGTGCTTTGCCGGGACATACGATGGAGATGGCAGAAGCGCTGAACGAGGTGCTTTCAGAAAAATGGTCCGGTATGCGCGGCATTTCGATTTTTTCCATTGGTATCAATTCCGTTACGGCATCCGAAGAGGACGAGCGGATGATTAAGGAGCTCCAGCGCAACGCGGCATACCGCAATCCGACGATGGCGGCGGCAACATTGGTCGGGGCGCAAGCGCAGGCCATGCAGGATGCGGCCAAAAATACCGGCGGAGCCGGTGCTTTTATGGGCTTTGCCGGTATGAATATGGCAAATGCAGCGGGCGGTATGAACGCAAGGGATCTTTATGCTATGGGAGCGGCACAGACATCTCAGAATGCAGGAGGAGAAGCTGCGGCAAGCCGTGATTCATGGAAATGTTCATGCGGAACGGTGAATGCAGGAAACTTCTGTTCCGGATGCGGCAAGCCCAAACCTGCGCCGGAAGGATCTTGGAAATGTGCGTGTGGCGCTGAAAATACGGGAAAATTCTGCAATCAGTGCGGAAAACCGAAACCGACGAATACCATCGGCTGGACTTGTTCATGCGGAGCCGTTAATAAAGGCAAATTCTGCTCTGAATGCGGTAAACCGAAGCCCAAAGAAGCACCGCTCTACCGCTGCGACAAATGCGGCTGGGAGCCTAAGGATCCTATGCATCCGCCGAAATTCTGTCCGGAATGCGGCGATGTCTTTGACGAGGGCGATATTAAAAATTAACTGTGAAAGATAGGCAGAAAAGAATTTTTCCGGAGTGGAGGGAAAATATGGACGATCAGAATAACCGTGAGGGGGAGACAACGGAAGAGAAGGTCGAGCATACATTATCGCAGACCGATAAAAAATGTCCGGATTGCGGCGGAACAATGGATTTTGATCCGAAAACAGGCGCGCTTCTTTGCCCCTATTGCGGCAACATTGTTGAAATTGAAGACGGAGAAGAGGAGCCGGAGCGTGCCGAGGAGCTTTCCTTTGATGACGCGGAATATACCGGAAACTGCGATTGGGGTACGGAAAAGCGCGTTATTCGCTGTAAATCCTGTGGAGCTGAGACGATTTATGATGCTTCGGTGGTATCCGGCGAATGTCCGTACTGCGGCTCCAATCAAGTCATGGAAGCCGGCGCGGAGCATATTTTGGCTCCGGGCGGAGTTTGTCCGTTTAAAATCACACCGGAGGATGCGGGGAGCCGTTTTTTGAAATGGCTTAAGAAAAAGCTGTTTTGTCCCGGCGCTGCGAAGAAAAACGCAAAAGCGGGGAAGATGCGCGGTGTTTATCTTCCGTATTGGACATTTGATGCGGATACGGATTCCACCTATACCGCACGATATGGTAAAAACCGTGTCGTTAGACGAGGAAAGGAAACGAAAGTTGTTACCGATTGGTACAGAACTTCAGGATCTTATTATGAGTTTATCAACGATCAGCTGGTTTCCGGAACGGAGAAGCATGACGGAAAAATTCTTTCGGGTATTGAGCCGTTTCATACGGAGAACAATGTCGTATATAAGCCGGAATATGTCGCGGGATTTGCTTCCGAGCGTTATTCTATCGGTTTGAAGGCTGCTTGGGAGAGAGCAAAAAACTTTATTAAAAACCGTTTGATTTCTCATATTACGAAAAAAATCAAAGACAGTTATCATGCTGATCAAGTGAGCAATGTAAATGTGAAGACAGTCTATCGCAATATTACATATAAATATTTAATGCTGCCTGTTTGGATGTCAAGCTTTGTCTATAAAGGGAAGGTTTATCAATTTATGGTAAACGGTCAAACCGGAAAGGTAAGCGGTAAAGCGCCGATTTCGCCGATTCGGGTAGCAATTGCCATACTAATTGGCATTGTGATAATAGGATTGCTTGCTGTCTTGGTGATGGGTGGTGACTCCGAGATTTCTTATTATAATATGTA
>UQNQ01000011.1 GCA_900542425.1 uncultured Eubacteriales bacterium
TTCATTGCAATCAGTATCCTTTCTGAACTTCCGGATTGATGGCGATATTATAATATTATGATATCATAATTCCATATCCAATCTATGAACGCGCCATGAAATTTTCATAAAAAAGAGAAGATGCTGAATTTAGACAAAAGTCTATCGGTTGACAAATGCTTTCGGAAATGATATACTGATACCATTATTGTTATCGAAAAACGGATGGGAGAAAATATATGAGCAGAATCATTGTACCGGAGGGTTATCATGCCTCTCTTGGACTTTATGATACACAGACTGCAATCGGAATGCTGAAACGGATCTTTGAGGAAAAGCTTTGTTTTGTGTTAAATTTAAAGCGAGTCTCCGCACCGTTATTTGTGGATCCGGAAACCGGATTAAATGATGACCTCAACGGTGTCGAACGACCGGTACGCTTTGATATCAAGGAAACGGGAAGAGACGCTGTTGTTGTTCATTCTCTCGCGAAATGGAAGAGAATGGCGCTTTATACCTATGGCTTTTCTGCCGGTGAAGGGCTTTATACCGATATGAACGCGATCCGGCGTGATGAGGAGATGGATAACCTCCATTCGATTTATACCGATCAATGGGATTGGGAAAAGATTATCACCCGGGATACCCGCACACTGGACTATTTGATGAATACCGTAAAAGGTGAAGTCGGTGCCATTTGCGATACGCTCGACATGTTAAAGGTACGGTACCCGCAAATAGAGGTTACACTGAATAGGGAAGTAAGTTTTATTACAACACAGGAGCTTGAGGACCTATATCCGGAACTGACGCCGAAAGAACGTGAAAACGCATATCTGAAAGAACATAAAACCGCTTTTATTATGCAAATCGGAGATAAGCTCCGTTCCGGAAAGCCGCATGACGGACGTGCACCGGATTATGATGATTGGAAGCTTAACGGAGATATTTTGTTCTGGAACGATGTGCTCGGATGTGCTTTCGAGATTTCCTCAATGGGTATCCGGGTTGATGAAAAATCACTGGATGAACAGCTTCACAAAGCAGGTGCAGATGACCGTCGGCGATACCCGTTTCACCGTGCGTTGCTTGCGGGAGAGCTTCCGCTTACCATGGGCGGCGGAATCGGACAATCAAGGCTTTCCATGCTGCTTTTGGGAAAAGCACATATCGGCGAGGTTCAGGTATCCGTTTGGGATGAGGAAACACGCCGTGTCTGTGCGGAAAACGGAATTGTCCTTCTGTGAAAAAGCGATTTTCAGAGACTGTCATGTGTATGTAAAATACAAAAGAGAGAGGCAAGCATATGCTTGCCTCTCTCTTTTGTGCAATATGTAAATGAGGATAGGGTGATACGGAGGCTTTTTTTCTGTAGTCGGAACCATCAGCTATCAATGCTGGCACTCTTTTTTCTTCTATACCGTTTTATCCATTTTACGATCTCTATTTGAATTACAGAAAGCAAAGAAAGACCGGTTACGGTCAGCCATTGTACGCCGGAAAGTCCGGTAACACGAAATGCATTTTGTAAGAAAGGAGTAAACAGGATACATGCCATCAGAATGCCTGATATGATAAAGGAGAAAATCAGAAAAGGATTGATGCCTTCTGCCCGTACAAAAATGGATTCCGTGTTGGAACGTTGATTGAGCGCACGCAGCATTTGGGAAAATGCCAATACACAGAAAGCCATCGTCTGTCCTGTAACGGTATCCGCTGTGACAGCGCCGATCCAGTATGCACAGAGCGTCATAAAACAAACGAAAATGCCCTGTGTTACCACGCGGAAAATGAGATCCTTTTCAAACAATGTGTTTTGCTTGACGGGAGGATGACACATAATATTCCGGCTTGCCGGATCCACGCCGAGCGCAAGGGCGGGCAATGTCGCGGTGGCAAGATTGACCCAAAGAATATGGACTGCAAGGAGCGGGGCTTCCCATCCGAATATCGTGGCGATAAATAACGTCATAATTTCCGCAATGTTTCCTGCTAAAAGAAACTGGATTACTTTTTGAATATTCCGGTAGACGCGTCTTCCTTCCTTAATGGCATATGCAATGGTGGTAAAGCTGTCATCGAGCAGAATCATATCGGCGGATTCTTTTGCCACATCGGTTCCTGTAATTCCCATTGCGACACCGATATCCGCTTCTTTTAGCGCAGGAGAATCATTGACCCCGTCACCGGTCATCGCGGCAATTTCACCTGTACGTTTCAAAGATTTGATAATTCGAAGTTTATCGATAGGAGAAACTCGGGAAAAAACCGTGGCCTTTTTCACAGCCTTGTCAAGTTCATCATCCGTTATGGCTTCCAGTTCGTCGCCCGTGATCACCGTATCCCCTTTTTGATAAATGCCAAGTTCTTTTGCGATGGCAAGAGCGGTTACTTTATGATCTCCTGTAATCATGATGGTTCGGATACCTGCACTCCGGCAAATCTGAACGGAATCTGCTACTTCTTTGCGAGGAGGATCTATCATACCGGCAACACCGATAAAGGTTAGTCCGAATTCTACGTTTTCCTCGTCATCTTCGGGCAGATTCGGAAGGATTCGCATGGCAAATCCAAGTACCCGCAATGCATTTTCCGACATATGATTGCAAAGCTTCAAAATATGAACGCAATCCTCATTCGTAATCGGTTTGACTTTTCCCTCAGCTGTCAGCATTTGCGTGCAAAGAGGGAGCATTTCATCAACAGCTCCTTTTGTGTATGCGATATATTGATGTTCTATCTGATGTACCGTTGTCATTCGTTTGCGGTCCGAGTCAAAGGGCTGTTCAAAAAGACGCGGATAACGTTCCTCTAGAGAGTTATGGTCCATCCCGAATGCCTGTGCCATATAGATCAGAGCGCCTTCGGTTGGGTCTCCGATGATTTCTCCTTTTTTATCGGGATCGAGGCTTGCGTCATTGCATAATGCTGCCGCATATATCATTTCACGATAGGCTTCCGGATGTTTTTTTGCTGCTTCAGAGACTGCCGTGCTTTTGCCGGCTTCAAAATCACCGTTAACGGCAATTTCGGTAACGGTCATTTTATTGAGAGTGAGCGTACCGGTTTTGTCACTGCAAATAACAGTCGCGCTTCCTAGCGTTTCTACCGCGGGCAACTTGCGCACAAGCGCGTTTTTCTTTGCCATACGCTGTACGCCAAGTGCCATTACGATCGTGGCGGTTGCCGGCAATCCTTCAGGAATGATGGATATGGCAAGGGAAACGGCAACCAGCAGCTGAGGAATAAGCGGACGTTGATACAACGCTCCGATTGCAAATATCAAAACGCAAACAACAAGGCCGATAATAGTCAGCGTTTTTCCGACTGCATCGAGCTTTCGTTTGAGTGGCGTGTCAAGCTCTTTTTGATGATCGAGAATTCCTGCAATATTTCCGACTTCGGTTTCCATTCCGGTGGAGACGACAACGCCTGTTCCACGACCATAGGTGACAACCGAGGAAGCATAAGCCATGTTGCGTCGGTCACCCAGTACACAATTTTCGGATATGTCAGCATCCGCATCTTTTTCTGACGGAACCGATTCTCCTGTGAGGGAAGCTTCCTGAATTTTTAAACTGGCGGTGTCAATCAACCGGATGTCAGCAGGAACGATGTCTCCGTCTCGGAGAAATACGATGTCTCCGGGGACAAGTTCTCCCGCAGAAACTAAGCTTTCCTCTCCCTGACGAATAACCTGAGCGGTAGGTGCACTCATGTTGCGCAATGCTTCCATGGAGGATTGTGCTTTTCGTTCCTGAACAATTCCGATAACGGCGTTCATCACGACAATGGTAAAAATGACGACGGCTTCCGTCCATTCACAAAGAATTGCCGAGAGCAATGCCGCGCTGATTAAAATGAGTACCATCGGATCGAAAATCTGTTCTTTCAGCATCTGAAAAACGGTTTTCGGAGGTTTGGAACGCAGTTCATTGCGTCCATACTGTTGCAGTCTTTCTGCCGCCTCAGCATCGCTGAGTCCTGCCGGAGAAGTATGCAGACGTTCAAAAATTTTCTCGACAGATTCAGAATGCCAAGGCTTTTGCTTGTGATTATCCATATTGGATATACCACCTCTTTCTTTTTTCATTTTATTCTGATCGCCTTTCGGCGGAAATCAGCAAAAAAGAAAGCATAACCTACTCCCCTCTGGTTTACAGAGGGAGATAAGTTATGCTTTTATGTGAACAATATAAAAAATTACTTCGGTCAGCGTCGCTACTGTCGGCGTCGTCCATTCGGTTTTGTTTTCCTCTTTCTATAAAAAACTGCTATTTAGTATATCATATATGACGGGAAAAGTCAATAGAAAAATTATATTTTCATGATGACATCGTGATAATTTGTTCTGAGAACAGGGAAGGTAATGCTTTTATAAGAATTTGATTTTTATATATTGTTTTTTGATGTTTCCTCTACGAGAAATGTTTCCGCTTCTGGTGATACATAGAGATGTTCACGGCTTTGCACCAGAGAGAGCTGTTTTTCACCCCGAAGATTATGATACATTGCAGTGATGCCTGCCGGCGGAGAAGTATAGTCACCGAGTCCCGCTTCGATTATAGTTTTCACTTTTGTATATCTTGCTCGCAATGAAAGATCAAAGTATCGGATAGCGTTTCCGCCAAATTCACCCCACCCGCAAAGCCTTCCTATTTTTGCTGCCTGCGTATCACACAGCCAGGGAATGAAAATATCGATGAGAGTTGTTTGCGGAACCATGGCTGCCGCCTGCATTGCTTGTACTGCGCCTTGACTGCCGCCTCTCGCAATGAGTGTTTTACCGTCCCATTGGGGGAGAGTCATCATAAAACGCAGCGCTTGCGCTGCTCGGATCATCATATATTTAAAATAACAGGTATGCGGATTTTGGTTTTCCTCTTTATCAAAACCGTAACCGGAGAGCTTTCCCCCACTGAGTGTGTCGTAATATTCCTGAGGCTCGCGGTTGTGGATTCCATGTGCATTGATACAGAAGATATTTTCATCCTCAGAAAAATCAAACCAAGCGCTTTTGACGCCGTAGCCCTGATAAATCACGCGGCACGGTCGTTTTTTTCCGTCTTTGGGAACGGTAAGGATTCCGGATACCGGCATACCGCCGGCACAGGTAAGTTTGATGTCATAAACGGAATGATTCGGATGTTCTATGTCTTCCGGCAGAACAGTTTTTTCTATGATGTCCGGTGCAACGGCAAGCAGTTCCGTTTTGCAGGCATTCCAGAAAGCGTGATAGTCCGCCGGTTCCTCGGTGACGGATTGGATTTTTTCGATTTCAACACCGGCTCCGCCGAAAAAACCATCTGATTCCGGGTAAGGTTCGCCGTGCTTATTTGTCGCTGTGACGGTTACATAAATAAAGCCGGGGCGGTCAAGGGAGGCTTCCAGCACAAGCTCGCCTGTGCGTCCGTCGGAGACTCCTTCTTTGGAGAGTCCAAAGTCTGCGGTTATTTTCCATTTGAATTGTTCCGCCGAAACGGTGTTCCCGTTTTCACGGTATTGAATCAGAAAACGGATGACCTCGCCGCATCGATAGGTATACGGTGTTTTATCCGTGTGACAGGTGAAATATTTTCTTGACATGGCTCCCTCCGAGTTTTAATTCCGGGGAGTATTGTATCATGGCAGAAACAGAAAATCAAGTCACAAGATAAAAAAACAAAAAGCGCCGCCGGGTTTTCGGCGGCGCCAACGTTATTTTTGCTTAAGAGCCCAGATAAGCCCGATAAAACAAAGAAATAACCCAACGGGAGCGGCAATGACAGAAACCATAATCAAAGCAGTCCCCGGGAAAGCATAGGAGAGAGAAAATAAAATAACAGCAAGACCAAAAAGAATCAGAGCAAGCGGCTTATTATTTTTCATAAAACCTCCTTACTTTTTTATGCTTGTATGTTTTATTGAATCGGTTTTATTAATTGTCTTTATTATAATATATGTGAGGAAAATTGTCAATATTAATGCCAAAAATCAAAATTTTTGATACATTTTATATAAAAATACAAAAGACTGCAAAAAGCGCCGCCGGGTTTTCGGCGGCGCCAACGTTATTTTTGTTTCAGTGCCCAGATAAGTCCGATAAAACAAAGAAATAATCCAACGGGAGCGGCGATAATTCCGGCTAGAAGCAGAGGTGTTTCAGGAATGGCGTACGGAATCGAACATAGGATAACAGCAAGACCAAACAAAATAAGGGCAATAGGTTTATTGTTTTTCATATGTACTCCTTTGTTTTCGAAAATGGGGATGGAAATGCCGGATTAATGGAACTTAAATAGGTTACGGTAAGAGGGGTTCCAAAGTAGTCTGTTGTAAAAGATACACAAGAAAAGCCGATAGAAACTCCTCCAGTAGAGAAAGATACGGAAATAGAACCAATTCCCGTCCATTTGTGGGAATATCCCGAGCGAACCTCAAAATCCCATGATTGAGAATAAACCCGCGTTTGCAGATAGGACACCATTTGATCTGTGGGAGAATGATTTATCGGACCATCATGCGCACATACTCCGGTATACTGTGTAAAATTAACATAACATGAAACGCCGCTTCCGCCCGGAAAATCAATTGAAAGATAATCTTCTGCTTCGGGGTTATTATAATCAGGGGTGTCATTTCTATAAATTTCCTCGTAGTACTCACTGGTTGTTTTGCCGCAAACCGTACATGTCCCCGACTGAGATAGGTAGGCATATACTCCATACGCGTCGTCATAAATTGCGGTGCCATATGCTAAAGCCAATACATCCTCATATGTGTATGTGGGCCGGATAAGCCATTCTGAATATACCGAGATCAAATAGTAATGATTTCGGTCATCGTAGCATGTAGGCGGATCCTCGACGCGCACGGCGGTTGTCACCAAACGCATATATCCATCGCTAGATGTCCTGTCATTCACAAAATCAGAAGGAAGCTCCGACAGAGTAGAAACCGTATGTTGTTTCATTTCGGCAATTTCTTGCATGACTGCATCTTTTGATATGTATTGTGTGGTGCCGTTTTCATTTGTTTTGATGTAAGAAACGGTTTGAAAAACTTCTTTGTAAGTCAATGCTTCTAAAATGTATTCTTCTGGAAGAACGGAAAGCATATCGTTTCCCCGAACTTCTTTAATGATTTCTTCCGCAATTTTCATAGAGTCGTTGGGATCGGTGCTTTTGGCAAGCTCTTTGTCTATGTAAGCGTCAAGATTGGGATACTGAATCATGGTCTGTCCGAGACTATTTTGATAGATGTTTTTTTGTACACCACCGTCCAAAACGATGGTACTTTCTGCTTGATAAAAAGCGCTTGGGGAAACAGAACCGGCGGATAGGGTTGACGTAAGACATGCCGCGATAAAGAAAACTGCGATAAAAAAGGCAATTTTGTTTTTCATAATTTTTTCTCCTGCTTCTTTTTTTATCAAGCTTGATACCTTTATTATAAATGAACAGGAAAAAAATGTCAATACAAAAAATGTAATTATTTATGAAAAAATGCCGAAATACCTTTTTAATTTACGGGATTTTTACAGAAATTGTCTCATAAATCGGCTTGGGGTTTATCGAAATGCCAAAATGCAATCCGCCGGGTTCTATGACTTCATTCAAGATGTTGTGATTTTCCATTGTATAATAGGCTTGGACTTCAATGTTTTCCGATTCCGTAAAGATTCTTGTGCGCACGTACTGCTCGACAACTGAATCGGAATGAAATGCGCTACTTTGAGCAGCAGCTTCGCACCGGACGCCATAGTCGTAGGTAAGAGAAAGACGGCTTTGGGATGTTTTTGCATCGCAGATCTTGGTGTCTTCAGCGTATTGTTTGGAATCAAATACAAGACTGTTTTCGTTTTTCCAAACAGACATTGCATATTCGGCGTATTGGTCATCAAATACAGAATTCATCCATGTGATTCCGAGGACGTTTGTATCATACTTTGTGAATGGATTTTCTTTCAGCGTGCGTATCCTTGCGGACAGTACAAAATAGCGTTTTTGCTCATCGTATCGACCATCCGGCGCGGGGACCTCTGCTGCGGTTACCGTGATTTGATAATAAGAATCTCCGCAGGAAAAAAGGCGTTTCCAGAGACTGTTTTCTTGCAGGAGCGAGGTTTCGATGTCGGATTCGCGCAGATACTCAAAGGATCCGTCTCGGGAAATTTTGAGATAGGTGATTGTTTGTATGACCTCACGGTAGGTTAAAGCTTCAAGAAGATACTCCGAGGGAAGCGTTTCCGAAATGCTTTTTCCTTCAATTGCTGCCAGAATGTTTTTTCCGATTTCCTCGTCGGAAAGGGAGCCGTTGGCTTGCATCGTATCGACATAACAACTGATGTTTTCATATCGAATCTGCTCTCCATTTCGGATCGAGGTTGTTTGAGTATGGATTTCTGATGGAACTGGAAATTTTGAAAATGCTGTCACTGTAATTTCCGGAGTAAGATCGAGGATCGCGTACAAGGATATCAAAATTATGGCAAGAAAAAGGAAACATACTTTTTTGATTGTCATTTGTTCCCTCCTTGGTATATGTTATTATTCATTATACCTTATGAATGATTTGAAGTCAATATTGAATTTTTGAAAAGGAAAGAGTACTTGATTTTGTGTCAATTTTGATGTATGATAAGCTGATAGAGAAGAAATTAAAAATTTATAAAAGCAATCGTTGTCAAAGGAGAATCAAAAATGAAAGCCTATGAAAGATTTCTGAAATATATTTCGTATCCTACTATGTCAGACGCGGCGAGCGGCACCGTGCCGAGTACCGAAAAACAGCTTCGTCTGGCGCAGGCACTTCGGGAGGAGCTTTGTTCAATGGGCGTCCGTGATGCGCGAGTGGATCCATATGGTTATGTTTATGCGTCGATACCGGCGAATACGGATGTGCCTGTGAATGCCATCGGTTTGATTGCCCATATGGATACGTCATCCGAGGCTTCCGATACGGATATTAAGCCGAGGATTATTGAATATAGCGGCGGTGATGTCATTTTAAATCAGGAAAAAAACATTGTGATGCGTGTTTGTGATTATCCATACCTTTCGAATTATGTGGGACAGCATTTGATTGTCTCGGATGGTACAACACTGATCGGCGCCGACGACAAAGCGGGAATTGCGGAAATCATGACGGCTGTATCCAAAATTCTTGCTTCCGACTTGCCGCATGGAAAGCTTTGTATTGCTTTTACACCGGATGAAGAAATCGGGCGCGGGGCGGATCATTTTGATATTGCCGGCTTCGGCGCGGATTACGCTTATACGGTGGACGGCGGAGCGCTCGGTGAATTGGAGTATGAGAATTTCAATGCTGCAGGCGCTCATATTACCATCCATGGCGTCTCCATTCATCCCGGTTCTGCAAAGAATAAAATGAAAAATGCCTCTCTGATTGCATTTGAATTCAATTCTATGCTTCCGGAGAATGAAATCCCATCCAAAACCGAGGGCTATGAAGGATTCTATCATCTTGCTTCAATGTCGGGTGAGACGGAAACGGCAAAATTATATTATATTCTGCGTGACCATGACAAGAGTAAGTTTGAAGAAAAAAAGCAAAAGATGGTTCAGATTGCGGCGGCTTTCAATCAAAAATATGGAGAGGGAACAGTCGAACTTACAGTCAGCGACTCTTATCGGAATATGAAAGAAAAAATTGAGGAGCACATGTATATTGTCGAGCGCGCAAAACGCGCGATGGAGCAGACCGGCGTCGAGCCGAAGATCATCCCTGTTCGAGGAGGAACGGATGGAGCAAGGCTGTCTTTTATGGGGCTTCCGTGTCCGAACCTCTGTACAGGCGGAGAGAATTTTCATTCCCGTTTTGAATTTGTATCTGTTGAGGCAATGGAAACAATCTCTGAAATTTTAGTGAAAATGATCGAAAACAGTGTGAAGGAAGGAAAGCGTTGAAAAAATACGGCGTTCCCGCCACAAGGCGGGAACGCCGTATTTTTTAGGAAAGCAGTTTGCCGGAAACTGAAATAGATAAGTTCAGCGATAATACACATAATAAGCGATAACCGTGCGGAGCTTGCCTCCGCTTTCAAGATCGGGAGCGGTGATAATGGCGCCTTCCAAGCTCATGAGCTCGGATGCCTGCATTTCGGTGATTCGGCAGCGAAACACGACGCGGTTGTCTGCTGATATGATAAATTCATCTCCGCGTATGTTGAAACCGCCGTCCCGTCCGATGATGATATCAGTGTCGCCGTCGCGTTCCGTAATATAACGCAGACGATGAAAAGCAATTTTTTTTGCCATCTGAATTTTGAAGCCGAGTGTATCCTCGGGTTTTTTCTTTTTGAAAAGGCTCATTTGTCCTCCATTTTTTTGTTATAGTGAGATAATCTGATCCTGAAAACGACGAAACTTATGATAAAAGTTGTTCTTTTAGAAATTTCTGCTTTTATTTTAACATAAAAGCGGCAAATTTGCCATGATCCTCATAAAAAAATAATAATTTACAAATTTTCTGTTCACAAATCGGCATATTGGTGGTATAATAAACGCATATCGGCGACAAAGAGCGCTGTATGGAGGAAGTTCCTTGCCGATTTGGGCGAAACAGTTTTTCATCACTGCCACTTAGATGATCAAAACAGGAGGCAGGGTAGGAATTCGTATAACAAGGACAACATATCAATTCTTTAACCTTTGCCGCTATATAGCGGCGGATCGGAGAAAAATATGAACAGAGATGATTGCGAAAAGCATTTGGACCGTGAAAAAAGCATGCTTCCGTCAGAGTCTGAAGCGAGTGCTCCGGATACCGGAAATAAGAAAAAAAACAAGAAGAGCTTTAACGGCTATTACCTGATTGCTGCATTCTTTATTCCTTTTATTATCATGCTGGGTGTGTATGCATGCCTTGGTAAGCATCCTTTCGGAAACAATTCCGTTCTGACCCTTGATTTGCAGGCGCAGTATGTTTATTATTACGAGGCGATTCGCAGGCTTTTAACGGAGGGTGGAAGCTGGCTTTATTCTTGGGAGAGAACACTTGGCGGCGAATTTATGGGAATCGTTGCTTATTACATGGCAAGTCCGTTCAATCTGATTCTTGTCCTTTTCCCGAAGCATATGCTCGCGGATGCCGTTATGTTTATCCAGCTTGCCAAAGTTGGCGCGATGGGACTGACTTTTGCATACTATTTGCGTAAAACGAGAAATACATCAGATATGCAAACAATCGTTTTTGCCATGATGTATTCACTTTGCGCGTATTCTGTGGTCAATCTTGTCAATCCGATGTGGCTCGACGCCATGGTATTTCTGCCGCTTCTTGTACTTGGCATAGAGTCCATGATCCGGCAAAGAAAATTTGTTCTTTATACGGTGTCCCTTGTGGCTGTTTTTGTCACAAACTACTATATGGGATATATGTGTGCGATTTTCACGTTTATATATTATCTTTATTATTATTTCCTTGTTCGTGACGAATTGCCTCAGAATGAAAAAGCAAAAACGGGAAGAGGAATTTCCCGCATCCTTCATTCACGCGGATTTGAGACATTGATGCGTTTTGCGCTGTTTACGGTTGTAGCGCTTCTTGTTTCTGCCTTTATGCTGCTTTGTGCATGGTACTCGCTTCAGTTCGGAAAGACAGAGTTTGCCACAACCAATTTTGCGCCGAATTTGCGTTTTGATTTCCTTGATCTGTTTGTTAAAATGCTGCCGGGTTCGTATGATACGGTTCGTCCGAACGGGCTTCCTATGATATATTGTGGCATGCTTGCCCTAATTGCATTACCACTCTTTTTCATGTCTCCGACGATCTCAAGGAAGAAAAAGCTTCTCAGCGCCGGTGTGCTGGCAGTTTTAATCATATCTTTTTCCATCAATACCATTGATCTTGTATGGCATGGATTTTCAGGTCCGAACTGGCTCAATTATCGGTATTCCTATCTTTTTTCTTTCTTTGTTCTCCTAATGGCTTGTGACGCCTTAAGAGGAATTCGTAAAATTCGATATGGAAAGATTCTTGCGGTCGGTACATTTCTCGCAGTTTTGATTCTTATTGTTCAGAAACTAAATTATGTTTTTGATCAGGATACCAAAACCAATCCTTTGGACGATGTACAGTGTATTCTCCTTTCCCTTGTACTGATTATTGCTTATATGATTGTTTTGCGGATTATGAAAGGAGACAATCTTGCAAGTTCAGGTTCCTTTGCGTTGGCAGTGGTTGTATGTGTTGAAATGTTTGCTGTTTCTGTCATCAATGTGACGGATGTTCAACTTGATGTCGGAAGCGTCAGATATGGAAATTATTTATCCTCTAGCGGAAAAACCGAGTATTATGATGGATATACGGGAGCTATTCTGCGGTTGGAGCCTGTCGTAGAGGAGATTTTTGAAAAAGACCAGTCTTTTTACCGCATGGAAAGTACCGTATACCGCAGATTGGGCGGCGTCAATGAGCCGATGGCTCTTGGCTTTAACGGAATATCCCATTCAACCTCGACTCTCAATGCTTCGGTGATCAAGCTGATGAATAAACTCGGCTATGCCTCAACGGCGCACTGGACAAAATATCTTGGCGGTACCCCGATTTCAGATGCCTTACTTGGCATCAAATATGTGATTACTAAAAATGATACGCTCGATGCCAATCTTTATACCGTTGCGGCGTCTGCTCCCGAGTACTATAAATATATTCCTTCCAGCAATACGATTTATGCGATGCAGAATACCAAGGCACTTTCTGTTGCCTATGGAGTATCTCCGGATTTGCTGACGCAAACAGAGGGCTTCCTTTATCCTCCCTATTATTCATCTCTGGATTTGCAAAATCAGCTTGTCAATGCGATGCTTTCCGGTGTGATGGATACACCGAATGTCCTGCGCGGAATCCGTGCAAGCGTGGACAGCATTGACTGCTCCCATACAGCGCTGACACATACCCATCAGTATACAGATGAGAACGGGGAAACGCAATATGCTGAGCAGACATACTATTTTATAGATGGCGGAGACGGTGCACACACATTCCGCTTTACGTTTACAGCGGAGGCAGACGGCGATATTTATGCGCATTTCCCGGGCGTGCTGTTCCAAGGCATGTCAACGGATTGTGGACTTTATGTCAACGGAACCAAAGTGAGCGACTATTATACCAACGAAACATGGGTTATCCAAAACCTAGGTACGTTTGAAAAAGGTGACGAGGTACGTGTGGAGCTTCGTTTTAATGACGGAGACCTCTATATTTCCCGTGCTTCCCAATATTTCTTCTATTATATTGACTATGCCGCGTTGAATCGTGCTTTTTCTCAGTTGGAATCCGCATCGATGTATGTGGAGGAGCACGGAAACGATTACCTGAAGGGAACGATCGATATCCCGGAGGGACAAGAATTGATTTTCACATCTATTCCTTATGACGAGGGTTGGCATGTATATGTTGACGGTGAACGAGTGGAACTGGTCAAGACTCTCGGCTCTTTGCTTGCTGTGGAGACAACGCCCGGTTTCCATGAGATAGAATTTGTTTATCGTCCGGACTGTGCCGTTTACGGTGGACTGCTTTCCATCATTGGAATTTTCCTCTTTGCTCTTCTTGTTGTGTGGAGCAGAAGCAGAAAGCTTCGTTCGGCATTCAAATGTAACGGAGAGCGTACGACGCATTTCTTCTATTATGGCGGAGATGAAGCGACGGGCTGGCTGACAGAGGCTGCGGAGGAAGCGTCCGCCCTGTCAGGAAGTGCCGCGGACGAGTCTTTGGTGGACATGTCATCCGATCAAGAGACAGCAGACTGCGAGGAAAATACCGTTCATTTGGACGAGGATACTTCTTTGAAAAAGAATATAACATCATCCGGCGGTGACACCGCAACGACAAGCGGACAGTCTGCCGAGACATCCGAAGACGTAGAGGAAGCAGATTCAAAGGAAGAAAATGCCGGCGATAAGACATCCAAAGAGAACTCATAAAAATTTTTGTTGTCCTGCGGTATTGCCGCAGGACAACTTGATGAAAAACAAAATTTGCCCAAGAGCAGAGGAGAATATCGTTGAAGACTGTACTTTTTGCGCTGAATGCCTCCTATTCTCATACCAATCTGGCAGTGCGTGCAATCGGAACCTCTTTAATCTGTGCAGGAATGGAAACTGCAATCGTGGAAAGGAATCTCAAGGACACGCGGGACGCTGTTCTCCATGCGCTTTATCGGGAACATGCGGATATCTATGGATTTTCCGTCTATATATGGAATGCTTCGGAAATGTATCGTTTTGCTGCGGAGTTGAAAATTTTACTTCCGGAGTCTGTTATTATTTTTGGCGGCCCGGAGGTGTCGTTCTGCGATGAGAGCTTTTTTCGTATACATCCGTATGTGGATTTTATCATCTCCGGAGAAGGAGAGGATTCATTTCTAAGCCTTTGCGGAATGCTTTTGCGGGGGGAAACTCCGCCGCGCATTTTCATCGCGGATCCATATTCGGATTTTGTGAAAAACGGGATTTATTACGATAAAATCGGAAATGAGCCACACGGGCTTGTCTATTATGAATCTGTGCGCGGATGCCCGTTTTCCTGTACCTATTGCCTTTCCTCTGTCAAAGAAGGAATCCGTGCAAAGACAGCGGAGAAAGCGCTTGCCGATCTCTTGCTGTTTGAACAGTTTCACGACATTCGGACGGTTAAACTTGTCGACCGCACGTTCAATTTTGACAGGGAACGTGCCAAGGTTATATGGCGGGCACTCATCGGTGAGCGTTATACAAAGGAATATCATTTCGAAATATGCGCGGCACTGCTTGACGAGGAATCGTTTGAAATTTTATCTCATGTACCAAAAGGAAAATTCCGTTTTGAAATCGGGGTGCAGAGTACCAATCCAGATACACTGCGTGCGATTCGGCGCTTTTTGGATACGGAAAAAACGCTTGCTGCCTTGAAAAGGCTTTCGGACATGGGCAATCTTCATATTCACGCCGATCTGATAGCGGGACTCCCTTATGAGGATTTTCACTCATTCGGACGCTCGTTTGATGCAGTGTATGGATCCTGTGACGTCTTGCAGCTCGGGTTTTTAAAGCTGCTTTCCGGTTCCTATATGCGGGAACATGCGGAAGACTTTGGAATCCGGTATTCACCAATCCCTCCGTATCAGGTCTTAGAAACGGCAGATATGTGCTTTGAACAGATCATACAGCTTGAAAAAATAGAGGGAATGGTGGAGCGTTTTTCGAACAGCGGAAAATTTTCCTATACATTTCCGTATTTGCCGCTTTCCTGCGGCTCCGCTTTCAACTTTTTCTGCAGGCTTGTGAAGTTTTTTGAGGAGAGATTCGGAACCTGCGAGATTTCAAAGCTCTCTCAAACAGATGCTTTTTTTCTTATCCTGTCGTTTTCTTCAGAGATAGTGCGGGAAAATCCGGCAGTTGATACAGAACAGATCCGGGAACGTCTTTCACTTGATTTTTTACTTGGAGAAAAACGCAGATTGCCGTCATTTCTTTCAGTGGGAACTGTTTCGCAGGAAGAACGAAAGCATATCCTTACGAGGATCCCGGTGCATGAACGCGCAGGATGTGAGGTTGTGCGGTATCGTTTCCTCGGAGGGACGCCTGTGATTGTAGATCGAAACGGGAGAAAGTTGATAAAACCATAGAAAAAACTGCGAGCTTGCCGCGAGGATGAGGGCGGAGTAACGGAGAGGGACGGGAGTCTTCCGGAAGGAAAAATAAGCATTTGCTGAGAAATGATTCGCAGAAGGATTCTTTCATTGAAAATGGTATCGGGTTTTCTGTATGTTTTTATAGGGAACATCGGTGTTTCACTCTGAAAAGTATTGTAAATTTTATGTTGCAAAGACGGCGGGTATCGGTACATCATATGATGGAAAATTTTGTATGCGGCAGTTCATATACTGCTATAACAGACGGAAAGCAGTCTTTGACAGAAGAGAAAAAGGAGAAGGAAAATGGCATATGATGCGGGTATGGCGAGGGCAGTCAGCACGGAGCTTTCAGAAAAGCTTATCGGCGCCAAAGTCGAAAAAATCTATCAGCCGTCGGGCGATGAAATCCTACTTCTTTGCAGACGAAAAGGAGAAAACCGGAAGCTACTGCTTTCCGCTTCTCCTGCTGGTGCGCGGGTATGTGAAACGGAGTGTTCAAGAGAAAATCCGAAAACACCTCCGATGTTTTGCATGCAGCTGCGCAAGCATCTTGTAGGTGCTGTGATAACCGGCATATCGACACATGGTTTTGAACGGGTGATTGAAATTGCATTTGATGCATTTGATGAGATGGGGTTTGCCTGCCGTAAATATATAGAAGCCGAAATTATGGGGAAATGCAGCAATCTTGTTTTCGTTGCGGAAGAAAACGGGCGCAAAAAGGTTTTGGGCGCGATGAAAAGTGTTGATTTTACAACGAGTTCCAAGCGTCAGGTCCTGCCGGGCATGACCTATGAGCTTCCCCCGGGACAAAATAAAACCGATCCTATGACAGAGAATGAGGAACATTTTCAGGCGCTGTTTTCCGCTTGTCCCGGCGAACGTATGGCAGAGAAGTTCATACTTGATTCCTATCAGGGACTTTCGCCGCTGGCGGCAAGAGAAATTGCATATCGCGCAGGCTGTCTTGGGCTTCCGGTTTCAGAAAGTCGGGAGGCTGCCTTATGGAATTCGCTTTCTGATTTCCGTGACCGTATCTTTTCCGATGCATTTGTACCGCTTATGCTTTCCAGAGGAGAAGAAAAAGCGTGTGAGCCATTTGAATACTGCTTTTTTGATGTTATGCAGTATGGAAATTCTGTGACAAAGACGAAATTTCCGGATTTTGCCGCTCTGTTTGACGCATATTACGGAACAAGGGAAGCGCTTGCCGCCATGAAAAATCGTTATCATGACATTGAGTCCGTGATCGGAACGGCAAGGCATAAGCTAGTCAAAAAGCTGCCGCAACTGGAGGCGGAGCTTGCAGAATGTGAAGAAATGGAGCGGTATAAGCTATGGGCGGATTTGATTACGGCTTCTATATACAAACTGAACAAAAAAGTATCGTTCTGTGAGGTGACGAATTATTATAGCGAAAATTTGGAAACGGTAAAAATTCCGCTTGATAGCAAGCTTACTCCCTCTCAGAATGCAGCGCGGTATTATAAAAAATATACAAAGCTGAAAACGGCGAAGGAAATTCTCGGAAAACAAATCGAAAAAACAAAAGAGGAGCTTTCCTATCTTGCATCGGTAGAGGAGGCGATGCTGCGTGCGGAGACGGAAGCGGATCTCACCGATATCCGCCGTGAGCTTTCGCTTTCTGGATACGGGGCGAAGAATCATCGTGAAACAAAACAGCCGCAACAAAAAAGTCAGACGCAGATCAGCTGTTTTTATACTTCCGGAGGACGCGTATTTTATGTGGGAAAAAACAATCTTCAGAACGACTATCTGACAACTCGGATCGCAAAAAAATCCGATTGGTGGTTTCATGTGAAGGGCGGGCATGGATCGCATGTCGTAATGACCTGTGAGCCGGGAGAGGATCCTTCTTCGGAGGATTTTACGCAAGCTGCGTCAGCCGCAGCCTATTATTCCGAGATGCGGGACGGGGAAAAGGTTCCTGTAGATTATACGCAGATCAAAAATGTGAAAAAACCGTCGGGAGCCGTTCCGGGAAAAGTCATTTATTATACCAATTATACGGCGTATGTTCATCCGGAAAAACCGGAAGAACCCGCCCTCAAAAAATTCGATACGTGATAATATTGAAAATATTATCTGCCTATAGAGAAATAAAACGGGATGCCTTTTTATGAGGCATCCCGTTTTTCTTACCGGGGAGATTTTTGGCAATGACCGGAAAATGGCGATTGGGAATTCAGTATTCGGTTTGCTTTATAAAAAGAAGAAACGGACATGTTTTTAGGATGGTATCACTGAACTTCAATATACGATCTAGAAGTCAGAAATCGATAGAAATTCAATGAAATCCGACGAAAAAAAGAACAAACGTTCTCAAAAATGATTGACACACAAATGTTCGCATGATATAATGGCGGCGCAGGGAACAAATTGAAATCAAAGAAAGGAGGGCGGTTGCGATGGAGCGGTTTTATAAGGATGAGCCGAAAGCCAAATCAGGAGAAAATCCAGTCATTGCCTATTGTGATCATTGCGGATTCGCCATTTATGCAGCAGATGATGCTTTGATTGTGAAAGAGACGGAGGATATCATTCACTCTGATTGTTGGGAAGAATATGCAGAAGAACATATGTTTGATTTTGTGCAGAAGGCATCTGACAGCGATTGGTTTGGCCGCGAGCTTTCGTAATGGAGAAGGTATCTGAAAAAAATGGTATTGCACCTTCTGTATTTGCAAGAAGAGCCGCCAGCTATTTTCGGTCTTGCGATCATGGAACAGCAACAGCATCATGCGATACATGCGCTGCGAATTTCGGGGATGCAGTGTGCGCTCATTGCCCTAAAAAGCAGACGCGACCCTATACGCTATCCGGACTTTGCCTTGCGCTTGGTATCACCAAACGGGAATTCAAAAGTTTAAAGAATAACAAGAGCTTTTCACAGGCGGTTGAAATGGCGCTTTTAAAAATTGAGGCTTATATTGAGGAAAACAGCATTTCCGGACGAATCAGCGGAACGCTTGCGCTGGCCATTTTGCGGGAAAATTTCGGCTGGGGGGAAAAATCGGAAGCGCCGGAAACTGTCGAGGTGATTCTATCAGAGGAGGTAAAGCGCTTTGCCAGATGATTCAAAGACACAGTTTATTTTCAATGTTGAACTGTCGGAGAAGCAGAAAAGCTTCTTTTTATCTGAAGCGAGATACACGGCGTATGGCGGTGCGCGCGGAGGAGGGAAGAGCTTTGCCCTGCGATATAAATTGGTGCTGCTTTGCCTGAATTATCCGGGTATTCGCGTGCTTCTTGTCAGACGCAGTTATCCTGAGCTCAGGGAAAACCATATTCGTCCGCTCTGTGAGATCCTCTGTGGTATTCCGCAGCTTGCGGTATACCGCGAACGGGATAAATGCTTTGAATTTTTCTGTGGCTCAAGACTGATGCTGGGGTATTTGTCAGATCACGGAGATCTGCTTCGGTATCAGGGACAAGAATATGATATCATCGCGGTTGACGAGGCGACACAGATTGACGAGGAAATGTTTCTTGTGCTCGCGGCATCTCTGCGAGGCGCAAATTCTTTTCCAAAGCGTATGTATCTTACATGCAATCCCGGTGGCGTGGGACATGGCTGGGTCAAGAGACTTTTCATTGACAAGAGTTATCGCGCAGGAGAGAATCCGGCGGATTATTGCTTTGTTCCTGCTTGCATATATGACAATCAGGCGCTGATGCGTGAAGATCCCGCGTATGTAAAACGACTGGAAACACTTCCGGAGACGCTTCGCGCGGCATGGCTGCATGGAAAATGGGATGTCTTTTCCGGACAATTTTTTCCGGAATTTGATGAGACCCGGCACATCTGTGATCCGTTTTTTCTGCCGGAAGATGCAGCATATTACTGTGCAGTCGATTATGGCCTTGATATGCTGGCGGCGCTTTTTATTGCGGTGCTTTCCGACGGACGTGCTTATGTATATGATGAAATCTATGAAAGCGATTTGATTGTCAGCGCAGCTGCTGCCAAAATTCGCGAAAAGCTTCCTGCGGGAGCGATTGTGATTGCGCCCTCGGATTTATGGAGCAGAGGATGTGACAGCGGACGTTCTACGGCGGAGTTATTTGCCGAGAACGGCGTTTATTTTACAAAAATTGTTCCAAATCGCATAGACGGATGGCTTGCGCTTAAGGAATGGCTTGCGTTCTCGGACGGCTTGCCTCGTCTGATGATTTTTCGGGGATGCCGAAATTTGATCCGATGCCTGCCGCTGCTCCTTCATGATGAACACCGGCCCGGAGACGCCGCAACAGAACCTCACGAAATTACGCATGCGCCGGATGCGCTGAGGTATTTTGCTTCCTTCCGGCAGATGCGTGTACCGGAAAGCAAACCATACCTGCGCGGCAGGAATATCATCAAAAAAACAGAAAGGAATCGATATGGATTTTAAGTTTTGGAAGCATGAAAATCGGGATGAAAAACGGTCTTGGATAAGCGATGCCGTCGGCAGGGAACGAAAAATTGCCTCCCTTTTGGCATCGGCAAAAACGGCAAGAAGCGGCATGGAAGCATATTGGCGGCGCATGCGGTCCTATTATGACGGTACGCATGATACTGCGAAGCAGACGGGCGATTTTATGGCTTCTCTTGATTTGCCTTGGAAACCGGCATCTGTTCCGGACGGCTATATGCATGTGGAAAGTCAAATCGAAGCGACACCTCCGGATTTTGAGTTCTCGGAAAGAGGAAATCATGATGAGGCAAAAGCGAGAATTCGGGAGAAGGTGGTTCGTTATGTGGTACAAAGAGGAGAGCTGACAGCAAAAAATGCTGTTAATGAAAGACGACTTGGACTTTTCGGAAGCGCCGTATGGAAGCTTGCCGTAGGCTGCAATGAACGCGGCGGAACGGAAATTATGGTGGAAAATCCGTCGCCGGAGATGATTTATCCGGATCCCGCCGCGGCGACTGTGGATGACTGCGAATATATTGGGTGTGTATACCGAATGAACGCGGCGCGTGCCGCACGGATATTTTCCGCTGACCTGAAGCGGCTTGGGCTTACCATAGAAGAAATTCAAAAACAAAACGGTTTGCCTAAATATTCGGATAAAGAGAGACTTTTTGAGGATAGCGTAAATACCGATGAAACTGTTGAAATCACAGAATGGTGGTTTCGGCAGCCGGTGAGCGGAGAGCAGATCTGCGGATTTTCCGGAGATATCGGGGAAGAACCGGTAACGTATTGCTATGAATCCGGTGATATTGCGCTTTCCATTCTCATTGAGGGTATTGAAATACGTTATATTCCGAAATTTTGGATCAAAACCTCGTGCCGTCAGTTCCCATTTGTCATTTACGGAAGAATTCCGGGCGACGGTACTGTTTGGGGAAAAAGTGAGCTGGAGCAAATTATTCCTTTGATTGACGCGGCAGACCGACAGCTTGCCTTTGCACAGCTGAACACGGCTTTCTTTGCGAACGATATTTTATTATATGAAGAAAATGCTTTTTCCCCTGACAGCTATCCGGAAAACCGACCGGGAGCAATTTGGAAGCTTCGTCCCGGCATGATGGATAAGGTCAAGAGACTCGGCGGTCTTGCAGGAGAGAGTATTTCTCATTATGAAATTGCCGACCGTTACCGCACCATGATGAGGGAAACGCTCGGAAATTATGATTTTATGCAGGGGGATAGTTCCACACAGGTTACAACGGCAACGGGACTTGCTCTTTTAGGAGACTATGCATCCCGTCGGATGCAGGCGAAAAATATTTGCAAGCGTACAGGCTTTGAGCGTCTGTATCGCCTTATCGATTACATGGCGCTGGAACTTTTTGATTCGGAAAAAATACGGGCGATTACCGACGATACGGAAGGATATTCTTATGAGGGGTATCTTGGTTCTGTCGGATATATTCCGGAGCTTGATGTCGCGGTTCATGTGGGAGAGGGCGTTGAAAATTCCCGTTCTTTTACGCTTTCCGCTTTGTCGGAGCTTGCGGGGACAGAATTGAATGCCGAAAATTATCCGGTTGTGCGTGCGTATATTTATGCGCTTGGCATTCCCGGACGTACGTCTTTGATTGCGGCTTTGGATGAAAAATTTATGAAAAAGACGGAGGATTTTCAATATGAATGAGGAGTTATCGGAGATTTTGTCAGACCAAACGGATGGGGAAAATCCGGTTTCGAATTCTGGGGAAGCGGGCACCGATGCGGAACAAGAAAAAATACCGGTTTTTGCAGCGATGGAAACAGATTTGGCGGAAAAGAGTCGTGAGAAAGAGGAGACGGCGGCAGATTCCGTGACGTCTGAGGAATGTACGGCGCTGCCGACAGAGACAGAAATGCTTTCTGATATGCGGATGGCGGAACTGCTTGCCAACCCGATGTTTATCCATTTTGCCCGCGGACGCAGCGGCAGTCTGGAAGAGATGTGCCGTGATTTTAACCGTATGCTTTCCGCAGGCGGCAGTCTGCGTATGCCGGCTTCGGATGCGGCGAGAATGACACCTGCCGGAACATCAGCTGCACCGGATGTGGCGCTGAGCGAACGCCAGCGTGCGCTTGCCCGCGCTGCCGGTATGTCATATCGGGAATATTACGAGCTTGCAAGCACGATTCCCGGTTCTATTTCATCATCTTATTATTATAAAGGAGAAAAAAAATATGAGCAATGATATTTATACATGGTCAAGCGATATGTATCCGCTTGTCAAGAAACGTTTTGACGACCGTTATGCATCGAGAATGAATCTCATCGGCAATATCTGCGGGGTAGTCAAGCAGAATGAACTGACCTATGAGCTAACGGGGCTTGGCGGATACGGAGAATTACCGGTTTATTCCGGCGGTGAACTTTCTTATGCAGATGGAAGCAAAAGCTTTCTTACAACGGTAACGCCAACTGAGAGAGCGCTTGCCATCCCTGTATCCTATAAAAAAGCAAAAATCGACATGGTAGGTGAAGCCGATAAAACAGGAACAAGACTTGCGGATTCCGCTTATATGACGGTACTTGGTGAGTTCTATCGTATTTTTGGCAATGCGTTTACTACCAACGGCGCGGACGGTGTGGCTTGGGCATCTGCTTCTCATCCGGTGAATACAAGCGAGGAGAGCGAAACCTTTTCTAACCTTGTTACGACGGAGCTTTCTGTAGCGGCGATTTGCGCAGCACAGGCGGCGGCCGCTCAATTTGTTACAGCAGATGGTTTGCCGTTTGTTTCTAATTTTGATTTGCTTCTGGTTTCGCCGGAGCTTGAAGGTACGGCAAGGGAAATCTGCGGAGAAGATTCGCTTTTGACACCTGCGGGCGGCGTCGGCGGTAACGCTTACGGTATGAAGTATATGGTCGCCGGAGGCGGAGGACTTGGCTTCAGCGGTAAAAAATGGGCTTTGGCGGACAGCATGCTGTTGCCTGAGGTTCTGAAGCTTGTTTATATTACGGAACCGACGGTTGTCATTTCGCCCAGAGAAAACCCTCTGGTTGCGGACTATATTTCTTATGTTGACTTTTCTTTTGGCTTTGGAGATGCACGCCCGATTATCTTTGCCGATCCCGCGTAAATACAGAAAAAAAGGATCCGGAGGGACATTTGTCCCTCCGGAGAAAGGAGAAGACGATGACATATGGAATGCTGAAAAAACGAATTTGTTCTCTTTTGGATGTGGATATGGATGCTGTCGGGGCAGATGGCAGCCTGCTTTCCATTTTGAATGCGCGGATATCCCCTGCGGTTGGAGCGGCAGTGAGAAAAGTAGCTGTATATCTTATGGCAATCATCAAAAAAGAGGAGCTTGTCTTTGAACGGAACGGTTCCGAAATTTTGGCTTTGCTGCCCTCGGATTTTATTTCGGGAATTCGGATTCGGCGGGGAGGCAGAACATACGGGAGGGATTCCTTTGAGCTGCTTGGTGGCAGAATACGGCTTCTTTCTGGCATGGAAGGCACTTATGAATTGACCTATTGTGCTTATCCCATGTTTACGGACATGGAATCGGATGCGGATACGGATATAGGTTTTGACGATTTTGCAGCGGATACAGCTGCTTACGGAGCCGCGGCAGAACTTTGTCACAGCATTTATCCCGGTGATATGAAGCGGTATATGCGGCTTGCCACGGAATTTGATGAACGTCTTGTCAATGCCGCGCCGCGTTCCGGCGACAGTAGGATTGCCGATTCTGTTTTCAGAAAAAGGAGGAGTATTCCTTGAGTATACGACGAATTCGCGGAAAAGACGGACTGTCCGATTCCTATTCAAACTTTGCTTCGTATGACAGTGAGGTTCAGAATACCGTTATGAATGATTTTTCAGGTGGAGTTTTGACAGGTGGCGTTTCGGACGGAGAAAATAAGGTCTTTGAAATGCTTAACATGGAAATTCTCGGGAAATCCGTAGTTTCTATGTCTGCTCCTGCCGATGCCTTTTCCGATGCGCTTGCGCAAGGTCCGGTCCGTTTTTCCTGCATGGCGAATGGAGTCTGGCTTTTTCGGAAAGGAAATACACTTTATGCACAGAAAGACGGAAATCTTTCCGTTATCGGAACTTCCGGACTTTTTACATCGGAAAAGACAGCGATTTACGATACCGGTGATGAATTCTATATCATTGACGGCGATACCGTATATCGGCTTGACAGAACGCTTGCTCTCTTGCAGTCGGAACAATATATTCCGACATGCTATACGGAAGTGTCAGCGGACGGAAAAACCAAAACCGAGGCGGAAAAACCGAATTTGTTCTGTCCATATATAGAAATTATCCTTTCTGCCGAATCGTCGCCTACACGGAAAATCCCGCCTGATATTGCGGTGGATTCTTCTTATATTCGGATATGGGATTCTTTTGGCGAGGAGCTTGCCGACATGGACTTCAATTTTGAGGAAGGTGAAATCAAATTTTTCGGAATTTATTCTCAGGAATTCAAAGTCAGACTCAAGCTTATCGAGTCCGATGATCCTGCGAAGCTTTCCTTGACTTCTCTTGAAAGTCTGCGCAAAATCATTTCCTGTCCCGGCAGATTGCAGACTGTTATGATGCCGTCCGGTAATAGATATTATCTTTCTTACGGAGGAGAAGACGGAAAGAAACTTACGGCGTTTCTGCCGGATTCTTTCCACGGATTCGGGTACCTTTCAGAAAAAAACATTGTTCAAAAGGAATATTATGAAAACGTTTCTTCTGTTATCGAGTATTCGGACGGATATCTTGTTTTTTCCGCAGGTTCCGTGAAAAAACTAGCACTGTCAGAAGATGAAAACGGCGGACTTATCTTTACCATCCGGCCATTTAAAAATGATTTTGGATCAGATATGCCGGGGAGTATCTGCAGCTTTGATGATAAAATCCTGTTTGCAACCTCTCACGGCGGGGTTTATTATATCAATAAATTCGGAATTGAGGAAAGGGATGTCAGCCGACATATTTCCGCCTGCATTGAACGGGGCAAAAACGGATTTTTTTCTCATACAGCCACGGAATATGCTGCGGCGACAGCGATTTGTGCTTTCGGCAAATATATGCTGACAGTAGGAAATATGACCTATATTTGGGATTATACCGCGAAGATGCCTTCCGGAACGCAGAGCAGAGAAGATGAAAATAAAATGGTGTGGACCATGTGCGATTCCATTCTGCCTTCGTGCTATCTTGGCCAGCAAATGCAGAAGCTTTATTTTACGGACAGAACGACGGAAAACATTCGTTGTTTTACAGCCGGTGCCGAGGGCTCAGGAACAATGCATTCCTGTATTCAGACGATTGAGGATGATTTCGGAGTCGAAGAAGATAAACTGATCCTTGGACTTTCGGTGCGATACCGTTCTTTAGGAGAGGTGACTTTGAAGATTGCGTTTGACGGTGTGATATCACCTTGCCGTTATATTCTGCCGCCTGCCGAACAGTTTGTTACTTGTCCGATGAGAATTTTTTCTCATCGTTTTGTGAAATGCGCTGTATTACTGGATTCTGAACAAGTTTTTGCACTTGAAAGTATCCTTTTTCGATATTTGCCGACAAAATCTTAAAAAATAGCCGGAAATTTGAATTTCCGGCTGTTTTTTTCCCGTATTTGTGGTATAATATCCAGTGACTGTAAATGCTATGTATTATTTTTTTTAGGATGGATGAAAATCAGAGAAATCTGAAAATTTTTTTGTACAAGTACTATTATATTGTAGGATAAAAATATTGTCTGCTTTCTGTTTGCTTTAAAAAGCGCGGTAAATTTCAGTACTTTTATCGTTTTTCTTCATTGAAAAGCTTGGCAATAAGCAGGATTTCTCATAAAAAACAAAAATCAAAAAATTTTTTCAAAAAAATGTGACCTAATGACAGGGTTAAGCGTTTTACATACAGGAGGGACAAAAAAGTGATCTTATCCAGGGACAGCAGGACGCTCCTCGAGACGGCGTATGATAAATATGCCGATATGCTGTATCGTCTCGCATTTTCACATTTGCGAAGACGTGAGGATGCAGAAGACGCGGTGCAGGATGTCTTCACAAAATATATGAATACATCCCCTCGGTTTACTGACGACGAGCACGAGCGCGCATGGCTTGTCAGAGTGACCGTGAATCGATGTCATGATATGCTGCGGCGGGGAAAGGTTCGTGAGCATGATTCTCTTGATGATATTTCCGAGATTCCTGATGAGGGAAGTGAAAATACCAGCGGTGTTTTGCAAGCGGTGTTCGCACTTCCGGAAAAATATAAAACGGCAATTACCCTTCATTATTTGGAGGGGTTCTCCGTTGAGGAAATTTCATCGATGCTGGGAATTTCATTATCCGCCGTAAAAATGCGTCTGTCCCGCGGAAGAGAAATCCTGAAAGATTTACTTGATAAGGAGGAGAGCTATGTTTGACAAAAAAACCGTTGATGCCTATCAAAAAATTACGGCACCGGATGATTTGAAAGAAAAGGTTTTGGCGTCGTGCCTTGCTGCAAAAGAGCCGGAAAAAAGAAACTGGATGAAAAGTATGAGACTGATCTCGTCACTGGCAGCCTGTTTGATTCTTGCCGTTGCGTTCTCCATCTTTGCTGTAAAGAATTTCGGTGAGGTTTCCGTTTCTGTCGGAGGAAGAACACTGATGTCCGATCCTGTGGAATTGTCTGAATTCAATATTAGTCCTGCTTTATATTCCGTTGAGTCAAGAGTTGCCTATCGAACGAGTGTTCCCGTAGAAGTATCGATAACGGATGAAACGCAGATATCTGTTTCAGGCGGCATGATGAAAATCTGTGACGCCAAGACAGGGGAAAAGCTGTATACCGGATCGGAATTTACAGCAGAAAGCGATGTTGTTATTGATTGGACTGTGGAGACAGAAACAGATGAAAAACAATTTGAAATGTTGATTGACGGACAAAAGAAAACGTATATTCTTGTATTGAGTTGGGATGACGACACAGGAGGTTGGACAATTGCGGGAAAACAAACTGACTGATATTTCAGGAGGAACATGCAGATGACAAAATTAGTGGCTTTTGTTCTTGCCGCGCTGATGATATTTACTTTTGTATCCTGCGGAACAACCGGCGATCATGAAACCACAGCAGGAACTTCGGAAAGCACGGAAAGCACGACGGCATCTGAAACGACAGGAACTGACAGTTCCGAAACAACGAATGAGGAAACCACCTCACCTGAGGAAACGACAGGAGATACATCGGAAGAAATTGCCGGTACCATCCCGGAACTCATTGATCAAATTTATGAGAAATATCCGGTATCTGCCGGAATGAGCACAACAGAAATTGATATTACGGATGCAGATATTCTGAAATATCAAACCGGTATTGTGAGCGGTTCTAAAATAGAAGAAGCGTTTTTATCCGGACCGATTTTTTCTTCTACCGCGTATGCCTTAGTGGCTGTTCGCGTGAAAAATGCGGCAGATGCTGAATCTATTGCAGAGGAAATGCAGAAAAATGCCGATCCCGGAAAGTGGATATGTGCTTATGCGGAATCTGTCCAAATTGCAGTATCCGGAAATATCATTCTGATGGCTATGACTTCGGAAGAAGAAGCAACCGGACTCATTGATGCTTTTACGACGCTTTGCGGCGGGAAGCTTGATCTTTTCTTGGAACAATAATAAAAAATTATATAATCAAAAGGGAGAAAACAGAAAATGAAAAAACTGTTAGCACTTATTCTTGCATCTTTGATGATTTTCGCGCTTGCATCATGCGGAAATACGGAAAACAATGAAACAACCACAGGTACTCCTTCTAAGACGGAAAGTACCACAGGCAACGAAACGACCGGTGAAACAACGAGTTCTGAAGAGACAACAGAAAAACCGGAAGAACCGGAAACTCCTGCATCACTTGAAGATATCATTGACGGAATCTATGAAAAATGTCCGGTAGAAATTATGGTAGGAACGACAGTTATTGATTTAACGAACGCAATGTCACTGAAAGGTGCAACAGGCATTGAAGCCAGCGCAGATAAAGTAAAAGAAGCTTGTCTGTCAGAGGCGATGATCGGATCACAGGCTTATTCCATGGCAATTGTTCGTGTAAAAGATGCGGCGGATGCTGAATCCGTTGCCAATGAGATGTTGAACGGCATTGATCAGCGCAAATGGATTTGCGTATATGCAGATGAGATCCGTGTTGCGGTATGTGATGATGTGATTATGCTGATCATGTTTGATTCCGCTTTGGATTTGAATATTGGAGATTTTGTTGACGCTTTCAGCGAGGTTTGCGGTACAGAAGCAGATCCTGTATTGGAAAAATAATTCTATAAACATCATTACTGCTTTTATAGTAGAAAATTTTGATAATTTTAAAATCAAATACTAATGTGTTTGATGGCATTTAGATCCGGTACGACGAGCCGATCGCTTGATTTGCAAGCCAATCAAGAAATCAACCAGAATAGACTGCATCATCGGGAGCTTATGATCAATGAGCTCCCGATGAAATAAAAATACACACGGGTAAAAAAACATGTTATTTTCGAGTATACCATTTCTATATTATTTTCTGCCGTGCGTGCTGATTTTGTATTTTATTGCTCCGAAATGCTTAAAGAATTCGGTTCTTCTTTTAGCAAGCTTGTTTTTTTATGCATGGGGCGAACCGAAATACGTAATACTCATGGCAGTTTCCATTACACTTGGATATGTGTTCGGACTTTTGATAGAAGCATGGCGCGGCACAAAGCTGTCAAAGTTATTTTTGATTCTTTCACTTGTGACGAGTCTTGGACTGCTCGGCTATTTTAAATACGCGGATTTCTTTATTTCCAATTTCAATGCTGTGACAGGTCTTTCCGTATCGCTGCTGAAAATCGCGCTGCCGATCGGTATCAGCTTCTATACGTTCCAGATTCTCAGTTATACCGTGGACGTTTATCGCGGTGAGGTAAAAGCACAAAGAAACTTTATTACCCTTGCAACTTATGTTGCGTTGTTTCCGCAGCTGATTGCCGGTCCTATCGTAAGATATTCCGACGTTGCGGCTCAGCTTGAATCCAGAACACACAGCATTTCCAATGTCGCGCTTGGTGCGCGCAGATTTGTTCTCGGTCTTGCCAAAAAGGTTCTGATTGCGAATGCACTCGGTGAATTATGTGATATATTCAAAGAATCAAATGACAAGTCCGTGCTTTTTTTCTGGCTTTACGCAATCGCGTTTACGCTGCACATCTATTTCGACTTTTCGGGCTACAGCGATATGGCAATCGGTCTTGGCAGAATGTTCGGATTTGATTTTCTCGAAAACTTTGATTACCCTTACATTTCGGGAAGTATCACCGAATTCTGGCGCCGTTGGCATATGTCACTCGGCTCATGGTTCCGGGATTATGTGTATATTCCACTCGGCGGCAACCGTGTACCCAAAGCCCGCTGGTTCCTTAATATTTTCATCGTCTGGCTGCTGACGGGCTTTTGGCATGGTGCCGCATGGAACTTTATTGTATGGGGACTCTTCTTTGCGGTCCTGCTCGTAATTGAAAAACTGTGGCTGCTGAAGATTCTGAAAAAATCAAAGGTATGGAACCATTTCTATGTGCTGTTCTTTGTTATTATCAGTTTTGTCATTTTCAACGCGGCAGATATGAAAGAAGCGTTTGCTTATATCGGCGGCATGTTCGGTGCAGGCGGGATTCCGTTTGTTTCTGATGAATGGCTCTATTACCTGCGTAGTTATGGATTGATTTTGATTATCGCGATTGTCGGTGCAACACCGCTTATCAAAAAGCTTGTGCTTTCTGCCAAGAACAAAACAACAGGAGAGAAGATTATCAATATTGCGGAACCGATTGTTTTGGTGGTACTGATACTGATGATCACTGCTTATCTGGTAGACGGTTCATTCAATCCGTTCCTTTATTTCCGATTCTAAGGAGGTGACTTTTCGATGACGACAAAAGTAAAAAATATTGTTTCTGTTTGCCTTTTGGCCATACTTTTATTCGGACTTTCCATCTATTGCTGGGCAAAACCGGCAGATGAATTTTCAGACAGTGAAAGACGAAAACTCGATCAGTTTCCGAAAATCACATGGGATTCCATTTTATCCGGCAAATTTATGACGGATTTTGAAGATTATACGCTGGATCAGTTCCCGCTGCGCGACAGATTCCGTATGCTGAAATCTTTTTCAAGATTCTATTTGTTTGGGCAAAAGGATAACAACGATATTTTTATTGAGGATGGATATGCTTCCAAGCTTGAATATCCGATGAGTGAAAGCTCAATGGATTATGCTGCCGAACGATTCCAGCATCTGTACGATAAATATATGGCAGATACGGACTGTAATGTTTATTTTTCCATCATTCCGGATAAAAGCTATTTCTTAGCTGAACAAAACGGATATCTTTCTCTGGATTATGAAACATTCTTTGAAATGATGAAAGAAAAAACCGATTTTATGGAATATATCGACATTGCCGGACTGCTTGCTATCACGGATTATTATAAAACGGATACCCACTGGAGACAGGAAAAGATTACGGATGTTGCTGCCAAATTGGCGGAAGCCATGGGGGTAACGCTTTCCGGAAATTATACGGAAAAGACGCTTGACAATCCTTTCTATGGGGTTTATTACGGACAATCCGCGCTTCCGCTTTCTCCGGAAACCATCTATTATCTGACAAGCGACGTTTTGGAGGATTGCAAGGTTTATAATTATGAAACCGGAAAGCCGGTAGAAATGTCCATATATGATATGGAAAAGGCATATGGCAAGGATCCGTATGAAATGTTTCTTTCTGGTGCGCTTTCTTTGATTACGATTGAAAATCCAAATGCAACGACCGATAAAGAACTTGTGATTTTCCGTGATTCTTTTGGAAGCAGCATTGCTCCGCTTCTTGTCGAGGGCTATGCGAAAATTACACTGGTTGATATTCGTTATATTTCAAGTGATATTGTAGGTAATTTCGTCGACTTTGACAATCAGGATGTTTTGTTCCTTTACAGTACGCTTATATTGAACAACAGTGTTACCTTGAAATAAGAAAGAACCGCCGGCTGATACCGGCGGCTCTTTTTTCTTGACATTTTTTGCTCCGTATGCTATCATAATAAAAAAATAGATACACGGAGGATGATACATATGCTGGAACCGATGGATAATATTCCGACCCCTGAGTCCCCTGAGAATGGCTTTGAAAAGCAGCTTCCGGAGCCGGATACAAACAGCTATGATCCCGAAAGGGAAGCGGTACTTCGCCGTGGAATGCGGCGTCAATTCAATCAGCTAGGTTGGGCTTTTGTTACTATGCTTTTGGTATGGGTAGCGATCGTCTCTTTTGTTGCTATCGCGGCGGTTTTGATAGAAAAGATTTTCGACATTCCCGCTGTCGATGCGTATTACCGATACCTTTTGCTGATCAATGAAGTTTCACTTGCCATAGCCATTTTCATCGGCGGCTTGATCTTGCGTCCTGCATCAAAATGTGTGCCGGAGAAGCAGCCGTTTTCAGCGGGACGGTTTATAAAACTTCTTATGGTTTGCTTTGCCGTTGCCATAGCGGGTAACATTGTAGGAATACTGTTTCTTGCAGTCTGGAATGCTATCACCGGAAGTTCAGTCGGAAATACCGTATCAGAACTGATAGCCGATGAGAATCCTTGGATGATGTTGCTTACGGTTGGCATTCTGGCTCCTGTATTGGAGGAGCTGTTTTTCCGCAAGTGGATAATTGACCGGACACGGCAATATGGGGAGAAAATATGCATCATTCTGTCTGCTTCGATGTTTGCTTTATTCCATATGAATTTCAGTCAATTTTTTTACGCTTTTGCGGTTGGCTTGATTTTAGCTTATATCTATTGCCGAAGCGGAAAAATTTGGATTCCGATGCTGTTGCATGCCATATTTAACTGTTGTCTTGGTGTACTGAATTCCCTGATTTCTTCTCAAATGCTGAAAATAACAGAGAAAATTCCTAATTTGACAGCCGATGAGATGATGGCGTTGCCGTCCAATGAGCTTTTGCTGATTTGTTTGGCTAGTCTGTATTATCTGTTATTTGGGGTGATGGTAATTGTCGGATTTGTCATCTTATGCATACAAATCAAGCGCGTTCGGTTTCGTCCGGCGGAGACACCTCTTCCGGCAAAAAGCCGTTCCGCGATTTTTGGCAACGCCGGTATGATCGTGGCAATTGTTTTTACAGCGGCAATGACAATTTATTCACTGTTTACATGATTGACAAGATAGCAGAACGTATTTTATTTCTTTGGGATAGGCTTGCGCAAAGAAGTATCCGATTTCACAGAGGAGGCGTGACTATGTCACGCCTCCTCTTGTTTTGACTCAAGCTGTCATAAAAGGATAAAAGCTTTTTTAGATATCCGTGATAAAACAAAAAAGAAGACTGGTAAGTATGGTTTTACCAGCTCTTTTTGAATTCTGTATAGCGGTTTGATTCCGTTTGCGATGGTACGGTTTTATAACCCGACCGCAGCAGTTATTTTTTTATTTATCAAGGTGTACATCCATTTGCGGATAAGGAATCGAGATGCCGCGCTTGTCGAAGATTTTTTTCGATGCCTCCATCATGTCAAAATTGACAGTCCAGTAATCCGACGACTTTACCCAAACACGCAGATAGAAAACAAGTGCGCTGTCACCTTGCTCACCAAGACGCACGAACGGTTCCGGTTCTTTCATAACGAGCTCATGTGCGAGAGCAAGTTCTTTCAAGGTGCTTTTGACGAGATCAATGTCAGAATCATAGGAAACGGAAAAGGTAAGATCAAGACGGCGAATCTCTTTTGCGCTGTAATCGGTGACAGACTGATTGGATAGTGTTCCGTTTGGAATGGTCACAACCTTGTTATCAACGGTTTCCAGCGTCGTATAAAAGATCCCGATATCGGTAACGGTGCCGCTGTGCGTTCCGTTATCAATAAAATCTCCGATAGAGAAGGGCTTAAAAATCAAAATCATGATACCGCCGGCAAAATTGGAGAGACTACCCTGCATGGCGAGCCCGATGGCAAGTCCGGCAGATGCGATTGCGGCGGCAATGGCGGTAGTTTCAATGCCAAGCACGGCAGCGATAATGGCGATGAGGAGTACATAAAGAGCTGCTTTTACCAGATCCACTACCAGTGTCTGTGCATTGGGCGTTAAATGATCAAATCTTTTCCCTTTGCGAAGGACTTTTACTCCCCATTTGATTAGTTTGACACCAATCAGCAGAATCAGAACTGCTGCGATAATGCGAAGTCCCGCAGAGGTTGCGAAATCCGCGATATTGGTCCATAATTTTTGAAAAAAATCTTCCATATGCATCCTCTTTTTATTTGTTATTTTTCATATTCTGTGACGGCGATAGCAAGTTCTCGCAACGCTTTTTCGTCGGCGGGAGAGGGACATCCGGACATAATTTCAGAAGCGTTCTGTACTTTCGGGAAGGCGACAACATCACGTAGGCTGTTTGCATCGCACATCAGCATCGTGATACGGTCAAGACCGAGTGCAGCGCCTCCGTGCGGTGGCGCACCGTAGCGGTAAGCGTCCACAAGAAAGCCGAATTTCCTCTCAATGTCCGCATCGGACAGTCCCAGTCTGCGGAACATTTTTTGCTGCAATTCATAGTCGGTGATGCGAATGGAGCCGGAAGAAATTTCAATACCGTTCAGTACCAGATCGTATGCCTTGGCACGTACATTTTCCGGATTGGTATCAATATAATCGAGACATTCATCAAGCGGCATGGTGAAAGGATGGTGCATAGCAACCCAAGAACCGCTTTCCTCATCCCATTCAAAGAAAGGAAATTCTGTAATCCACAGGAAATTGTACGCTTCCGGAATGATATTCAGTTGTTTGGCAACAATCAAACGCAGAGCGCCGAGTGTGGATAAGGCAGTGCTGTCTTTATCTGCAACGATAAGCGCAACGTCTCCGCGCCGGCAATCGAGTGCTTCCATAATAGAATCAAGCTCGCCCGGAGCCATAAATTTGGAGAAGGAGGCAGACGGCGTTTCATCGACAAAACGGATATAAGCAAGTCCTTTGGCACCGATTCCGCGTGCATGTTCGGTGAGTTTGTCAATTTCCTTACGGGTAAGAATCGACGCCGCATTCTTTGCGACAATGGCGCGCACGGAGCCTCCTGCCGCCACAGCGGAAGAGAATACGGAAAAGCCGCTGTCCTTTACAAGCTCGGAAATGTTTTGAATTTCCATGCCGAATCGTGTATCCGGCTTGTCCGAACCGTAGCGTTCCATTGCCTCACGGTAAGTAAGACGCGGAATCGGCAGGGAAATTTCCATATTTAAAATATCCTTAAACAGTCGTTTGATATAGCCTTCCATCATTTTCATGATATCATCTTCATCGACAAAGGACATTTCAAGGTCAATCTGGGTAAATTCCGGTTGACGGTCGGCACGCAGATCCTCATCGCGGAAGCAGCGTGCGAGCTGGATATAACGGTCAAAGCCGGACAGCATCAAGAGCTGCTTATAAATCTGTGGTGACTGCGGCAGTGCATAAAAGCTGCCATGATGAATTCTAGACGGGACAAGATAATCCCGAGCTCCCTCCGGCGTTGCTTTGATCATCATCGGCGTTTCGATTTCGAGAAAACCGTTTTCATAGAAATATTCTCTTGTCACACGGGCGATATGATGGCGCATGATCAGGTTTTTCTGAAGAGCGGGACGACGTAGATCAAGATAACGATATTTTAATGCGATTTCATCACGGACATTGACATTGTCGTTGATTTCAAACGGGGTTGTCTGTGCCGCGGAAAGAATTTTGTATTCCGTTACGAAAATTTCGATTTCACCGGTCGGTATCTGGCGGTTAACGGAACTACGGGCACGCACGGTACCTTTGGCGACGATGACATATTCCGAACGCGTGCGGAATGCTTCTTCAAAAATACTCCGTTCTGTGCCTTCGTCAAATGCAAGCTGTACGATGCCTGTCCTATCCCGCAGATCGATAAAAATCAGTCCGCCGAGGTCACGTGTTCTTTGTACCCATCCCATGACGCAGACATGTGTTCCGACATCAGAAAGCCGGAGCTCGCCGCAGTAATGTGTTCTTTTATCTGTTTTTTCAAGCTTTGCCATAATGTTTGTCCTTTACAAGTTCATATTTTTAATAAGCTGACCGCCTGGGCGATTGTGACGTTTTTCTGTTCTCCGCTTTGCATGTTTTTGAGGGCGACGGTACCGGAGGCGGCTTCGTTTTCCCCGATGACAGCGACGTAGGGAATCCCGCATTTTCCGGCGTATTTCATTTTTTGCTTCATGCCGCGGTCTCCGTAATAGACATCGGTTTGAATTCCGGAATCCCGAAACGCAGTGGCGGCACAAACAGCAAAGGGAACCGCTTTTGCGTCCATTGGTATCACAAGTACGCGGGCGATACCGTAAGCTTCAGGGGCAATCAGTCCGCATGCAAGAAGCTGAGAAAACAGCCTTGTGAGTCCGATAGAGATGCCGATACCGGGAAGCTTTTTATCTGTATAATATCCGGTTAGATTGTCATATCGTCCGCCGGAGCATACGCTGCCGAATTCCGGATGTGCATTGATTTGTGTTTCATATACCGTTCCCGTATAGTAGTCAAGTCCGCGCGCGATGGTAAGATCGATGCGGAAGCTTTCCTCCGGCATGCCGAAAAGAAGCATCCCTTCCGTTACTTTAGAAAGTTCGTCAAGTCCGGAACAAAACAGCTCGTTTTGAATGTTCAGCCCACGAAGCTTTTCCAGCGTCTCAAGACGTCCTGCCTTGATTGTGATAAAATCGAGAATGGTGTCGACTTTATCTTCCGGAACTCCTATGCGAATAAACTCCGATACAACGGCGTCTTTCCCGATTTTTTCGAGTTTGTCAATGATACGCAGAATCTCTTCGATTTTTTCCGAAAGCCCGAGAGAGGCGAAAAAGCCTCCGAGAACCTTGCGGTTGTTGATGCGAATGGTAAAGTCTCCGATATTGAGCTTTTTAAACACATTATAAATAACGGCAGGAATTTCTGCGTCGTAGATAAGATCAAGCTCGTCATTCCCGATAATATCGATATCACATTGATAAAATTCCCGGAACCGTCCTTTTTGCGGGCGTTCTCCACGGAATACCTTGCTCATCTGATAACGCTTGAAGGGAAAAACAAGATCATTGTAATGTGCCGCAACATAGCGTGCAAGCGGTACGGTCAGGTCAAAACGCAGGGAAAGGTCGTTGTCTCCCTTCTGAAAGCGATAAATCTGTTTTTCGGTTTCTCCGCCCGCCTTGGCAAGCAGAACCTCGGAGAGTTCAATGGTCGGCGTGTCAAGAGGGAGAAATCCGAAACTTTCATATACGCTTCGGATTTTGTCAAACATATCGTTGAACAGGATTTGTTCTCCCGGCAAAAGCTCCATAAAGCCGGGAAGAATTCTCGGGGCAGTTTTCTCCTGCATGGTGTTTTCTCCTTAAATTTGCTGAAAATTGATAGAATATTAACATTATTATAGCACATCTTTTTTATTTTTCAATATTTTCCTTAGGATTGTTGACGGAAAAATATGAAGATGATATAATTTCTAAAGAAAGAAACGACCTCCGGAGGAAGCTCCTGCAATTTCGGAGGCGGAAAAGAGGATGCTATGCGCACGGGTATGCTCAAGACGGGAAAGAATACGCCGGTAGAACGGTTTTTCGGCGTAGGTGCGAAGCGCGCCGAAGCATTTCATCGGCTGGGAATCCGAACGGCGAGGGATCTGATTTATCATTTTCCGCGTGCCTATGAGCCGCGGGGAAATGTCAAATCGACACAGGATGTGATAGACGGCGAGGTTTGTTCTCTGATACTAACGGTGAACACGGAACCGAAATCCGCGATGATACGACGCGGAATGGTAATTACTAAGATTACGGCGTTTGATGATTTCGGTAAATGTCAGATTACATTTTTCAATCAGCCGTATGTGAAAGACCAGATGGCGCGAGGAATGACATTCCGTTTTTTCGGGAAAATCCGGCGTGAGGGCTTTTCCGTTTTCATGAATTCTCCGGTATTTGAACCCTATAACGGCATAACACCGCTTCGTCCGCTTGTTCCGGTATATCCGCTGACAGAAGGAATTTCACAAAAGCTGATGGGAAACACGGTCCGTGCGGCGCTTGAGGCAGTTTTTTCTGACTCAGACGGGATTGAGGAATTCCTTACCGATGAGATCCGCTCCCGGTATGGACTATGCGATATCAAAACCGCGCTTTCCCGCATTCATATGCCTGAATCCATAGAGGATACCGCGGATGCAGTACGAAGACTTGCCTTTGACGAGCTTTATCTGTTTGCGCTCTCCATGCTGCTATACGGGAAGAACCGGAAACTGCCGTCTCCGTATCGGATGAGACCGGCGGACAAGGCACGGTTCCAATCCTGTCTTTCCTATCGGCTGACGATGGCGCAGGAAAGAACCATGCAGGAGATGGAAGCGGATCTAACCTGCGGAATGCGAATGAATCGTCTTGTGGTCGGAGATGTAGGCTCGGGCAAGACCGTTTGTGCGGCATACGCGGTTTATATCGCTTTGGAGAGCGGGATGCAGGCAGCACTGATGGCTCCGACGGAAATTTTGGCAAGACAGCATTTTTCGCAGCTTTCCCGGTTTTTTGAGACTCTCGGATATCATACGGGGCTGCTTGTCGGAGGAATGACACCGAGTGCCAAGAGAAAGGTTTTGGAGGCTCTTGCTGACGGCAAGATCGATTTTATCGTCGGAACCCATGCACTGATCGAAGACGCTGTTGTTTTTGCGCGTCTCGGACTTGTTGTTATTGATGAGCAGCATCGATTCGGCGCCGCGCAGCGGACGACATTTGCCGCAAAAGGAGACGGCGTGCATGTCCTTTCCATGAGTGCAACGCCGATTCCGCGGACTCTTGCCATGGTGCTTTATTGTGATATGGATGTGTCTGTTATCGATGAGATGCCGCCCGGCAGACAAAAGGTGGATACCTTTCTTGTGGATGAGAGTTACAGAGAACGTCTGAATGCTTTTATCCGTAAAAATATTGATGCCGGCGGTCAGGTATATATCGTATGTCCCGCTGTGGAGGAGCAAGAAGTATTTGAGGGGGAAAGCGGTGAGATGCTTTCGGCAGATGTGCTGATTCCGCCCGGCGGAGCCAAAGAGGAAAAAACGAAGCTGAAAGCTGCGATCGATTATGCAAGGATGCTTTCGGAAACGATTTTCCCGGAGTATCATACCGCTTTTATTCACGGAAAGCTTTCCGGAAAAGCCAAGGATAGGATTATGGAAGATTTCGCATCGGGAAAAATCGATATTCTTGTTTCCACAACTGTGATTGAAGTCGGTGTCAATGTGCCCCGCGCGACACTTATGATCGTTGAGAATGCTGAGTTTTTCGGACTTTCGGCGCTTCATCAGCTGCGTGGCCGCGTAGGGCGCGGAGAGCGAAAGTCCTATTGTATCTTGGTATCAGACAGCAAATCGGAAAAAGCAAGGGAACGTCTGAAAATCTTATGCGAAAGCTCTGATGGGTTCCGGATTGCGGAACGTGATCTTGAAATGAGAGGGCCCGGCGATTTTATCGAGCAAAGTAAGGGAAAGACTCGGCAAAGCGGGGAATTTGATCTCGGTCTTGCCTCTCTCGAGCATGATGCGAAGCTTCTTTATTCGGCGTTTGACGAGGCAAAGCGAACGCTTTCAGCGGATCCGGTGCTTTCCTTGCCGGAAAACGCTGTCCTTGCTCGTGTTGTAGCAGAAAAAAACGGACGCACGGTTTGTTAAAGAAATCTTAAAGTGCCGTTATATTGAATTTTAAAGAAAAATCCGGTAAAATCAAAACCGGTTACAGGGGGAGAACGGAATGGGAAGAATTATTTTCAATGAGGATCCGAATCATTTTATTTTTACGCGCGCATGCGCCGGCATTGAGAAAGTAACAAAAAAGGATCTTATCGATTTTATTCTGCAATATAAGGATACCCAGATAACCGATTTTATGGTTTGTATATGTGCTTCGCTGACATGGTATCGTTCGGTACGGACGGAGAATGCCATTGATAAATATAAAAAATGGGTTGCCGAGGGGAAAACGTCTGACGATGAGAAGGATCCTGTCGTGAGATGTACGAAACTGCTTGTCGATATCTACGAAACCGAGGGAATTGAAATGCACAAGCTGTGGGTGGATACGCTGCGCAGTATCGGCATCCGACCATGGATCAGTGTGCGCATGAATGATATCCACGAGACAGACAGAGAGGATTCCTTTTTGTTCAGCAATTTTTATAAGACGCATCGTCATATGAACCGGGCGTCTCACAGGGAACCAGCCAATTATTATGAATATGGTTTGAACTATCTTTATGAGGATGTGCGCCGTTATTATATGACTTTGATTGAAGAAGCGCTGGATACCTTCGATATGGATGGCCTTGAGCTTGACTGGATGCGGGAAATTTATTCTGTCGGAATCGGAAGAGAGTATGAAGGAATTTCTGTTATCAATGCTTTTATGCGAGATGTTTTTGCGCGTGTGAAGGAAGCGGAGAAAAAATGGGGTCATCCGATTCGGATCGGTGTTCGTCTGCCGGATACGCCGGAAAAATGTCTGCGTCTCGGCTTTGATTTCTTTGATTGGGTAGAGGAAGGACTTATAGACTTGATTACCGTAACTCCCAGATGGTCCAGCATTGACAACAATATGCCCATTGATATCTGGAGGAAAATCATTGCCGGCAAATCGGTCGAACTTGCTGCGGGACTGGAAATTCTGATTGATGCTTATAACCGACGCGGAAGAAAATATCTGCCGAACACATATGAAACGGCGATCGGTTCCGCCTGCGCTTATCATTTTATGGGGGCGGATGCGATTTATCTTTTCAATTACATGGATGGACTGATTCCAAGCGCTGACAAGGATGATTCACTTTATTCCAATGGGGAAATTTATCACAAATTCCTTTGTGCCGCCGGCGATTATGATGAGGCGTCAGCAGAACCACGCCGCCATGTTGTGACCTACGACGACGTATATGCAATCGGAGCTTCCAATTCCAAACAGCTACCTGTCAGCTTGGCAGGGGAGAAAGGAAGAGCAATACCCTTTGCGGCGATCAGAATCGTGACAGGCAAAATTCAGAAAGAACGGCAGGTCCGAGTCGTGCTTGGCTTTTCAAAGGAGAAGCCTTTTGAAATAGAAAAAGTCACGGTATACCTGAACGCAAAAAGATGTGTCACTGTGGGAAGAGCAGAACCCGTTTATCCGCAATATGAGGATATGGAGTATTATGTATTTGAAGCGAAGAACGATGGAACACTTCCGCCGGTTTCTGTTTTGGAAATCGGTATTTCCGAGGGAAACACCGCTGTTCATTGGGCAGAAATCGATATTATATAACCACAAATTTTTATAAATGAAAGATATTTTTCTTATGGGAATTTTTCCGATGAAATTCGGGTTGTGTGAGAAAAAATTCGTTTTTATGCGACAAAACGTCATGAGATATGGACAATGAAAACGGAGAGAGGAGTATTTGCTTTGGAAATAAATCAAGAAGAGAAGCTCTCAGCTCGAATGAGATTTCGGTGTTTTATTTATCGCAATCGGTATTCGTTGCTGGCATTTGCTCTCACTTTCTTTGCTATCATGATTGTTGCCATCATTCGTGGGATTGCGCCGTTTGGACAGAACTCGCTTCTTACAATGGATTTATGGGGACAGTATTATCCCATGCTCGTTGAAAAAGCAGATGAACCGTTTGCCATGTGGTCATGGAACGGCTCTCTCGGCTTTTCCGCCATTGTGCAGGGCGCTTATTATACAAACAGCTTGTTCAATTTTTTGCTGATACCGTTTACGGGATATGCCCGAATTGCGGTATTGGATCTAATCGTTTTTCTGAAGCTCTCGCTTGCGGCTTGGAGTTTTGCCTATTATCTTCAGTGCCGTTCTGCTTCTTTTACTCCTCTTACGACGGCGCTCGGTGTGGCATATGGGCTTTCCGCTTATATGATTGCATTCATTTCACAGCCGATGTGGTTGGATGCTGTCGCTTTTTTTCCTCTTATCATGCTTGGTCTTGAGCGAATGCTTCATGGAAAAAATCCGTGGATGTATGTAACATTCCTTGCTCTTACTTTATATTCTAATTTCTATATCGGATGGGCAGTATGTTTATTTACAGTTCTTTGGTTTTTTGTTACGATGTGCTCGGATGAAAATCGGAGAGGATGGAAACGGATTGCTTTCGATACGGGAAAATTTACTTTGATGTCGTCCATTGCCGGTGCGCTTGCGGCGTTTGTTCTTTTGCCTGTTGTTTTTGGCATGCAAAATTGGACATCTTCCTCGCTCGGCTTTGACAAAGAGATCGGCTTTTATCATAAACTGCCTCAAATTATTGACAATTTGTCTGTGGGTGTCAGGCCTTCACTTGAATATGGAGTTGCCAATCTTTACTGCGGTTCGGCGGCGATTTTCTTTGCTGTTTTATTTATTTTGAATCGCAACATAGTATGGAAAAAGAAGCTTTGCTATTTTTTGCTTGCCGTATTCATGGTAATCTCTTTTGAACTTAATATTCTTGATTTTATCTGGCATGGACTGCATTTTCCGAATCAGCTTCCGGGACGGCAGAGCTTTCTTTATGTTTTTATTATCCTACTGATGGCATATGAAACGCTGATACGGCTGGATGGCTTGAATTTTCTCGGAACATCCGCGGCGGCGCTGATTTCCGGCGGAATTCTTTTCATCGGATTTTCTGAAAGCAAATATCAAGTGGGACGCATGATTTCCGTTGTTCTGATTGCGCTTGTATTTGCGGTTCTTATGTGGTATCTGATTTTGTCGCGCAAATATAAGCTCGGGCAAATGGGCGCATGTATGCTTGCTGCGATTATTTCTTTGGATGCTATGGGATCAGGCATTTATACGATGGTAAGATATCTTGGCTGCGCGAATGCCGTATCTTATGTGGGAAACGAAAAGGATATGCGCATACTTACGCAAAAATATGAGAGCGGAAATGATGATTTTTGGCGCTCCGAAATGACGCCGAATTTTACATTCGACACCGGAATGCTTTATGATTTTAAAGGAATCACATATTATTCCTCTACGATGAACGGGAACTTGTATACTTTTTTCAAAAGGCTCGGAAACCGTGTGTATGCTCAGAATGTCAGCACGATTTATCAGCCGACGCCGATTCTCGATATGATGTTCAGCGTTCGGTATCACTATGTTACCGGCGGTGCGCTGACAGAGGATTACGGAGATATCGTAGAGAAAAGAGGGAATATTACTGTAATCGAAAATCGCTATACGCTTCCTGTGGCGTATGCAGTGGATGACGATATTGCGGCATTTACTACGGAAAATAAAACGCCGCTTGAAGCACAGAATGATTTTATCCGTCTGGCCACAGGTTTTGGTGATAGGAATGCGGTTGCGTGCGTGGCTCAGGATATCATAGATATTCAAAACGCTCATCTGTATCAAGTGGATGGGATTCAGTATTATTCTTCTTCCAATTCAAGTGAGGATTCTGTGTTTGAGTACTGCTTTGAGGCAGATAGAGACGGAATCTTCTATTGTGATTTTGATTTTATTGTCGGGAATTTTACCATTCGCATCAATGATGAACCGGAAATTACGGGCTCCTGCGGAAGCAATCCGCTTAAAAATGTCGGTTCTGTAAAAAAAGGAGACCGTATTTATGTGAAAGTTGTGATCAACGGTTATGGAATTGCGCTTTATGGCGTCAGCGGATATATCATTGACAAAGATGCGATAGAGTATGCCCATCAAAAGCTTTCACAGAATGTTTTGGATGTAACCGAGGTTTCCGATACCCGGATTCACGGAACGATCCATTTGAAAGAGGACGCGGTGATGTATTCCTCAATTCCGGCGGAAATGGGGTGGGATGTCTATGTAGACGGGGTAAAAATGGAAACATTCGCACTGGACGGCGCCCTTCTTTGCTTCCATATTCCGGAGGGAGAGCATGTGGTTGAGTATCGGTATAAAGCCCCAGGTCTTACCGCGGGAATTGGAATGACAGCCATGGGCGGTTTTGCACTTGCCGGTTATTATCTTTTCCGCTTTTTTGCAAAAAAGCGGAAAAGATACGGTGTAAGCTCAAATGATTCAAAACAGATATAATTTACAAAAACGGCGTTAAGCGATTCGCTTAACGCCGTTTTTCACAGATGTTATCGAGCTTTTTTTGCCCTGTTGTATTCTGATTTCGGATTCCAAAACTCCCGCCAGTCGAGATCTCCTCTGTCAAGTGCGGTAATGATTGCTTCCGCTGTGGCAATATTGGTTGCCGTCGGAACATTGCTCCTGTCGCATTCGCGCATGAGCGCCGCATCTGACAACATTTCTTCCGGATTGTCGCTTCCGTCCCGAAAATAGAGCAGTACATCAATTTCATTATAAGCAATCCGGGAAGCAATTTGCTGGATGCCTCCTTGATTCCCCGGAAGAAGCTGCTCAATGTCAAGCCCTGTCGCTTCGGAAACAATTTTTCCTGTCATTTTTGTGGCACAGATATTGTGCTTTGCGAGCACGCCGCAATATGCAATGCAAAACTGAACCATAAGTTCTTTTTTGGTTTCTGCGGCTATGAGTGCTATTTCCATAAGCTAACCGGCATTGCCGTGCGGCAACGCATTCCTTTCAAATGTTTATTTTAATTTTTTCAGTCTGTGGATATGAGCGAAAAGACGTCTTCCTTCACCAAGTGTTCTTGCGGCAATATTGTCAAAGGCATGTGTGACGTTAAAACTGAGTATTTCATCGACAAGGATTCCGCGGTTTCCCGCGCGGATAAGTTCAGGATCGTACGGAACGACACCAATGAGCTTTACCGATGTGCTGTCGATAATAGAAATCACTTCATCCTTGGCTTTTTTTACGGAACCGCCGGCAAGTTTATTAATAATAAGCCGTCTGCGGCGTACTCCCTTGAGATATAAAAATTCTGCTGTACGGTCTGCTGCACGGATTGCCGCTCGTGTCGGCTCAACAATGATATACGCGGTATCGGCAACACTCGCTGCAAATTGAAGCGGTTCGCCGATTCCTCCGGGAGTATCAATGAAGATAAAATCGTATTCTCCGGCTGCCATCAGACGTTTGACTGCGGATTTGAACGAAAAAGTATTCATTCGGTTGTCAAATCCATAGGGAGCTGCGATAAAAAAGAGATTTTCTGACCTGTTGTCGCGAATCACGGCGCGTTCGCATGAAACTCGTCCGAATGCAAGGTCTCCGATGTCGTAAATGACATTGTCGGAAAGTCCGGCGACAAGATCAAGACAACGATTTCCAAAATCACAATCTATGAGCAGTACACGTCGTCCGCGTAAGGCGATTGCCATTGCAAGATTGGCACAAACCGTGGACTTGCCGACTCCTCCCTTGCAGGAGGTAAAGAGGATTACCTGTGTACTGCCAAGGGATGCATCTGCCATAACACGCCTCCAAGCTCCATTCCTTACACTTATTTTACCATTTACGGTGGCGTTTGTCAACATCAAATACGATTATTTACGCCCGATTACAATGGTTTTCATTGCCATAAATGATTCATCTTCCAGGGCAGATACTTCCACTTTTGCTTCCTCTCGTTCTACCTTGAAAAGCTCCGGTCTTGTTCGTGGATGGCGGGGAGTGAAGACAGTACAGCAATCCTCATAAGGAAGAATGGAAGTATCAAATGTGTCGATGGAACGGGATATCTGAACGATTTCTTCTTTGTCCATGCCAATTAACGGACGGAATACAGGCAGGGAAACAACGCTGTTGGTAACGCCGATTGCCTGCATGGTCTGACTTGCGACCTGACCGAGGCTTTCTCCTGTGATCAGTGCCTCACAGGAAAATCTTTTTGCAGTGCGCTCAGCAAGCCGCATCATAAAGCGACGTAGCAAAAGCGTGAAATAATCTTCCTCACAGGAATCTCTTAATGCTTCTTGGATATGTGTGACAGAGAGAATATGAACATGGATTTCTCCTATATATTCGGCAAGCTTTTCTGCAAGAGAAAGAACTTTCATACGTGCACGCTCGCTCGTATAAGGGAAGCTTTCAAAATGCAGAGCGTCAATTTTGACACCGCGTTTTGCCATCATAAAACCGGCGACGGGACTGTCGATTCCGCCGGAAAGCAGAAGAAGTCCTTTTCCACCGGAACCAAGAGGCATTCCGCCGATGGCATGCTCTTGCCCTGCGCAGAGATAGGCCGCGAGATCACGGATCTCCACACGAACGCATAGATCAGGATGATGGACATCCACACGAAGTCTGCCGTGTGAAGCATCCAAAATGGCGCCGCCGACCTGAGCGGAAATTTCAGGCGAAGTCAGAGGAAACTGCTTGTCCGCACGCTTTGCTTCTACCTTAAACGTTTTGGCGGCTTCCAAATACGGCATAAATGAAGTGCTGGCTGTTTCCAGAACAGCTTCCATGGATTTGTCGGTTTGCAGGGCTCTTGTGACCGCAGAGATACCAAAGGTGTTTTTTGCAGTCTGATAGGCGCCGTTCATATCGGCATTTTCATTTTCAGGTTCAATGTATACGGTGCTTTGAAGAGAATAAATATGAAAATCGCCATAGGGCATAAGACGTTTTTTCAGAACGTCGCGAAGAAGTTTTTCAAAATGCGCGCGGTTTGCTCCTTTGAGCGTGATTTCACCGTATTTGCAGAGAATCATTTCTTTCATGAATTTGGAATTCCTTTCACAGTCGGCAAATTGCGGAGAAAATCACCGGAAAGGACGGATTCCTCTTGCGCTTGCCGCGGTTTTGTATTATAATAGTCGTAATCAGATGATAACTTCCGTTTCCATATCACATTATACGCCCGGAACGGAAGAAATTCAATGCTTTCGATTTATTTTTTTGATGAAAGGAAAAAATTCATATGAAGAATAAACATTATCTCACAATCGCAGGTGTAGATCTTACGCTGAATTCCGAAAACAGTGAAGAATATGTTCAAAAGCTTGCGCTTGAGTTGACGCGCAGGATCAATTCCATTGCACTTTCCAGCTCGGGGGTAACGAAGCTTCAGGCAGCCGTTGTTTGTGCGTTGGATTTGCTCGACGAGAATTACAGGCTGAAACTGCTGATTGAGGATGATAAAAAAGGATGAAGCCGGAACTGCTGGCGCCTGCCGGGTCTCCCGCGGCGCTGCATGCGGCGGTGGATTCCGGTGCCGACGCGGTCTATTTTGGCGCTCAAAGCTTCAATGCCCGGAAAAATGCGGAAAATTTTACGGAAGAGGAGCTTTATGACGCTATCCGGTATTGCAGGCTGTTTGGTGTAAAAACACATATTGTGCTCAATACGCAGCTATATACTAGGGAATTGGAGCCTGCCGTGGCGCTTGTCAAAAAGCTTTTGCTCTGGGGTGCGGACGCTTTTCTTGTTGCAGATATTGGACTTGCGGCGACGCTCATCAGACGCTTTCCAAACATTGTTTTGCACGCGAGTACGCAGGCATGCGGACAAAACGTGCTTTCGGCCGAAGAATTATCAAAAATCGGTTTTCAAAGAATGGTGGCACCAAGAGAACTGTCGCTTGAGGATATCCGCACACTTTGCCGGAATTCTCCGATCGAAACGGAAATTTTTGTTCACGGGGCTTTATGTGCCAGCCATTCCGGTCAGTGTCTGTTCAGTTCGGTGATCGGAGGACGCAGCGGAAACCGCGGCGAGTGTGCCCAGCCATGCAGACTTCCGTATCAGGCGCGCCATCCATATGCGCTGAGCCTCAAGGATCTTTGTCTTGCGGAGCATATTCCGCAGATTATGGAAGCGGGTGTTGCTTCTCTCAAAATTGAGGGAAGAATGAAAAGTCCCGAATATGTTTATGGAACCGTTTCCGTATATCGCCGCTTGATAGATGAATGCCGCTCAGCGACGCGGGACGAAACAGCGTCGCTTGCCAGACTGTTTTCAAGGTCCGGATTTACAGACGGGTATTTTACACGGCATATTTCATCTGATATGCTTGGCATTCGTACGGAGGAAGATAAACGGAACAGTGCCGCCGGAGAAGGAATTTACCGGGGAGAAAAAAAGCGTTTGCCACTTGAAATGCAGGGAGTTTTTCTTTCGGGAGAGCCTGCGCTGCTCCGCGGAACCGTTAGGCGGGGTGAAGACTTGTTTTCGGCTGAGGTAAAAGGCAATCCCTGTATAAAGGCGGAAAAAACGCCCACAGGAAAAGAGCGCTTTGTGGAAAATCTTTCAAAGCTGGGAGAAACCGTTTTTCATGCCGTATCTGTTGATGTGAAAGAAAATGGTGTTTATGTTCCGATTTCGGAAATCAACGGATTACGGCGTTCCCTTTGTGCAGAGCTTTTCAAACAGCTAACGGATATGTCCACTGTCTTGAAAGAAGAACAGGAGGATCCCCAGCTTCCCATGAAATCGGTGTGCTCGGATGAAAAAAGTGCTTATTTTTTGTGCTTTGATTCCGTAACACCGTATGCGGCTACTTTCTTTGACCGGATTTTTCTTCCTCTTTCGGAATATATCGCTCATTTGGATACGGTATCTCGGCATGCCAACATCGGAATTGCTTTGCCTCCGGTTTCTTTTGACCATGAGTTATCTGAGGTGCGGGAAATGACGGGCAGAGCCGTATCTGCAGGGTGTCGTTTTGCTTTGGTTTCGGGACTTTGGCAGGCTCGGATTGCCGATGAATTTGAAATGGATAAGCACGGAGATTTCCGGCTTAATTTATACAATTCCGGAAGTGTCAATGAATATCGAAAAATGGGATTCCGTTCGGTTGTGCTTTCTCCGGAAATTGGCGCCGCGGCAAGCTCGCATTTGACAGGCGAGATTCCAAAAGGGTATGTGATGTACGGCAGGCTGCCGCTTATGACGCTCGAAAAATGTGTTATCCGAGACCAAATGACGCAGAATGACGGAAGTCCGTGCCTCTATTGCGACACGCATTGCTTTTCCTACCTTACCGACCGGACCGGTGCACGGTTTCCTCTTCACCGGGAATTTCGACATCGAAATGTCCTTTATAACAGCGTTCCTGTCTATATGGCAGATAAACCGATTCCGGGACTTTTCAGGCACTGTATTTTCACAGACGAGCCGCGCGGGGAAGTGGACAGGCTGATTCGGAGCTTCGAAAACATGCTGCCGCCGACAGGTAAATTTAAAAGGCTATGAGAGGCCGTTTTAGGAGGAGACTATGAGGAAACCGGATATTGTTCTTGCGTCGTCATCGCCGCGCCGCAAGGAAATCCTTGAGATGCTCGGCGTGCGGTTTCGCGTGATAACCTCGGGTGCGGATGAGAATATTTCCGGTGCCGTTTCCCCTGAGGACTATGTCAGGCAAGCGGCGCAGAAAAAAAATGAAGCGGTTTTAGCGATTTTAAAAAAGGATGGCTTGCTTTTAGAAAATACGCTTGTGATTGCTTGCGATACGGTTGTTGTCTATAATGGAGTGGTTATCGGAAAACCACCGGATACATCGCATGCGATTCTCACGCTCGGTATGCTTTCCGATTCATGGCATTCGGTTTTTTCGGGTCTTTCTGTATATTTCCGCGGACGCATCTGCGGAGATGCTGCACGTACCGATGTGAAGTTCCGTGAGCTATCCTATGAGGAAATTTTTTATTATGTAGAATCGGGAGAACCAATGGGAAAAGCCGGCTCCTATGCGATACAGCAAAAGGGCGCTTCTTTTGTCGAGCGAATAGAGGGCGATTTTTACAACGTGGTGGGGCTTCCGGTTGCGGCACTTTTCTCGCTTCTTTCTTCCGAATTCGGAATCCGAGCGACCGATATCATGAATTATTGAGGTGATAACATGCTTTCCAAAGAAGAAAAGATAAACAGGGCGGCGGAAGTGGTGGCGACGCTTGAGAAAAAATATCCAAGCTCTGTCTGCGCACTTCAATATGAGGGAGATCCTTGGAAACTGCTTGTAATGGGGCGTCTTTCTGCTCAATGTACGGATGCGCGTGTCAACATTGTCTGTGAGGAATTGTTCCGCAGATTCCCGGATGCCGAGAGCATGGCAGGGGCACCTGTTGATGAGATCGAAAGACTTATTTTTTCTTGCGGAGTTTATAAAGTAAAGGCACAAAATATCAAGGAATTTTCCGCCATTATCTGCGAACGGTTTGGCGGACATATTCCGGACAATATGGAGGAGCTTCTGACACTTCCGGGAATCGGAAGAAAAATTGCGAATCTGATTCTTGGAGATATCTATCATAAACCTGCTATTGTCGCGGATACCCATTGCATTCGAATCTCCAATCGGCTCGGTTTATGTGAGAGCAAAATGCCGGAAAAGGTGGAAAAAACGCTTTCCGGAATTGTGGAGCCGGAAAAACAATCGGATTTCTGCCATAGACTTGTCATGTTCGGACGAGAGGTCTGTTCAGCAAGAAATCCTGCTTGCAATGGTTGCCCATTTAAAAAATACGGATGCATAAAATAAAAAATACAGAAGAATAAAATGATTTATACATATTTATAAAATAATTGATACTTTTG
>UQNQ01000012.1 GCA_900542425.1 uncultured Eubacteriales bacterium
GTTTTTTATTTTACGGAGAAGAGTTGGACATAGAATTTTGAAAGCGTTTTGGGATGTAAACTACTCTTGATATAATTTAAGCCTTGTTTGCAAAAATATTTTCCTAAATGATACTTTTTTTGCTTTTTATTGTAAATATTGCTGAAATTTAGTTTTTGAAATTGCTGATATTTTATAATATTGATTGGCGGAAATCGAAATACTAAACTATGAAAAGTCAACTTGTATTTACATATAGTGACTATTTAAATTGCTTGCGATTTGGGAGGATTCATGCTACAATGAAAAAAAACAATGGGAGGAAAAACATGAATGTAGGAAAATCGATCGCAAAGCTTCGTTGCGATTTGTCTTTATCACAGGAGAAATTTGCAGATTTGCTCGGTGTTTCACGGCAAGCAGTTCAGAAATGGGAATCCGGAATATCTGCACCGGATATGGAGAATTTGGCGAGGATAGCCAGCCAATTCGGAATATCTTTGGATCTTCTTGTCTTGGGTCGAGGCAAGAGAGAAATGGAAGAACTGCGCGGTGTAAAAAAGATCGAGCCGCGCTACGATATCATGACCGGCTGGGATTCCTATTCGGATGCGCTTATGATTGACTATCGCCAGTCTATTGACGAGGGAAAAGATCTTGCTCAATATGGGAATTTGTTCCAGGCCGTTGCGGGAATGCCGAGGGGAGCCTCGAAAGAGAAAATGAGCAATATTCTTTTTGAGCTCTCGATCAATGCTCCTCAGCGCGATGATTTTGAATACAATGAGCCATCAGAGCTCGCGGCAATTCAAGCATTGCGCCCAGAAAGAAAAATCCAAATGGGAGAAATTCCTCAGGATATGAAAGATCGCATTCATGGTGCATGGTTGGGAAGAATTTGCGGCTGTTTGCTTGGGAAACCTGTTGAAGGCTTGAGAACCGATGTTTTGCACCCGCTCTTAAAAGAAACAGGGAATTTCCCGCTACACCGGTATTTATCCAAAACGGATATTACAGAGGAACGGAAGGAACGCTTCCTTGTCGAACATAAAATTTCTTTGGAAAACCGCGCGTATGCTGATCGCTATGAATGCGCGCCTGTTGACGATGATACCAATTACACGGTAATGGCAATGCTCATTCTGGAAAAATACGGAAGAGATTTCACCCCGTTTGATGTCTCCAGAATGTGGATGGACGCTCAGGTGATTCGTCCTTATTGTACGGCAGAACGTGTCGCTTACCGAAATTTCATTAACGGATTTGTCCCGCCTGCGTCTGCGGTTTATAAGAATCCGTACAGAGAGTACATCGGAGCGCAAATCCGAGGCGATTATTTCGGTTATATCAATCCGGGAAATCCGGAACTTGCGGCGGAGATGGCATGGCGTGATGCTTCCATTTCCCATGTGAAAAACGGTATTTACGGGGAAATGTTTGTTGCTGCGATGATTGCGGCGGCGGCAGTTCTGAATGATTTGACATCGATAATCAAAGCAGGAATGGAACAGATTCCTTTTACCTCCAGACTTTATAAGGAGCTTTCCGAAGTTTTAACGTGGCATGAAAACGGCATATCGGAAAAGCAAGCATTTGCCAGAATTCATGAGCGCTATGATGAGCGCAAAGGATATGATTGGTGTCATACGATTTCCAATGCGATGATTGTAGTTGTTTCATTGCTTTGGGGGGCGGGGAATTATTCGAAGTCTATCTGTATGTCAGTAGAGACCGGATTTGATACGGACTGCAACGGTGCTACGGTAGGATCTGTTTTGGGAATGTTCCGTGGTACCGGAGTCATTGAATCGAAATGGAGAGATCCTGTTCACGGAGCTTTGGATACGACGATCGAAGGGCATACCCGGTATCAAATTGATGATCTTGTTGCGACAACATTGAAGCACATGAACTCATAATACGATTTCAAGTTCTTCAGGTCAATTATATTCGTAATAATCCGTATACACGGATGATTAATATAATTTTCAATTATTTAAGGAGGTTTTTATGAAACGATTATTGGCGATCATTTTGTCGTTTGCAATGCTTCTTCTGGTAATGCTGACGGCAGGTTGCGACGGCAATAACGAGACAACAGGTACATCTGGAACTAGTGAGACAACTGACACTACCAGCGGATCAGAAACAAAGGAGCCGGAACAAAGCACGAGTGACACGGGTTCATCTGTTGATACAACCGGAAGCGATGATACCAGCGAGTCTACCGGAATTGACTGGGATTCTGTTGATCCTTTCCAAAAGCCCTACGGGTTTGAGGACGTCGACTTCGGTGGTACAACATTTGTAATTGCTGCATATATCGGTGCGGACGGCTGGGAATCCAACAAAGAAATTTATTCCGACGGAACCGATGTTGTCAGCGTTGCTGTCCGCCAGCGGAATGACATCATGTCAGAACTGTATAACTGCACCATTGAATTGAATGAATCGGAAAGCCCCGGCACATTGGCGGCAGCGGATGTAACCGGAAATCAGCATACAATTGATATGTTTGCGCAAAAATACAATTTAGGTACTCTCGGTGTAAACGGTTACCAATATAACTTATATACGCTTGGAATCGATTTTGAAAATCCTTGGTGGGATCAAAAGTATGTAAGTACTTACAGTCTCAAGGATTCAAACGGCAATTTGAATCTTTACAGTGTGGTTGGTGACTGGGCAATCTCCTGTTTTGAAGCGGCGCATGCCATTGTATACAATAAAACTGTATACGACAACTCTGATATTCAAGACGATATCTATCAGCTGGTACGGGATAAAAAGTGGACAATGGATAAATTTACGGAGATGATTAAACTGGCTGCAAAAGAAGCGAGCGGAAACTCCGAATTCCACTATTCAGAAGGCGATATCCTCGGATGGGTCAGAACCGGTCACGCAACACATGGTTTGCATGTTGCTTCCGGTCTTTCCATTATTGACAATGACAACGGCAACTTTGTGTTTTCTATGACGGAAAATACAACGGCATGGAACGACACAATGGAAAAAGCCATTTCCGTTTGGAGTATGCCTGAAACGGAAACACTGGGTTATACCAATGTCAGAGAGGCTGTTCAGAACGGCAATACCTTGTTTGCTTCTGAGGTCCTTGCCATTCTGGAAATGATGAAAGATGCTGACGTGTCTGTCGGATTGGTACCATATCCGCTGTATAGCGAGTCTCAGGAAAATTATGCACATTACGCAGATAATCACCTGATGCCGTATGCGGTGCCCGTTTCCATTCCGGATCTTGAAATAATGGGCGATTTTATGGAGGTATTCGGTTTCCACTCGAGATATATTGTTCGTACCGCATGGATTGAAGCTTACAGCTATGAATACTGCGACGATACGGATTCCGCTGAAATGCTGGAACTGATTCTCGATACCCGCACCTATGATCCCGGTTATCTTTTCTGGAACTATGAAGGCGAAATTTCTAACATGATTTCAAATGGTAAAAACAATGTTACAAAATTTGCAGATCGTTACGAGGGAACAGCAGCCGATGCGATCAATACCTATGTGGAATCGATGACAAAAGCAAATACGAAATAAATCAGCACACGGTTTAATAAAACACATTAAAAAGAGAGGCTTGCCGAGATAAGGCAAGCCTCTCTTGATATGCTCATATTTTTGTCAAACTATTTTTGTGTCGTTTTTTGATTTTATTCTGAAAGGGCATCTTTTCTCGAAAGATTGATTCTGCCTTTTTCATCCATTCCAAGGAACTTGACGGTTATCTTATCTCCGACGGATACAACGTCTTCAACCTTTTCCACTCTCTTATGATCAAGTTTGGAAATATGAACAAGACCTTCTTTTCCGGGCGCAATTTCTACAAACGCGCCGATCGGAATAATTCTTGTGACCGTACCAGTATAGCAACAGCCTTCGACCGGTTCAAATACAATTGCGTCAATGATTCCTTTTGCTTCTTTGGCAGCGTCAGTATTGACGGCAAGGATATAGACGGTTCCGTCATCTTCAATATCGATTTTAGCGCCGGTTTCGGCAACGATCTTCTGAATGATTTTTCCGCCGGTACCGATGACGTCGCGGATTTTATCAGGATCAATTTTCATAGTAATCAGTTTAGGAGCATATTTACTGATTTCGGGACGCGGTGCAGGAATTGCTTTGAGAAGGATCTCATCAATGATATAGTCTCTGCCTTTGTGTGTCGTCTCAAGTGCCTGTTTGATAATTTCCGGCGTTAAGCCATCAATTTTCAGGTCCATTTGAATAGAAGTAATTCCTTTGTGAGTTCCTGCAACCTTAAAATCCATGTCTCCGTAAAAGTCCTCAAGTCCCTGAATGTCAATCATGGTATCCCAGCTTCCGTCTTCCGCTGTGATAAGACCGCAAGAAATTCCGGCAACGGGGGCTTTGATCGGCACACCGGCGTCCATGAGAGCGAGTGTAGAACCGCATACAGATGCCTGAGAGGTGGAACCGTTGGAGCTTACGACCTCAGAAACGAGACGAAGGGCATAAGGAAATTCTTCTTTAGAGGGGAGGACAGGAACCAATGAACGTTCTGCGAGCGCGCCGTGTCCGATTTCCCGTCTTCCGGGTGAACGGAGGGATTTTGCTTCTCCGGTTGAATAGCCGGGCATGTTGTAATGATGCATATAACGCTTTTCAGTCTCGTCATCAAGTCCTTCCAAAAGCTGTGAATCACTGAGCGGACCAAGTGTTGCCACAGTGAGCACCTGTGTCTGACCACGTGTAAACAATCCGGAGCCGTGGGTTCTCGGCAGAACGCTGACCTCAGCGGCAAGCGGGCGGATTTCATCCATGCGGCGTCCGTCTACACGCTTTTTGTCGACGAGAAGCCAGCGGCGAACGATCTTTTTCTGAATTTTATAGATAAGTTCGGGAAGAATGATTTCCATATCCGGATATTCTTCTCCAAAGGTTGCGAGAATGTCATCGAGAATGGGCTGCATTCTGGCATCACGAATGTTTTTGTCATCGGTATCCAAAGCATGCATGACGGCTTTTTCGCAGTAGGCAAATACTTTGTCAAACATGTCATGGTCAAGCTCGCCGGAAGGATACTCAAATTTGGGTTTGCCAATGGAAGCAATAATTTCGTTGATAAAAACAAGAAGCTTTTTGATTTCTTCATGGGCAAACATGATAGCATTGTACATATCCTCGTCGGAAACTTCTTTTGCTCCGGCTTCGATCATGACAACCTTTTTTTCAGAAGCGGCAACGGTAAGCTCCAGCGTGCTGACTTTACGCTGTTCATAAGTCGGATTGAGAACCGGTTTTCCGTCTATCAAGCCAATAAATGCGCCGCCGATTGGTCCGTTCCACGGAATATCAGAGATAGAGAGCGCAATGGAAGCGCCGATCATCGCAGTGATTTCCGGCGAACAATCGGGATCGACGGACATAACTGTCAGCGTCAATGCCACATCGTTGCGCAGATCTTTCGGAAACAGCGGACGGATCGGCCGGTCGATGACACGGCTGGTTAAGACAGCTTTTTCTGAAGGTTTTCCTTCCCGGCGGAGAAATCCGCCCGGTATTTTGCCAACGGAATACATCTTTTCATCGTAATCGACGGAAAGGGGAAGGAAATCGATGCCTTCCCGTGGCTTTTCTGAAGCAGTGGCACAGGCGAGAATCACGGTTTCTCCATAATGGATCATGCAAGAACCGTTTGCCAAGCCTGCTACCTTGCCTGTTTCGACTTTCAGCGGTCGGCCTGCGTATTCAAACTCGAATACTTTGTAATTTTCGAACATTTTTTGTCTCCTTTTTTCTATTTAGTATTTATCTTCAGGCAAAAAATATCCGAATTTGTTTAGCACTTAAATACAGCGCGAGCGGCTCGAACCATATTTAATTGCTATACAAAATCGATTATTTTTGCCGTGAATTCATGGCTTGAAAACGATGAAAAGGGACGAACACAGTCCGTCCCCTCTCGAAGGGCTTTATTTGCGGATGCCGAGTTTCTCGATAATAGCGCGGTAACGCTCGATATCCTTTTTCTGAAGATAACCGAGAAGGTTTCTTCTTTTACCGACCATTTTGAGCAGTCCGCGACGGCTGTGATGGTCGTTGTGATTCTTTTTAAGATGCTCTGTCAGATCATTGATTCTGGCTGTGAGAATCGCAATCTGTACTTCAGGAGATCCGGTATCTCCTTCGTGGGTTTGATTGGCCGCTATCAGCGCCTGTTTGGTTTCCTTTTGCATGATTTTTTCACCTCATGATATGATTTTTTTGTCCGTCTGACCCAGTATGCGGCGGGTGAAACGCTCATTGAGCCTTTGTCCGTATACCGAGAGAACGGATACACGTACTTATATTACCATATGCTTGCCTGATTGTAAAGAGTTTTTTCAAAAAAATAAAAAAATTTCTGTCATCGGTTGAAAAATCAAAAATATATGTTGCAAAATATCGGTCTATGATGTAAAATATAAATATGTCAGCAACAAAAGCGGATTTTGAAGAAAAGTTTCGAGGGTCCGCGGAAAAGAGGATGAAAAATGAGTATTGTAACTACAACCGAAATGTTTAAAAAAGCCTATGAAGGCGGTTATGCGGTCGGCGCTTTCAACATAAACAACATGGAGATTATTCAAGCAATTACCGAGGCTGCCGCAGAGGATCGTTCGCCGGTGATTCTTCAGGTATCGGCGGGCGCCAGAAAATACGCAAAGCCTGCTTATCTGATGGCGCTTGCGAAGGCTGCCGTAGAGGATACGGGCATTGATTTCGCACTTCATCTCGATCACGGCGCCGATTTTGAAATCTGCAAGTCCTGTATTGATGGCGGCTTTTCTTCCGTCATGATTGACGGATCAAAATATTCCTTTGAGGAAAATATTGCACTTACAAAAAAAGTTGTCGATTATGCACATGCACACGGCGTCGTCGTAGAGGGCGAGCTCGGAAAGCTGGCCGGCATTGAAGATGATGTAAATGTGTCCGCCGACGATGCGATGTATACCAATCCCGCTGAGGTCGAAGAATTTGTCACGAAAACCGGTGTGGATTCGCTTGCGATTGCCATCGGAACAAGCCATGGTGCGTATAAATTCAAAGGGGAAGCAAGACTTCGCTTTGATATTCTTGATGATGTTGCACATAGACTTCCGGGCTTCCCGATTGTTCTGCACGGCGCGTCGTCCGTTATCCCGGAACTGGTGACGGAAATCAATAACTGCGGCGGTAATCTTGCCGGTGCCAAAGGGGTCCCGGAGGAGCTTCTTCGTAAGGCAGCAACCATGGCGGTATGCAAAATCAACATCGATTCCGATATTCGTCTTGCTATGACGGCAGGAATCCGTCGTGTCTTGACGGCACAGCCGGAGGTATTTGATCCGAGAACCTATCTTACAGTCGGAAGAGACGAGGTTAAGAAAATGGTCAAGCATAAATTTGCGGCTGTTCTTGGCTCGGTCGGGAAAGCATAATTTTACACGGAGCTTATCGGGGACTGACGTATTGACGGCAGTCCCTTTGCTGTAAACAGAGACAGATCCGACCAACGTATGGGGAAGGGAAATATTGCGTTATGATGTTCGGCTTCTCGGACGGCGGATCTATGAAAAAACAGACAACGCTTAAAAGCTTCTTTGGTAATTCTCTGCGGGAGAACTTTTTAAAGCGGAGGGTCCAATATCATGATAAGGAGAAAAACCAATGCGATTGACTGGCAGAATTTTTGCTCAAGGCAAAGAATACACGGTACAGGTTCCGGAAGGGATGACTGTACTGGAAGCCATAAAGCAAAGCGGTATTCTGTTTTCTGCCCCATGCGGTGGGAACGGAACCTGTGGAAAATGCCGTGTAACAGTAAAGGGCTTTCTTTCAGAGCCGGAAGAGAATGAGAAACGTTTTCTGACTGATAAGGAAATTGCGGACGGAATCCGACTTGCCTGCATGTGCCGTGTCTGTGGAAATTTTGAGGTATTTCTGGATAACGAAGATATTCGGATTGTTACCGAATATCGTTCGGCTTCCTTCGAGATTTCACCAATGGTTACGAGAAAACAAACGACGGATGGAGCGGCTTTCTATCAAAACGATTGCTTGATTGACGTAGCTTCCGGTGATGCTGCCAATCTGGGACTTGCTGTGGATATCGGAACGACAACCGTTGCCGCCTATCTTTGTGATATGGAAACGGGCGCTGTTCTTGCAACACGTGCGTTCCGGAATCCGCAGGCATCATATGGAGCCGATGTGATTTCCAGAATTGATAAAATCATGAAAGACAAGCAGGCGCTTTTCGAGCAGCAAAAATTGATTTCGGATGCGGTGCGCGGAGCGTGTGCCGAGGCTTGTCAAACGCTTGGATTATCCATTGGAGATGTCCGCGCGGCGGTCATCTGCGGCAATACGGTGATGGAGCATATTGCTGCGGGAATTGACCCTTCTTCCATTGCCAATGCGCCGTTTACCGCACCAACGCTGTTTGGAGAATATTATCAGGCAGAGAAATTGCATTTTCTCGAAAATAAATGTGCGCAAGTCTATTTTGCCCCTTGTTTTGCCTCTTATGTAGGCGGTGATATTGCTTGCGGTATGATTGCGGAAGGACTGGATTCCTGCCGAGATAATGTGCTGTATATTGACATCGGTACCAATGGAGAAATTGGGCTCTCTACCCGTCATGGACTGTATTTTTGTTCAGCAGCTGCCGGACCGGCTTTTGAAGGCGCTCGTATTGAATGCGGAATGGCGGGCGTGGATGGCGCTGTCAGCGAGGTGTTGGTAGACGGAGACGGAATTTCTTTTCATTCTCTGGGAACCGTGTCTCCCTGCGGCATTTGTGGATCCGGTATTATTGATGCTGTGGCGGTTATGCTGGAAACAGGTCTTTTGGATGAGACCGGTCGTATCAGAAATCGCGATGAGGCAGGGAATTATGCTTCATATATAAAAGAAGATGATGCCGGAAATCCGATTTTTGTTATTGAGGAAAAACATCCGGTTTATTTAACAGGAAAGGATATCCGTGAAATTCAGCTTGCGAAAGCGGCAATCTGCGCTGGAATTTATACGCTTTTAGATAAGGCGTCGCTTTCACTTTGCGATGTTTCCTCTGTCGTGCTTGCCGGAGGTTTTGGATCGCACATCAATAAAACGAGTGCTTGCCGGATTGGATTGATTCCGCGTGAGCTTGAGAATAAAATTGTGTCTGTAGGGAATGCCGCAGGTGCGGGTGCCGTTGCGGTTCTTCTTTCCGGCTCAGCGAGAGAAGCGGCAAGAAATATCTGTGAAAAATCCGATTATACAGAGCTTTCAGGCAACGCTTATTTTATGGATAAATATATTGAAGAAATGACATTTGAATAATATACAAAAGTATATTATATTTAATGCGAATGTATAAATTGATTTATTCAAAAGTATAATTTCAAAAAACGATAAAGAAGGCAAAAAATGGGGAAGATAACATGGACAACAGCGCAGCAGGATGCGATTGTGTCACGCGACAGAGCGGTTGCGGTTTCTGCTGCTGCGGGTTCCGGAAAAACGGCTGTTTTAACCCGCAGAATGATTGAACGTATCTGTGCACCAGACGGTTCCGGAGATCTTTCACGGCTTTTGGTTGTGACATTTACAAAAGCGGCTGCATCCGAGCTCGTCTCAAGAATTGCTGATGCATTGGCGGATGAGCTGGCAAAAAATCCGGAGAATCGTCATATTCAATCGCAAAGTCTGCTCATATCTTCCGCACATATCAGTACCATTCACAGCTTTTTTCTTGATCTGATCAGAACCAATTTTCAGAAACTTGGTATTCCGGCAGATTTTTCCGCGGCAGACGAAACGGAAATTGCTTTGATGATGAAACGCATCGCCGAAGAATTGATTTCCGATTTCTTTGAGGAGGAAACGACACCGGAGGATGGTGTCATTGAAAATTTCGGACATTTTGCGGATACATTCGGTGATGTTGCCAATACAGATAAACTCATTGATACGACATTGTCTCTCTATCACTCACTTTCTGCGACGATTGGGTTTTTGGACGAGATTGACCGTTTCCGTCAAGATTATGAAAAAGCAGCGGAAAACGGATTTGATGGAAGCATCTGGGAATGTTCTCTGCGGGAATATCTGGTGGGGTTTCTGCGTCATTATGAAAGGATTTATGATGCGGCTCTGCACCATATCGAGGAAAATGACGTTTATGAAAAGTATATTGATTCTTTCCGTTATGATGCATCCCTGATTGCAAAGCTTTTGCAGCTTGCCGAGCATGGGGGAACCTATCGTCATCTGTCTGAAGCGTTGGCAGCATATTCTCCCGTCAAGCTTGCGTCTCTTCGCGGTGTGTCCGGCGATGAAAAAATGAATTTTTTCAAGGCATCCCGTTCTGATTTTTCCGGAGAGCTTCGCAGAATCGCATCGGAATATTACAGCTATTCAGAAGAAACTTTGTGCAGCACTTCAAAAGCGATGGCGGCGTCACTTTCTGACCTCTTGGTTTTTCTTCGGGCATTTGACCGGCGATTTTCAGAAGAAAAACGCCGGCGTCGGATTCTTACCTTTACGGATATGGAACGATATGCCTTGGCGCTTCTGTGGGACAGAGAAAATGACGCACCGAGCGAACTTGCGCTTTCACTGCGCGATTCATTTGACGAGATTTATATCGATGAATATCAGGACACTAATGAGATTCAGGATAAGATATTCCGATTGATTTCGAAGGAAAACAATCGATTTAATGTAGGAGATATCAAACAAAGTATTTATTCTTTCCGCGGGGCGGTTCCTTCCATTTTTGAACAGGAACTGGCTCTGCGTCCGAAATATGATAAAAATAACGATGCTCCTGCCGTGAAAATATTTTTATCCGAAAATTTTCGTTCAACTGCAGAAATTTTGGAATTTTGCAATGGAATTTTCGGCAAGCTTATGAATACGGAAACCATGCGGTACGGAGAAGATGAACGTCTTTATTGTGGAAGCGGCAGACGAGGAACCGTTCCGGAGCTTTGCCTGATTCCGAAAAATGACGGAGAAGAGGATGAGGATGATTCGGACAGGGAAGCGGAATATGTTGCAAAGCGGATTTCCGAGCTTCTTTCCGGCGCGGTCAAAGCGGATGGGACTCTTATCAAGCCCTCCGATATTGTGATTTTGCTGCGAAGTGTCAGTACATCTTCTGCGGCTTATGAGCAGGCGTTGAAAAAGAGAGGTATTCCATGTCGCAATACAGCTCAAACGGCATTTTTTGAAAGTGCAGAGGTGCTTCTTGTTCTTTCATTTCTGAATGTTATCGATAATCCGGCAAGGGATATTTATCTTGCCGCAACTTTAAAAAGTCCGCTGTTTGGGGTGACTCTCGATGAGCTGCTTTATGTGAAGCGCTATCATCCAAACGGTACGTTGTTTGAGGCGCTCCGCCAGTTTACAGCAGATACACATTTTGCAAAGGGTGAAAAATTTCTGCGGGAGAGGGAAAACTACGCGAGGTATGCGGCAGAAATGCCATGTGACCAACTGATATGGAAAATCTATACGGAAACCGGAATTTTTTCTATTTTGGCGTCCGACAGAGAACAGCCGGTTTATGAAATGGAACACGCAAGAGCCAATTTGATGATGCTGTATCAGTATGCCAGAAGTTTTGAACGTGGCGGATTTAAAGGCCTTTCCGGGTTTATTGCGTTTATCAACGAAGTGATTGCGGATAAAGAAAAAATGGATGTTTCGCAGTTTGCTTCTCCGGGGGAAGTTGTGAATATCATGACGATTCACAAATCCAAAGGACTTGAATTTCCGGTTTGCTTTGTTTGCGGACTTTCGCGCAGATTTCACTTTCCGGAGCAGCGTGAAAAAACCGTTTATCATAAGAAACTCGGAGTATCGTTCAAGCTGATGACACAGTCGGGCTTGGTCCGTATGGATACGCCGATGCGCGCGGCAGCGCTTCTTGACTTGAGACGGCTTGCTATAGAAGAGGAACTTCGGATTCTTTACGTTGCCCTGACGCGTGCAAGGGAACGGCTGATTCTGACGGCATCGGTAAGGGCACGGGAAATAGAATCCGGAATGGAGGCACTTTTTTCATCAGATGGAAAATACGGGCTTTCTGGAGCTTTTTTTTCCTCTTATTCGGAAAGGCGGGCCGGAAGCTATCTGGAGCTTTTGCTTGCCGCCGTTGCAGGATTGCCGGAAACATTTCAGTTAAAACTAGCGGAAGCGACGGCGGTGGATTGCGATACCATCTGTTCCAAGGTGCCCTCTGTATCACAGAAGAAAACGGTGTCCAAAACAGGTGAGATTTCTTATTTTGAGGCAAAAAAGCTGATTTCGACACGTTTGGATTTTGATTATCCATACCGCAGACTGTCAAAAATACCTTCAAAGCTGTCTGTTTCCAAACTCTATCCGGATGTGTTGGATGAAACGGATGGTGCAAGGACAGATGTGACAATTCCGGAGGCGGTTGCCATGCCTCATTTTCTCATGAAAGAGCCGGATGAAGCCATTACTGCGGCGGAACGCGGGACGGCGATGCATACGTTTATGCAATTCTGTGATTTTGAGAACGTCATGCGTATCGGCGTTACCGGTGAAATTGACCGGCTGACAGAGAAGCAGTTCTTATTTGAAACCGATAAGGATAAAATGGATGTTGCGAAGCTGGAAGCGTTTTTTAACAGTAAACTTGCGAGAGAAATGATGACGGCAAAACGGATTTACAGAGAAAAACGGTTTTTGATTAAATATCCAGCGGCGCTGTTTTCGTCTGATGATCCGACGGCGCTTGCGGGAGAAGAATTGCTTGTGCAGGGCGTGATTGACTGTGCCTATTTTAATCGGGAAGATGAACTGATCCTTGTCGATTATAAGACAGATTCTTTTGCAGCTTCTGCCGGGCGGGATTATGTAGAAGCCGTTTTGAGAGAACGTCATACAAGACAGCTTGGCTATTACAAACTGGCATGTGAAAAGCTGTTTGGCAGGGCTCCGTTACATACGTATCTTTATTCGTTCGCTCTCAGCGATACAGTAGAAATCTGAGTCTTATGGCTGATATAGAAAGGATTTTATTATGAAACATACTGTTTTTGAACAAAACAACCCTGCGGGAAAGAAAGCGGATTCCGGAAAACAAAAAAAGGGCAGAGGGGTTTATTTTTTGGCACTGCTTCCTGTTTTATCCGTCGCATTGTATCTCTTGCTGATGTCAATCGGACAAACGGAAAATTTTGCGATTGTCGGCATTTTGATCTTTGTCGTCATGATTGTGGTTTGGGGTTTTGCCGGTGCGCTTTTTGCAAGAAACGGAATTCCTTTTGGCAAGGCTGTCTTGGTCGGCAATGCTTTTCCGCTTCTCTGCGCCGCCGTTTACACGATTTTGTATATCATCGCAAAATTTGCCGATTCCGAAGCGCTTGTCAATGTTGCGGAAGTAATCGGCGGGCTTGGAATGGGTATGTTCGGACTTTTGGGAACCATGCTGTATGTCATCATCCCGCTGGAGCTTTTTGAGGTATATATCAATTTGGTTTTTACCCTTTTAATCTTTGCCTGTGGATTTGCTATTGGAACATCCGGACGGGCAAAGAAAAAGCCTCTTGGAAATCACTGAAAAATCCCGTAACAAAAAAACGTCTCCCTCATAATATGGTAACAGGTAGGGGGAAATCCTATTGTAGATTTCTTCCTATGAAATTCAAAGATATAGCGTTCATATTTGCTGACACCGTTGGCGAAGGGAGGATATTTTTATGAACTGTCTGTGCAATCTTTTCGACAATAACAATTGCCTTTGGATCATTGTTATTGCGGTCATCGTGCTTTGCTGCTGCTGCAACTAAGCCGGAAAATAGAAAATTACGGGCACGCCATATGGCATGCCCGTTTTCTATTAGGATTAATGTTCAGGATTGTTCTTTTCTATGATATAAGACGGAAGGCTTTTTTTGCATCCGTTTTTTTCATAGAACGTTTCTACTCCTGGCTGTGCTCCAAAATACAACATAGTCGGCGTATTTTCCTTGGCAAGGCAGAGAAGCTTGCTTCCGATGCCTTGCTTCTGATATTCCGGAAGAACAAGCAGTTCTGTAATGGTTCCGAAAAAATAGCCGTCTGAAAGGATTCGCAAACAGCCCACGAGCGTTTTACCATCATACGCTGTAATGTTCAGTGTTTTTGACAACGCTTTCTCTGTTTTATCGATATCATAGTTTCCTTCCCATATTTTATGAACAAAGGGAAGAAAGACGGAAGCATTCAGCATACGGTCATTGACTTTATACTCCAACATGGTTTATGCTCCGTATCTTTCAGGTTTGACTAAGATACCGATCGATTGCCGCCGCCGCTTTTTTTCCTGCCTCCATGGCGAGGATAACCGTTGCGGCACCTGTTACCGCATCGCCGCCGGCAAATACACCCGGACGGGAAGTTTGGCAGTTTTCATCCGTAACAATACAGCCTTGAGGATTGGTATCCAGTCCTTGCGTTGTCGCTTTAATGAGAGGATTCGGAACCGTTCCGATGGCGATAATAACAGCGTTTACATCCAATATCAATTCGGAATTTGGCTTTGGAACAGGCTTTCTTCGTCCGGAGGCATCCGGCTCGCCGAGTTCCATCTCGACGCACTCCAATGCCGCTACATGACCGTTTCCGTCGTCCAAAATCCGTCTGGGGTTGCACAGCAGACGAAATTCGATTCCTTCTTCCATCGCGTGATGAACTTCTTCCCGTCTAGCGGGAAGCTCTTCCATTCCGCGCCGATATACAATAAAAACCTGATCGGCTCCCATTCGTTTTGCACAGCGTGCCGCATCCATGGCCACGTTGCCTCCGCCGATGACGGCGATCCGTTTTGCTTTTTTGATCGGGGTGTCATAATTTTCGAGATAAGCTTTCATCAGATTGATTCTGGTAAGATATTCATTGGCGGAAAAAACGCCGAGCAGGTTTTCTCCCGGGATTCCCATAAATCGGGGAAGACCGGCACCGCTGCCGATAAATACCGCTTCAAAACCATCCGCAAAAAGATCGTCGACAGAAAGAGACTTTCCGATAATGGCGTCGGTTACAATGGTTACACCGAGGGCTTCCAGTCCGTCGATTTCTTCTTTTACAATTTCCTTCGGCAGGCGGAATTCCGGAATCCCATAGACAAGCACGCCGCCCGCCTTATGAAACGCCTCATATACCGTTACTTCATAACCGGCTTTGGCAAGGCTTCCGGCACAGGCAAGTCCGGAAGGACCGGACCCGACGACTGCGACTTTGTGTCCGTTTCGGCAAGGTGTGGAAGCTTTGTCACATGTTTTTCCATGGGCTCTGTGGTAGTCCGCGGCGAAGCGCTCAAGCGCACCGATTCCGACAGGCTCTCCCATTTTTCCCCGCACACATCTTCCTTCACATTGATGTTCCTGCGGACAAACTCTGCCGCAGATCGCCGGAAGCAGGTTCGTTGAGGTAATTGTCTTATACGCTTCCTCCGGTTCTCCGTTTGCAATTTTCTTGATGAATTCGGGAATACGAACGCCTACGGGACATCCTTCCATGCAGGGTGCATTTTTGCATCCGAGACATCTTGCGGCTTCTGCCGCGGCGTTTTCTTCAGAATATCCAAGCGCAACTTCCTCAAAATTACGGGCGCGACATACCGGATCCTGTTCCGGCATCGGTGTTTTGAACTTTTGATCAGCCATGGCGTATTCCTCCCGTAAGGCGGCAGATATGCGCCGCTTCTTCTTCTTTATAATATCCTCCGCGGGCGATAAGCTCATCCCAGTCGACGAGATGACCGTCAAATTCCGGACCATCCACGCAGGCAAAGCGGGTTTTTCCGTCTACTGTGACGCGGCAGCCACCGCACATTCCGGTGCCGTCTATCATGATGGGATTTAAGGAGACCACCGTTTTGATTCCGTAAGGCTTCGTTACCTGACAAACAAATTTCATCATCGGAGCAGGACCAATGGCGACAACTTCGTCATAGCGGATGCCGGAGTCGATTAATGCTTTCAGCTTATTGGTAGTAAATCCTTTTTCTCCATAAGAGCCGTCATCTGTCGTGATATAAAGATGGGTTGCGGCGGAACGCATTTCTTCTTCCAGAATCACAATGTCCCGACTTCGGAATCCGGCGATCATATCGACCTCGGCGCCTGCTTTGCGCAGTGCCTTTGCCACAGGATAAGCGATAGCACAGCCGACACCGCCGCCAACAACGGCAACACGGGAAAACCCTTCTACCTCAGACGGCTTGCCGAGCGGTCCTGCGAAATCGAGCAGGGTATCGCCGGCTTCTTTGGCGGCAAGCATCTTGGTTGACGCACCGACCGGCTGAAAGATAACGGTTACTGTTCCCGCACTCCGGTCGTAATCGGCGATGGTGAGCGGAACACGCTCTCCGAATTCATCGATTCGGAAGATAATAAATTGTCCCGCAAGACAATGTCTTGCGACAAGCGGTGCTTCCACAATCATTTCTATGGTGTTTTTTGCTTGATTCAGATAGCGTTTTTTCAGAATTCGATACATATTGCATCTCCCGGTATCATGTGTTTTTCGTTTTATTATAGCATTCCTTCTTTCTTTTGTAAAGGGAATGCATCAAGAATTTCGGAAAAACAGAGAATGTGTTTTTAAAAGAAAACCACCGGCTTTTGCCGGTGGTTCGGCTGTTTTATACTTTCTCAACTCCAAGTCTCAGCTTCTCGTCGCCGATGCTCCATTCTTTTGAAGTCGGAATTGTTTTTCCGAAAAGGAATTCATCGCATAAGGTTTTGCTTTTGATATCGTCGGCATTGCGCTCCATAACGGCATACAAATCCTTGCTGCCGTCGGCATAAACACGGATGCGGTCGAGCACCTCGAAGTCTGCGTCCTTGCGCATGGTTTGAATTTTAGATACAATTTCGCGCACATTGCCTTCTTCAATAAGCTCCGGGGTAAGATTGGTATCGAGCACAACGGTAATGCCTTTGTCGGAAAGCGCTTCAAAGCCCGGCATTTGCGCGGAATCAATCAACAGGTCATCGCGGGTAAGCTCCGCCGTGATATCGCCGAGGTCAAGTCTAATCATGCCTGTACTGTTTAGTTCCGCCATGGCGGCGTTTCCATCGAGCTTCGGAAGGAGCTCACGGATTTTAGCAAGGTGCTTGCCGTATTTCGGTCCCACCGTACGCATCTGCGGTTTGAACGAATAGGAGGTGAACGCACTGACATCATCCGTATAGCGAACCTCTTTTACATTCAGTTCATCTTCAATGATTTCCGTAAAATAATCCGGAAGCGCAAGTTCTGCCTTGATATACATCGCCGCAATCGGCTGTCTGTTTTTGATGGAAGCCGCATTCCGGCACGCGCGGCCAAGCACAACAATATCCAGCACTTCTTCCATGCGGGCTTCCAGTTCAGGATCAATCATCTTTTCGTTTGCGACAGGATAGTCGCAGAGATGAATGGATTCCGGTGCGGTTTTGTCGATGCTGCAAACAAGATTGCGGTAAATATCCTCCGTCATGAACGGAATCATGGGTGCCGCGATTTTGCAGAATGTGACAAGCGCTGTGTAAAGCGTCATATAAGCATTTACTTTATCCTGCGGCATGCCGGATACCCAGAAGCGTTCACGGCAGCGGCGTACATACCAGTTGGATAAATCGTCAACGAAATCCTGTAAAATCTTTGTTGTTTGCAGAATTTCATAGTGCGCAAGGTTGTCGTCAACATTTTTGACGACAGTATTCAATTTTGATAAAATCCATTTGTCCATGACGGACAGCTTTTCATATTCGAGCTTGTATTTTGTAGCGTCAAAGCCGTCGATATTGGCATACAGCACGAAAAATGCGTAGGTGTTCCAAAGTGTTCCCATGAATTTGCGCTGTCCTTCGACGACAGCACCTCCATGAAAGCGGTTGGGAAGCCATGGCGCGCTGTTGGAGTAGAAGTACCACCGGATGGCATCTGCGCCGTAGGTTTCGAGCGCTTCGAACGGGTCGACGGCATTGCCCTTGGATTTGGACATCTTTTGTCCGTTTTCATCCTGAACAAGACCTAAAACGATTACGTTTTTATATGGCGCTTTGTCAAAAATAAGCGTTGAAATTGCAAGCAGGGAATAGAACCATCCACGAGTTTGATCAACCGCTTCGGAAATAAAATCGGCGGGGAAATGCTCCTCAAAAACTTCTTTGTTTTCAAAAGGATAATGCCACTGCGCAAAAGGCATGGAGCCGGAATCAAACCAGCAGTCAATCACTTCCTTGACGCGGCGCATCGTACCTCCGCAATGTGGGCACTTGATGGTTACGTCATCAATATAAGGACGGTGAAGCTCGATATTTTCCGGACAGTTATCCGACATTTCACGCAGCTCGGCAATGGAGCCTACTGCATGACGGTGTCCGCACTCACACTCCCAAATATTGAGAGGTGTTCCCCAATAACGGTTGCGGGAGATTCCCCAATCCTGTACATTTTCAAGCCAATCTCCAAAACGACCTTTTCCGATGGATTCCGGAATCCAGTTGATGGTGTTGTTGTTTTGAATCAGCTTGTCCCGTACCTTGGTCATTTCGATAAACCAAGAATCCCGCGCGTAATAAATGAGAGGCGTATCGCAGCGCCAGCAGAACGGATATTCATGTTCGAAGTTCGGCGCGTCAAAAAGAAGTCCCATTTCTTTCAAATCATGCAAAATGAGCGGGTCTGCTTCCTTGACGAATTTGCCTGCATAAGGCGTATTTTCCGTCATATTGCCTTTTCCGTCCACAAATTGAACGAACGGCAAATCATACCGGCGTCCGGTTTTCAGGTCGTCTGCACCAAAAGCAGGTGCCGTATGGACAATACCGGTACCGTCGGTCATCGTAACATAGTCTGCGCAGGTAACAAAGTGCGCTTTTTTTCCGGTTTTGGCGACAAATTCGCCGGTACACTCGAAAAGAGGCTCGTATTCACGATATTCCAGAGAAGAGCCCTTCATGGATTCCAGAATCTCATAAGCAGGAGTACCTTCTTTTGCAAGTTTCCCGAGCACGGTGTCAAGCAGGGCTTTGGCCAGATAGTAGGTGTAGCCGTCTGCGGCTTTGACTTTGCAATATATTTCATCCGGATTAACGGTAAGTGCAACGTTGGAAGGCAGCGTCCATGGTGTTGTTGTCCATGCAAGGAAGTAAGCCTCTTCGTCTCCCCCTTTGACTTTGAAACGGACAACCGCGGAACGTTCCTTAACCGATTTATAGCCCTGTGCTACCTCATGTGTCGCGAGAGGCGTACCGCAGCGCGGACAGTAGGGAACAATCTGAAATCCCTTATACAGCAGTCCTTTTTCGTAAATTTGTTTGAGTGCCCACCATTCAGATTCGATATAGTCGTTTTCATAGGTAACATACGGATGCTCCATATCTGCCCAGAAACCAACTGTACCGGAAAAATCTTCCCACATTCCTTTGTATTTCCAGACACTTTTCTTACATTCTTCAATGAATGGAGCAATTCCGTATTTTTCGATTTGTTCTTTGCCGTCAAGACCGAGCTTTTTTTCTACTTCCAATTCGACAGGAAGTCCGTGCGTATCCCAGCCGGCCTTACGGTCGACCTTATATCCTTTCATCGTACGGTAGCGCGGGATCATATCCTTGATAACGCGCGTGAGAACATGTCCGATATGCGGTTTTCCGTTTGCGGTCGGGGGACCGTCATAGAAGGTATAGTTTTTGCAGCCGCGTCGGTCTTCAATGCTTTTTTCAAAAATTTTGTTTTCTTCCCAAAATTCCTCGATTTTCTTTTCTCTCTCGACGAAATTGAGGTTCGCCGGTACCTTTTCGTACATGAAAAAATCCTCCTTGTACTCGATTCGACAAAAATAAAAACATCCTCGTCCGTATCTATAGGACGAAGATGTTTGCTTCGCTTTCCCACCTATGAAAACATACAGACATATGCCGCTCCGTGACGGGGAGCTCCGTCGGCAGCTAATAAGAGTGGTCCGTTCGCCGCCGCGGCTCAGAAGTGATTTTCGCTTCTATCTACCGGATGCCGAACTCCCACCATCGTCGGCTCTCTTGGATCTTTCGTAAAAAAGCTACTCTCTTCTTCAACGCTTTTCAGGATATTATATTTATAATATATTGTATTCGATAAAATTGTATATGTCAAGAACTTTTTGCCGATTTTTCAAATTTTCTGAAAAAGGACAAGACAAAAACAACAGAAAAACATAGTGTCAGCATTTCTGCCATACAGAATGAAAACCAAATTCCGTCTGTTCCGGCAATGCGAGAAAGAATCAGAACAGAGGGAAGGATAAAGACGATACCTCGGAATATGGAAATGAAAAAACTTTCCCGAACCTTGGCACATGCTGCGGTGAAAGAAGCGCAGATAATATTAATGCCGGCGGCAAAAAATCCTGTAAAATAGATAATAAGACCTCTTTGGGCAAGTTCGGAAAGCTTTGTGTCATCCTCTTTGTTAAAGAGAGACACCAGCGGTCCTCGAAATAAAACGGCGAATATAAGCAGTAATGCCGCTATTGAGAAGGCAAGAATGCAGGAAAGACGAAGCCCATTCCAAAGCTCTTTTTTATTTTTTTCCGCAGCAGCTACACTTGCAAGCGGCTGGAGTCCTTGTGAGATTCCTGTAAAAATTGAAATGGCAACCAGTGCGATATTGGCTATGATGCCGTATGCTGCGACGCCGGTGTTTCCTTCCGGCTCCAGGATGGAACGGTTGAAAATGACCATAACAATACCAGAGGAAAGTTCTGTAATAAGGGAAAAAATTCCGACAGTAAGGCAGGAAAAGATAATAGACGGGGCTATCCGGCATTTTTGAAGTCGGAACGTATTTGTTTTTGTGATAAAATGTAAGGAAAGGATTCCCATACTGATCAGCGGAGCACTCGCCGTAGCGGCAGCAGCCCCAAACATGCCGAGCTTAAGCGGAAAAATAAAAATATAATCGAGAATGATATTGGCAAAACTGCCAATAAGCATTGCTGCCATGGAAAGCCGCGGGTTTCCGTCGTTTCGGACAAATGCAGTGAAGATATTATTGAGGATAAAGAACAGAGAAGTACACATCAGTGTTTGAAGATATTCATTTGTATAGGAGATGGTTTCTTCATCAGCTCCAAGCAAAAAACAAAGTTCTTCGGAAAATACGATGCCAAGAACTGTGATAAGAATACCGGACAAAAATCCAAATACACAGGCGTTTGTAAAAATGCTTTCGGCACGCTTATCTCCGGATGCTCGATAAGCGGAAAACCGGCTTGCTGCACCAACTCCGGTCATGAGTCCGATACCGCTTATGAGATTAAAAATAGGAATGGCAATATTTAAGGCAGCAAGTCCAAGTTCACCGATCCCTACAGAGACAAAATAAGTATCAGCAAGAATATAGCAGGAGAGTCCAATCATACCGAGTACGCTTGCTGTAATATATTTCGTGAATTTTGTAATGTAACTCATAAAAAATAGATTCCTTTTCGAATTCATATACAGAAAAAGTCCGCATCCGTTCCTTCCAAGGCCTAATGGAACGGCGGCGGACATGATTCCCGATACCCGGCGGCAATCGGAACATGTAAATGTGTGAGAATTGGCAGGGAAAAGAGAAAGCAAGAAGAGATGTATTTTCAAGCGTTTAAAGAATAATCTCCATTCCGATTTTCTGCGGCTTCAGCCCGCATTTTTCGTAAAACCGGATGGCGCTTGTGTTGCAGGCCCATACGTTCAGCGTGACATTGTAGCATCCGTTGTTTTTGGCGTATGACAGAACAAACTCATATAAAGATCTCCCGATATGCTGTCCGCGGATATTCTCATCTACGCACAGATCATCAATGTAGAGTGAGCGAATGTCTGTCAAAATATTGTCGTTCTGATTTTGACGGAACATGCAGAAAGCATATCCGAGGACTTTTTCTTGCTCATCTACTGCGACAAAAACCGGCGTTTGATCATTGCTCAGAATTTCAGAAAGCTGTGCGTCTGTATATTTTTTTGCATTTGCTTTAAATAAGTCAGGACGTCCTTGGTGATGAACATCCAGCACTTGGCGGAGCAGCTTGTCAATTCCTTCCGTATCTTTTTCTGAGGCTCTTCTGATTATCATATTTTTTATCCTTTAAAACGATTATTTTATTATAGTCTATCATAAAAATGATAAAAAATCAAGTCCTGTTTCGACAGCAGCATCTGATATCGATGAAGGAAATTTACGTTTCCTTTTCTTTAATTAAGATACAACTGATAAAGGTAGTGGTATTTTTTCCGTTATAATATGGGATGCCGCTTTTGGCACAGACGTCGGAAACAAGAAGTCCTGCGGCTTCCATTGACGGCATGGCACGATTCGGGAAGCGGCAGGGAGCATCTGGGTAAGTACATTCTTTGCAAATTGTACATCTTCCGGCGCCCATCGGCAGAAGCTGCCAGCCACGTTCGTGCAAGGCATCGATCAATGTTTCAAAACGCTTTTTATGGAGTGCTGACGCTTGTGAGATGGATTCGAAATCAAATTCATCTTCCATTTTTCCGATTGTTTCTACAAGGATACCCTCCTGATAGGCGGATACTTTTTCTCTCATTTCCTCCAAGGTACCGCAAGCCGGCGGACATGTCCATGTTTTGCCGTAACTGCGACAGCGGTCGACATGACACATGGCTCGCACTTCTTCTCGAAAAATCAGGGCATCGGCTGCAAGAGACGCCGACTGTTCAAAGCCGACGGACGCGGCAAGCGACAGCGCGGTATTTATCTTTTCGTTCATATAGACCTCCGAATTGTATTCTGAATCAAATTGTATCACACCGGCAAGGAAAATACAAGGGGGGAAAAACGTAGAAGCTACTTTGGAAAAATAAGTTGGCACGAAGAACGATTTCAGGGAAAGAAAAGCGAGATGAAAGGACAGAAAAATTTCCCACACCATTTTCTCAAGGTATTTTTAAGATCAAAAAACAGGAAACTGCCTTTGGGCGTTTCCTGTTTTTTGCTATAGATAGGCCATAGAATAACGGCTTCGTAAAGCTTGGGATGATTTTTATAAAATGGTAATGGAATAATGAAACCGGAATTCTTCGGAAATATCAAGACGGCGGATAAAAGGTTTTTCTTCAATTTTGCCGGATACCGATGGGTTGTCACAGATACCGTACCATGGCTCAATGCAGACAAATGAGGCTCCGGGCTTTGCCCACAGACCGACAAATGGCACATTGCCGAATTCCATTTTAAGAATTTCATGTCCGGTTTTTGATATGATTTTTGCCGATGTACTGGAGAGCTCGGAAAAGAAAAGGGCGTCATCATCGAATAGATGTTCTGTGATTTCAATTTTTTTACGATGACGGGCGAGAACCTTTTCTCCGCAGGCGAGTCCGGATTCGTCAAAAAGCAGAGTTGTAAAATCTTCAAATTCCGAGAATTTGACGAAATCCCCTATTTCAATGTTGAAAGCAGGGTGAGCTCCCAAAGAAAAATACATTTCTTCTTTTCCCATATTTTTTACGACATTGGTGATGTGCAGCGTTTTGTTGTCTAAAGCATATTCTGCCGTCAGGGCAAACGAAAACGGATAAACACGGTAGGTTTCCTCTCCGGATTCCAGCCGAAAAGCGGCCTTTGCATCGGATGCCATTAAAATTTCAAACTGGCTCTTCCGTGCAAACCCATGCTTGGGAAGATAATATTTTTTGTTATGGTAGAGAAAGCTGTCCGATAAAAGTCTGCCGGTAATCGGAAAAAGAATAGGGGACTGACCGCTCCATATGGAAGGATCACCCTGCCATATGTATTCTTTTCCGGTTTTGTTATCTACAATGCTGGAAAGCTCTGCGCCATAAGGCTTGATTTTGACGGTGAGCTGTTCGCTTTTTAGTATGATCATATATTTCTCTCCCCATTTGACAAAAAGCAGCAACGCTGTTTTTCTCATAAATCTTGTTTTTATCATATCCTATTTTTTCTATTTTGTCAACTAACCTCTGTTATTTTACTGGAAATTGAAAGATAAGGATAGCTTTTTGAAACAAAAATAAAAAACATGAAAGTGTAAAGAATATAAAAACGAGAGATAAGATACGAAAAGACGGATTTCGGGGTTATAAACTGAATATGCCAAAAACAGCATATAATAAGCATGCCCAAAAGTGCCTTTTTCGCCGCAAAAGAGAATCAAGACAACGGTTTTTGTTTCATGAAAGAAAAAAGTACCTGAAAAGGCGAGAGAAAAGTATTGACAAAAGATTTTTTTCGGTGTAAACTGAACATATAAGAATAAAGCATATCACGGACATGTCACCGTCAGAAGCCAGCCAAGAGAGGATGCGCCGAGGCTGAAAGCGTTCCCTGAGGACTGCGGAGGATACCGCCGTGCAGCTGCGCGCAGGAAATGGCGCGCCGGAATTGCCCGTTACAGCAAATCAGAGTGAAATTTTTGAGTGGAACCGTGCACAGCACCTCAAGTCGGAAAGGTAGGCTTGAGGTTTTTTTATTTTATCAGGATATCCGCTGACAGCGGAGAAAGGAAAATGTATGAAAGTAATCAATCATGACGGGAGCATTGCGGAGACTTCTTTTGAGGAAGAGCTTGGCAGAAACGCACTTCGCCATACCGCATCCCATATTCTTGCACAGGCGGTTAAGCGTCTCTATCCGGAGACAAAACTTGCCATCGGACCATCTATCAAAGATGGCTTCTATTATGATTTCGATCGGGATACGCCGTTTTCGGAGGAGGATATTGCCGCTATCGAAACGGAAATGAAGAAAATCATCAAAGAAAATCTCAAGCTGGAAAGATACACACTCCCTAGAGAGGAGGCGATTGCCTTCATGGAGGAAAAAGGAGAACCTTATAAGGTAGAACTCATTCGGGATCTGCCGGAGGATGCAGAACTCAGTTTTTTCCGTCAAGGGGAATTTACTGATCTTTGTGCGGGGCCTCATGTAACTTATACTTCCGCTGTGAAAGCGATAAAATTGACTTCGATTGCCGGCGCATACTGGCGCGGCAATGAAAAAAACAAGATGCTTGTGCGCATTTACGGTACGGCTTTTACCAAAAAAGAAGAGCTTGAACAGTACCTTGAACGCATTGAAGAAGCTAAAAAGCGCGACCACCGCAAGCTCGGGCGGGAGTTGGGACTTTATACCATTATGGATGAGGGTCCGGGTTTTCCATTCTTTTTGCCTAAGGGTATGATTCTTAAAAATATACTTATCGATTATTGGCGGGAAATTCATACACGCGAAGGTTATATGGAGATCAGCACGCCGATCATGCTGAACAAAACGCTTTGGGAAACATCCGGTCACTGGGATCATTATAAGGACAATATCTACACGACAACGATTGATGAGCAGACTTTCTGTATCAAGCCGATGAACTGTCCGGGCGGGATGCTTGTCTATAAGATGGAGCCGCGTTCTTACCGTGATTTGCCGATGCGTATAGGAGAGCTTGGTATCGTTCATCGTCACGAGAAATCCGGTGCCTTGCATGGACTGATGCGTGTGCGCTGCTTTACACAGGACGACGCGCACATCTATATGACGGAAGATCAGATATCGGAGGAAATCAAGGGAGTTGTACGCCTGATTGACGAGGTATACGCCTTGTTTGGTTTCAAATATCATGTCGAGCTTTCGACGATGCCGGAGGATCATCTCGGTTCTCTGGAGGATTGGGAGCTTGCTACAAACGGGCTTAAGAGCGCATTGGAGGAGCTTGGCATGCCGTATGTCATCAATGAGGGCGACGGAGCGTTCTATGGTCCGAAAATTGATTTTCATCTTGAGGATTCACTCGGCCGTACATGGCAATGCGGAACCATTCAGCTTGATTTTCAGCTTCCCATGCGTTTTGAGGCAGAGTATACTGCGGCAGACGGTCAAAAACGTCGTCCGATTATGATTCATCGCGTTGTGTTTGGCTCAATTGAGCGCTTTATCGGGATTTTGACGGAGCATTATGCCGGAAAGTTCCCGATGTGGCTGTCTCCGGTGCAGGTAAAGGTGATTACCATTACCGATCGTGCCGACGGATACGCAAAAGAAATTACCTCGGCGCTGAAAAAGCGGGGAATCCGGGCGGAACTGGACGACCGCAGCGAGAGTGCAAATTATAAGATACGTGCGGCACAGCTTGAAAAAATTCCGTATATGCTGGTTATCGGAGACCGCGAGGTTGAAAACGGAACCGTTTCCGTGCGTACGCGAGACGGAAAAGTGATGGGCGGTATGAAGCTGGACGAATTCGGCGAGATGGCTGCGCAGGAAATCCGTACAAGAAAAAGCTGATGGAATCGCTCGCAAAATTTTATAACATGACGATGGTATGCAAGGAGGGACGTGTTCTGGTGCTCGACCGTATCAAAAGCGATTGGCCCGGATTAACGTTCCCAGGTGGTCATGTTGAGCCAGGGGAGAGCTTCACCGCTTCCGCCATACGGGAAATATATGAAGAGACGGGACTTTCCGTCCGAAACCTTGTGCCTTGCGGTGTCGTTCACTGGGCGGAAAAAACCGGAAACTGTCGGTATATTGAATTCTTATACAGGACATCGGACTTTTCGGGAAATCTAGTCCGGCAAACGGATGAAGGAAGTGTTTTCTGGATGGATTTGGAAAATCTTTGCCGCTCGGAGAAGCTTTCTCATAATTTCAATTTGTATCTTCCACTGTTTCTGAATGACAACTGTTCCGAACTCTTTTTTGAATGGGACGGTGCGGCATGGGACGGTATTCCGCAGTATTTTCGATTCCGTGCGGAATGACGAGACAGAAAGCGAAAATGTTTTCGCGAGAGAGTTGCTGCCGGATTCCGGAGAAAGGCATTGAGCTATGATATATTATATTGACAGAATAAATGGACGCGGGGACGGGTTGTCCCCGCAGAATCCGCGTGCGGATTACCGTGATCTTTCACTTTTGCCTGGGGACAAGGTGTTGTTCCGTCGGGGAACCGTTATGCGTGAGCGGCTTATCACAACCTGTGGGGAAAACGGCAATCCTATTGTATACGGAGCCTATGGAGAGGGTGAATCCCCTCGCTTTATCGGGTCCGTGGATCTTTGCCGCAGGGGAGATTGGGAACCGGTACGCCCGAATATTTGGCGCTGTGTGAACCGACCTGAAACAGAAGCGTGCAATTTTATTTATAATGACGGTGCATCGTGCGGTACACTTAGATGGAGTATGGAAGAGCTTTCGGCTCAGGGAGATTTTTTTGACGAATGCTATGGCTTTTCGGCAAAGAAGCAGCCTTGCCGCGGCGAACTTTATCTTTGGTCAGAAAAAAATCCGGCTGAATTTTACAAATCGATTGAATGTGCTGTTTTCGGCGGACGAAACCTTGCGGATGCCGGACGTGATATGCGCATTGAGAATCTTTGCTTTGAAATGAGCGGTGTTCATGGTGTTTCCGGAAAGGGGATTCGGACTGAGATTTTTGGTTGCCGGTTCCGCTTTATCGGAGGGTGCGTTTGGAGTGCGGAGAGAAAAATCCGGTTTGGCAACGCTGTGGAATTTTGGAATATCTGTGAGGATACAAGCGTCGAAAATTGCTTGTTTGACGAAATATATGATTCCTGCGTGACCCATCAGGGCGGGACAGATTGCCAGCCGGCAAAGCATGTTCGTTTTATGCGTAATCTTTTTTCGAAATACGGTATGGCGGCATATGAATGCCGCGACCGTCTGCCGCTCGACGCTGAATTTTCTATGAATATCTGCGAGGATGCAGGGCGCGGTTTTTCTATGCTCGGCGATACGATTCCGCGAAATTCGGAAATTTATCCGGAACCTATGGGACATCATATTTTTATTTGGAGAATATCATCCGCAACGGAAGACGGAGAGCTTCGAATCGAAAAAAATATTTTCGGAAGCGCACCATATGGTGCCGCGGTTTATTCGACAATCGCACCGGAGGCAGAGGCTCAGATTTATATGAAAGAAAACCTTTACCGGATGAGAGAGAGAAATTTTTATTGCCGATTCGGCGGAATCAACTATGAAAATTTTGAGGAATACCAAAAAAGCACGAAAAAGGATGCGGAAAGCATCCGTGCATGTTGAAGATTACGGGAGGGGGAAAATATGAAAACGGATGTTGTCATCATCGGCGCAGGTCCGGCAGGAATCTTTACGGCAATTGAAATGATAAGAGGCGGAAGCCGGAAGAAGATTACAATTGTCGAAAAGGGACGTGCAATCGAGAACCGTCACTGCCCGAAAGAAAAAACGAAGCAGTGCATGAACTGCAAGCCCTATTGCCATATTACAACAGGATTTTCCGGAGCGGGGGCTTTTTCCGACGGAAAACTTTCTCTAAGCTATGAGGTTGGCGGTGATCTTCCGACACTTGTCGGAGAGGACGTCGTGCAGGAGACGATTCACTATGCGGATGGAATTTATCTTGAGTTCGGGGCGGATGAGCATGTGGAGGGTGTGTCTGATAATGAAGCAAAAAAAGAGATACGCAAACGTGCCATCCAGGCAGGATTGAAGCTTGTAGATTGTCCTATTCGTCATCTCGGAACAGAAAAAGCACAGGATCTCTATTATGCTATCGAGCAGTATTTGCTGCAAAATGGAGTTGAGATTATTTTTGGTTATGAATGCACGGATATTATGATTGAAAACGGAGTTTGTCTTGGCGTTCAAATTACCAACGGTAAAGAATCGCAGGAAATTTATTCGGAACGGACAATTGTTGCAACTGGACGACGCGGCGCTGAATGGCTGGAGAAAACCTGTACGGACCATAATATTGATCATGTTCCCGGAACGGTTGATATCGGTGTGCGTGTTGAGGTGCGCAATGAAATCATGGAGCAAATCAATGAAGTGCTCTATGAATCAAAGCTTATCGGGTATCCAAAGCCTTTTAAGAATAAGGTCCGCACTTTTTGCCAGAATCCTGGCGGTTTTGTCAGTCAAGAGAATTATGACAATGACCTTGCCGTCGTCAATGGGCATTCCTATAAGGAGCTCAAATCCGACAACACCAATTTGGCTATCCTTTGTTCTCATAATTTTAATGTGCCGTTTAATCAGCCTATTAAATACGCACAGAAGGTTGGAGAGCTGACCAATATGCTTGGCGCGGGACATATTCTCGTTCAGCGTTTTGGAGATATTCTTGACGGCAAAAGAACATGGCAAAAGGAGCTTTCACAGTCTAATCTGCGTCCAACGCTTCCGGATGCGGTAGCGGGTGATATCACAGCGGCGATGCCATACCGCGCAATGATGAATATCATCAATTTCATTCAGGCAATGGACCACGTCGTACCGGGGTTTGCCTCGACAGAGACGCTTCTTTATTCTCCCGAGCTGAAATTTTACAGCAACCGCGTCAAGATGAATGAGGAGCTGGAAACAAGCGTAAAGGGACTGCATTGCCTTGGGGATTCGAGTGGTTGGACGAGAGGACTGATGATGGCATCTGTTATGGGTGTTCTGATGGGCAGAAAAATCGTAAGGGATGAAAAAAGCTGAAAAGAAAAAGCAGGGAAGCGTCGTCCGTACAGGCGGCGCTTCTTTTGTATAAAATTTTGCCGGAAAATAGTTGACAATCGGAATGAAATGGTGTATAATACTAAAGCCGTAGAAGAAAAGGGCGGCTTTCATAGTTTGGATTCGGGGTGTGGCTCAGTTTGGTAGAGTGCTTGGTTCGGGACCAAGAGGCCGGAGGTTCAAATCCTCTCACTCCGACCAGTTAAAGTGTTCGCAAGGGTTTTTGCGAGCACTTTTTCTTTTTCAAATTCAGTTTAGAACGCTTAGGAAAGCATTTTTTGTTTCCTTCCTATTGACAGGGGATGAAGTCGCGTTTTGCGAATAAAAAATCCGCCGAGATTATTGTCTTCTCGGCGGATTTTTATGTTGACATCATGTGAGCCTTGCTTTCATAGCGACAGCATCTTTTAAGTAGATGAATTTTAATGTAGAAAACGGACGGGATTGTCAGCTGTGATTTTTCAATACAGATTTCATTTCATCAAGGAAGCTGTCAATCACACGCTCAAGCCCGGCATCACTGAAATCAACGCTTCTGATATGAAGAACGGCGGGTTTCCCTGTTAAATTCAAGCGATATTCTATGATGAATTTCCCATATTTGTCAACGGAAATTTTTGTATTACGGAACAGGATGTCGATATTTTGAAAAAGCTTGAGTTCAAAAGTGCATTCCGGCGCAAGCTTTGTCAGAAAATCAGCGGCGTTTTTCCCCTTCACAGAAGTAGGGGAAAGAGAAGTTCTTGCAGTGAAACGAAACTCATAAGAGTCGTAATCTTCATCAAAAGCCGCTTCAATTCCGATGATACCATTTTCGGAGCGCTTCATTTGGATGTAAAGTAACCGGCTGAGAACGAATATAAAATCATATAAGTTGAATTTTATATAGGTTTTATCCTCCCGAGGTTGGAGATTTTTGACAGAAATCCGATATCCGAGCGCCCGGAAAGCGTCCTTCAGACGTGAGAATAGTTTTTCTGTCACCTCTTGAATATCGTATACATATGCGTCGTCTGCACCGCTTTTATTGCCACAGATGTCCAAAAGATCGGCATAAATCCTGTTTTTCCCCATGCAGGAGGCATCGTATGGAAGGGATGCTTCCTGTTCCTGGCTTGCCAAAAGATCTGAAAGTTTTGTGCCGAACGTATCGGTAAGTATTCTTGTGATTCTGTCTGAATCCGGATATTGCAGACGGGATAAAAACAAAAAGATAAACATTTCCTCGTCAGAAAAGACTGCTGCCCTGCGGTATGGCGCTTTGCCGGACAATTCCGCATCCATTCCTGAGGAAAGCGGCATTTTGCCGCATAAACGGCGCCGGATATCTGCTCCTTTACGAAGCATAGGCAGATGTTTTATTGCCGAAGGGTTTTTATAGACAATCGTTCCGGAAGTATTTGCTATGATAACGGGAAAAGCCGTACGGTCAAACCATTTCCGATAAAATTCAGCTTTCATAACTTCATATGTGAAAAGCGGAGCTTTGCAGCTTCGCTTTTCACATTCCTTTTTCATATATTATGAATTTTGTTTTCGAAATCAGCATGTTCGCTGTCAAGTCCGTAGAGCTTTGCTTTTCGTTTCTCAAAGAATTTGACAGCAACCTGTTCAAACAGCGCATAGGAGAGGACGTCTTCCTCTTGAATTGCCCAAGGCTTTACCTCTTCGCGCAGACGGTCCAGTTCCGGTTCCAGTGCATCGGCGGGACGTTCTGTAACCGGCTTTTCGTCGCCGATGATTTTTTTCCGGAATTCAGGGGAAATTTCGGCAGGAGTTTTACCATATTCGCCACGAACAAGTCCTTTGAATTCCTTTGTTACCATTTTATAGCGCTCTCCGCCGATAATATTGAAGACGGCCTGTGTTCCGACAATCTGGGATGACGGCGTAACAAGAGGCGGATAACCGGCGTCTGCACGGACGCGCGGCACTTCCTCAAGAACTTCGGTTAACTTCTCGGATTTGCCTGCCTGCTTAAGCTGGGAAACAAGATTCGAGAGCATTCCGCCCGGTACCTGATAGAGCAGGGCATTGACGTCCACCTTGAGTACCTTAGGATCGAGCATTCCATTTGCAATATATTTTTCCCGGATCGGGGTAAAGTATTTGCAGATTTTGTCAAGCTCACTAAGGTCAAGTCCGGTGTCATATTCCGTGCCGGCAAGCGTCGCGACAAGCGGTTCCGTAGGCGGCTGGCTCGTACCCATAGCAAACGGGGAAATCGCGGTGTCCACAATGTCGACTCCCGCCTCAATTGCTTTGAGCAGCGTCATGGAAGCAAGTCCGGAGGTATAGTGTGTATGCAGTTCCACCGGAATGCTGACAGTTTTCTTAATGAGCTTTACAAGTTCATAGGCGTCATACGGCTTTAAAAGACCTGCCATATCCTTGATGCAGATGGAGTTGGCTCCCATTTCTTCAAGCTGCTTGGCGTATGCGGCGAAGTTTTCATTGGTATGAACAGGGCTTGTTGTATAGCTGATAGCGGCCTGAACATGACCGCCTTCTTTAATGGTTGCATTGATTGCGGTTTTCAGATTGCGTGCATCATTTAACGCGTCGAAAATCCGGATGATATCGATTCCGTTTGCAATGGATTTCTGAACGAAATATTCCACCACGTCGTCAGGATAATGACGATATCCTAAAATGTTTTGTCCGCGGAACAGCATTTGAAGCTTTGTATGCTTTACCTTATCTCTGATTTTGCGAAGTCTGTCCCAAGGATCTTCGTCGAGGAAGCGCAGGCAGGCGTCGAATGTCGCGCCTCCCCATGCTTCCAACGCGTGATAGCCGATTTTGTCCATTTGTTCCAGAATAGGCAGCATTTCGTCCGTTGTCATTCGCGTAGCGATGAGGGATTGATGCGAATCACGGAGTACTGTCTCGCATATTTTGACTTTTGCCATATAAATCCTCCTGATTGATTTGCCCCGGATAGTAAGTTGTGTCGTTATCCATTCGGGCGAGATATGTAATTATCGGAAAAGCGCAAGAAATACCCCTGCGCAGATTGCCGAGCCGATGACGCCGGCAACATTGGGTCCCATAGCGTGCATAAGAAGGAAATTCCCCGGATTTTCTTTTTGACCGACTTTCTGCGAAACCCGTGCCGCCATCGGTACGGCGGAAACGCCGGCCGAACCGATCAGGGGATTGATTTTTCCGCCGGAAAGCTTGCACATGATTTTTCCGCCGAGGAGTCCTCCCATGGTAGAAAGCAGAAATGCGGCAAGCCCGAGAACGATAATTTTCAGTGTATCCAAAGCAAGGAAGTTTTCCGCGTTGGCTGTCGCGCCGACGGAAACACCGAGGAAAATCGTTACAATGTTAATCAGTTCATTCTGAGCCGTTTTGGAAAGACGGTCGGTTACACCGCTGACATTTAAGAGATTACCGAACATCAGAAATCCGACAAGCGGTGCTGCATCAGGGAGCAAAAGACATACGATAACGATTACCGCGATCGGAAAAACGATTTTTTCAAGTTTGGAGACTGGTCTTAACTGAGTCATTTGGATAGCGCGTTCCTTTTTGGTTGTCATCAGCTTCATAAGAGGCGGCTGAATCATGGGGATCAGTGCCATATAAGAATAAGCTGCGATCGCAATTGCACCGAGGAGAGCAGGAGCCAAAATCTTGGTCACCAAAATTGCAGTCGGACCGTCGGCACCGCCGATGATACCGATTGCTGCGGCAGCCAATTCGTCAAAGCCAAGCAGAAGTGCGCCGATAAACGCCGCAAATACGCCGAACTGTGCGGCACCGCCAAGGAACAGGCTTTTCGGATTGGCAATAAGCGGAGCAAAATCTGTCATGGCACCAACGCCAAGGAAGATAAGAGACGGATAAATGCCGAGCTTGACGCCGAGATACAGGAAATCGAGCAGCCCTCCTTCTTCTATCACCCGTTGAATCTGCATAATGGCATTCGGATTTTCCTTGTCAATAAACAATTCCATATGGAAAAGCTCTGCGCCGGGAAGGTTGGCGAGCAGCATCCCTGTTGCAATTGGGAGCAAAAGTAGCGGCTCGAAGCCTTTTTTTACTGCGAGATAGACGAGAACTCCTACAATAAGGTACATAACCAGCGTTTTGCCGAACAACTCGATATCGTTGTCAAACAGCTTGGCAATTCCCGTGCTTTCCCACAGAGCTTTCAGTTTTTCAAGCATAAAATGTCACCACCGTTCGGGAAAATGCCGCACTTAAGCCAGTGTGACAAGGACATCGCCCGACTGAACAGAGGCTCCCTTTGTGGCGGCGACGGAGGTAACGGTACCGGCTTCCGGCGCCATGATTTCATTTTCCATTTTCATGGCTTCCAGAATGCAGAGAACGGCGCCTTTTTCCACCTTGTCTCCAACTTTGACATTGACACTTAATATGCTGCCGGGCATAGGAGCAGATATTGTGATTCTTGCTTCTCCTGCAGGAGCCGCTGCGGGAGCAGGTGCTGCCGCAGGTGTCGGGGCTTTTACAGGCGCGGGTGCTGCGGGGGACGGAGCAGCTGACGGGGCAGGAGAGACAGGCGCGGGCGCTGTCATGTCTGCGCTGATTTCTTCGACGGTGACGTCGTATACGACGCCGTTTACGGTTACACTATATTTTTTCATTTCAGTATTCCTCCAATTCAATGATTCAAATAACTTAAAAATATGTTTCCGCGGTTTGCAGTCAGATGAAGACCACGGATGAATCAGTGTGTTCTTTTTTTAAAAGAGACGACACGGAAAGATGCCGGGGCTTTTCCTGTATAAGATGCAATGGCAGCGGTAATCGCCGCGACAATCGCGCAATCGTCTGATGGGGTAGCGGGAATGGCGGGTTCTGATTGCGGTACGCTTGCAGGAATTGGTTTTTCCTCTGGAGCAGCATCAGACTTTTCGGTTTTCGGTGCTTTCCGTGCAAAAATCGCGCGCATAGCGATCATCGCAAGATAGATGACAAAAAGCATGGCAAAAACCGTCAGCATCCCGATTAAAAGCGTTTGTCCTCCGAGCCCGAGACGATCGAGGAATGTGGAATCCTCGGTAATAATGGGTTCTTCTATGGAAAGAAACATTATCGTACCTCCTTTGATCAGAAGCACAGCATTTCAAGTGCCGCACCGATTCTCTGACGCAGCTCCGCTGTGTCTATGATATCGTCGATGTGTCCGCTTTTTGCGGCTTCTAGCGGGGAGGCATACTGTTCTGCCCAGCGTGCGGCGATATCGGCGTGATGAGATTCATCCTTTACCTTATCCAAAAATTCAACAGCGGAATCCGGAGACATGGCAGAAATTTTCGCGCGGTCGAGCGCGAGCGCAACACCACCGGTCAGATTTTTAGATCCCAATACGGCATATGCTGTACCGTAGGATTGCCCAAGGGATACTGTGACGGCGGGAGAGGTAAGTGCTGTGTATTCACCTGCAAGCCGGGCAAGCTTTAGGGCAAATCCTTTTTCCTCCGCGTGAAGCTTATCTGCAACTCCGTCCGTATCAACAAGCGTCACGACAGGAAGACCCGCGCGGCGGCACACGGAAAGAATATGAGTAGCTTTGTCGGCCGCACATGGACAAAGTATACCGCCCTTGATGGCGGGATTGTTTGCGACAATTCCGACGCTTCTGCCGCCAATGGAAGCAAATCCCGTGACGATACTGTCCGCATGACCTGCGCCGATTTCCGTAAAACTGCCGATGTCAAATACGGAACGGATAATTTCATGGATGTCATATCCAGCATTTGAAAGAACACTGTCCAGTTCAACGGTACGGTTGATATCATCCTCTTGCGGAAGCGTACCGGTAAAATATGCGGATAATGTGCGTGCCTGCTTGACAGCAGCTGTGTCATCTTGTGAAACGAGATCAATGAGACTTTCGTTCGCGGTGACATCCTCGGATGTTTTTCCTGACGGGGAAACAAAAAGCTTTCCCGTATTTTTTGCGGCGATAATCAAATCGAACATTTCCGCAATGACGGCGGAGGCGCCTCCGCAAATACCAGATATAACTGCGATTTTTGTAATCGGTGCTGTCCCTATAGCATGCATGATGCTACCATAACCGGCGAGCGCATCCACGCCCTCCAGAATTTTTGCTCCGGCGCTGTCAAATACGCCGATGAGCGGAGCTTGTGAACGCACCGCCATTTTGATAATGTTTGCGATTTTTTTTGCGTGCATTTCTCCGAGCGCACCGTGCAGACGCGAGAAATCCTGTGAAAATGCATAAACGAGCGCGCCGTTTACCGCGCCGTATCCTGTAACGACCGGCTCAAAACTGTCATCTGCTTCAACATCAAGTTCCGTTCTCTTGCGTCCGATGTATGCGCCGACCTCAACGAAAGTACCTTCGTCAAAGAGCAGCTGCATGCGCTCATGCGCCGTCAAGCGTCCATCCTTTGCCGGCTTTGCCTTTGCTGTCAGACTGTTTTGAAGCAGCGCCCGCAGCTCGGCCGTGGTTTTATGTCCTTTATCAGCCATGTGTATCATTCCTTTCCGACTTTCTGAAAAATCAACTTTTTTGAAAAAGGGAGTATGTTCAAAAAATGAAATCCCATTCTCCCCCATTATAAGTTTATACTATTATTTTATCATGCTCATGAAAAAAAAACAATATGTTTCGACAAAATCGCATGTTAAATTCATTAAAAATTTACAGAGAGATATATAAAGTTCAAAAGACCAGCCTATAACGATAAGAAGAACAGAAACATTCTGAAGTATGAGGATTCTTTCTCATCATGCATGGAAAAAGACGGATCCGTATAAAGAAAGTTTTTTCAAAAAGACTTTGTTTGTATTTGGGACTTGACAAGAGATGATTTTAGGGGTATTCTATTTGTTGCGAATGCAACTGTTGCCCGCGCAACATTTTGAAGCATCTGCAATTTTTATATATTTATATATTCGAGAATGGCTCGGAAGAAAGGAGTTTTCATTGGCTACGATTATGCGTCAAATCAATATGATCAGCCGATGTGAAGGATTATACCGCACCGATAAGCTGCGGGGAGCGGAACTCGGCGCCTGCCATCACAGCTATGTAATTGCGATATGCCGCAATCCCGGCATTTCCCAAGAAGAATTGGCAAAGCACATTTGTATCAATAAAAGCAACGTCACAAGACATCTCTCCTATCTTGAGGAACATGGGTATGTCATACGTAAACAAAGTGAAACGGACAGACGAGTGACACTTGTTTATCCGACGGAAAAAATGGAGGCCGTACTGCCTGAGGTGAGAAAGATTATCGAAGAATGGAATGGTTACCTTACGGCGGACCTTACCGATTCAGAGCTTCAGCTGTTTCGGTCCGTATTGGAACGGATTGCGGTTCGTGCAAAAAAATATTCGGATAACAGGGAAGAATTAAAAGAATGAAGTTGATGTTGAAATATCTAAGACCATATTACAAACGTATGTCCGTTGGACTTTTGATCAAAGCCGTCGGAACGCTCGTCGAGTTGCTTTTGCCATATATTTTGAGCTACATTTTAAAAAGCGTGGTGGATAAGCAGGAAGTCCGATTGATTGTCATCTGGGGCATCGTCATGATCGGCTGTGCTGCGCTTGCGTGTATTTGTAATATTTGTGCAAACCGTATGGCGGCACATGTGGCGAGAAATTTTGCGGAACGGATGCGGCATGATTTGTTTGACCGAACACTTCGTCTTTCTGCTGCACAAACGGATTTTTTTACGATTCCGTCACTGGAGTCCCGTATTACAACGGATACCTATAATGTACATAGCTTTGTCAGCATGATGCAGCGCATGGGAGTCCGCGCGCCGATTTTGCTTGTCGGAGGCATTATCATTACGCTTTTGATGGACAGCTATCTTGCGCTTGCCATGATTGCGGTTCTGCCGTTTATTTTTATTACGGTATATTTTATTTCGAAAAAAGGTGTTCCGCTTTATACAAAGGTACAGCGTTCGGTAGACAGAATGATTCGAGTGGTCAGGGAAGATACACAGGGAATCCGCGTGATTAAAGCACTTTCGAAAACGGATTATGAACACCGCAGATATGATTCTGTCAATCAGGCGCTTGTCGAGGATGAAAAGCGTGCCGGAATCACAATGAGTGCTGTCAATCCCGTGATGACGCTGCTGATGAATCTCGGAATTGTCGCAGTTGTGGCGCTCAGCGCATCCCGTGTTGCGGGAGGAACCTCCGATCCGGAAACCGTAATTGCGTTTATGCAGTATTTTACGCTGATTTCCATGGCAATGATGTCGGTTACCCGAATTTTTGTCATGTATACTAAAAGTTCAGCGTCGGCAAAGCGGATTGCACAGGTGCTGGATACTTCTGCCGATCTGGAAGTGAAAAGCGAGCGGGAATATCCTTCCCGCGAGGAGGACGCTCATATTGTCTTTGATCATGTCAATTTCTCCTATAAAGGCGGTCATAACGATTTGACTGATATCAGTTTTGCGGTTCCCCGAGGAGGATCCCTTGGCATTATCGGTGCCACAGGGAGCGGAAAGTCAACCATTGTAAAGCTTCTTCTTCGGTTTTATGATGTTGGCTCAGGCAGTATCCGTATTGACGGAAAAGATATCCGGACAATTCCGAAAGAGACGCTGTATCCTATGTTTGGGACAGCGATGCAGAATGATTTTCTGTATGCCGATACTGTCGAAGAAAACATCAAATTCGGACGGGATTTGTCCCATGAAGCGGTTGTGGATGCGGCAAAAACCGCGCAGGCAGATGATTTTATTTCCGCGTTTCCTGAGGGTTATGGGCATATGCTGTCTGCTAAGGGAACCAATGTATCAGGCGGACAAAAACAGCGTATTCTTATTTCACGCGCGCTTGCCGCAAAGCCTGAAATTTTGATTCTTGACGACAGTTCGTCAGCACTTGACTATAAAACAGACGCCAGTCTCAGACAGGCGCTTGCCCGCGACATGGAAAAAACAACGGTCATTACGGTTGCCCAGCGTGTCAGTTCAATTAAAGACTGCGATGTCATCGTGGTTTTGGATGAAGGAAAAATCATCGGAATGGGGAAGCACGCGTTTTTAATGGAAAACTGTGAGGAATACCGGGAGATCAGTGATTCCCAGATGGGGGGTGCCTTTGTTGAATAAAGGAAATTTTGCGAAAGATCCGCGTGCGGAATCCAATCCCAATAAAATGGGGACATCCAAAAAATTGGACAGAAAGACCACAAAAAGCGTTATGCTTCGTCTTGGCGGCTATATGATGAAATATTGGCCTCTGTTTGTGCTTGCCATCATTCTGACGCTCGCCTCCAATCAGTTGTCATTGCTTGGCCCGAAATATTCCGGGGACGCTATTGACGCCATTGCAGCCGAGGGCGGTGTTAATTTTGACGCTGTCTGGAGCAATGTAATCAAAATGCTTGTTTGTTATATTGCATCTGCCATCTTATCTTATCTTTTGGCGGTGCTCATGATACAGCTGAGCCAAAAAATTGTATATACCATGCGTCGTCAGCTTTTCGAAAAATTGACCTCACTTCCGGTCGGATATTTCGATACCCATGCGACAGGGGACATCATCAGCCGGATATCCTACGATATCGATACGGTAAACGCATCTTTATCCCAAGACCTTGTGCAGGTTATGACAAGTATTTATACGGTAATCGGCTCCCTTGTTTTTATGTGGCAGATTTCAAAACCGCTCATCATTGTTTTTGCTATTACCGTACCGATCTCCATTGTATTTACAAGGTACCGTTCCAAACGGGTACGTCCTTTGTTCCACAAACGCTCTCAAAAGCTCGGCGAATTGAACGGCTATGCGGAGGAAATGTTGTCCGGCAGCGGAACCATTCGTGCTTATAATCGGGAAGGGACAATCGGAGGACGTTTTGACCGCCGCAATGCCGACGCGATGGATGCTTATTATCGTGCAGAATATTGTGGTGCCGTTCTTGGTCCTTCCGTCAACTTTATCAATAACTTTTCGATTTCTCTGATTATGATTTTCGGCGGAATCCTGTATATGTATTCGCAGAACGGAACCGCCGCCGCAGGCTCATTGTTTTTTATCTCGCTCGGCGGGGTTGCGCAGTTTGTCCAGTATTCGAGAAAATTTGCAGGACCGATCAATGAATTTGCCAATATCCTAACGGAATTTCAGTCCGCTTTTTCTGCGGCGGAACGTGTTTTTCGCATTATTGACGAGGAACCGGAGCGTGCGGATGCGGAAAATGCGGTTTCTTTGCCTGAGGTTTCCGGATGTGTTGAGCTTCAGAATGTTACTTTCGGATATACACCGGAGAAAACGATTCTGCGCGATATATCCGTGTTGGCAAATCCCGGAAAGACAGTTGCCATCGTTGGGCCGACCGGAGCAGGAAAAACAACAATTATCAATCTTTTAATGCGTTTTTATGACGTAAGTGCCGGCGATATCTATGTCGATAGCCATGAAATCCGCGATATCCGCAGGGATTCACTTCGCAAGGCATATACCATGGTGCTTCAGGATACATGGCTTTTTCACGGTACGATTTTCGAAAATATCGTATACGGAAAGGAAGATGCCACTTTGGAAGAGGTCAAGGCGGCGGCACGCGCGGCGCGTATTGATTCTTACATTGAGCATTTGCCGGACGGATATGATACCGTTTTGTCAGATGACGGTGTAAACATTTCAAAAGGGCAAAAGCAGCTGATTACTATTGCTCGTGCCATGCTTTCGGAAACGACAATGCTGATTTTGGATGAGGCGACATCCAACGTGGATTCGAGAACGGAAATTAAGATTCAGCAGGCAATGTCGGAGCTGATGCGCGGACGTACTTGTTTTGTCATTGCGCATCGTTTGTCTACCATTCAAAATGCGGATCTTATTTTAGTGCTTCAGGACGGACGTATTACGGAACGCGGTACGCATGATGAGCTTTTGCAGCTTGGCGGATTTTACAGTACGCTTTATAACTCGCAGTTTTCATAAAAGATGATTTTTCAGAAAAAAACCGAAAAGCATATTTGATTCTGAATAAAGAATCTTGAAAGCATAATCAAACCCGAGGCATGCTGAAGTCCCCCTCTTTGTTTTAAACAAAGAGGGGGACTTCCGATTGTTGCTACAGACAAAGACAGAATTTGTACTTTTCCTGTCTGGCATGATTTCATGATAAAAGGATAGGTTATCCGACCTTTTTGGCAGAAAGAATCCGAACGCCGAAGCTTTTCGTTTCCAAGCCTCGATTCGGTGTGATAAAACGACAGATTCCCGAATAGATTTATACCGTGAAAAAATCAAGCGGAGGGAAATCTATGTCGATGTCAAAAACAGCGGCGCCGACTTCGGTCCATATTACGGGACTGAGTCACAGCGAGGTGGAAGCATCCAGAAATAAGCATGGCGCCAATTTCTTTACCAGACAAAAACGAAAGAGCTTTTTCAGAAAATATTTGGAAAGCTTCGGAGATCCGATTATCAAAATTTTGCTGGCGGCGCTTGCCGTAAATGTCCTGATTATGTTCCGCACGCAGAATTGGTTTGAAACTGCAGGAATTGCGATTGCGGTTTTCCTTGCGACATTTGTTTCGACGTTGTCGGAGTATGGAAGTGAGTCGGCTTTTCTTCGTCTTCAAAAGGAGGCAGAAAATCAAACATGCCGTGTTCGTCGCGGCGGAAAATTGCTTGCCGTCCCGATCGGAGATATCGTTGTCGGTGATATCGTACTTTTAGAGGCTGGAGAAAAAATTCCGGCTGATGGAATTTTACTGTCCGGTAATCTGCGTGTCGATCAGTCGGCAATCAACGGCGAAAGCGCCGAAGCAAAAAAATACCCTTCAACCGAATCGGAACGCTGGGATCCAAACTCGGCAAATCAACTATTCCGGGGAACGACGGTTACCTCCGGTGAGGGAATCATGTTGGTACGCCGTGTCGGCGACGGAACTTTATATGGAAGCCTTGCCAGAGAACTTCAAAGCGATGCTATCGACAGTCCGATGAAAGTAAGATTGTCAGAGCTGGCAGGACAAATCAGCAAGCTTGGATATACTGCGGCGGTATTGATTGCTTTTGCAGATTTATTTAATGCGATCGTCATGGACAATCGCTATATCGGCTCTGCCATTGTCGCAGAACTTCGCAATCTTCCTCTTATGGCGCAAAATTTGATGCATGCCGCTTTGCTTGCCATATCGGTGATTGTAGTGGCGGTTCCCGAAGGACTTCCCATGATGATTACCGTGGTATTATCCTCCAATATGAAACGAATGCAGAAAGCGGGCGTTATGGTGCGCAAGCTTGTCGGGATTGAGACAGCAGGAAGCATCAATATTTTATTTACAGACAAAACAGGAACGCTTACAACCGGAAATCTGTCGGTAGAATCCGTCGTTGCAGGTGACGGCAGTATTTTTTATGATTTTCAAAGCCTGCACAGAAATCCAAAGCTTGAACGGCTTATTGGAATTTCCTGTATTTGCAACGGTTCAGCTGCTCTTTCCGGCGGAAAGGCAATCGGTGGGAACAGTACAGAGCGTGCACTGCTTCATTTTTGCGCGCCGTTTGTATTGGAAACCTCACATGTGAAAAAATTGAAGCATGTTCCTTTCAACAGCGGCAAAAAGTATTCGTGGACGAGAATTGACGATGGCGGAGAACTGGTCCTTGTCAAAGGTGCGCCGGAAAAATTGCTTCCAAACTGCGGCGGATATTATGACCGAAACGGAGTACGCCGATCGGGAATACCGGATTTTATTTGGAAAAGACTTTCCGATATGACGAAAAATGCGGTTCGTGTTCTGTTGCTTGCTACGTCAGATCGTGATTACGATAGAGAGGACGCGAGACTGACACTTGTTGCGCTTATCGGAATCCGCGATAGACTGCGCCCGGAGGTGAGGGATGCGGTAGAGACAGTCAAGCGTGCGGGAATTCAAACGGTGATGATTACAGGTGACAACAAGGAAACGGCTGTTTCTATTGCCCGCGACGCGGGGCTTTATACGGGAAGCACACGTGAGCTCGTCTTGACAGGCGGCGAGCTTGCCGAAATGAGCGACGAAAAATTAAAAGCAGTTCTTCCTTCCTTAAGAGTCGTGGCAAGAGCGCTTCCTACCGACAAAAGCAGGCTTGTCCGATTGTCTCAGGAACTGGGGCTTGTTGTCGGCATGACAGGGGACGGTGTCAATGATGCGACTGCTCTGAAACGGGCAGATGTAGGCTTTGCCATGGGAAGTGGTACGGAGGTCGCAAAGGATGCGGGAGATATTGTTATTCTTGATGATAATTTTGCATCCATTACAAGAGCGATTTTATATGGACGAACGATTTTTCACAGCATTCGGAAATTTATCGTATTCCAGTTGACAATGAATTTTTGTGCAGTCGGCGTTTCGCTGCTCGGACCGTTTATTGGGGTGGATACGCCGGTGACAGTCATGCAGATGCTCTGGATTAACATCATTATGGATACCCTTGCGGGTCTTGCGTTTGCCGGAGAAGCTCCTCAGTTATCGTATATGGAGGAAAAGCCGAAGAGCCGCCGCGAACCGATTGTAACCAAAAATATGGTAAGGCAGATTCTCATTACCGGAGGCTATACCATTTTGTTATGTACAGCTTTTCTTAGATTATCTGTTTTCCGTGAAGCATTTCATTTTGAAGAAGATTTTGTAGGTTTTATGACGGCTTTTTTCACACTGTTTGTGTTCAGCGGTATTTTCAATGCGTTTAATTCCCGAACGCACAGAATTAACCTTATGGCAAATCTAAGGCGCAATCAAGGCTTCTTGTTGGTCATGCTTTTTGTCAGTGTTGTCCAGCTTCTTCTCATTTTCTTTGGAGGCACGATGTTCCGTACGCATGCTTTGTCATATGCGGCGCTTGGCGATATTTTGATGCTTGCTTTTACGGTCATTCCATTTGATTTGATTCGTAAAATATTTGAACGGTTAAGTCTTAAGGATTCTTGATTGTGAGAGCTTGCATGATATCGTTTTATGGATATCTGTTCCTTCAGAAAATCAGAAAATTTTGTTCGGTTTTTATCGTTTGAATATAAAAACTCCCTTTCCTACGAGAGTGAAAAACATCTCGCCCTAAAGGGAGCTTTTTATTGTGTGTTGTTTGAAACTCTGCCGCGGTAGCTTCTCCTGATAAGTCTTTAGAAAGGTTTCGGAGCATTTTTTTAGATTTCTTTGTTTTTGCAGACATCCACCCATCCGCTCGCGTCGGCGTATCGATAAATTTCCTCCGGGGAAAGTTCAATCGCACTGTTCGCGCTTCCGCAAGCAGGATAAACGGTTTCAAAGCGCCTCAAAGACTGATCAAGATAGATTAGAACATCGTCATTGACAGCAAACGGACATACGCCGCCAATATCATGCCCGATTTTTGTGAATACCTCGTTTGGAGCAAGCATTTTCGCCTTTGTATGAAAACATGCCTTGTATTTGGCATTGTCGATTTTGGTATCTCCGGCACAAACGATGAGAAGATAGCGATCATCCGCTTGGAATGAAAGTGTTTTTGCAATTCTTGCAGGGTCTGTTCCGACTGCTTTCGCTGCAAGCTCAACTGTTGCGCTGGAGGTTTCAAATTCCTTAATTTTATCATCGATACCGAATGCTTTGAAATATGCTCTGACTTTTTGAATGGTGTTTGACATCTTTTTTCTTCCTCTGGTTTTATATGACAATTCCGATCATATCAAACAGAATTCCGACGATAAGACCGGAAGCGTAAATAACTGCTGTAATGATTAGGTTTTCCTTTATATTTTTATGAATTCTGAAAAGGATAAGCAATCCTACTCCGGAACCGGCGAGCAGACCTGCGAGCATAGAACCGGTACTGATGACGCCGTCAAGAAACAATTCTGTTAAAACAACAGATGCGGCGCAGTTCGGAATCAGTCCGATCAGTCCGCAGACCACCGGACCGAGAACCCCGGCTTCCGAGGCAAGCGAGGCGATTTTTTCGTCACCGACAAAATAAATGATTCCGCCGACGAGAAGGGAAAAGATAAAAATGAAAAGTGCAATTTGTGCCGTATGAATCAAGGAAGAGATCCAGATGCCTTTTTCACAATGGCAGTGCTCGTCGTGGCAAAGTTTTGAGATTTCGTTTTTCGTCGGTGTTTTTCTGAACAGACGCAAAAGAAAATCGGCGGCAAAACCAATTACAATTCCGCATGCCGCCTTGATTCCGATAATCATAAGAATGCGGGTGACGGAAACCTGTTCGGAAAGCATGACAGGGAGCATTTCATCCGAAGTGGAGAGAAAGATCGCAATAAGCGTTCCGACCGAGATGATTCCTCCGGCATAAAGGTTTGCAGCGGAAGCGGAAAATCCGCACTGCGGAATCGCACCGAGAAGTCCCCCGACAGCGGGTCCGAAAGTACCGGCTTTTGCTGCCGCAGCAGCTGTTTTTTGGGCGGCTTTGTGTTCGATCAATTCGAGAATCAGATATGTGAGAAATAGGAACGGAATCAATTTTGCCGTATCAATCAGCGCGTCAAGCAATATGTCAAGCATTTTTTCACCTTTTTACAGAATAATACTTTTATTTTATAGCCGGAGAAAGGATTTGTCAACGCTCCGGAAAAATTTTTCAAAAAATAGCCTCTTTTTTCTGGGGAATGTTGAAAAAATATATATGTAAGTAAGATGTAAGGAGAGGGGGAATGATCAGACTAGATTCTGAAAATATCATTTAAGGTTGGAATGTTCATTTTTGCGTAAAATAAAGAAAAGGACAGCTGTTAAGCTGTCCTTTTCTTTATTTTAAAAAATCTTTTCTGCCAAAGCGTCGAGTGATTAATTGGAAAATGCATCGACTGCAATATCCGGTATAAGCGTCCATGTTTCCTCATGGAGAATCTGTTCTCCTTTTTTGAGAGTTTTCATTTCGGAAAGCGATTCCGCTTCCGTAAACAAATCACATGCGTATGCCTCGCAGGAACAGCCGTAATCGGGATAAATCCCGTTTGGATGGTTCACGGCATAGGATTTTACCAGCGCTTGCCCATGGTTTACATAAGCGATTTTACCGGCAGTATTGTTGATACCGAATTTAATGCTTTTTGCGATTTCGGGATTTTGGCGTAAAGCGATATAACGGTCTCCCCAAAAGATTCTGGGATCGGTCATTTCCGTATAAGGCCAAAGCGCAAGCACGCGGTTCGCTAAAAGTCCTGTATTTTCTGTAGGCTGCGGAACAATGACGGCGCCGTTTTTATCCATGACGGAAAGGCACCAGACAGCACCGGTAACAGCTTCTTTTTTGGTGTTCTTCACCGTATGTGTGATTGTGAATTTCGGTTCGGTTTCATCCATGGAAATGCTCATGGAAAACTGCAAGCCCGTGACAGCTTGGACAGGCGGATCAAAAACAGCTCCTGTCGGGTTGACGGAATAAACAACCTTTTCGCAATCGGGATAATAGGTTTCGGGGTATTTTTCGGGAGAGAACCACATTCTATGGCCGCCATAGATATACCAAAGCTTACCTTCTCCGAAAACAGAAGAGACATCTTCTGTTTTTTTGCGTTCGATATCTTCAAACATGAGATTTTCTTTGCCGTTTAAATTACATTTAATAATGCGCGGACCGATATCAATGGTAACATAAAGCTCCATCGCGTCATTGGAAATCACAAGACATTTTCCGAAATTTTTATAAGTCGTTTCCTTGATAGAAATCATATCATAGGTATCCTTTCAAACATATTGATAATCTATATAAAAAACGGTGATACCGTTTGTTGCGGTTATACATGAAAGGGATCGGAATTCTATCTCAGATTTTGTTCCTTTTCGTTTTTCAGTGTCTCAAGCTCACGCATAAAGGTTTCTAAATCCTTGAATTCTCTGTAAATGGAGGCGAAACGAACATAAGCAACATCATTGAGTGCTTTCAGCTTTTCCATGACAAGTACGCCGATATGTTTCGAAGAAACCTCGCGATTCAGTGAATTTTGAAGCTCTGTTTCAATTTCATTGGCCAGATTTTCCATTTGCTCCGTGGTAACCGGACATTTATAACAGGATTTCATAATGCCGGCAAGCAATTTTGATTTATCAAAAACTTCGCGTGTATTGTCCTTTTTTACGACGATAAGGGGAAGGCTTTCAATCACTTCATAGGTTGTAAAACGATTCTGGCATGACAGGCATTCCCGCCTGCGGCGTATACTTGAGCCTTCTTCAGTCGGCCGGGAATCAATCACTTTGCTTTCGGTGTATCCGCAAACGGGACATTTCAAATCAGTATGCCTCCACAAATTTGATTTTGGGTTTCTATATTCTCTATTATAGCACATGATTTTGGAAAAGTAAATCAGTATTTCGGAAAATTTTGAGAGATTTCGCAACTTTTTGGCAAGAAAAACGTCACCGAAAACATGTTGCGGATCAAAAAGGAGAAATCTGCCGCGCATTCCAAAAAGAAACCGATGACAAAACAGACCGAACAGCGTATAATGAGAAGCAGAAATAAGAGTCTGTTCCATGGAGAGGGGTTCCATGGTCAAAAAGGGGTTACCTAGATATGGAAAAAAGAAAAAAAAGGCTGCTGAAATGCCCGAAGCTCGGGCGGCGCGCGGAACGTTTGCTTCTTATAACGCTTCCTGTTGTTCTGATATTGGCGGTTTATACGGCGGTATATATCGCCGACAAGGATACATATGAGATTGCGGCGAAAATGGATACGGTTTATTTTATGCTGGACAGGCTTGGAATGAGCTTGGCACTTTCCATATTGGGAAGTTTGATGTTTGATATGCTGGATAAACGTGAACAAAAAGAATAATCTTATCAATTTTAAATATTTTGATCGATGATTTCTGTCAATATTTCAGCGGCTATATCGTGCATAGGGACCGTCGGATGATTGATACGGTTGACAAGAAGCTCCGTGACATCTGTTCCTGCGGTATATAAGCGTTTCCAATAGGAATAGACATCGCAGGGGATGACGCCATATTTATGACATAATCGTTTTGCGGACTCTATCATGCGGTCAAATTTTCCGCTTGTCTGTGCTGTCATGGTTTTTTCCGCGAGCTTTCTGGCGCAGGGAAGTGTTTGCGGATGAAGATAAGTATTCATCATATTCGGCGTCACAAAAATGGTTTTCTGCACGGTAGAACACAGCTTTTGAAAGAGATTTTCCAAAGCGGCTTCAAAGCGTTCTTCCGGATGAAGAGCATCATTCAGTCCGAAACAAACGATTGCAATGTCGGGATGGCTTTGTATCAGCTCATTTGCCAGGGGAAGCGACATATAGGCATTGTATCCGCTTTTGGCGTAATTTTGATATTCGATTGCAGGCTCTCCGTATTTTTTACGGAGAGCCTTTACGGTTTTCCATGCATAACCGTCCTCCGGACGCCTGACAGTCTCAAAGCCGTAAGAGCATGGGTAGAATTCAAAACAGCCCTCGGTAATGCTGTCTCCGAGAAAGGCAAGTTTAACAGCCGGTGTTTCCATCATAAACAGTTCCTTCCGTCCGCAGGCATTTTCTGCATGAAATCCGTTAGAATCCGGATGATTTGCTCAGCACTTTCTGCCGTGTTCATTTGTCCGCGAACTTGTGCGGAGCCCTCCATCCCTTTGGTGTAGTAGGCGATAGCCGCACGGCTTTCGGCTACGGCGACACGTTCTCCTTTTTCTTCTGTCATCAGCGAAAAATGCTGCAGAGCTACGGCAAGCCGTTCGACGTTTGACGGGGGGACATATGATTCTCCGCGAAGCCGTGCATGGATTTCCTCAAATATCCACGGGTTCCCGAGCGCGCCTCGGGCAACGGCAACGCCATCGCAACCGGTCTCGGTTAACATCCGCAATGCGTCCGCTGCGCAAAACACATCTCCGTTTCCGATCACGGGAATTCCGACAGCGACTTTTACGGCACGGATATATTCCGGATGTGTTCCTGGTGAGTATAGTTCGTCGCGTGTCCTTGCATGGATACAAAGTGCGGCGGCGCCGGATGCTTCCAGTCTTTTTGCGAGCTCCACAACGTTGATGGAGTTTCTGTCCCAGCCGAGCCGCAGCTTGACTGTTACCGGAATTTTTCCGCATACGGCGGTCATGGCACGAACAATTCTCTCAGCCTTTTGGGGCTCTTTCATTAAGGCGCTTCCGTCTCCGCATTTGACGATTTTGGGCATGGGACACCCCATGTTCACATCAATTGCGGCGGGAAGTGTCCCGTTTTTTTCCGATAATTCAAGCAGAATATCCGATGCTTTTGCCATGATGTCCGGTTCGCTTCCGAACAGCTGAACCGCACAAGGCATTTCCTGAGGACGGATATGCGCGAGTATCGGAGTTTTTTTATCGCCGTAACAGAGTGCTTTGGCGGAAACCATTTCCGTTGTCATATAGTCGGCCCCGTGCGCCTTGCAGATAAGTCGGAAAGCGGCATCTGTCATTCCTGCCATGGGAGCCAGAGAAACACCACCGTATTGGATGGCGCCGATTGCTGGAGATTTTTGCATATAACCTCACGTTTATTTTAAAATTGAAAAAGAAGGGGTTTTTATATCATCACTTTTAGAATAACGCAAAAGCTTCGCGTTGTAAATATAAATTTTGATTTTTTGTTTTATTTTATGGACGGTATGTTAATTTGCAAGAATTCCCTTGAAATATC
>UQNQ01000013.1 GCA_900542425.1 uncultured Eubacteriales bacterium
TTTCCGGCTCACCGACCGCAGCCGGCTCCATGACCGGGGCTGAGTCCCGCCGGAAGAACTACCCATGATCCAAGGAGAATGAAATGAACGAAGATAAGACATCCGGTGAGGATGAACAGAATCCGCAGACATAAGATTTGTTTTGTAATGCCTGACGAATAGAAATTTGTATTTCTCCATATTTATAATTTAAAATTTATAATTTACTAAGTTGAAATTTATAAGTTGAAAAATAAGTAGGAGAAATATAGATGAAAAAAAGAATACGGTTTATGCTTGTCTTTCTTGCGGCACTGATTTTTATGCCGCTTGTTCCCCATGCGCAGACAGGAATACCTTCGGTGTCTGCTTCGTCTGCTGTGCTGATTGATGCGTCAAGCGGACGGATTCTGTTTGGCAAAAACGAAAATCAGCGCCGAGGCATGGCGAGTACAACGAAGATTATGACGGCGATCGTGGCGCTTGAAAATTCAAGTCTCGATAAGCTTGTCACCGTAGCGCCGTCGGCGGCAGGCGTCGAGGGTTCTTCGGTTTATCTGTATGCAGGAGAAGAGGTCACAATGGAAACGCTCCTGTATGCACTGATGCTGCAAAGTGCAAACGATGCTGCTGCTGCGATTGCTTATGAGATTGCCGGAGGAATCGAATCGTTTGCCGACATGATGAATGAAAAAGCAGCATCACTGGGACTTCATGATACGCATTTTATGAATCCGCACGGGCTTGATGATGAAAATCATTATACCACCGCTTATGAGCTTGCGTTGATTTCTGCTTATGCACTGAAAAACGATACGTTTGCCAAAATTGTATCAACTGAAAAAAAGGTAATTCCGCTTCATAATTCCAGCGCATCGAGATTGCTTGTGAATCACAACAGGCTTTTGCGAAGCTATGATGATATTATCGGCGTGAAAACCGGATTTACCAAAAAATGCGGCAGGACGCTGGTTTCCGCCGCTGAGCGTGACGGCGTGCGGCTTATCTGCGTAACGTTGAACGACGGAGACGACTGGAAAGATCATCGCGCATTGCTCGATTACGGTTTTTCACTATATGAAACAGAAGAGCTTGCCGTACCTGGGGAGTTTTCCTGTGAGGTTCCCGTTTGCGGAGGGTCCCTAGATGTCGTTCGGGTTTCCAATACAGATGGCTGTCATGCGGTTTTACCCCGGAATCATGGAACTGTGACCGTTATGACAGAGCTGCCTCGTTTTCTGTATGCGGGTGTGAAAAGAGGAGATCGGATCGGAACAGTCAGATTTTTTGCGGATGGAGCAGAGATTGCTTCTGTGCCTCTTTATGCGGAAGAGGACGTGCCTGCAGCAGAACAAGAAAAGACTTTTTGGCAGAAGATATTCCCGTCTTTTGGATAACGGGAGGAAAAAGGAGTTGTCCCATGAGTGAGCTGCGTCTTCAGAAATATCTTTCCGAGCAGGGCATCCTGTCAAGGCGTGCGGCTGAAGAGGAGATCCGAAAGGGCAGAATAACAGTTAACGACTGTACTGCCGTTTTGGGAATGAAAATCGATCCTCAAAGAGATATCGTGAAATACGAGGGACGTGCGGTAAATGCTTCCGTGCGCCATATCTATCTCATGCTCAATAAACCAAAAGGCTATGTGACAACGATGAAAGATGAAAAGGGACGCCCTTGCGTTGCGGAGCTGATAAAAGATGTCGGTATAAGGGTTTATCCGATCGGCAGGCTTGATTTGGAATCCGAAGGACTGCTGCTTTTCACAAATGACGGAGAGCTGGCCAACCGGTTGATGCATCCAAAATTTCATAAGCCGAAGCTCTATCATGTTAAAATCCGCGGAGCGGTATCGCCGGAAACGATTGGCGCGCTTGAACGCCCGATGGAAATAGACGGTTATCTTACAAAGCCGGTCAGAATCACGGTGGTGTCGCGCAGGGAAGATGCTACCGTACTTGCTATGGAACTTTTCGAAGGAAGAAATCGTCAGATTCGCAAGATGTGCGAATCTTTGGGGCTTACGATCCTTTCACTAAAGAGAATTTCCATTGGTGAGGTGAAGTTAGGAAACCTTGCACCCGGAAAATGGCGTTATTTGACGCGCGCACAGATAGAATCCTTGAAAAAATAGGACAAAAAATCATGACGCTGGAAGAGAAGAGGAACTTATTATGCTGGAGATCAAACCGATTGCGGATAAAACTGCACAGAAAGCTCTCTGTGAGCTTTGCGGTACTGCCTATCATGCGGCGGCACTTGCGTATTCTGCTTATGACAACGGTGCACCGGTCGGTATCTGTCAATTTCGGATTATCGAAGATGCCGGGCATGTCTATGATCTTTGCAATACGGCGGAAGTCCGCGATATGGAAGCACTTATTATTATGGGACGAGCCGCACTGAATTTTATCGATCTCTGCGGAATCCATAAGGCTTATTTTGAGGGCGAAAAGGATGAAGCGGCAAAAGCCGTCGGATTCCGTGAAAAAGACGGCAAACTTTTTCTGGATCTTACAGGCCTTTTTGAAAATCCATGTAAGGCGCATGGGGATAAAAAATGATTTACAAATCGCTCATAATTTGCAGTTTACAAAATACTCTGATTTTGTTATAATAAGAATGTAAAAACAAACAGAGAATTTTCGATGTGACGGCAAAAAAGAAAATCCGGCAGATCAATCATATGACAAAAATGGGAGGACTAAATTGATAATTCAACTGGAGGAAGCGAAAAGAACGCTTCAAGGAATGACAGGCGATATCGAGGATCTCGGTTCCGCACTGAAAATAGACAGGCTCCGCGATGAAGCGGAGGAACTTGAACAGAAGACGCTTATGCCGAATTTTTGGGATGATACCGAGAATTCGGGGAAAATTCTACGGGAACTCAAACGTATTAAAAGTACGCTTGAGGAATATACCGCTTTGAAACGATCTCTGGATGATGCGATTGCCCTTGCCGATATGGGGATCGAGGAAAATGATGAAAGTGTAACCGATGAAGTTACGGCGGAAGTAGAGAAAATACGGACCGGTGTTGAACGCATGCGTCTGGAGACGCTGCTTTCCGGTGAATATGATGCCTGCAATGCCATTTTGTCGTTGCATCCCGGAGCGGGTGGAACGGAGGCACAGGACTGGGCATCCATGCTTTATCGGATGTATACGCGCTGGGCGGAAAAACATGGCTTCGGTGTCAAGCTGCTGGATTGGCTTGATGGGGATGAAGCCGGATTAAAGAGCGCTACGATATTAGTAGAGGGTACCAATGCTTATGGTTATCTGAAAAGTGAGCATGGGGTACACAGGCTGGTACGCATTTCTCCTTTTGACGCGTCCGGGCGTCGTCATACTTCTTTTGCCTCGGTGGAGGTAACACCTGAACTAGATGACGATACGGATATTGAACTTCGGGATGAGGATTTGGAGATTACGGCTCATCGTTCCAGCGGAGCCGGCGGTCAGCACATCAATAAAACGGATTCCGCAATCCGGATTGTGCATAAACCGACAGGAATTGTGGTTGGATGTCAAACCGAGCGCAGTCAGCTTCAAAACAAAGAAACAGCGCTCCGTATGCTAAAAAGCAAACTGGCAGAAATTAAGGCGCGTGAAAATCTCGACCGGATTGAAGATATCCGCGGGGAAAAAGCAAATATCGAATGGGGTTCTCAAATTCGTTCCTATGTGTTTATGCCGTATACACTGGCAAAGGATAGCCGAACCGGATATGAGGATGGAAATATTTCCGCCGTTATGGACGGCGAAATTGACGGCTTTATCAATGCTTTTTTAAAAAGCAAAGCATAAATGAAGAGCAAATTCAAAAAAATATATGATGAAAGGGGATTTTACCATGTTCAAGAAAACCAAACTTTATGTCGGCGTATCGCTGATCGTTCAAGCAGTTACCTCGCTTGTTATGTTCTTTATTCTTCTGGGAAAGAAAAAGAGCATTGCTGCCGCATTCCTTGCGCTTGCCGCTGTCAGCGGTGCTGCAGGTGGTTATCTGCTTTATGACTGCAAGAAGGATGAGGATTTGGAATTCGGCTGTCTTGACTGTGATGACGGCGAATGTGATTGTGATAGCGATGACGATGAGGATCTTGACCTTGAAGGAGAACTTTTCTCCCGCGATGAGGAAGCATCTGAAGACGAAAACGCTTGACGTTTTGTATGAAAATAAGACGGTCAAACAAACAGTTTGACCGTCTTATTTTTGAAGGCGAGAAATGGAGGGTATATCTTTGAGATGTTTTTGATAAGCAGAAAGAGAATTCATATAAAAAAGGCGCGATAATCGCGCCTTTTTTATATGAATTCATATTTTTCTCAGGGAACCCGAAAATTGTTATGTTCTGTTTTGCGTTAGCTTCTGTTTTTTCTCAGAATATTCATGATATCATCAAAATCGCTGTCTGAAATCAAGGATTCCTTCTCGTCAGAAGCAATGGTAGCTTTAGGAGCTTCTTCTACTTTGGGTCTTGCAGTGGAAGAAGAAAACGGAGAGGTCGAAGGACGAGATGACGAAGAAGCCGCAGCCTTGGGTGCGCCCGATGCCACAGTTTCATCGGTTTTGAATCCGGTTGCAATGACCGTGACCTTGATGGTGTCTTCCAAAGAGTTATCAAATGTAGCACCCCAGATAATGGTCGCTTCCGGATGCGCTTCGTTGGAAATCATGGAAGATGCTGTTTCTACTTCATCAAGACTGATGTCGGGAGAAGCGGTAATGTTGATCAAAATACCGGTTGCGCCTGAAATAGAGGTTTCGAGCAGTGGGCTGGTAACAGCCATTTTTGCAGCAACCTCGGCTTTGTCTCTGCCGGTTCCGGTGCCGACGCCCATATGTGCATAGCCTGCATTACGCATGACGGATGATACATCCGCAAAGTCAAGATTGACGATGCCGGGGATGTTGATCAGATCGGAAATACTCTGAACACCATGGCGAAGCACATCATCGGCATATTCAAATGCGTTGGCGAGTGTGATTCTGTTTTCAGAAATCTGTTTGAGTCTTTCATTCGGAATGACGACAAGCGAGTCGACAAATTCACGCAGACATACGATTCCGTTTTCCGCCTGCACCATACGCTTTCTGCCTTCAAAAGAGAATGGTTTGGTGACGATACCAATCGTCAAAATTCCCATTTCCTTTGCGATTTTAGCGACAACCGGAGCCGCTCCGGTTCCTGTACCGCCGCCCATACCTGTGGTGATAAATACCATGTCGGAACCGCGGATAATGTTTGCAATATCATCGACGTTTTCTTCTGCCGCCTGCTTACCGACATCAGGATTGGAACCTGCGCCGTGCCCTTTGGTAATTTTTTCACCGATCGCAATTTTGTTCGGTGCGCTGGATGTAAGAAGAACCTGCTTGTCGCAGTTGATTGTAACGAAATCAACTCCCTGAATATTGGACTCAATCATACGATTGACAGCGTTGCCGCCGCCTCCGCCAACACCGATGACTTTTATCTTAACGCCACTGTCGTAATTAGAATTGAATTCAAATCCCATTTTTTAATATTCCTCCTGGCTTAATCTCGATAATGGTACACAATACTATTGTAATATGTTTTTTGCATATTTGCAAGATGTTTTTTGAAAAATATTCTTGAAAACGCAAAAAAAATTATTAAAATCGACCAAAATCTACCCATTTGTGCAAATTGTGGCGAGAGAACCAAAAAACCAGGCAAGATTTATTCTGTTTTTGATACGCCGGTAATTTCAAAAGAAGCCTCTTCAGGTTTGGAAGCGTATATATTTCCAGTGACGCCGTACATATTTTCCGCAAGATATTGAATGGTACGCAGACTGAAACGAATTTTTTCTTCCAAGCATTCAGCGGTACCGTAAAAAATTTTATATTTGTTCTGCATACTTGCTGTGATATCGAATTTTTCCGAAATGTCAATCCATGTAAGCGATTCCGGAAATGCTGCGGATTGGAAGACGGAAAGAATTTCCGATACTGTATTTTGATCTGCTTCATCAGCAAATACCAAAGGCTTTCCGACTTCACAAGTTTTGATTTCAGGAAGAATCAAGTGTATCGAACCTAGTTGTGCGGCGGAGGCTTCATCCGGCAGCTTTTCGAGAACGAGAAGGGAATCGGAAAGAATCCAAAAAGCATTGCTGTATTCTATATAATAAAACGGTGCATATTCTTCCACTACAATTCTTAACTTTGAGGGAAGCTGTCTTTTTACGGTTACACTCTTGATATACGGACTGACACTCTTCACATCAGAGGCAATTTTATCTTTGTCAATGGCATATAAATGCCGTCCTGTTTTGATGCCGGCGGCTTCCAGAATGGTTTCCTCTTTGACCGCTGAAGCATTTTCAATAGCGACTGTTTTTATCCGGCATTCAGACAAAAACCAAATGACAATGCAGGCTGTGACGGCACAGAAAAGAAATATAATGAGGTGGTTGCGGCGTCTGAGCTTTTTTTCCGAAAATGAGGAGTGTCGCGGTTGATTTTTTTTCATATTTTTTATGATGCCTTTCCGCCGTCTTATATCGTTACGGCGATGAATATCCGGACAGACGGGAAAGTAAGATCCCGTCTGTCAGACTTCCTTTTTTTTGATGAGAGAGAGAACATCACGGCTGACAAGCATCCGAAGATCTTCATAGATTTTCTCTTTTGCTTCGGGATTGGCAAAGGATTTGATGTTTTTCGAAAGTCTTTGTGCCGTTTCTTTATGATAAAGAATATCACATACGCTGTCATAGAGAACATTGGGCGTTAAGAATTTTTCCTCGAGCAAAATGGCAGCTCCCGCATCTGCAAGTCGTTTGGCATTTTCATACTGATGATTGTTTACAACGTTGGGGGAAGGGATCAGAATACAGGCTACACCGAGCAGTGCCATTTCCGAAATGGTCATCGCTCCGGCACGGCAGATGACAACATCCGCAATTCGTTCCCAGAGCGGCATATCATAAATATATTCTACCAGACGGATATTGGGACAGCGGTCAAGTCCGTATTCTGCCGCTTTTGCCATTGCCGCTTCATGTTCAATTTTCCCGGTCGCGTGAATATGAAAAATTTCCGGATTTTTTGCAGATAAAGAAGACATAAGACATAGAACTTCTTCATTGATGCGTTCAGCACCGAGACTGCCGCCGAAAGATAGAATAACATGTTTGGTACCGGCAGGAATTTTTAGGGATTTTCTCAGATCGACGGATTTTTCCAAAGCAGGCGGCGCAATCAGCGGATTTCCGACGCAGCGGATTTTATCTTTTTCACGCAGATAGTCGACAGTTCCGGGGAAATTGATATAAATCCGATCGACTTCCTTTTCGAGCATTTTAACCGCTTTCCCGGGAATGGCGTTTGATTCATGAACAGCCGTCGGAATCCCAAGCTTTGCGGCGGCATGCAGCAAAGGCCAGCACAAATATCCGCCCGTTCCGATGACAACATCCGGTTCCAATGCGAGCAGCAGTTTTTTTGCTTTATGAGGAGCAGTAAAATAATAATAGGCAGTCTTCAAATTAGAAAGCGAAAGGCTGCGGCGCAGTCCGCGCATCTCAATATGATAGATTGGATAACCGGCATTTGCAACAAGCTTGTTTTCCAATCCTTTTTTTGTTCCGATGAATGCAATTTCCGCGTTTTTATCATGATCCTTGATGGTATTGGCGATGGCAATGGCAGGATTGATATGCCCTCCCGTACCGCCGCCGGCGAGAAGAACTTTCATGTACGAGGTATCCTTTCCGTCAATGGTTTGCTTTCATTTCTGAGACGTTCCCCCGAGGAGAACCGGGAAATTGATAGAATAATGCCCATTTCCGCGAGCTGCATGACAAGTGCGGTTCCTCCGTAGCTGAAAAAGGGAAGCGCAATGCCGGTTGTCGGAATGGTGGTCGTAACGACCGCAATATTGAGAAGCGCTTGGAGTCCGACCTTGGCTGTAAGACCTGCTACGAGCAAAGCGGAGAAGGTATCCGGCGCTTTTTTTGCGATGTGGAAGCCGCGCCAGATCAGCATGATAAAAAGAGCGATCAGCGTCAGCGCACCGAAGAGCCCAAGCTCTTCGCATACGATGGCAAAGATAAAGTCATTTTGAGGTTCAGGAAGCCATAAATGCTTTTGATAGCTGTTACCGAGTCCTACACCGAAAAGACCGCCGGAGCCGATGGCGAGAAGGCTTTCATATGGCTGAAAGCCCTTTCCTAGTAAGTAATCCTCCGGATGAAGCCACGCGTCAACTCGTGCCTTGGTATAATCGGTAAACAAAATGATTCCGAGTGCTGCTGTACCAAAGGCACCTGCGATACCGCCGATCCATTTAATGCTTGCTCCTGACATGAAAATCATACATGCGCCAAGTATAAAAAGGATGATGGTTCCGGACATATGTTTTTCAAGCGCAACGGTCACACAGACAAATCCAATGATACATGCCGGGATAAAAATACCGTATTTAAAACTTTTCATTCTTGTCGCAAACTTGGATATGTAGAGAGCCAAAAGCAGTACCAAGGCAAATTTCATGATTTCGGAAGGTTGAAATTGAATCGGACCGATTTCAACCCAGCGTTTTGCTCCTTTTGCTGATGAACCGATCCCGGGTACAAAAACGCACCACAGAAGCAGGTAACTGACGCCGAATATCGGAAGCGTCATTTTTTTGAGGAAGCCGTAATCGACGACAGACATTCCGATCATGGCAAGAATTCCGATTACTGCCCATACAAGCTGTTTTTTGATAAAATAAAAGCTGTCGCCCATATTGGCTTTTGCGTATACGTAGCCGGAGGAAGATACCATGACGGATCCGAAGCAGACAAGCAGGACAACGAGAATCAAAAAAGGCTTGTCAACGCCGCCGCGGACACGGTAGACCGTCGTCTCGTCAGAGGAAACAAGCTCATACAGGAATTCTTTGACCGGATTTTTATGTTCTGCGGGAGCCGAAGGAATACGACTTCCGGTGTATGTTACTTTTTCACCTGTTCTAGCCACCTTAGCACCTCTTTTTCGATTGAATAAATATAGTTTAACCGTTTCTTTTACAGAAAGCAATAGGAAAAAATTGACATAACGACGGTGAGCGTAATCGCGAACGCTACGATTGCGGGTTCGCTCCATCCGCATTTTTCAAAATGGTGATGGATCGGAGCCATTTTAAAAAGTCTTTTTCCGTGTGTCAACTTAAAGAATCCAACCTGAAGAATAACAGATACCGCTTCTATGACATAGAAAAGTCCGACTGCAAGAATAATGAGAGGACAACGTAAGAGAAAGGAAAGTCCGGCTATCATGCCTCCGAGAAAAAGGGAACCGGTATCTCCCATGAAAACTCTGGCAGGATGCCAGTTATATACCAAAAAACCGATGCAGGCGCCAAAGGCCATTCCCGCAAGAAATGCCAATGTTTCACTGCTTGCATTGTCAGAAGACAGGAGGGAAGGAAGCCGGAAGCCGCATACCGCAAAGAAAGCTGCTGCAACCGCTGTGACAGAAGCGCAAAGTCCGTCAATGCCATCCGTTAAATTGACGCTGTTGTTGATACCGACGATAAAGATAATAGCGAAGCCGTAATAGGCAACACCCAAATCGATGGTTTTGTGAAAGAAAGGAAAGGTCACTTCCGTATCAAGACCGCCATACAGCGTCATAAGAAAAAGATATGCCGCAGCGACGATAACCTGAAACAAAAATTTCTGATAAGCGCGCAAACCTTCATTTTGTTTTTTGAGCAGCTTTGCACGGTCATCGATAAAGCCTACGGCACCGAACGCTGTTGCCATTCCGACCGTGATCCAAACGCCGGGGAGTTCTTCTTTCGGAAAAACAAAAATCGAAAATAAGCCGCATAGGACAAGAATGGGGACAATGAAGAAAAGTCCGCCCATTGTGGGCGTACCTTCCTTGGATTTATGCCATCTCGGTCCGATTTCAAGTATCGGCTGTCCCATCTTCCGGCTGATTAATGCGGGAATGAATTTTTTTGACAAAATCACTGTTAAAAGAAATGTCGCGACAACCGATAAAATGAATATTGGCAGCATATGTTCTCTCCGTTAAATCAACTTAATCACTCTCTCGAGTTCCATGGCGCGGCTTGCTTTGAAAAGCACGGCGTCTCCCTTTCCGATAATAGATTTAATGATATCCGCCGCTTTTTCGGCATTTTCCGTGTCCTCAATGATGGTGATATTTTCTTTTTTCATGCCTGCGGCGAGCGCACCCTCCGCGATATCACGTGCTGCTTTTCCGAAAGTGATAAGACGCTTTACGCCTCTTCTTGCCGCTTCGTTCCCAATATCAAAATGGGCTTCTTTTGAGACATGACCGAGTTCAAGCATGTCGCCGAGCACGGCAACGGAACGCAGTTTTTTCTTGCTAGCGGTATGGCAAAGAACGTCCAGTCCTGCGGACATGGATTCTGGGTTGGCGTTATAACAGTCCTCAATGATGGTGATACCGTTTTTCTCTTCGATATGCTGTCTCATTTCCGCAGGAGAAAAATTGAGAAGTCCATAGCGGATTTTCTCTTCCGGAATGCCAAGCAGAATACCGCATACACAAGCGACAAGCGCATTGTAAATGTTATGGCGTCCAATGACATTAATCCGCACGTTATTCATGATTTCACCGTCATGCAGGCGAATGTCGAACAGCATATGCTCCGCAAACATGCGGATGTTTTCGGCACTGTATACGCAATCAGAATTCTCAATCCCGACGTAGATTTTGCATACTCCATCGGTATTTACGTCACGCAGCAGGGGATCATCTCCGTTGAGAATCAAGATCCCTCCGGGTTTCATTCCGCCCAAAATCTCCATTTTGGCATCCCGGATATTCTCACGGGAACCGAGATTTTCCATATGAGCGGTTCCGATTCCGGTAATAACGGAAATATCCGGTTCTACCATTTTGGAAAGCTCCGAAATCTCTCCGCGGTGATTCATCCCCATTTCCACGACAAGTGCCTTGTGAACAGCGGTAAGTCCAAGCAGCGTCAAGGGCAGACCAATCTCATTGTTATAGTTGCCCTTGGTTTCGTTCGTTTTATATTTTGTGTCAAGAACGGAATAAATAAACTGCTTGGTTGTGGTTTTCCCGACACTTCCTGTGACAGCGACAGAGATGGTGCGGAAAAGCTGCTTATAAGCGTGTGCAATTTTCCCAAGCGCGCGTCTGGTATCTTCCACAACGACGCAGGGAATGGTGCAGCCCTCGGGAATCCGTTCCACCACGGCAAATACTGCGCCGGCTTTGATTGCGGCGTCAATAAAATCATGTCCGTCGAATTTATCGCCTCTCAGAGCAATAAAAGCGTCTGCCTTTTTTGTCGTTCGGGAATCAATAGAAATCCCGAAAGCTGTCAGGCGATTGTCGGAGGTTCCGCTTATGGTCCCGCATGCGGATTTTGCGAGCATTTCAATGGTGATTCCGCTGTCATTCAGGCTCAGATACATTTTTCTATCCTATCCTTTTAGTATTTGATATACGATCTCCCGTTCGGAAAAATGATGTTTCCCGGATTTATCGCAGATATAATTTTCATGTCCTTTTCCTGCAAGCAGGATGATTTCTCCTGCCGCAGCATGTGATACGGCGTATTCAATTGCTTTTTTACGATCCGTAATGCAGATATGTTTTTTTTCTTTCATTCCGCTGACAATATCAGCGATGATGGTCTCTGGATCCTCACCGCGAGGGTTGTCGCTTGTAACAATGATCGTGTCGGCAAAGCGTTCTGCCGTTCGTCCCATTTCCGGACGCTTTCCATGATCCCGTTCTCCTCCGGCTCCGAACAATACGGTAAGTTTTTTTGTGAGCGGACGCAGTGCCGAAAGCACTTTTTCCAGCGCATCCGGAGTGTGTGCGTAATCGATGAAGACGGAAAATTTCGTGCCGGTATCCAGTTTTTCCAGACGTCCGGGTGGTGCGGTAAGGCTGTGGGCCGCATCGGACAGAATTTTTGTCGGAATTCCGGCAAGTTTTGCCGCAGCGATGGCCGCAGCGCTGTTGTATACATTGAATCCGCCGATGAGAGGCGCTTCAATCGGAATGCATTCTCCTTCATATGTATGGAGCAAATATCGTATACCGTGTGCCGTTTGCTCGATTTCATCCATGAAAAATTCAGTTTCCCGTTTTTTTTCAGAGTAATAATAGACATCCCCGCTCGATGCGAAGCCCATATATCGCGACTCGGCATCATCGTCGTTGAGAAGAGCGTTCCGGCAGCTTCGGAAAAGTTCTGCTTTTGCGTCTCTATAGGCCTCCCATGTCTTGTGATAATCAAGGTGATCACGGGAAAGATTGGTGAAGATGCCGACTTCGAATGTAAGTCCGAACAGCCGCTCCTGCGAAATCGCATGAGAGGAGGCTTCCATGACGGCAAACGTATTGCCGGCTTTTTTCATTTCTGAAAGCAGAGGGTAGAGTTCTTCAGGCGGCGGCGTTGTGTAATCGGAGATTGAGGTATGTTCACCGTCCGAATATTCCACGGTGCCGATGAGCCCCGTGCCGTATCCTGCCAAACGGAACAGCTCTGAAAGAAAATAAGAAACAGAGGTTTTTCCGTTGGTTCCGGTCACGGCGAAAAGCCGAAGAGCTTTCTGAGGTTCTCCAAGGACTCGGCTCCATGCGAGCGCGTAAGCACGGCGTACATTTTCCACTTCAATGACGGGAATTCCCATGCGTCCGGCTCTGGCAGTACCGCCTTTGGCAGTGACGATTGCGGAAGCTCCGGCACTTTTTGCTTCTCCAATATAGGAAAAGCCGCTTTGCTTCACTCCGTCCGTACAGAAGAAAACGTCACCGGGAGTGAGCTTTCTGGAATCCCGGCAAGGCAGGCCGACGATAAAATCGGCGGCAGACATGGCAGAATTGAGAATTTCGTTTTGATGAAGAATTTGAGAAAGGCGCATAAGTCCTCCGAATGTTGAATTTTTTAGATTGTTACATCCGGATTTTTGCGCGAGTCCTTTTTTTCATGCGGCTAATCAGCAGTGTCCATATGCCGGAATTCCACTGTGATAACCGTGCCTTTGGATGCGATTGTACCAGCTGAAATGGATTGACTGATTGCGACGGCGCCTGCCCCGCCGGTGGCTCCTGTCAGGTGGATGTTAAAGCCGGCATCCGTTAAGGCTTTGTTTGCTTGCGCCGCGGTTTTTCCGATAATATTTGGGACAACAGCCGTTTTTTCAGCGGCGGTGTCGCTGGTATAGAGAATCACTTTGCCGTTTTCTTTGGAAAGTGTACTGCCGGAGGCCGGGACCTGATTGATTACACTGGTGCCGTTTCCAACAATCTCATAAGAGAGATTGGATGTATTAAGACGGCTGATGGCTTCGTCAAGTGACATACCACGGAAGTTCGGCAGATCCATTTCCATGGTGGCAAGCTCGCTTTCCGTATATTGCGGCTCAATGCCGAGATAGGGAAGAACATCGCCAAGAAGTTTAGATATGTAAGGCGCCGCAACCGTGCTTCCGTAAATGGAACCGATGGTAGGTTCGTCAACAATGATGATGCATACGACCTGGGGATCGTCTGCCGGTGCGTATGCAACGGTAGAGGCGATTCTTTTGTTTGTCGTGCCTTTTTCAGAAGTACCGGTTTTAGCTGCTACGGAATATCCTTTGACATAGGCGTTTTTGGCGCCGCCGTCCCCGGATACGCCTTCCGCGAGAATTTGACTGATGGTCGAAGCGGTTTCTTCGCTGATGACTTGACGGACAACATTGGTACCAAAGGATGCGAGTACATTGCCGTCATCATCCACGATTTCCTTGACTACATGAGGCGTAACAAGTGTTCCGCCATTGGCAACGGCAGCAACTGCCGTAATTTGTTGGAGCGCGGTTACATTGTATCTCTGTCCAAATGCGTAAACTGCAAGATCGACATTGGTCATATCTTCTTCTTTGGCATAAATGGAACCTGCTTCGCCGGGAAGATCGATCCCGGTTTTGGAATCCAAGCCGAAAGCGGAGAAATAATCGCAGAAACATGAAATTCCGATCCGTTCTGCAAGTTGCATCATCACGGGATTGCAGGACTGCTGAAGACCTTCGGCAAAGGTAAGTACGCCATGCCCTGTGGTTTTATGGCATTTGATCGGACGAGACCATCCTTGAACCATATAGGAGCCGGTACAGGTAAAACGTTCGTTGATGGTTGCAAGCTTTTCCTCGAGAGCCATGGATGTCGTAAAAATTTTAGAGGTGGAACCTGGCTCATAGGTATCTGTTAAGCATTTATTGTTCCACATGGAGAACATTAGGTTTGACGCGTATTTTTGATATTCTTCGGAATCCTCTCCATATTCCGCCGCATAAGCGGCGAGCGCGTCGTCATAATAGTCCGGAAGCGTATAGGGATCATTGAGATCATAATAGGGATACGTCGCCATCGCGTAAATTTCGCCGGTATTCGGATCCATGACAATCCCGCAGGCTCGCGCCTCGCATCCGGATTCAATCGCCGCTTCCTCTAAATATTTTTCAAGAAAACTTTGAATTTTATAGTCAATGGTTGTAACGAGATTGGCACCGTTCTGTGCATCTATGTAGGTTTCATAATTATATGGCATGGATCCGCCGGTGCCGTCTTTTGCAGACAGAATTTTTCCGGAGATACCGGAGAGGGCAGTATTGTACTGATATTCCAGACCGTATCTTCCGCCGTCCGCACCACAGAAGCCGATTACGTGAGAGGCGAGCGTGCCGAACGGATATACGCGGCTGGTTGTTTCCACGAGATGAATGGAAGAAAGGTCATTGTCAATGATGAATTGACGGACTTTATCCGCGGTTTCTTTTTCAACATTTTTTTTGATGGTTCTGTCACGATACTGCGTTTTCTGTGCTTCGCCGTAAACAAAGTCATAATCCACATCGAGTATTTCCGAAAGCCCTTTTGCTACAAGCGCGCGCTCGGCATCGTCTTCCATGACATGAGGATCAATAAAAATACGTTCTGTTGTGTAATTGGCGGCGAGAACGACGCCGTTTCTGTCGGTAATTTGTCCCCGCTTTGCGGTAACAGTGGTTTCATAAACCATCTGCTCGAGCACGAGCCGTCTGTAATCCTTGTGTTTTATGATTTGCAGATAAAAAAGCCTGCCGATAATGATTGCGGCAAAAAATGTACACACGGAAAAAAGTATAAAAGACCGTACACGAATGGTACGGGACGGCCTGCCGATGATCGAGCTCGGTTTGGAAAATCCGGATTCATTGCCTTTTTGCATGCTATGATCGATTCCTTTCGCCCGAATATAAACTTTTTCCCTCAATCGTGAAAGAAACGCTTCTGAATTTGACGCTGTGATTCTATCACGCCGGTAATTCATTATATTTTTTTAGGAAAAATTTATGCTTTTTTTCCGCTTTTATTTAAAAAAACAGAAGAATTTATTGTCATGCAGTGCGGAAAAAGCAGATATGGCTTGTCCTCTAACATATTATGGAGTATTTTCTTCTGCGGAAGATGTTTTTTCTTCATCTAAAATAACGGTTTGTCCGTTGCCTTTGGAAAGTCCAAGATCCCGAGCTGTATTTTCAATTTCTTCAAAAGAATATTTGCGGTCCAGTTCGCCTTGAAGTGTGTCTTTTTCCGAAGAAAGTGTGATAAGCTCTTTTTTCATGCTGGCAATTTCTGCGGAAATATTGGAAACTTTGATGAAAGCGAAAACCAAAGCGAGAAACAGAATGGTTGCGGCAAATGAACAAACCACCACCGCGGTTGGAAACGGTGTTTTTTCTCCTTTTACAGTCCGGTAGCCTTTTCCGCCGGTAAAGATATCCCGCAGCAATTTTGCGAGGGAACTTTGCTTTTTTTGTTTCGGAGAATATTCGGATTTCATAAAGCGTATCCTTTATTTCATCCTTCCGAAATTTTCTGCGTAATTACAGTTTTTCTGCCACCCGCAGCTTAGCGCTATGTGAGCGATGATTGACAGATTGTTCTTCTGCGCTCGGAAGGATGGGCTTTTTTGTGAGAATTTTCATTTTTGGCTTTCTGCCGCATACGCAAACAGGGTATGAGGGTGGACAAACACAGCCCGTTGCAAGCTCTGTAAACGCATGCTTGATAAGACGATCCTCAAGTGAATGAAACGTGATGACGGCGATTCTGCCGCCCGGATTTAAGTATTCCGAAATTTTTTGGATGGTTGGCTCCAAAATGGAAAGCTCGTGATTGACCTCAATACGGATTGCCTGAAAGGTCTTTTTTGCCGGATGATGTCCAACGGCAAGCAGCTTTTTTGGAGTAACACTTTTGATGATTTCCACAAGCTCTTCTGTTGTCTCGATTGGACGAACCATTCTCGCCTTTTGAATCGCAGAGGCGATACGTTTTGCGTTCGGTTCCTCACCGTATTCGGAAAAAATGCGGATGAGTTCCGATTCCGGATAAGTGTTGACAAGGTCATAGGCTGAAAACGATGCGTCCGTATTCATCCGCATGTCAAGCGGCGCCGATGCTTGATAGGAAAAACCTCGTTCCGGGGTATCCAGTTGATAAGAAGAGACGCCGAGATCCAAAAGCGCTCCGTCGATCCGGGAAATTTGGAGTGAGTCTAAAATATCTCCGATGTTGGAAAAATTGTCCTTGACGAACCGGATCTTATCTTTATATAAGGAAAGTCTGTTTTCGGCAGCCTTGATTGCGCACTCATCCTGATCGATACAGACAAGAATACCTTTATCAAGCTGTTTGGCAATTTCCAGTGAATGTCCTCCACCACCGAGTGTGCAATCGACATAGATGCCATTGGGCTGTATATTCAGAGCTTTGATGGATTCCGTAAGCAGCACGGGAATATGAGAATAATTTTTATCCATAGGGCTTCTCCGGATTAGCAGCCAAGAGCGACCATCAGGTCTTCAATTTCCTCTGAGCTTTCCAGCTCGCTTTCCTGCTTCCATGCTTCTTCAGACCAGATCTCAAGATAGGAACCGAGTCCAAGAATAACGGCGTTTTTATCAATGCCAGCGTAGTCCCGCAGATTCTGAACGATGTTGATGCGTCCCTGCGCGTCGACTGTGACGTCAGAAGCATTTCCGAAAATGAAACGTCTGATTTTAACTGCCTGTGCTTGCGGAAGTTCTTCGATTTTAGCAGTGAATTTTTCCCATTCTGCCATCGGATAGACGGTGATACATTTCGCGGTTCCGCGTGTGATAACAAAAGTATCGCCAAGTTCATCACGATATTTTGCTGGGACAAAAATGCGTCCTTTGGCATCTACCGTGTGCGCATACTGACCGAGAAACATATTTTTCACCGTCCTTTCTGTTGTGAACTGCCATTGTGGAAAACTCCGTGGAAATTGTGGAAAACCTCCACTTTCCACCACAATTAACCACTTGTATTATCATTATAAAGGAGTTTTGGAGAAATTGCAATAGCTTTTTGAGAAAAAAACCGTAATTTTTTCAAATTTTGTTCATTCTTTTTTAAACTCATATCGTCCGGGTTGCAGCAAAGAAAAGAAAAAATACACATAAACAAGAAAATAAAGGAAATTAATATGTTATTTATATCGTTGGCTGCGAGTAATTTTCATATTTGATGTTGAAAAATGAGAAATTGTATGGTACAATAATGCAAAAATATGCAGGACGGGAAAGGCAAAAGCAGATGAAAACAGATAGAATGACCGAGATGCGGATTTCAGAAATGATATCTCAGATGACTGTGGAAGAAAAAGTGGGGCAGATGCAGCAAATCAGTTTGGAGTCATTTCGTCCGGAAGTGTTTGAGAGATTTAAGAAGCTTGGCGCAGGCTCTTTTCTTCATGTTTTAGGAGAAGAGGTGGATGAGATTCGCGCACTGGCGGCAAAAACTCGGATGAAAATTCCTCCTATTTTCGGAATTGATGCGATTCATGGGCATTCTTTGCTGAATGGCGCCGTAATTTTTCCATCGCAGCTTGCCGTATCGTGTTCATGGAACCCTGCTTTAGTCAAAAAGATGGGGAAAGTGACGGCTCGCGAGGTCAATGCAGATGGTCTGGATTGGGTTTTTTCCCCGGTTCTTTGTCTTGGAAGAGATACAAGATGGGGCAGAGTTGATGAAACGTTTGGAGAGGATCCTTTTTTGGCAGGAGAAATGGGTGCTGCCATTACAGAAGGCTATGAAGAGGACGGGCTGATTGCTGCTTGTCTAAAACATTATATCGGATATGGAGAAGCAACAGGCGGAAGAGACGCTTATGATACAGAAGTGTCAATGCGCAAGATTCGGGAAACCTTTCTGCCTCCGTTTGCGAAAGCGGTAAAAGCGGGCGCCTCTACCGTTATGACAGCATACGGATCGATTTCAGGTGTGCCGATGACCGCCCACAGAAAACTGCTTAGAGAAATACTCAAAGGGGAACTTGGATTTGACGGATTTGTTGTAACGGATTGGTATAATGTCGGGGCTCTGCGAACCAAGCAAAAAGCAGCGGAAAGCTATGACGATGCTGTTCGCATTGCCATTTCGGCGGGGAACGACATGAGTATGATGTCGCATGATTTTTATGATTCGGCGATTCGTCAGGTAAAAGAAGGAAAAATTCCGATGGAAGAAATCGACGAGGCTGTTCGCCGTATTTTGCGCGTGAAGTTTTCGCTTGGTTTATTTGATGAAAAGAAAAAACGCCTGCCGCGCACGGTGATTGGCTCTGAAGAACATATTGAAGTCAATCGCGAACTGACAAGGGAATCCCTTGTGCTGCTTGAAAATAAAAACGGCGTTCTTCCGCTGAAATCGGTGCCGAGAAAAATTGCTGTCATTGGACCGAATGCCGATGATTTGCAGGCGCAATATGGAGACTGGACGTTTTTCAGCCATCCGAATCCAAATCCGGATGCCGTAGCCCGTGGAGATGTATATACGGTGCTCCGCGGAATGAAAACGGTTTTCCCGAAATCCGAAATTTTGTATCACAAGGGCTGTGATATCATGAATGAGGAAGACGCATCCTTAGATGAAGCGGTTACGATTGCAAAAAATGCCGATTTGATTGTGGCGGTCGTCGGGGATTGCCTGAATCAGAACGGAGAAGCAAAAGACCGTGCGAATCTGGAATTATCCGGCAAACAAAATGAATTGATAGAAAAACTTTCTCAAACAGGAAAACCTCTCGTGACGGTTTTGATCAACGGAAAGCCGCTTTGTATCGGCAGGGTTGCCAAGGCTTCTGATGCGGTGATCGAGGCCTTTAACTGCGGTGATCTGGGCGGACTTTGTATTGCCGAACTAATCGCAGGCAGATGGAATCCGAGCGGAAAGCTTTCCATTTCTTTCCCGCGTAGCTCAGCGCAGCTTCCTTGTTATTACAATCAATATTCCGGATGGCACGGCGGGAAATATATGGATGTAGAGAAGGGAAGTTTATATGATTTCGGATATGGGCTTTCCTATACAACCTATGAATATTCGGAACCGGTGCTTTCTTCTCAGACGGCAAAAGCGGGGGATGTGATAACGGTTTCCGTAAATGTCACCAATACCGGAAATATGGATGGAAAAGAAATTGTCGAAGTATATGTCAATGATGTGTATAGCTCTGTCTTGACTCCGGAACGCTCCCTAAAGGGATTTGCCAAGGTGGAAATCAAAGCCGGAGAGACGGTGAAGGTAGAAATCCCGATTTGTATTTCGGAGCTTTCTCTTGTGGATGCAGAGGGTGCTTCTCGTTTGGAAGAGGGTGTCTTTGAGGTTCTCGTCGGAGGAAATCTTTCCTCCCTGCAAAAAGCGGTTTTGACAGTGGAGTCATAAACAATAAATAAAAAGCAATAGCCCGCAGAATTTTTACAATTCTGCGGGCTATTGCTTATATTTCGTTTTATGGGAAGATGTTTTTGAAAAATATTCCGCCGACAATGAAAATTACTCTGCGTCTTCAGAAACTTTATAGGCGGCAATATCTTCTTCCGTTGCGTCGCCTGTATCCTTGCCGAGAAGGGCACGGATGGAAAGGCTGACCTTACAGTTTTCTGTGTCGATATCGATGATCTTTGCATCGACAACCTGTCCTTTTTTCAGGACTTCGGCAGGACTTGCGAGTTTGCGGTCTGCAATCTGTGAGATATGGATAAGTCCATCCACACCCGGAATGATTTGTGCGAATGCACCAAATGGCATCATGGAAACAATGGTAACCGGAACAATGTCGTCCACCTTATATTTTTCCGTGAAAATTCTCCATGGATTGGTTTCTTCCGTTTTGTATCCCAGAGAGATTCTGTTTTTTTCACGGTCGAAATCCTTGACAAATACCTCCAGTGTATCGCCGATGGAAACGATATCCTTCGGATTTGCGACTCTGAGCCACGAAAGCTCTGAGCTGTGAACCATTCCGTCAATCCCGCCGAGATCCACAAATGCACCGTAGGAAGTGAGACTCTTTACCTTTCCAGTATAATGCTTGCCGATTTCGATTTCCGACCAGAATTTTTCAAGCTGCGCTTTTCTTTCTTCTCTTGCAACAACACGGATAGAGCCGACCGCACGGCGCCGCTGCTCTTTGATATCGATGATTTTAAATTTCTGCTTTGTGCCGACTAAAGAAGAGAGATCACCGTCTTTTGCGATGGGCGTCTGAGAAGCAGGGATAAAAATTTTCTGTCCCAGAGAATACACAATGACGCCGCCTTTCACGGCTTCAATGACTTTTCCTTCCAGAACTTCTCCGGTTTCTTTTGCTTCCACAACTTTGGACCAGTTGTTTTGTGCGTCGATTTTTTTCTTGGAAAGGATTGCAATACCGTCAAGATCGCTGACGCGGATCGCGATGGCTTCAACCTCATCTCCGACCTTGAATAACTCTTCCAGCTTTGCCTGCGGATCATCCGTCACGTTTTCCAGCGTGAGGATGCCGGTAACCTTAGAACCGATGTCAACGTGGACTTCAGTGCCGGAAACCGAGGTAACAACGCCCCGGACGGTGTCTCCTGTATTTAAAGTTTTGAAAGATTCATCAAGTAGCTGTGCGAAATTTTCCTGTTCGCTCATAGTGTTTTGTACCTCCTCTATTATGTAGCCGGGCGTTGACGCGCCGGCCGCGATACCGATGGTTCCGGTCATCGCCTTTATGTTTTCCGGAATATCGGCAGCCGATTCAATAAGATAAGTTGCCGGGCAGTTTTTTCTGCTGATCTCAAAAAGCTTTTTTGTATTGGAGCTTTCCAGACCGCCGACAACCAGCATCACATCGCATTCCTGCGAAAGTCTGTCAACTTCAATCTGCCGGTTTTCCGTAACATTACATATTGTATCAAAAAACAATCCGTTTGTATATAGTTTTTCGAGAAATTTTTTTGTTTCTCGATAATCCGCCAAATGATGCGTTGTTTGTGACGCTAAAATTATTTTTTTTGATTCAAGTCCATGTAATTCTCCACAATGGAATGCATTTTTCAGTTCCGCAAAATCTGCGAATACACGATATTCTCCCGCGATGTGGCTTGAAATACCGATCACCTCCGGATGGTGCTTGTCGCCAAGTAAAATGGTAAACGTATCGTTTCCCGTATTTTCATCCATGATGTGATAGATTTTTGCAACAAAAGGACATGTCATATCGAGAATTTCCGCTTCCGAATGTGTCTTTGCAAAATTTTCTAACTTATCCTTGACAGAGCGAGGAACCCCATGCGTTCGGATAACGAAAACGGAATGGGGCGGTGCTTCTCCGAGTACGTGGTCGATGCTTTGTTCATCGGCAGTAATAATCCCTTTTTCCGAAAGCTCCCTGATAACGGTTGGATTGTGAATCAAAGCACCGACGGTGTAAATTCTTGCCTCCGGTCTTGACGCGGCGAGTTCGAATACCGCCGTGACTGCCCGCTTTACACCGAAACAAAATCCGGCGTATTTTGCTGTTCGGATATTCATGAAGCACTTCCGTTTCCCTGCGTTTTGCCAAGCTCACAGACACGCTCAAAGATCAGTTTGGACGCGGCGTCGTATTCCGCCATGCCGCCGCGGGTAAAATTCAGTTCTTCATACAGAATCGGTTTCCCGACGATGACCGTAACTCGCCGGAACAAACGAATACGGTTATGCTTTGTCTGGATATATACAGGAAGAATATTGCTTTTTGCGCGGTATGCCATAAGTCCGATTCCGCTTTTTGCATCCGACAGGGACGGTTCTTTGCCCGGCATTCTTGTACCTTGAGGAAAAAGTCCGATATATCCGCCCGATTTGAGTACGTCAATGGATTGTGTGATGGAATGCAGATCAACGGTGCCGCGATTGACGGAAATCGTGCCGAAGCTGCGTAAGAACCTAGCGAGAAGGGGATTCTTGAAGAGTTCTTTTTTTGCAAAGAAAAAGATTTGACGCTTCAGATTTACGGCAATCAGAAAAATATCATGCATACTGATATGATTGGCACAAATGATACAAGGACCGTCGGAAAGCTCATTTTCAAGACCGACGGCTCGCATACGGAAAAAAAGCCGATAAAAAGGCTTCAAAATAATTTGTAAAAAGCGATATCGTTTATTCATGTTTTCCTGTTTTACTCCTTATCACGGAAAGCGCCTTGCTTACCGTTTCATCGAAATCGCCGGTATTGTCAAGAAAGACCGCGTCTTCGGCGGGAATGGCAGGGGCAATTTTCCTTGTGCTGTCGTTGCGGTCTCGCTCCGACATGGTGCGTCTGACTTCTTCAAGGGAAATGGATTCGCCGCGGGAGGTCAGCTCACGATGCCGTCTGCGTGCCCGTTCCTCGTCGGAAACGGTGATAAAAAATTTTACCTCGGCATGGGGAAGAATTACGGTGCCGATATCGCGCCCATCCATAATGACATTGTTTTTCCGGGCGATCTCCCTTTGAACGTCAAGAAGAAATTCTCTTACCTCGGGGATTGCGGATACCTTGGAGGCATAGGAGGAGATTTCATTGGTGCGGATGAGACCGCTTACTTCCTCGTCCATAAGATAAATTTTTTGTCCGTCCGCTTCATAGGCCAAAGAGATTTTAATTTTAGGCAGAAGGCTTGTGACTGCCGTTCTGTCGTCCGGAGAAATTCCTGCGCGCTGAACGGCGAGCGCAACGGTGCGGTAAAGCGCTCCGGTATCGGTGTGAATATATCCGAGCTTGTCGGCGAGCGCTTTTGCAAGCGTGCTTTTTCCGGCGCCGGAAGGACCGTCGATGGCAATGTTGATCATAGAATCAAGTTCCTTTCTTTTAAGATAATTCAGAGACCGCAGTGCCTGCCGCCATGGCGGTAGAAAAAGCGATTTGAAGATTAAATCCGCCGGTATAGGCGTCAAGATCAAGAATTTCTCCCGCAAAATAAAGATTCGAACAGAGTTTTGAACGCATTGTCTGCGGCTCAATTTCCGAGGTCCGAACGCCGCCGCTTGTGACAATGGCTTCGGCAATCGGACGGAATCCGGTGATTTCAATAGGAAGAGCCTTGAAAAGACTGACGATCCGGGAACGTTCTTCATGAGTGATGGCGTTGATTTTTTTGTCGGCGGGAATGCCGCAGATACAGACAAAGGGGGATCGCAGTTTTGCAGGCAGAAGCTCATCAAAGGCGTTGCTGAAATTCCGGTTTTTAAATTTTCCGAAATCGGAAAGCAGCCTGCGGTCAAGCATATCCTTGTCCAATGCTGGTTTCAGATCGATGGTCACGGTATATTTTCCGCTTCGCATGGGACGCATATGCGCTGAAGCGGAAAGAATGACAGGTCCGCTGATCCCGAAGTGGCAGAACAGCATTTCTCCGAAATCCCGGTATATGATTTTCCCCGTATCTCTGTCGGTAACGGTAATTGCCGTATTCTTAAGAGACAGTCCCTGTGCCGCAGGGCAGAGGGGATGATCGGAATTCAGTCCGACAAGTGAGGGCTGCAACGGGGTAACGGTATGTCCGAGCGCTGCGGCGAACCGGTATCCATCCCCGGTCGATCCTGTTCCGGGATAAGAAAGTCCGCCTGTGGAGAGAATGACCGCGTCAAAGCCGCGGTAGTCATGTTCCCCGCAGCGAATACCATCAAGCGTGCCATCTGGATTTTTTAAAAGCTCCGTTACACGCTCGTGACAGATGCGGCATCCGCCTTTTTCGCAGTAGCGGCGGAGTGCGGACACAATATCGGCAGCGCGATCTGAAACAGGGAACACCCGTCTGCCGCGTTCGGTTTTCAGGGGAACCCCGAGCGATTCAAAAAGTGCAATGGTGTCGGACGGGGAAAATCGATTGATGGCGGAATACAGAAATTTTCCGTTTGCCGTCACATTCTTGATAAATTCATCCGGAGAGCAGTCATTGGTCAGATTGCATCTGCCCTTGCCCGTAATACCAAGTTTTCTGCCAAGAGAAGGATTCCGTTCGAAGACGGTGACATCACATCCGAGCTTGGCCGCACATCCCGCTGCGGTCATGCCGGCAGCGCCGCCGCCGACAACAGCGATTTTTTGTTTTTTCATTTTTAGGCCTACCATTATGATTGATTTTCAGAGAGAAAAGCTTCGGCTTTTTCCATTTCAAGAAAAAGCTCGTCCGTTTTCTTCTCGATTTCAGCAAGGCGGTCGGAAATTTCAGAAAGTCTGACATAATCGCTTGCTGCATCAGAATTCATTTCCGCTTCCAGCGCCGCCCGCTCTCTGTCCAGCGCATCGATTTCCGATTCTGCCTGCTCCAGCCGTTTTTCCTGCTTGCGGATTTCAGAGGCGAGCTTTTTGTTTTCCAAATATTTGATTTTACTTTCGGATTCAGGCTTTTCTGTTTTTGGGATTTCCGTTTCGGCACGCTTTTTTTCGCGGAAACCAAGATATTCTTCAAAGGTTCCCTGATAATCGCAGAAGCCGTCTGTCATGTCAAATATACGTGTGGCAAGCTTTTTCATGAAATAACGGTCATGAGATACGGCGATGATGGTTCCTTCGAAAGCGAGCAATGCGTCTTCAAGCGCTTCGCGGGAGGCGATATCAAGATGATTGGTTGGTTCGTCGAGAATCAGCAGGTTGACCTTGGACAGAATCATTTTACAAAGCATCAGTCTTGCTTTTTCTCCGCCTGAGAGTACGGATATTTTTTTATCCATATCCTCAGAAAAGAAAAGAAAGCCTGCAAGTGCGGTTCGGATTTGTGTGAAGGTCAGCTTTTCATGGGCGCGGCAAAGCTCTTCAAGAACGGTGTTGGATTCATCGAGAGAGCGCTGCTCTTGGTCATAATATCCGACAGCGACACCGGTTCCGAATTCATAAACGCCGGCATCCGGTTCCAGAAATCCGCCGAGGATTTTAAGCAGTGTCGATTTGCCGCAGCCGTTCGGTCCCATGATAAGAACGCGGTCATGTTTTTTAACCAAAAAGGAGAGATTCTGAAAGATTTGGCGGCTGCCAAACGATTTGGAAAGATGCTCTGCCTCCAGCACGTCGTTCCCGCTTTCATGCGCCTTGGCAAATGACATCCGGATCCCTTCCGGCGCTTTTTCCGGTGCATCGATTTTTTCCATATGCTCAATTTGCTTTTTCTTGCTGGCAATAGTAATAAAGTTGCGTTCCTGCCCGAAGCGGCGCTGCTGTTCGATGATCGCTTCGATTCGGGCGATTTCTTTTTGCTGGAGCTCATATCGTTTTTCCAGCGCTTTGCGTGCTTCCGCTTTTTTTGCGGCGAACTGTTCGTAATTTCCCGTATAAAGCTCTGCCCTGGTATTTTCAATGTCGAGAATTTTGGTTGCCGTTCTGTCAAGGAAATATCGGTCGTGCGAGACGAGCAGGAGCGTTTTCGGATAAGCACGAAGATGTTCTTCTAACCAATAAAGCGTGTCCGTATCCAGATGGTTGGTCGGTTCGTCAAGAATTAAGATATCTGGTTCGGTCAGCAGAAGCCGTACCAGCGCAAGCCGCGTACGCTCTCCGCCGGAGAGCGTGTTGATTTGCTTTGCCTGCTCTGTCTCGGGGAAGCCGAATCTTGTCAGCATGGCTCGGATACGGGACTTGTATTCGTATCCGCCGATGCTGCCGAACATTTCCGTTAAGGAAGAAAATTCGGCAACCTTTTTTTGATAGTTCTCATTATGGGCGTTGGTTTCTTCTTCTATTTCGGCATGAAGCGCCGCAAGCTTTTCCTCGATGCGGCGGCATTCGGGAAAGGCGTCCGCCATTTCCTCAAACAGCGTTTTATCACTTTCGAGCATTGCATTCTGCTCCAGCATGGCAACCGTTTTTCCTTTGGCAATGTAAACTGCGCCGGAGGAAGGCTCCTTTGTACCTGCAATGATGTGCAAAAGAGTGGATTTACCGGCCCCGTTGACGCCGACAATTCCAAGTCGGTCGCCTTCGTTTATGGAAAAACCGATATTTTGCAGAATGATATCCGTTCCATATTCAACAAGAATATTGCTCACGCTCAGTATCGTCATCGGTGAAGTTTCCGTTTCTTTTTCAATCGTTTGCTCTTATTATACAACGAAAGGAATCGGATTGTCAATTTGGTTATGAAAACTCTGTTCCGGATTTCGATTGCTTCGCATATAATGGAAAAAAAGCAGACAAAGGAGCGATTTTTTTAATGAATAACAGAATCAAGGCGTATTGCACTGTGCCCCAGCCATATCCGAATTGTGAGATCCGTGAACAGAACCTCGCCTATGCCAGACTTCTCTCGGTTCCGTATGCCGGACAAGGGGGAGAACTTACGGCGATTTTGCAGTACCTTTATGGGCATCTGGTATGTAAAAACAGAAAACCGGCGGTGCTTTCCGATATTTTTTCCTATATTGCCGAAGTAGAAATGCGTCATTTGGAAATCCTAGGAAACATGATCCGTGATCTCGGTGGTGCGCCGAAATACCAATCTGACCGCCGTTCTCCTTTCTGCGCTGTCGGAATTGAGTATGACACAAATCCCGACAGCCTGCTTGCCGCCGCACAGAAAGGAGAACGGAGTGCGATTATGACCTATCGGAAAATTGCGGGACAGATCCAGGATGAATGCATCAGAAAAACACTGGAAAGAATCATTATGGATGAGGAGCATCATGAAAAAATTTTTAAAGAGCTGATGTCGGACATGACTTGACATCGGATTACGATGGGATATAGAATAGAAATGAAAGATTAAATAAAGAGATTTTTATGAAACGTACTGGACTTCGAGGCATGCCGTATATGCATGATATTGGGACATCCGCATGCTGCTTATTCAGAAACTTCGGAAAGAGGCTGACGTATCTTTTCATATGACAGAAATTGAGGTGTAGGCGGTATGCTTTCCCCTCAATTTTTATTTGTTTCTCTATAAAAAGGCCTTGAAAAACAAAGGATACCTTTTATTGCTCCTGTCAGTCTGCCATTTTGTCTATATAGAATGATATTGTATATGTTTATGCGAATTTACAAATATTTCACCAATATACGGGGTAGATTGTGATAGTATCGTATTATAATAGAAACATGGAAGAATACCGCACATGAAAGGATTATGTCGGTGATTGCGGGATTTACGGAAGGGATCCGAAAATTGTATAGAGCGGTGATAAAATGAAGAAAAGAATTTTTTTAATGGTAATGGACAGTTTTGGCATCGGCGGCGCCGCAGACGCCGCGGCATTTGGCGATTCGGGAAGCAACACGCTTGCTTCCGTAATGGGAACGGAAGGTTTTTCGGTTCCTTCGCTTGCCTCCCTCGGACTTTTTTGCATTGACGGCATAAATGCACCGTATGATCCCGGAGTCTGTTCAGGGGCCTATGCGAGAGTATGTGAAATGTCAAAAGGAAAAGATACGACTATCGGTCATTGGGAAATCGCGGGAATCCGCTCGGATGTACCGCTTCCGACTTATCCGGACGGTTTCCCTGAGGATATTATCCGGGAATTTGAAAAGCGATGCGGTCGAGGCGTTTTGTGCAACAAACCGTATTCCGGAACGGAAGTGATTCGTGATTACGGCAGAGAGCATGTCAAAACGGGTAAGCTTATCGTATATACTTCGGCAGACAGCGTGTTTCAGATCGCGGCGCATGAGGATGTGGTTTCGGTAGATGAGCTTTACAGGTACTGTCAGATCGCAAGAGAGCTTTTGACGGGGAAAAATTGTGTGGGGCGTGTGATCGCAAGACCGTTTACAGGAGAATGGCCGTATGAACGCACATCAAGGCGGCATGATTTTTCGGCGCCTCCTCCCGGAAAAACGGTCTTGAATCTTCTGTCGGAAGCGGGATATGCAACGATCGGCGTAGGAAAGATCGGTGATGTTTTTGCAGGTGTCGGCATTACGGAAGCTATACGGACCAGCGGCAACGATGACGGAATGCGCGTTTGCACGGAGCTATTGACAAGGGATTTTAACGGACTTGCTTTTATTAATTTTGTGGATTTTGATACCATGTACGGACATCGCCGGGATGTGAATGGATATGCGGAGGCGGTGATGCGGCTGGATGCGTGGCTGCCGGGATTCTTGTCCGGCATGCAGCGGGAGGATATTCTCATGATCACGGCGGATCACGGCTGTGATCCGAATTATACCGGAACGGATCATACGAGAGAAAATGTGCCGCTGCTGGTATATGGCAGAAAAATAAGACCGGGAAATCTCGGAACGCTTTCTACGTATTCGGATATTGCCGCGACAGTCGCCGCTTATTTTGACGTACCGTATTCCTTGAACGGAAAGAGCTTTTTGAATCAAATCCTTTGAGGGGGAGATTTATGGATATGGATAACAGGGCTTTGATTTGTGCAGCCGTTTGTGCGCGTGAAAACGCTTATGCGCCGTTTTCGGGATTCCGGGTCGGCGCAGCACTTCTTTGTGCGGACGGGACGATATATACAGGCTGCAATATTGAAAATTCCTCTTATACGCCGACACTTTGTGCCGAACGCTGTGCGCTCGCGAAGGCAATTTCTGAAGGCAAGCGTGATTTCCTTGCCATTGCGATTGTCGGCTCTAAGGAGGACTATACGACGCCGTGCGGTGTATGCCGGCAGTTTTTATATGAATTTTGTGACGGATCGTTTCTCGTGATTTGTGCCAAAAACGAGGACGATTATAAAATCATGACGCTTGGAGAACTGTTCCCGCAGGGATTTCGGCTGAAACGGTGAAAAGACTGTTTGAAGATTCTGTTCCTGCTGTTTTTTTCTACACCTGTGTTTTCTTGACTGAGAGTAAAAAAACTTTTCTTTTATCTTCTTTTTTTTCGTGGAACCTATTGTAATGCTTCAAAAAAAGAGTTACAATTACTTAAAAACAGGCATCTCTAAGGAGGTAAAAAACAGTGGATACCATGATTGCACTTGTCAAGGAAAAACCGGAACAGGGACTTTGGATGCGTGAGGTGCCGATTCCGGCAGTTGGCAAGAATGATGTAAAGATTAAAATCAAAAAAACGGCTATTTGCGGGACGGATTTGCATATTTATAATTGGGATGCATGGTCTCAACATACTATTAAAACGCCGATGACCATCGGGCACGAATATGTCGGTGAAATTGTTGAAATCGGTGAGAATGTAGAAGGCTTTGAAATCGGAGAGCGCGTGACGGGTGAGGGACATGTTGTTTGCGGACACTGCCGCAACTGCCTTGCCGGACGCGGTCATCTGTGCCGTGAGGCAAAAGGTGTCGGTGTCAATCGGGACGGTGCGTTCGCGGAATATCTTGTGATTCCGGCAAAAAATGTTTGGAAATGTGTGGATTCCATTTCAGACGACATGTATTCGATTTTTGATCCGTTCGGCAACGCAACACATACAGCGCTGTCCTATGATCCTGTCGGCGAGGACGTGCTGATAACGGGGGCCGGTCCGATTGGAATTATGGCGTCTGCCATTATGAAATTCCGCGGTGCGCGGCATGTTGTCATCACCGATCTGAATGATTACAGACTGGAGCTCGCAAGAAAATTCGGTGTCGTAGCGGTCAACACCAAACGAGAGGATCTCACCGAGGTGATGAAATCGCTGAATATCCATGAGGGCTTTGATATTGGACTTGAAATGTCTGGAAGTGCAGTCGCTTTCAACCAGATGATCGACAATATGGAAAACGGAGGCCGTATCGCCGTGCTTGGCATTCCGAAAAAGGACATGCAGATCAACTGGGAAACGGTCGTATTCCGCTGCCTCAACATCCGCGGTATCTACGGACGTCAGATGTTTGAGACTTGGTATAAAATGTCTGCGATGCTTGAAGGTGGGCTTGATATTTCTCCGATTATTACGCATCATTTCGATGTGCGTGATTTTGAGAAAGGTTTTGAAGCAATGAACAGCGGCAATTCCGGCAAGGTTGTCCTTGACTGGACGAAACTGCACTAAAATACGGGCCGCTTTTGCGGCATGGAGGGTTTTGAATCATGACAAAGACGGAAGCACTGAAATTTTACAGCAGTGAAGTGGAGAAAATCAAAGCGGACGGACTTTTCAAAGATGAGCGCGTCATCGCGTCCCCGCAAAGCGCAAAGATAACCGCCGCAGACGGTGAGCATATGATCAACATGTGTGCCAATAATTATCTTGGACTTGCGGATTCCCAAATGCTCATTGACGCGGCGTGCGATTGCTATCAGAAGCGCGGATTTGGTTGTGCATCTGTCCGCTTTATCTGCGGAACACTTGATATTCATAAGGAGCTGGAGTCGAAGATCAGCGCGTTCCTCGGCACAGAGGATACGATTTTGTATTCCTCTTGCTTTGATGCGAACGGAGGACTGTTTGAAACGATCTTGACGGCGGAGGATGCGGTTATCTCCGACGAGCTCAACCATGCAAGCATCATTGACGGCGTGCGGCTTTGCAAGGCGGCGCGTTACCGTTATCACAATAACGATATGAAGGATTTGGAGAATAAGCTGATCGAGGCAGATCAAAACGGTGCTCGAATCAAGCTCATTGCGACAGACGGCGTGTTCTCAATGGACGGCATTATCGCGAATCTTGCCGGCATTTGTGATCTGGCGGATAAATATCATGCGCTGGTCATGGTGGATGACAGCCATGCGACCGGATTTGTCGGTGCACACGGAAAGGGTACTGCCGAATACTGCGGTGTGATGGGAAGAGTGGATATCATCACATCCACGTTCGGCAAGGCACTTGGCGGAGCGTCCGGCGGTTTTACCTCGGGCAGACGTGAAATCATCTCGCTTCTGCGTCAGCGCAGCCGCCCGTATTTGTTCTCGAATTCGCTTGCACCTGCCATTGCGGCGGCAACCTCGAAGTTAATCGATATGCTTTCCGAAACGACGGAGCTTCGCGATCGTTTGGAGGAAAACACAAAGTACTATAGAAAACTTCTCACAGATGCGAATTTTGACATCATTGATAGCGTTCATCCGATTGTGCCGATTATGCTCTATGATGAACGCACGGCTGGTGAGATGGCGCGCCGCATGATGGAAAAGGGCGTTTATGTCGTGGCATTTTCCTATCCTGTTGTACCGAAAGGTAAGGCGAGAATCCGTACGCAGGTTTCTGCTGCGCATACCAAGGAGGAGCTCGACTATATTGTAAAATGCTTTAAGGAAGTGCGCGAGGATATGGAAAAAGCATAAAAACAGGGGAATGCTTTTTGAAATATTCTAAATCTGCTTTGGCACTATCTTTTCAGAGAGATACACAAGAAAACTGGGTTTATCCAACAAGGACTGTGTTTGAAACCAACAGCAAAAAAAGAAGAAGGATCATGTGATCCTTCTTCTTTTCTTATAAAAGCGATATTAGGTGATAAAAATTTCAATTTTGAAAAGCCAAATCCGGAAATCCGACACTATATAAATGAGAAAACGGGAATAAAACCGAAAAATTTTCTTTCCAAATACCATTGAAGTTTTGTGTGTCTTGCAGAAAATACGGTGCTGGAAAAAGAATTTTTGATACGAAAAAGCGGAAAAAGATAAAACCATGATTTGCGTCATAAGAGGTAAATTGGGGTAACGACAGTCCGGAATTGACAAAAAAGAACAATGATGATAAAATAAAGAAAAAGCGAATTGCTTTGGGCAATTCGGATTCTTGTATCCGCTATAGCGAACACAAGAATCTCTCACGGGGTACCCCCTCACGGGGGTACTTTTCTTTTTTCTGAAATAGGATTTTTTCTTTATCTTGTAAAGTATATATGGTTTGACAAATATAAAATGGTATGATAAAATGGCTGAGGAAAAATCCGTAATCAGACATAAACGAACAAAAACGGAGGTTCATTATGGAGGAATTTCTAACGGTGAGAGAGCTTACCAAAACATTCCGTCTCTCCGCTAAGCAGCAGAAACTTGAGGCAACCGGTTGTAAAACAAAAACAGCTGTCGATCATTTATCTTTTTCTGTAAAAGAAGGAGAAATTTTTGGGCTTCTGGGACCGAACGGAGCAGGAAAAACGACGACGCTGCGGATGCTGTCGACCCTGATTCGTCCCGATTCGGGTACGGCTCAGGTTATGGGATATGACATTATGCGGGAACCGGATGCAGTACGCCGTAATATCGGTTTTTTAACAGGAGAGCTGAAGCTGGAAGATTATTTCACGCCGAATTATTTGTTCGATTTCTTTGCCGAACTGCACGGCGTGCCTGCGGATGTGCGCGATACGCGTAAACGTGAGCTCTTCGACCGCTTCGGCATTGGAGAATTTGCCGAGATTAAGGTAGCGAACCTTTCTACCGGTATGAAGCAAAAAGCGTCAATTGTGATTTCCATTGTTCATGACCCCGCTATCATTATTTTTGATGAACCGACCAACGGACTCGATGTTTTAACGGCAAAAGTAGTAACGGATTTTCTTGTTGATTTGAAAAAACAGGGCAAAACGGTAATTGTTTCGACTCATATCTTCAGCCTGATTGAAAAAATATGCGACCGTGCCGGCATCATCATTGATGGGAAAATGGCCGCCTGCGGCACACTTCCTGAGCTTTGCGGCGGAAAATCTTTGGAGGACAGCTTCTTTGATATTTATGCGGAAAGGATGGGTGCGCAGATATGAAAAACGGTATTCTTACGATTATGAAAAAAGAGCTCACCCGATTTTTCACGGATAAGCGTCTGATTTTTACTACCATTTTCATGCCCGGAATTCTGATATATATCATGTATACCTTTATGGGGACTGCCCTTACCAATATGTACAGCCCAGAAGAGGGGGTCAATGAAGTATTGGTCGTGAGTCTGCCGGGCTCGGTTGCCGATATGGATGAGGATTACTCACTTGTGTTTACTCGAGTTAACCGCGATGATACCGAACAATATAAGGAAATGATTGCGAAAGGCGAGAAGAATCTGTTTGTCGTTTTTCCGATGTATTTCGATGATTTGGTTGCGGATTATGTGGCCGGTACCGGCGATGCGCCGAATGTGGAGATTTATTATAATTCATCGAGCAAAAGTTCATCAGCCACATATCAGAATATGATAAACCTGCTCAATGATTATGAATATTCCATTTCCAATAAATTTGATGTCAATGCCGGGAATGGAATCTATGACCTTGCAACCGAGGAGGATACGGCAGCTTCGCTTTTTGCATCCTTGATGCCGATGTTATTGATGATTTTCCTGTTTTCCGGCTGTATGGCAGTGGCACCTGAATCCATCGCGGGAGAAAAGGAACGCGGGACAATCACAACCATTCTTATTACACCAATCCGCCGGCGTGACCTTGCCATCGGAAAAATTGCAGCACTTGCCATAGTTGCACTTTTATCCGGAGTATCTAGCGCGCTCGGAACCATTCTTTCTTTCCCGAAACTGATGGGCGGTGCGGATTTTGTCGATGCAAGTGTGTATGGCGTCAGAGAATATCTTTTACTTCTGCTTTTGATTTTATCTACGGTTTTGCTTATCATCACCGCTATTTCTATCATTTCCGCATTTGCGAAAACCACCAAAGAAGCACAAAGCTATGTGATGCCGCTGATGATTCTTGTGATGGCGATTGGTATTACGGCAATGTTCGGAAATTCTGCGTCGCAAAATCCAGCCGTCTATTTGATTCCGTTTTATAACAGTGTTCAGTGTATGGTGTCAGTACTTTCTTTTGATGTAGTTCCGACACATATCCTCATTTGTGCGCTTTCCAATGTGTTTTACACGGCATTGGGTGTCTGGGCGCTTGCAAAGATGTTTGACAATGAGAGAATCATCTTCTCCAGATAACAGATTTTCAAATATTGTGAATGGAAAAAGACAGTCGGCAAGCCATGCAGAGCTGTTGATATTTTGTTATATAAACAAAAAAATGACTGTATAGGTATCTGCTTTTTGTCTTGGTTATCTATGAAAAGGCATTCGGTTTGCCGAGTTTTGTGCTTTATATTTTCTATTTAGGCACAAATAGAGATGATACTTGTTTTGATGCTTTATATGTATTGCTCAGTGTTTACATGGATCATCTCTATTTGCGCATTTTTCGGTTGTTATTTGGATAATACGACAAAAAGGTTATAAAATAAAATTTAGGAATCTGCTTGACAAAATATAAGTTTTATGATAATATATTTTCTACGGACATTTGTATTTTTGCATTGAGTAGAGGATTTATTATATTGGAAATGAAATTCGGAGAAGTACTCAAGTTGGCCGAAGAGGCGCCCCTGCTAAGGGTGTAGGTCGGGTTTAAACCGGCGCGAGAGTTCAAATCTCTCCTTCTCCGCCATGACTGAGTCCGGACGCAATTCGCGTCCGGACTCTTTTATTTGCTATATGCTATCGGCATTGTCGTTTGTGGGGATGGCACTATCGTAGAGAAGAAAGAATATTCCTGCTGTTGTTTGACGGAATTTGATATGTTGCTTTTTTCAAAGCATCATTTTCATAGAAATAATAAAATTATTTTCTATTCGATATGTTTTTACAAAAAATTGCTTTATAATTGGTAATCGTTTTTTCTCTTATGTTTGCGGTAAATTTTGTATCAGTGCAAAATGGATTGCGGATGCTGTTCTTGGCTTAAACGGGGATCCAAGTCTGTATTTCCCTGTAATTACGAAAAATAAATCCATGAAATTTTATTTTATTTCTTCTATTCGCCTTGACAAAATCATCGGAACGAATATAATAAGTAATAGGTTACTTATTTGCAAAAGCGAGGTGATGACAGGCATGATGCCTTTCGGATTAAAAATCGCTATTATTAATCGAGCTTTTCGTAAAAAAATGGATGAAAAAGCTTGTATGATGGGATTGACATCTGTTCAGCTTCGTGTGTTGGGTTCCGTCAGCCGTTTGGAGGAAGCTGGAGAAACCGAAATCCATCAGAATGATCTGGAACGCATCGAGCATGTCACTCATCCGGCAATGACACGTCTGATTCAGAGGTTGGAGAGCAAGGGATTTATTCGATGTGTTCCCAGCACAAAAGACCGGAGATACAAGAAAATTACTTGTACGGAGCGGTCGGCTGGAATTCATAAAGTGATTCTTGCACAGGATGAAGATGTTCTGTCGGAGTTGTGTCGGGGTTTCACGAAAGAGCAAAAGGAAACGTTGCTTCAAATGACAGACATGATTCTGAAAAATATTTCAGAATGAGAAACAGCTAAATTCCACAGGCAGTGTGCCAAGGGGATTATCTTGGCTCACTGCCTGCTTTTTGAACAAATACGTAACTAGTTACCTAATAAGGAGAATAAGCAAAGATGGAAAAAACATTATCAGAAAACAAAAGTCCTTTTGCAACAGAACCAATCGGGCGATTAATCGTGAAATTCGCTGTCCCGTGCGTAATTTCGCTTTTGGTGAACGCACTGTATAACATTGTGGACCAGATATTTATTGGTTGGGGCGTTGGATATCTCGGTAACGGCGCTACCAACGTAGTGTTTCCGCTCACAATTATTGCTTTGGCGTTTGCGGTGCTGATTGGTGACGGAGGCGCTGCTTATCTGAGTCTGAAGCTTGGTGAAAAAGATCTTGCCAGCGTAAAAAAGGGTGTAGGCAATTCCGTCGTAATGGTGACGATTGCCGGTGTCGTTATGCTAGTCGTTTCCTTAGCATTTATGAACCCGATTTTGACGTTGTTTGGTGCAACGGACACGCTGCGCCCTTATGCTTTGGAATACGGCTATATCATTGCCATAGGTCTGCCCTTTACGATGATTTCGACGGCGTTGAATTCGATGATTCGTGCAGACGGCAGTCCTAAGTTTGCCATGTTTTCTATGCTGCTTGGCGCAGTTATCAATACGATATTTGACCCGATTTTTATTTTTGTATTTCATATGGGGGTTCAGGGTGCTGCGATTGCCACGGTGATGGGACAGGTTGCGTCCTTTATTGTATCTGTTATATATATTTCACGGTTTAAAAATTTACGCTTTGATGCTTCTGCACTCCGCTTGAAAGGGAGAACCTGTGGGAACGTATTGAGTCTTGGTGTCAGCAGCTTCATTACTCAGATTGCTATTACGATTGTAATGGTGTTGTTTAATAATCTGCTGACAGATTATGGTGAATCTTCTGTGTATGGTCCGGATATTCCCATGACAGCAATGGGCATCGTAATGAAGGTCAATCAGATGATGCTTTCTATTCTGGTCGGTATTGCCATTGGGGCACAGCCGGTTATCGGCTTCAATTACGGATGCAAAAACTTTGCACGGGTAAAAAAGGCTTTTGAACTTGCAATCACCGCGGCAGAAGTAGTGGCGGTAATTTGCTTCTTTATTTTCCAGTTCGCTCCAATGAGCGTTGTTTTGCTGTTTGGTGCCGAGGAGGATCTCTATAATGAATTCGCTGTTATGTGCTTCCGTGTCTTTCTGATGCTTTGTCCGCTGAACGGCTTTCAAACAGTAGCAGCGATTTATTTGCAGGCTGTCGGCAAACCGGTGAAATCCGCTGCTGTTACACTGTCACGACAGATTATTTTCCTTATACCCGCGGCAATTATTCTTCCGAAATTTATGGGGGTAACGGGCGTTCTTTGGTCGGGACCTGTTGCGGATGGACTGGCATTTATTCTTTCACTGACGTTGATCATATATGAGATGAAAAAGTTAAAGCAGGTGCCCGCTTTGCATGATCAGACCAATCAAGCCAGTGAAAAGCTTTTATCGGAAGGAGATTAAAAGATATGGAAAACAAAGTTATTACAATCAGTCGTGAATTTGGCAGCGGCGGTCGTACGATCGGTAAAAAAGTGGCAGAGAAACTGGGAATTCCTTGTTATGACAGTGAACTGATCCAAAAAATTGCATTAGAAAGCGGCTTCAATGAAAACTACATAAAGGATGCCGGTGAATATGCTCCCAGCGGATTTTTTGCATCTGTTCTGCCAAACAGGACATTTGGTCCTACCAATGAAGATTATCTTTGGGAAATTCAGTATAAGGTTATTACGGAGCTTGCAGAGAAGGGAGCATGCGTTATCGTGGGAAGATGTGCGGATTATATTCTCCGAGATAAGATTGATTGCTTGAAAGTCTTTATTCATGCGGATATGGATTTTCGGGCAGAGCGTATTGTAAAGGAATACGGGGAACGTGATGTGTCTCCCGAACAACGCTTGAAAGACAAGGATAAGCGCCGTGCGGCATATTACCGGTTTTATACCAATATGAAATGGGGATATGCTCAGAATTATCATATTGCTCTGAACAGTGGAAAATTGGGTATTGATAAATGTGTGGATATCATAAAAGAGCTTTATTGAAGCGAAATTCCGGAAAACCATCTTTTGAGACGGATGAAAAATAGTGTAAATGCTTCTCTCTTATATGAAAAACAGCTTTTTATAATTTGGTAAAGTATCTTTTATAAAGCTTAGAGCTTTCAAGAAATGCTTAATGGAACCATTCAAAATAAGACAAAAAGTTGAATTCATATAAAAATAGGAGAAAATATAGCTTGATACATGAGTTACTTTTGAAACGAATATAATAAAAAATCTTTCTTTATGCGGGATTGGTGGATTTTTAACAATTTCATCTTGATTCACGGAAGCAGAAGATATCGTTTTATATCATTTTAAACTGAAAAAAACGCCTATTGTAATTTGACCTTTGAAGGTCTGACTGCAGTAGGTGTTTTTGATTTGAAGATTTTATGTTATGCAGGCTTGTGAGTTCTTCCGTTTAACTCGGATACAGAAGCAGAAAAAATTTAAAATGAAAAATAAAAATAGGAGTCAGGGTTGATATCTGCTATGATAGCTCTATATCATTTACTGAATGAAAATGGCAAGACGGTTGACAGAAATATCAGATTGTGATACAATTAATTAAATATGATGACGATATATACATTCATAAGTCATACAGTTGGGAAAGGAGAGAGCCGTCTTGCCGCAGCATGATGAAAATATAGATGCTTTCTGGGATATCGGCAATATGCTGCCTCGCCGTTCCCCGCAAAAAATGCGCCCGGGTCATTTAGCGCCAGAGCCCGTTACCGTTTCAGTAAGTGAAGAAGGCCCGGCAGAAAACGGCTTTCGAATTCCGGCTCGCAGAGCAGAGCCTTTGCAAAAAGCACAAACGATACGGGAGTTTTGTCCTGATTCAGGGTTGATTCAAAAGGTGAAAATCAATCCATGGCCGGCAGATTTTCGTTTTTACACCAAATTCCGTTATGATGCGCTGCGGTATTTCGGGCGAAGTCATCCGGAATGTGAATATGTTTACTTTTTTTCTTATATGCCGCAGTATGATCAGATGGATTCGGCGCAGACAGCATATTATCTTTATTTCCGCGATGAGGTGCGAAAAGAACATTATATTAAAACGGATAACAGTTATTTGTTTCTGTATATTTATGAGATTATCAATCTGCCCGATAAGATTCCGCCTGCAGAGGGGGCATTGCTTCTTTCTAAATTGTGGGGGGCATATCGTCAGAATTATCGATACCTTGACAAATATATCGGAGAATGGCTGTGTGATTATTGTTTGATTTACGGCGTGGTGCCGGACTGGAAAATCGTCGGGGAGTTTGCCGGTGAAATTGCGGGAAAGGTTACGTTGCCGGAATTTTATCTTACAAACGGAGAACTGTCGTTTTCTCTGATTCGCTCTCTTTCCGCCTATGATTTTCGAAATAGCAAATATTATGCGGAGCACAGGGATGCATTTGATACACATATTCCGAAAGCTGCCGCTTATGTGCTGAATCGGTTTGTTTCGCCGTCTCCCGAGGATTTTGGCGTGCATCCCGTGCGTGTCAGCCGGGATAGTTTTTCCGGCGCGGTTGCCTGTCGCGATGTAAAATTTAAAATCGAGCTTGTTTTGTTTCCGCTGAAGCGTTCCTATGAAATGAAACAGCTGACAACCGGCGTCATAAAGCTTTGTGAGAATCAGCTGCGTGCGGCTTTCTCTATTAAATCAAGATTTTCGCCGACTGGCGTGGATGAGCGTCTGAAACAGGCGATATCAGATTATTTCGACGGAATTTATCCTGACAGATTTGTAAGCCGTCGTAAAAAAACGGAGGAGAATGAGGCGGCGTATCTTGCGCTTTACGAGCCGGAAAATAAAGGCCCTGCCGATATCACAAGGGCACTTGAAATCGAACGGGATGCGTGGGATACGGCAGAGCTTCTGGATGGGGTCAGTGGGGAAGACATACCCCAGACGACCCGGGAAGCGTCGACGCCTGCTGTTCCGGTCCCGTCATGGGATGACGGACCTAGCGGAGATTTTGTTTCATTCTTGAAGGCGCTGAGTCCCCTGCAGCGGCGGGCGATTTTCGCTGCGGCAAAAGGAGAATTCACCGTGTTTTGCCGTGCTTCCGGTGTGATGCCGGAAATGTTAAAAGGCGCAATCAATGAAACCGCCGCAGAGCATATCGGCGATGAAGTCATTGACAGTGATTTTACCCTGATTGATGAATATGAGGAAGAGCTTCTTGGGGCTCTTTCAGAGTTTCTGGAGGATACAGAGTGATGCAGGAAAAGGAAAGAACGGTAAAAATTCCGAAACGGATCCTGACTTCTTTGCTTGCTTCCATGGCGGCAGGAGTTGTTCCGCGTTCCGGCGCAAAATATATTGCAATCGGACGCACGGGAGAGATTTCCGCACTTTGCAGGGATTTGGATGCGGTGGCGAACGGCGGTGCCGCGACGCGTTTTCTGATTGGCAAATATGGAAGCGGGAAAAGCTTCTTAATTCAGCTGATGCGGGGATATGCGCTTGACCGGGGCTTTCTCTGCGCAGATGCGGACCTGTCTCCGGAGCGCCGCCTTTCCTCATCTAACGGAGGCGGACTTGCCACTTATAGAGAACTGATGAAAAATCTGTCGTCCAAGGCATCGCCGGATGGCGGTGCACTTGCACAGATACTTTCAAAATGGCTTTCTGATATCCAATATGAGGTCGCACAGACGGGAATATCACCGGATTCTGCTGATTTTGAAAAAGAGATTTCAAAGAGAATTTATTCGGTTCTGCGCGAGATGGAAACAGGAATCGGTGCATTTGATTTTGCAAGGGTAATTGACACTTATTATCGGGCATGGCGTGCGGAAGATGAACGGCTCCAAAGCGACTGCCTGCGCTGGCTTCGAGGAGAATTTGGTACAAAAACCGAGGCTCGTGCGTCCCTTTCGGTATCCGGCATCATTGATGACGAGAATTGGTACGATTATATCAAGCTGACAGCAGTATTTGCACAGAAAATCGGATATGAGGGCCTGGTTGTTTTCATAGATGAATGCGTCAATCTGTATAAAATTCCGAATCGTGTGTCACGGGAAAACAATTATGAAAAAATTCTGTCTGTTTTCAATGACACACTGCAGGGAAAAGCGATGGGGCTTGAGATGATTTTTGCCGGTACACCGCAGTTTTTGGAGGATCCGCGGCGTGGGCTTTTCAGCTATGAGGCGCTGCGCTCGCGTCTTGTCGATACGATGTTTGGCGGGAATGCTGCCTGCGGCGGTCTTTTGGGACCTGTCATGAGACTTTCCAGACTTTCCGATGACGAGCTGCTGGCCTTGATGGTGCGTGTGACGGGATTGTTCGCCGAGGGTTATGGAGCGGTAGACGTTACCATGGAGGAGATGCGGGATTTTCTTTATTATATGCTTTCGCGTACGGGTGCACAGACGCTGATTACGCCGCGTGAGATCATCCGTTCCTATATGACGGCGCTGGGAATTCTTTTACAGGATGGAGGCGGGAAGCGCCTTCCGGATCTTTATCAAAGCAAAGATTTTCAGCTGCCGCCGGAACAGGATCCCGGGAAAAATCCCGACGATTTTGATCCCGAAACTATCGAGATTTGAACGGCGCCGGATACGGAAAGCCTATCCAAAGTTATATTTGCCGCCTTGGGCGGCGGAACGGAGAATATTTATGCAAGAAAAGTTTTCATTCGATCCCCAAAATACCGGAGAGAACCGATGTGAACCAAGGGCCTTTTATATTCCTCACGGGACAGCGGAGTCTGCCATTTCCGGAGGAACCGGTGACCGGTATGTTTCTTTGAACGGAGAATGGAGCTTCCGGTATTTTGAGACAATGCTGGATTTGCCGGAAGATCCTTCGGAAATTGAATATACCGACAAAATTCCGGTGCCGTCCTGCTGGCAATGCTACGGCTACGGCAAAATTCAGTATACCAATGTCAATTACCCCATCCCCTATATGCCGCCGTATGTTGCGCTTGATACACCCGTCGGCGTATATAAACGCCGTTTTGAGGCGCCGCAGGGCGATCGTGTGTATTTGATGTTCGATGGCGTATGCTCGGAATTTATTGTCTATATCAACGATAAGTATGTTGGAATGTCAAAGGGCTCGCACATTCAGTCGGAGTTTGATGTGACTGCTTATCTGCGTGACGGAGAAAATACAATTACGGTCGCTGTTCTGACGTACAGTGACAGTACATATATTGAGGATCAGGATTTTTTCCGCTTTAACGGTATTTTCCGAAATGTGTATCTGCTTGCCCGTCCGACACTTCATATCCGTGATTTTTTCTTGACGACCAAGTCGGACGGTACGGTCGATATTGATCTTTCCCTTTCCGGTGACTGCGAAACGTTGTCTGATGAACTGACGGTGCGTTTGTTCGACCCCTATGGAAAGGAAATCCATGACGGAATTGAAAATCCGCTTCTTTGGACGGCGGAGACCCCGAATCTTTACGGAATCCTTCTTTCTTTCGGAGGGGAATATATCTATAAAAAGTTTGGGTTCCGTGATATTTCGGTCGGAGAGGACTGTGCGCTTCTCATCAATGGCACGCCGATAAAGCTGAAAGGGGTCAATCACCATGACACCCATCCGAAAAACGGTTACACGGTGACAGCAAAGGAGCTTTGGAATGAGCTATGTCTTATGAAGCGGCGCCATATCAATTGTATCCGTATCTCGCATTATCCTCCGTGTCCGGAAATGATTGAAATGTGCGATGAGCTTGGCTTTTATGTGATAGACGAATGCGATATTGAGGCGCATGGAACAGAGCTTGCTTTCCGCGGAAAAAATCCTTCAGGACAGATTTCGGGCAATTCCTTGTGGCGTGCGGCATATCTTGACCGGGCTGCTCGGTTTGTCGCACGGGATAAAAATGCGCCGAGCGTGATTATGTGGTCGCTTGGAAATGAAAGTCATTTCGGCGAAAATCATGTCGCGATGGCGGAACAAATTCGGGAAACAGACTCCACAAGACTGATCCATTACGAAGGGACGACCTCTGTACCGCGCTTTTCGGAGACACACGAGGAACCGATTGATGCATGCGTCGATGTGGTAAGCTATATGTATCCTACCCTTGAGGCCGTCGAGACGGAGGGAAGAAATGAAAAAGAAGATTCCCGTCCGTATTTTCTCTGCGAATATGCACATGCGATGGGCATGGGTCCCGGCGGACTTGAGGATTATCAGCAGCTTTTTTACCGATATCCCCGTCTCATCGGCGGGTGTGTATGGGAATGGGCGGATCATGCAGTATATGCCGGTGAAAAGGATGGCATGCCGATTTATCTTTACGGAGGCGATCACGGCGAGGTACCGAACGACGGAAATTTCTGCGCGGACGGACTTTGCTATCCTGACCGCACACCGCATATCGGACTCGATGAACTATCCGAAGTGTTCCGTCCCATAAGAGCGGATTGGGCGGACATCACCAAAGGGGAACTCCGACTTTGGAATGCGATGGATTTTGTCTGCGCCGGAGAATGGTTTACCGCAGAATATACGATTGCAGACGGGGAACGGATCCTGTCGGGCGGAACGCTTCCTCTTGATGTCAGACCTCATGAAACCGTGACTGTTCGTATTGACGAATTGCCGAAAACTTCCGTGTTTCCGTGTTTTCTTAATATATCGGTAAGATACAAAAAAGATACTCCCTATGCGAAAGCGGGGGAGGAGGTTTGCTTTGATCAGCTGGCAGTTCCGACCCAAATCGAGGTACCGGTGAAAAAGGTACCGGAGGGCAGGATTTCCGTTTCAGATGGAGTACGCTATACGGAAATGGTTTCGGATGGTTTCTGTGTGACCGTTGACCGTGCTCGCGGCACGTTTGTCAGCATCCGCAAGAACGGAGAAGAGCTTCTTGCTGCTCCTACCCGCTTTATGGCATGGCGCGCGCCGACGGATAACGATATGTATGTAAATCCCCGTAACTGGAAAAACGAGTTTGTTCGGTATGCCGCTTTGCATGTTTTGTCCTCCGAGGTGAAATACACAGGAACGGAGGCAGTGATCTCTTTTGACGGCAGTTTGGGCGCACCCGCTCGTTTCCCTATGTATCAGATGAAAGTGGTTTATACCTTGAAAGCCGACGGAATTGATGTCGCCGTGCATGCGGAGAAACATCCGGATATGCTGGTTACCCAGATGCCCCGTTTCGCGGCAGAATTTGTTCTGCGTCCGGAATTTGAGCAGCTTGAATATTTTGCAAAAGGACCGAAATCCTGTTATATTGATTTTCAAAATCATGCGAGATACGGCGTTTACCGGGGCACCGTGACAGACGAATATGAGCCGATGATAAAACCTCAGGAATGCGGCAATCATATCGGCGCAAAGTATGTCACACTTTCCTCGGATAAGGATTCTGTGCGCTTTGAAAGCGATCATTTTGAATTTTCCGCACTGCATTTTTCTGCGGAGATGCTGACGGACACCGCGCACCGCCATGAACTTGTCCCGGATCAAAACATTCATCTTCTTATGAGTTATAAGGTCGGCGGAATCGGAACGAACAGCTGTGGGCCGGCGCTTCCGGAGAAGTATGTTTTTCTTGATGAGCGGTTTGACTTTTCATTCCATATCGAGTAGGGAAAGGAGCCGGAGCTATGGCAAAACTTGAATGCAGATTGAACGGTTCTTTTAACGGGATACTGGACAAAATCGAAGATGGGATTTTGAATGGCAGTGCATCGGCAAGCCTTGAGGACAGTAGTGATTTCCGTTCGGGAAATGTACGCTGTGCGGTACGTGTGTTTGAACGTTACAGCATGCTTGGCGGAAACCGTCTCAGCTTAAACGTGACGCTTTTTGATTCGCCGGAAGGACTGTTTCTCTCTGCTATTACAGCAGGAGGGAGCGGCGCTGTGTTTTTCAAAATCAACACGTTCGGAGAAGAAGCTTTTCTTTCATGCATCGAGGAGATAGTGGAAGAATTTCGCATTTAAATGGAAAGCATCGCGAAAAGATGGGAAAGGAGAATATTATGCAGGAAGAAGAAAAAAATGAAATTTCGGAACAGACAGAGCCTCTTTTTAAAACGCACTGTGTGTGGACAAAGGAGCTGTTAATTGCGTTTCAGAAAAACGCTGCTTTCAAATCCCGGGCTTTGGCGTGTATCGCGGGGATATTATGGCTTCCGGCTGTTATTTCAGGTTTGGTAGATAGAGATTGGATATTTTTTAGCATTATGGCGGCAATCATGATTTTCTTTGCCGGTTATTTCTTCTATCTTCCCTATATCGTTGCCGGCAGACAATATCGTCACTATCAAGGTTTATATGGAGCGCCTGCAGAAAATGAGCAGCTTTTCTTTGAGGATCGTATCATGATAGTGAATATGTCCACAAATGGAAAAATTGAGATTGCATATGAAAAGTTTTATCAGCTTGCAAGAACGAAAAATCTTTATATTTTATATATGCAGAATAGGTCAGCGGTCTTTTTCAGAAAAGAGGATTTGATATATGGCGATGTCGCTTCTTTAGAGCGATTTCTGATAGAAAAATGTCCGCAGGCAAAAAGAAATTTCTAAAATAGGAAAAGCCGGAGTAACAACTCCGGCTTTCTTATCATGATTTTCCTTTGCGGTTTGGGCGGAACAAATAAGGCGTTTTGCTTATTTTTCTTTTTTGGGATATTCTCGGATAGAGGAAACATAGGAAAGGTTCAAGAGCCGTTTTCTTCCTTTATCATCCTCGATTTCAATCCAGTTTTCCTTGGCGGAGAGAATGGTTCCGATACAGTTTGCGGAAATGTCTCCTGTGATTTCACATCGCTTCCCAATCATGGTTTCTATCAGTTCATTCATGAGGATTCTCCTTTCACCGCGAAGATTTCTCCGAAAGTTTCTGCGGCGCTTTTGAGGCAGAATGATACAGAAATAAAGAATACCCAGCGCTGTCAGAAAATATAGGGCTTCCATTCTGTTTCCCCGCCTTTCGTTGCGATTCTGTTTTTCTCTGTTGTAGATTTTACTATGATTTTTTTGTGATGTCAAGAGAAATGATTGACAGAAAAACGGAGATGCGATATAATAAACTTCGAATGAAACGCTTGTACAGAAAGGAAATATATATGGTAAAACTGAATCGACTGAAAAAAGAAATCGGCGTTGAGGGACCTGTTGTAACAATTGTGATGGATGGTATCGGGCTTGCACCGGACGGTCCCGGCAATGCGGTAAAAAATGCGTATACGCCGACGCTCGATATGCTGATGGAAAAATATCCGTGGACGAGTCTGCGTGCGCATGGTACGGCGGTAGGGCTTATGTCGGACGATGACATGGGTAATTCCGAGGTAGGACATAACGCTCTTGGTTCCGGTCAGATATTTGCGCAAGGGGCAAAGCTTGTCAGCGAATCCATTCAAACCGGAAGGATGTTTGAGGGGGAGACTTGGAGAGTGCTTGTTGATAACTGTAAGGCAAACCGCTCCACTCTCCATTTTATCGGACTGTTTTCAGATGGAAACGTTCATTCGCATATCGACCATCTGAAAGCGATGATAGAGCGTGCCAAGGCGGACGGCGTTGGTGTCGTCAGGGTTCATATTCTGCTTGACGGACGGGATGTCGGGGAAACCTCGGCGCTTGAGTATGTCCGTCCGTTTGAGGCTTTCCTTGCCTCTCTGCGCGATACGTCATTTGATGTGAAGATTGCTTCCGGTGGTGGCAGAATGAAAATCACGATGGACCGCTATGAGGCCAACTGGAAAATGGTAGAAGCAGGATGGCATACGCATGTGCTTGGCGATGGCAGGCAGTTTGCGTCTGCAGAGGAGGCAATTGAGACATATCGCACCGAAACAGGTGCAATCGATCAGGATCTCCCGGCGTTTGTTATTGCGGAAGACGGTAAGCCGGTCGGAACGATCGAGGACGGAGACAGTGTGGTATTCTTCAATTTCCGCGGAGACCGTGCAATTGAAATTTCAAAAGCCTTTGAGGGAGGCTCTGATTTTGATAAATTTGACAGGATTCGTGTTCCGAAAGTAATTTATGCCGGTATGCTGGAATATGACGGTGATTTGCATATACCTTCCCGTTACCTTGTGGCTCCGCCTGCTATTTCCAATACAATGGGGGAATATCTTGCCGGAACGGGTGTGACGCAGTTTGCAGTTTCTGAGACGCAGAAATATGGGCATGTGACATATTTTTGGAACGGAAACCGGAGCGGAAAATTTGATGAGAAAACCGAGACCTATGTGGAAATTCCGTCTGACATCGTTCCTTTTGAACAGCGCCCATGGATGCAATGTGCTCTGGTTGCAGATAAGGTGATCGAGGCGATTGAATCCGGAAAATACCGTTATATTAGAGCCAATTTCCCGAACGGCGATATGGTCGGGCATACGGGAAATTACGAAGCAACGGTAATTTCCGTAGAGTCTTTGGATCTTGAACTTGCCAGAATCCTCAAAGCGGTAGATGCAGCGCATGGCGTGGCGATTATTACTGCGGATCACGGAAATGCCGATGAGATGTATGAGACGGATAAAAAGGGCGGTATGAAGAAGAATACGGACGGTACTCCGAAAGCAAAAACCAGTCATACGCTGAATCCTGTTCCTTGTATTTTATATGACAATTTTTATTCTGATCGCTATATGATGAAAAAGGCGGATGGGATGGGGCTTGCTAATGTTGCGGCGACAACGGTGAATCTTCTCGGATATGAAGCACCTTCCATGTGGTGTGAAAGTTTGATCGAGGTCCGATAAACAGAGCTGTTTTACGGCGTCAATCACTGCACTGTGTTTTGTATTTTGAAAAATATATTATATTAATAAGGAAAGAGTCGGATGGACGGGAATCTGTCCGTCCGACATATTTTTATTTAAAATGATGAAACGAAAAGTCAAAATCAAAATTTTTGCGGTGGTGAGCCGCGGCGAGGGAGACGAAAAAGATCGAGATCATATTCGGATTACCGGAGATGGTCTGATGACATATGACAAAGGACGCATTGAAATCCGATACGATGAAATTATGGGAGAAGACGGGCCTGCGGTCAATACGCTTTCCTTTGATACTTCCGACTGTGGTGTTGTAACACTGATCAGGGAAGGCGTGGTTTCCTCTGTAATGACGTTTTCCGAACGGGAGAGATATAGCGGAAATTATAATGCCGGGTTTGCTGTGTTTGAATTTACAGTGGCAACAAAGCGTGTACTCAATACGGTGACCTTTGAAAAAGGAGGGCGGCTTGTTTTGGATTACAATACGGAGATTCAGGGAGTTGCCGTTCAATCAAGTCGCTTTCAATTTGACATATTTTGTGATGGTCATGCATTTGAATAGATGAAAAAAGTAAAAGAAAAGAGAAAAATTTTTAGAAAAGGGGTTGACAAGAGGGGAGTGGATGTGATAGAATAATCGAGCCGCTTCTGAGAGGGGAAAGCCGAAGGGAGCGGGAACGGTCCTTGAAAATTGAACAACAACGAAAAGCAAAGAATCAAGATCTCGTTGATAAACTTTGAACACAAAGTACTTTAGTAAGTAAGAAGCTAAGATAGCGCTCTGAAAGAAGGTATCGGCGATGAAGGAGACTTCATCGAGGATATACAAATTTTTTAGAGAGTTTGATCCTGGCTCAGGATGAACGCTGGCGGCGTGCTTAACACATTCAAGTCGAACGAAGCATTTTGACTTAATCCTTCGGGAAGCGGGAGAAATGACTTAGTGGCGGACGGGTGAGTAACGCGTGAGCAATCTGCCTATGCGAGGGGGATAACAGCCGGAAACAGCTGCTAATACCGCATGACACATTCGAATTGCATGAATCGGATGTCAAAGAGTAACATCGCGCATAGATGAGCTCGCGTCCCATTAGATAGTTGGTGAGGTAACGGCCCACCAAGTCGACGATGGGTAGCCGGACTGAGAGGTTGAACGGCCACATTGGAACTGAGAAACGGTCCAGACTCCTACGGGAGGCAGCAGTGGGGAATATTGGGCAATGGGCGAAAGCCTGACCCAGCGACGCCGCGTGAGGGAAGAAGGTCTTCGGATTGTAAACCTCTTTAAGCAGGGAAGAAGAAAGTGACGGTACCTGCAGAATAAGCCACGGCTAACTACGTGCCAGCAGCCGCGGTAATACGTAGGTGGCAA
>UQNQ01000014.1 GCA_900542425.1 uncultured Eubacteriales bacterium
CGCGGCAATGACGATAACACCGTCATGTCCGCCAAAGCCGTCCATTTCCACAAGCAGCTGATTGAGCGTTTGCTCACGTTCATCGTGTCCGCCTCCGAGTCCTGTTCCGCGGCGGCGGCCAACCGCATCTATCTCATCAATAAAGATAATGCTGGCAGGCGCTTTTTTCGCTGTTTCAAACAAATCACGCACACGGGAAGCACCGACACCGACATACATTTCAACAAAATCGGAACCAGAGATAGAAAAGAACGGCACATCCGCCTCTCCGGCAGTCGCTTTTGCCAGCAGTGTTTTACCCGTTCCGGGAGGTCCGACAAGCAGAACACCGCGCGGTATCTTTGCACCAAGCCTGCGGTACTTGGCAGGATCACGCAAATATTCAACAACCTCGCGCAATTCTTCCTTTTCCTCATCTGCACCGGCAACGTCACTGAAATAGACGCGTGTTTTATCCCTGTTCGGCACCTTTACTCTCGCTTTGGAAAATGCGGTCATTCTGCGTTCCCCATCCGAAAGCTTATTGGCCATATAGAACCAGAATGCTACGCCCAAGGCAAGAATAATGATATACGGCAGAAACGAAATCAGCCATGAGGTCTGCTTCGGTTCCTCAATGATAAATTTATCCATCTGCAAGGTTCGCTCTTCAGCCGGAAGCTCGAGCTGTGCATCGATATACGGATCAACATCATTCAAGAACATGGTAAGATCTCTCAGTCGCAGCTGATAGGTCTTTGCTTCCCCGTTCTCACCGATTTCCGTCGTCTTGATTGTTAACAGGTTGCTCGAACTGATGGTGCATTCGGTAACCTTGTTGTCATGAAACATCTCGACCACTTCGCCATAAGAAATTCCCTCGGCACCGCTTTTGCTGTTCAGCAGACTGAGAGAGGCCAATATCAAGGCTGCAATCAGGACAACATATAGAATTATCGTCTTTGTGTTTCCCTTCATGTCTTCATTATCCTCCGAAGGTTCTGTGAAAATCATTAAAACTGAAAATATTTTAAATTGGGTCTATTATAACAATTTTAAATGTCACTGATATGGAAAAAATGTGAACATTCTTTATATTTTATTAAAAAAAGCAGGGGAGTATTACAGAATTTTCTTCAAATACTGTCCGGTATAGGAGCGTTCACAGGCAGCAATTTGCTCCGGGGTTCCTGTCGCGACGACGGTTCCTCCGCCGTCTCCGCCTTCAGGGCCGAGATCAATAATATAATCCGCCGTCTTGATGACATCAAGATTATGCTCGATGACAAGAACGGTATTGCCGTTTTCGCAAAGCCGGTTTAAAATCAAAAGCAGCTTTGCAACATCGTCCGTATGCAATCCCGTCGTCGGCTCGTCAAGAATATAAATCGTTTTTCCCGTACCGCGGCGCGCAAGCTCTGTTGCAAGTTTCACCCGCTGCGCCTCTCCTCCCGAAAGCGTTGTCGAGGACTGCCCGATTTTGATATATCCAAGACCGACATCGTATAAGGTTTGAAGCTTTCTTAAAATTTTCGGATGATTCTCAAAGAAAGAAAGTCCTTCTTCAACGGTCATGTCAAGAACATCAAAAATATTTTTTCCCTTATATTTGACTTCAAGCGTATCGTGATTATAACGTTTGCCGTGACAGGTATCACAGGTAACATACACATCCGGCAGAAAATGCATTTCGATGCATCGCACACCGTCTCCCTCGCACATTTCACAGCGTCCTCCCTTGATATTGAAAGAAAACCGTCCTGCGGTATAGCCGCGTGCTTTTGCGTCGGGAGTCATCGCAAAAAGCTCGCGGATATCGGTGAAAAGTCCCGTATAGGTCGCAGGATTTGAGCGCGGTGTACGTCCGATCGGACTTTGATCGATAGAAACGACTTTGTCAAGATTTTCCATTCCGTCAATACGCTCAAATTTTCCGGGATAAGTTGTCGCTCGATTGAGTCTGTGTGCAAGCTCCCGCAGCAGCACTGCGTTGACAAGCGAAGATTTTCCGGAGCCGGACACGCCCGTAACACAAATGAATTTTCCAAGCGGGAAATCCACTGTAATATTTTTGAGATTATTTTCCGCAGCGCCCACAACAGTCAGTTTTTTCCCGTTCCCGGGACGGCGAGATTCCGGCACCGGAATTTTCATCTTTCCTGAAAGATATTGTCCGGTAAGGGAGCGCTCGCATGCCATGACCTCAGCCGGCGTACCGGCGGCAACTACCTCTCCGCCGTGGATTCCTGCGCCGGGACCGATATCCACAATATAATCCGCCGCAAGCATGGTTTCCTCGTCGTGCTCGACAACAATTACGGTATTGCCCGTATCGCGCAGCCGCTTCAGCGTGTCAATCAGCTTGGAATTGTCTCTTTGATGAAGCCCGATACTCGGCTCGTCAAGGATATACATGACGCCGACAAGCGAGGAACCGATTTGTGTTGCCAGCCGGATTCGCTGCGCTTCTCCTCCTGAAAGCGTTCCCGCTTTTCGCCAAAGCGTCAGATAATCAAGACCTACACTCTGAAGGAATCCAAGCCTTGCGCGGATTTCTTTCAAAATTTCTTTTGCAATCTGCTGCTCCGTCTTATCAAGCACAAGATGGTCGAAAAACGCAATCTCACGTGTAACATTGAGCGAACAAAGCTCATAAATATTCAGCCCGCCGACTGTCACGGAAAGCGTTTCCGGCGACAGTCTTTTTCCATGACAAGAGGGGCAAGGCGTAAAATCCATAAATTCGTTGTAATATTCATTTCCGGACTGCGCGATGCGGGTCTCAATGATATTCAGAACACCGTTCCACACCGAATAGGTCTCGCGTCCCTCTCCGCCGAAATACCGCACGACATGATAACGCTTTGAGCCAGTTCCGCGCAGGAGCGCATGCATTGCTTCCTCCGAATATTCGCAGAGGGGCGTATCGAGCGTAAAACCGTATTCTTTCCCCACTGCCTCAATGAGCGGAGCATTCCAGCTTTCTTCCTCCATACTCTTAAAGCCGTTGACGGCAATCGCACCGCCCCGCAGAGAAAGCGTCGTATCCGGAATGACCTTCCTCTCCGATACCACCTGCATTTCCCCCATGCCGGCGCATTTTTCACATGCACCGAACGGACTGTTAAAAGAAAACATTCGCGGAGAAAGCTCGGTCATGGCGATGCCGTGTTCCTCACAGGCATAATTCTGGGAAAAACGCATTTCTTCATCCGTGTCGGGTAAATACACAACCGCAACACCGCCTCCAAGAGAAAGCGCTGTTTCCAGAGAATCAGAAAGGCGGCGACGGATATCCGGCTTCATGACAAGTCGATCTACTACAATGTCAATGCTGTGCTTTTTATTTTTATCAAGCTCCGGCACCTCATCCAGTGCATAAATATAACCATCCACGCGCACACGCGCATATCCGCTTTTGCGCGCATCATCAAAAACTTTTTCATGCATACCCTTTTTGCCGCGCACGGCAGGAGATATGATCATGAATTTCGTACCCACGGCAAGCGACATAATCCGTTCAATGATAACGTCCGTCGGCATTTTCCGGATTTCCTTGCCGCAAACAGGACAATGCGGGATCCCGATTCTCGCATAAAGCAATCGCAGATAATCATAGATCTCCGTTACCGTTCCGACTGTGGAGCGCGGATTTTTCGAGGTGGTTTTTTGGTCAATGGAAATGGCGGGAGATAATCCGTCAATAAAGTCAACATCCGGTTTGTCAAGCTGTCCTAAAAATTGCCTGGCATAAGAGGAAAGCGACTCCACAAAACGACGGTGCCCTTCGGCATAAAGCGTGTCAAAGGCAAGCGAGGATTTGCCGGAGCCGGAAAGCCCCGTAAAAATAACAAGCTTGTCCCTTGGAATTTCAACATCTATATTTTTAAGGTTATGCACTCTCGCGCCTTTTATGCGGATGGATTTTGTTGACATGAATCATTGCCTTTCGGTTTTTCGAAATTTATTTTTTCAGTTTTGCAATGGAGTCGCGCAGATAAGCCGCACGTTCAAAATCAAGAACAGCCGCCGCGTCTTTCATTTCCTTGGTTAGCTGCTCAATCAGCGTCTCCTTTTGCTTTTTCGTCATTTTTTTATTTTTTTCTGCCTTTGTGATTTCATCACGCGACGTAATTTCAATCACTGCACGCACATCTTTTCGGATCGTCTGGGGAATGATGCCGTGTGCCTCATTATACGCGGTCTGTATCTTGCGGCGGCGTTCCGTCTCGGCAATGGCACGTGCCATAGACCCCGTCACAGTGTCAGCATACATGATGACCGTGCCGTCCGCATTTCTCGCCGCACGCCCTATGGTTTGAATCAGCGAAGTTTCCGAACGCAGGAAGCCTTCCTTATCGGCATCCAAAATCGCAACAAGAGAAACCTCCGGGATATCCAGTCCCTCCCGCAGGAGGTTGATTCCCACAAGCACGTCGAAAACACCGAGACGCAGGTCGCGAATCAGTTCCTGACGCTCCATGGTCTCCACATTGTGATGAATATACCGCACCCGAATCAGATTCATCTCAAGATACTCGCAGATATCCTCCGCCATTTTTTTTGTAAGCGTTGTCACAAGCACACGCTCCCCACGCTCGGCGCGGACGCGGATTTCTCCCATCAGATCGTCAATTTGACCTTTGACAGGACGGATCTCCACTTTCGGATCGACAAGTCCCGTCGGACGGATAATCTGCTCGACAAGCTGTGTAGAATGCTCTCTCTCATAGTCGCCGGGCGTCGCACTGACATAGATGACTTGATTCAGTTTACTTTCAAATTCCGGAAAAAAGAGAGGACGGTTGTCAAAGGCAGACGGCAGGCGGAAACCGTAATCGACAAGATTTTTCTTTCGGGCATAATCTCCGCCGCTCATGCCGCGTACTTGCGGCAGGGTAACGTGGGATTCATCCACAAACAGAAGGAAATCCCGCGGAAAATAGTCAAGAAGCGTATACGGCGTCGAACCGGGTGCACGTCCCGACAGAACACGGGAATAGTTTTCGACACCGGAACAAAAACCTACCTCGCGAAGCATCTCCATATCGTATTTTGTACGCTCTGAAATCCGCTGCGCTTCAAGCAGCTGCCCATTGCTCTTGAAATATTCGACACGTTCAAAAAGCTCGCGTTCAATCTCACGGATTGCCGCTTCTTTTTTTTCATCCGAGGTCGCATAATGGGATGCCGGATAAATCGCGGCATATGTCATAAGCCCCAGTATCTCGCCGGTCACCGTATTGATTTCGCAAAGCCGGTCGATTTCATCTCCGAAAAACTCGACGCGGACTGCTGTTTTGCCCGATGCCGGCATAATATCGACAATGTCTCCGCGAATACGGAAATTGTCACGCTCAAGCGCGATGTCATTTCGGTTATAGCTGATGGCAATCAGCCGGCGCGCGAGCTCGTCAATGGAAATCTGCATACCGGGACGCAGCGCCAGCACCAGTTTTTGATATTCCGCAGGGTCACCAAGCGAATAGATACAGGATACACTCGATACGATAATGACGTCCCGTCTTTCAAACAAAGCGGATGTTGCGCTGTGGCGCAGACGGTCGATTTCATCGTTGATGGAAGAATCCTTCTCAATATATAAATCTTTGCCGGGAATATAAGCCTCCGGCTGATAATAATCATAATAGGAAACAAAATATTCAACGGCGTTTTCCGGAAAGAATTCCCGAAACTCCGAGCAGAGCTGCGCTGCCAGCGTCTTGTTGTGCGCAAGCACAAGCGTCGGACGGTTGACATTCGCAATGATGTTTGCCATGGTAAACGTCTTTCCGGAACCGGTGACGCCGACAAGAGATTGTTCGCGGTCTCCGTTCAGCACACCGCGCGTCAAAGCATCGATCGCCTCAGGCTGGTCGCCGGTCGGCATATATGAAGAAACCAGTTTGAAGCGGTCCGTATGCGTCACCTCCATCCGTTTTTATTTATTCCCTTTTTCAAATATATATACTTTTTTTAGTATACCACATTTGATGGTATTTTTCAACATCAAAAAACAAATGTTTTAAAAACGTTGAATTTGAATTCTGCCGAAAAAAACTCGTGGGAATCCCCTTAGCCTCCGACGGTAGCTTATGTCACTCCCGCACCCGCTGATGTGGGAAACGTGCCGGGAGCCGCGATGCCGGAAACCCCGTCCCGCACGGAACCGGTCGAGCGGAACACTCGCGGTTTCTTTTCTTGTGCGGACAAGAAAAGAACCATCCTCCCACATAAAAAGAACGGTTTCCCTTTTCCCAAAGGGAGACCGTTTTTTCTTTATTTACAGCCGCCGCAGGAGGCACACCCTGAATGCAGATTCCGTACGCTGGGCGCCATAGCAAGACCTCCAAGTGCCGTTTCTCGAAGCTGATAGGGAATATTTCGCCCTACACTGTACATCGCCGCAACCACCTCATCAAACGGCACCAGCGTTTTTCCCTTTGTAGCAAGCGCGGTTTCCGCACTGATAACGGCATTGGCAACCCCCATGGCATTCCGTTTCTGACATGGAGATTCCACAAGTCCGCCGATCGGATCGCATACCAAGCCCAGAATATTGGAAATAGCGTCTCCTGCCGCCGCAAGGCATGTTGCCGGATCCCCGCCGAACATCTCGCACAGTGCGGATGCCGCCATTGCGGATGCGGCTCCCACTTCCGCCTGACAGCCACCCTCCGCTCCGGAAAGCGTAGCATTGCGGTCGATTAAGTATCCGACAGCTCCTGCGTTAAAAAGCGCCCTGACAAGGGCATCCTCACCGAAATCATATAACTCATGAACCGCAACAAGAATTCCCGGCAGCACACCGGCGGAACCTGCTGTCGGCGCGGCGACAATACGTCCCATGGATGCGTTCAGCTCAATGACGCCCATCGCATAAGCAGACGCGCGTGAAATCATTCCTCCCATCGCGCCCTCACGCAGAATTCTTGCAAGCAGTGCTTTGCTTTCTCCGCCGATATAACCGCCGAGCAGTTGCATTTGCTCCGTCTGAGACCTGCCGACGCTTTCCCTCATCACCTCAAGAGAACCCTGCATCCGCTTCCAAACTACCTCCCGGGAAACACCGAATTTTGCGATCTCCCGCAGAAGCATAATTTCTGAAATCGTTTTGTTTTTTTCTTCACAAAGAGCCAAAAGCTCTTTTCCGTTTGAAAAATCCAGAATATCTTTCATTGCACAACCCAATCACTTTACTTTGATATAAATGGCAGATATCACATTTTTCTGCCGGCGGAGCTCCTCCAGCGCACCCTCGTCAAAGTCCCCGTCAATTTCAATAATGGAAAACTGCTCATCGTCATTGTCTTCGCAGTAAACGCTCATATACGAAATGTTTACTCCGTCATTTTCAAATACCTTTGCTACCGCTGCGATGACACCGGGCTTGTCCTTCTGACGCACAATTACCGCGTTGTTTTTTCCGGAAAATTTGATTTCGCATCCGTTGATTTCGTGGATTTCTATTTCTCCGCCGCCGACCGATGCCCCGCGCACAACATTGATGGTTCCATCTACTTCCGTCAATGTAATCACGACTGTATTCGGATGATAGTCCGTCTGCTCGTCTGTCTCTTCGAAATCAAAGTCAAGCCCTTTTTCCTTGGCAATCTCAAAAGATTCCCGAATTCGGTAATCGCTGGTGTCCAGCCCGAGAATGCCCGCAACCAGCGCACGGTCAGTTCCGTGCCCGCGATGTGTCTGAGCAAAAGATCCGTACAGCTTAAAATGAACCTTTACGATTTTCTTTTTGGCAAGCAATCCTGCGACCCGTGCGATTTTCAGCGCTCCCGCCGTATGGGAGCTCGATGGCCCAATCATAATCGGACCTATAATATCGAATACGCTGATATTTGTCATATGTTATTGTTTCCCTTCCCGCCTTGTGCTATAAATCTATGAAAGGGCAGAGATACTGCCCTTTCCGTCTTATACCATATTCAGTTTTCTTCCTCCGTCGGGGAAATATACCTTTCGGATATTGGCTCCGACATCTCTGAATTTTGCCACAATATCATCATAGCCACGCTCAATGAATCCGATCTCTTCAATTTCTGTGCGCCCCTCGGTAGCAAGGGCAGCAATGACCATCGCGGCCCCTGCCCGCAGATCGACCGCTTTGACACAGGCAGGCGTAAACACGGTATTTCCTTCCACGACCGCTGTTCTGTCGTCCACCTTGATTTTGGCACCCATTCTCTGAAGCTCGTCGACATAACGGAAACGGTTGCTCCAAATGGTTTCCGACATTTGACTGGTTCCGTCCGCAAGACACAAAAGCACTGTCATCTGAGGATTCATGTCCGTTGGAAAACCGGGATACGGCAGCGTTTTCACATTCACTGCCGAAAGCTTCTCCTTGCCTCTTGATACCATCACTGCTTCATCAAATTCCTCAACAATGACGCCCATTTCACGAAGCTTTGCCGTAATCGTCTCCAAATGCTTGGGAATCACATTGTTTATGTAAAGTCTCCCTCCCGTTGCTGCTGCAGCAACCATAAAGGTTCCCGCTTCGATCATGTCGGGGATAATCGAATACTCGCAGCCGTGAAGCTTTTCCACACCGTTAATTTTGATAATATTGGTTCCGGCTCCGCGGATATCCGCTCCGCAGGCATTCAGAAAGTTTGCAAGATCGACAATATGAGGCTCTCTTGCGGCATTTTCAATGACTGTCGACCCCTCTGCCAATACAGCGGCAATGATGGTATTGATGGTAGCCCCAACCGAAGAACAGTCAAAATAAATGCTGTTTCCATGCACGCCGTCCGATGCCGTTGTTTCAATGCAGCCGCTGCCGACAGTCACAACAGCTCCTAATTTTTCAAAAGCCTTTACATGCAAGTCAATCGGACGAACGCCGAAATCACACCCACCGGGAAGTCCGACTTTAGCATGACCGAAACGTCCCAACATCGCTCCGACCAAATAATACGACGCACGCATCCTTCGAACCAGCTCAAGAGGCGCCTCTACATCCGAAACACGCGTGGTATCGATTTCCACTTTCGTACCCGAAAGCATTCTCACGCTGGCGCCGACGCTTCTTAAAATTTCCAGCGAATCCGAAACATCGCTGATACACGGAAGATTATCTATTACACAAATGCCGGAAACAACAACACTTGCAAAAATCACCGCGACAGCGGCATTTTTCATACCGCTCACATCTACTTTTCCGGAAAGCGGACAGCCGCCGTCCACAACAATTTTTTCCATTGTAAGCTCCATCCTGCCATTCGCGGCAAACCTGCCGGACAAGGCGACCCAAAATTTCAACCGAAAAGAAAAGCAATCCGGCAATACAAAATTTTATTTCAGAACAGAATCCAACCTCTATTTTTGAAAGCCAAGTAATTTTGTTCTAGTTCGTTCTCATTTCACAATCTCAAAACCGGTCTCCGGAAAGCATTCCCTGAAAATCCGATTTTTTGATGTACAAGCAGTATAACATAAATTTTAAAAAAAGCCAATATATTTATTACAATTTTTTTAATATTCTTTGAAGATTCACGAATAAATTTCTCCGGAAACATCGTTATAAGTTCTGGATTCTCCGTTTTGATAAACCAACGTCCGGACCGGGACAAAATAAAAGCTGCCATCTGCGTCAAAATAGACCGCATAAGAAATCTTTACGGAAGAAAGAATCATGTTTTCCCGAGAAATTTCCCCGCTTTCCCGATATCGTTCATCCAAATAATTCTTTTCGGAAAAGAGGATTTCCATCATTCCCACTGTCTGTGTCGAGAGTCGCCTCTGCGGTGAGGTCAAAGCAAAAAAACCGTCCGCAGCAATGACATGCCCTTCCGAAAGGAGTAGATATAGACGATTTTCGGTATCCTTCCCGTTTATTTTCTGCATGACACATACAACGGATTCAGTACCGGAAGTATAAAAATCGGTGAAATCAAGTTCATAAGCGAACTTTTTTTCTTGTTCTGGAATAGACAATGCAGATAAAAAAGTTTGAATGATTTTTTCAACCTCGGAAAAGTCCGGATTTTCCCGTTTGATAAAAGCGCCGTCCAAGAGAAGCTCTGACGGTTTCGGGGAGTCTTCCTCCGTAAAATAGAGAAAAGCAAAGTCATTGCCGATATAATATTCATCGTTTGCCCCGATAAAGTGCATACCGCCGGGTCCGTATTCCGCAATATAACCCGCCGACTCCATTTTTTTCGACAAATCGTCAAAAAACACATCGCTGACGGTTCCCGTATAAACCGGAAGGGAAACCTGCCGCGCCGTTAAAAAGCTTCTGTCCACATAAAGGTTGCTCTCCCGAAAGATCTCGGTTGCCGAATCAATCAGTTTATCATCGTAATATTGCACAGCATGCGTTCTCTCAATCAGACTATAAAGAAAAAATGCATTCATTGCGACCAGAATCGCAATGGCAAAAGTCTTTAAATTTTTCCAGCTCATGTTTGACCTCCGGTTTTTTACCGCAGCAGCGCCGCAAGTTCCGCGCCGCATACCGTTCCATCACCTGATAAAAGATAAGCAAGCATAAGCTCCCGGCGATCTGAAGCTTCTATCAGATACCCACGCAGAAGCCACATAAAATCGGGCGTTTTTTCCGGTCTGCCTGATTCTGCAAGCTTCCACATAGAAAAAGAAACACTTTGAACCGAACCGTCATTTAATTCAAAAACAAGAATATCCGCCGTTCCGTTGATAAAAATCGGAATACCCCCGCACCGATAGCCAAAACCAAGCCGGAGCGTTGAACCGTCATATTCTATATTCGACAAAAAAAGAGTAATATCCTCGCCAAGATTACCGGATACGGGCTCCAATGCATCGGCAACAACAAGCGCCGCCCCTATATAGTCATAAATATCATATTCGGCAGCAGAATGATACCCGAATACGTCTTCAAAAGAAAATCCCGAGGCGCCGGGCGCCGTATACTGAACCTTTCCATCCGGTGTAAACCGAACGCTTCGTCCTTCATCGAAATAAGTCTTGACGCCGGACTCATCCGTATAAGAAGTCACCTGCTCCGGATTCATATAGAACGCTTTCAGCACAGCTTCCTCCAATCGAATCCCCGACGTTACAGGGGAAACGGAAAGCAGCTTTGCCTCCAAACTATCTTTATAAACAATTGTTGTATCCGTAATTTTATCCGCAAAACCATGGTCCTCCAAAAAAGAATCCGTTTCCAGTGTTGCGGCAAATTCATAGTACAGCACGGCCTCTGCTGTATTATATGAAAAATAAAAGTTTGTGTTAAAGCTAATATCTTCCGATACCTTAGGAGCTGATTCCGGCGTATACCGGTAGTAATTGCCCAAAGAATCCCGTGCTACGGCATAAAAAGAATAGATGGAAGCATATGTCTGTATGCCGCCGCTTCCGACTGTAAGCCCATCTTGAATATATCTGTCCGGAACGATAAAAATCTCTCTGATATATTCTCCCGATATATCGGAAAACATCATCTCAGGGTTCGCCGTCCCTACGATAACAGATTTTGGCATATCACAGTAATAGCTGATATAAATATATCTCCCGTCCATGATTTTAGAAAAAAGATCGGAGCCCTCCTCCGCAGAAAGCTGGGTAACTGTGCTTTCCGAGGCGAAAATCTCTTCGTAAAACCGAAGCACGTCCTCATAGGCGCTCTCCATTCCCTTTCCGGAAGAAAATCCGATCCTGTCCATTCCGCGGCCGGCGGAAAATCCGATAAAGGAAGGCATGGTGCAGGGATTGTCTAAATATTCCAGATATTTATATTTTACAGTCTCTCCGCTGAGCCTGTTCATCGTATCCTTTGTAAATTCCGCTGCCATTCCTCCCTGATATGACAACATCCACAGAATACAGAGGCAGACAAGCATGACAAGAAGAACCGCTACCGCCGCGGTTTTGATGATCTCCCTTATTCTGCTCTCCCGATACATAGCTCCTCCGCTTTATAAATCCGGCATATCCTTTTCAAGCGCCGTCTGATACGGGAGCAGCACAAATACGCTTGTACCATGTCCCGGTTCGCTTTCCACGCGGATCTCTCCGCCGTGAGCATCCATGATTTCCTTGGCAATGGCAAGGCCGAGTCCCGTTCCGCCTGCATCTGACGTTCTTGCCTTTTCCACCCGATAAAACCGCTCGAACAATCTCGGCACATCCTCGGGAGGAATGCCGATGCCGTTATCCGATACCCGAACGGCAATTCCGCCCGCGGCAGGCGCTGCCGATAAATCAATATGGCCGCCGTCCGGCGTATATTTTATCGCATTAGACAAAATATTGATCAAAACCTGCTGTAGCTTTTCCCGGTCTCCCGTAATTTCCGGCATGTTCTGCGGATATTTGCGTGTAAATGTATGAGAATGCCGATTTGCTTCCACACTCATCACATCATAAAGGTGATCCAGAAATGCCACGGGCGAAAATGTTTCGATTTTCCATGAAATCTTTTTGTTGTCAAGTCGGGACAGTACCAGAAGATCGGCAACAATACGGGTCATTCTGTCGCATTCCTCGACCGCCATATGGAGAAAATTATCACGAAGTTCAGGATCCAAAGACGGATATTCCAGAACCGTTTCCACAGCGCCTTTGATGCTTGTCAAGGGCGTGCGCAGTTCATGGGAAACATCCGCTACAAATTCTCTGCGGGATTTATCCAGTTCATATCGGCTTGTAATATCATGAATCACGCACATAATTCCGGTTTTCTCCTCGTTGCCTTCAATATACCGGAATTCCGCAAAGGTAACGTCCAGTGCCTTGCCGCCGAACATAATATCATGCATGCAGTAATTTCGATTTTCTTTATAACGTTCGGAAACCTCCTTATAGTCAACCTGCAACAGCTTAATCATCGTCGAAAAATGGAATTTTCTTCCCTCCGCTGAATCCGCTTCTTCATAAAACTGAAACAGCTCTCTCGCGGTCTTATTGATATGAATCAGTTTTCCTGCGCTGTCAAAAGCAAGAACCGCATCGTTTAAATATAAAAACAGCGTTTCAAATTTTTGACGCTCTCCTGTAATTTCATCCAACGTATTTTTTAAGACGTCCTTCATATGATTAAAAGCGTCGGTCAATGTTCCGATTTCATCCCCAGAATGAATCCGGATTTCACTTTCAAATTCTCCTTTTGCAATCTTCTGCGCACCCTGCGTTAAACTTTGAATCGGAGAAGTAATGGCTTTGGCAAGAAAAAACGAGAGAATGACCGCGACAGCAAGACCGATAAAGAGTGCCTGAACGGTAATTTGAAAAATCATGACCGCAAAGGAACGCGCTTCTTCCTGCGAATCCCTAATATAAACAATACAGGACCGCTCTCCGTTTGTCAGCGGCAGTGCATAGTCGATATAATCCGTCCAAAGCTGCTTGACAGAACCGGTTTCTCCAGCCATCGCAGAAATGATATTGGCGGTCAGTTCAAGTTCTGCCCCAAGTCTCGCGTCCGAGCCGTCTAAAAAATTCCCGTTCATATCGAGAATATAATAATTCCGGTATTTATTGATTCCGAGAACGCTTCCGTAGGAGCTCAGCAATTCCCGCTGGAGCCGGTACCATTCATTTTCCTCAAATGCAGAAACCAGCTCTCCATACAAAGTGTCCTCGGGATCAAAAGCACTTTCCATCTGATCAATAAAAGTATTATTATAATAATTATACGCACTGCTGATCAGAATCGCGCCGATGGCTGTCATCAGCGTAATCGTAAAAATCACAAAAATCAGAATGATTTTGTAATGCAGGTTCTTATACATCGCGGCTCCTCTTTGCGGCACACCATGCCGCCGTTATTTCGGTATATAATATCCCTTGGACCGTTTGGTAAGAATATACTCCGGCTCCGCCGGCACATCCTCGATTTTCGCCCGCAGCCTGGACATCGTAACATCTACCGTGCGCATGCCTCCATAAAAGCTTTCGTATCCCCAGACCTTCACAAGCAGCTCCTCCCGCTCAAAAATTTCCCCGGCATGGGAAGCAAGAAAATAAAGGAGTTCATATTCTTTATTGGAAAGTTCGATTTCCTTTCCGTTTTTTGTAACTCTGTAATTTTTATTATCGATAACCAGCTCGCGTATGACGATTTTATCCTCTTCGGAATCCGCAGGCGTTACCGTTTCTACAACTTCTCCCGAATACCGCCTGATATTTGCCTTAATCCGCGCCAACAGAACCTTGATGGAAAACGGCTTTGTGACATAATCATCCGCACCAAGCTCAAGTCCCATAATCTTGTCAGCGTCCTCTTCCTTTGCCGTTACCATAATAATCGGCGTGGAAAGGGTTTTGCGGATTTCCTGACACACGGAAAATCCGTCTCGTTTTGGAAGCATCAGGTCTAGCAAAACGAGATCATAATCGCCGGAAAGCGCCATATTCAATCCTTCTTCTCCATCAGAAGCGACGTCGCATACATACCCTGCCATCATGAGATTCACTCGAATAACCTGTGAAATTTTCTTCTCATCCTCTACAATCAAGATTCGTTTCTGCTCTCCCGCCATAACACACTCCGTTTCCGCCGGAACCCGGCTGTTGTGATGTCATATTGATTTTCTGTCCGTTTTTTGATAGAAAGAAAAATGCATATTTTCCGACTACATCACCCCTCAGATACCCCATCCAGCATATAGGCCACGACAAGGTCCACGACAAGTCCATAGCTTTGAATGCCCGCCGGCTGTCCGTGCGAGGTGATATAAGCATCATTGATCGCACCGGATACTTTAGAGGCGGTGCTGTCCCGATATTTGTCAAAAAATTCGCTGTATGAGGCGTATTCCCTTTTTAATTCCTCCGGCATAAGCGCATTTGCCTGCTTGTACAGTTCAGCGTCCGCCGCATACAGCTTGTTCATTACTTCACTGAGAACGTCGGCATAGCCGCAGTAGCGGATATAAGCATCATCGCTCATGGTACAGACAAGAAACGCAACAAAATTTGCCTCGTCTTCTCTCGTAATTCCGCGTTGATGCGCCATCTCATGTGCTGCCGAGCTGACAACGACATAATCCGGATAATTGATATTCACATTTGCCTCTCCGGTAAAGAAACAATAAACACCGGAAGTATGCGTATAGGTCCACGGCTCGCTGAGCATCACCGGCTTTGTACGCGAATACAACCGCTGAAAAGACGGATACCGGTCGCAAAGCGTGTCATAGGCATTGTTCAGTTTCTCATTCATTTCACCGTAGGAAAACCGCATAGCAGAATAAGTACCTTGGGGATAAAAAACACCGTCAAGCTCCGCCTCCGCTGCCTCCATTAAAGCAATTGCCGTATGATAAAGTTCCTCAGCAGAAACATCTCTGCGCTCAAAACCGAGTTTTTCATCGATGGTTTTTCCATAATAACCCGTGCCATATCCAAAAATGAAAAGTGTATAAACAAGTGAAATAACAGAAAGAAAGCCTGCGCAATACCGGATCCCAGCCTCTGGAGACCGTCTGACGCGATGCACAACCGCAATACAGATGAGAACAATCAGCACCGGAGAGCTGATAAGAAGAAATTCAGCAAGAGAAAAAGGAAGATAACAGGTAAGATAGGAAAGCGCCGTCCGGATTACGACGCCGGATGTATCGTGAATCCGGTCTGCAAATACGGGATGATGCTGCGCTACCGCTTTGACAATCAGCGCCGCAAGAAACAGTAAAAAGAGTACAATCGACCAGACCGGAATATATTTTTTGATTGTCTGCCAACATTTTTTCATATAGGAACCTCCGCTTTTCGGTTGCCGGAGCGGCAGAAACAGCGCCGCACCGACGCTTATCAATGAAGTCCCAAAGCCCAGCTTGAACGGAAAATCTATACAGACTTTCCATGCTTATCATACCACATCTGACACATTTTTTCAATAGTTTTATCCCAATCGGCATTCTCCATGCAAATTGTTGTAAATAAATATGAAAAAAGTATTGAATTCAATGTTGTTATGTGATATAATATAGGCGCAAAAGATAACAGTGGCAATATCGTCAGCATACAGAACCAAGCGGATCACGCCGGAAACAGCCCCGGTGTGAAAAGCTCTTGACGAGCGGAGGGTTTATGCACGAAAATCATCGGGAACGTATGAAACACAGATTCCTTAAGGAGGGACTCGACAACTTCGAACCGCATAACGTGCTGGAACTTCTTCTCTTTTATTCCATTCCCCAGAAAGACACCAACGAGATCGCTCACGCTTTGATAGAGCGATTCGGAACGCTTTCCGATGTATTGGACGCTTCCTTTGATGACCTTATCTGCGTTCCCGGAATCAAAGAACACTCCGCAACGCTCTTAAAAATGATTCCGGCTCTTTCGAGACGGTATGTAATGGAAAAGAACCGCTCCGCCGCCGCCCTTTCCAGCATTGAAAAAATCGGAGAATATCTTGTAAACCATTATGTGGGAATCAATGTGGAAACTGTATTTCTTCTGCTTTTGGATAACAAATTCAACTTGATTGAATGTGTCAAAATTCATGAAGGCTCCGTCAATTCTTCTGCCATTACCCTACGCAGGCTGGTTGAAACCGCGCTTTTCAGGCGTGCCTCTATGGTAGTGCTTGCTCATAATCATCCGTCAGGCGTTGCACTTCCCTCCAGCGACGATCTGTTTACCACAAGAGAAGTCAAACGGGCTTTCGATCTTCTGGAAATCAAGCTTTTGGCGCATATCATCGTTGCGGGGAATGCTTATCTCGATATTCTGAATCAATAGGAGTTCAAACAAAAAACCGCCGATATGAAACGGCGGTCAAAACAAACCTTTGAAAAATTCGTCTAAAGGTGCTTCATAAATTTCTCCTAATGCCAACAGAATGCTTACCTTGATATTATACTGGTCGCGTTCCATTTGAGACAACATCTCTCTACTGACAGAAAGTCCCAAAAGTTGCAGCTTTGTGGCAGCCTGTTCCTGTGTCAGTCCGGCATTTTTCTCAGCCTTTTAAGATTCTTTCCGATTCCAACATCCGGAATGATTCTGTTCGACATGGGAAACTCTCCTTGAAAATTCAACAAAATTCTGATAGTTTATTGTTGATTTTACACTATTTTGCGCCGATTCATGGAATCTATACGTTCCATAATATAAAAATAATAAGGAGAAAACTTCTGATGAAACCCAATCATGAAGAAAAAAACGGCATTCCGGACGATATCCTGGAAAATATAAGCAGCCTTCCGGAAGACAAACAGCGTGCCATCGCCTTTCTCATTCGGAATATCAACTTTGTAGAAGTGCTGACAGCAAAAGATCCTGCTCTTGATGACCATATGGAGGAAATCATTGAAAAAGCAATGAAAGACAACGATTCTATTTTTCAGGCGCTTCTTCTTTATAAGTACAAAAAAATGAAGCAAGAACAAGAATCGGAAAATAAAAACAAAAACGAAGCCGGCATTTGCAAGGATAACGATAAAGAAGATGAAGATAAAATATAAAAGTATTTCACAGAACATACCGCCTTTTCAGGCAGAAAATCATTTTTTGCGGACTTTTACCGCCGATTTTATTTTTTTACTTGACAACACAACAAATTTATGATATTATGTTTCAAATTTTCAGAACCGGAGATTTCCATTATGACATCTTATACAGAAAAAAGATACGGAATCGTTTGGACGAGAACGGATGACTGCAAAAAAGTTCTTTCGGACACGTCCCTTTTTCCGTGATTTTTTCGGAATCATCCTTTCCGGTATCTCACATCATAAAAGCGGATTCGGTCCAGACACAAGGGTTCTCAAAAGATTTCCCGTGCTGCCGAATCCGTTTTTTGATATTTGAATAAAAAAAGGAGAAACATCATGAATACATTCGATTATTTGAACGAGTACTACAACACACACGACGAGAACACGCGTCTTTCCCCCAAACGCGGACAAGTGGAATTTCTCACAACAATCCGCTATATCGAGCGTTATCTGAAGCCCCATATGCGCATTCTCGAAATCGGGGCCGGAACCGGTCGTTATTCCCATTACTTTGCCCGTGCCGGCTATACAGTGGATGCAGTTGAGCTGATTCCACACAACATCGAAATTTTCCGAAAAAATACGGAAACAGGTGAAAATCTTACCATCACACAGGGAAACGCGACAGACCTTTCCTATTACCTTGATAATTCCTACGATATCACGCTTCTGCTTGGTCCCATGTATCATCTTTTTACAAAGGAGGACCGGCAAAAAGCGCTCGCTGAGGCAGTCCGTGTGACGAAGCCGGACGGCTTGTTGTTCGTAGCCTACTGTATGAACGAGGCAAACGTGATTCAATATGGTTTTATGGAAGGAAATATTCAAAATGAATTATGTCGCACCATGATGAATCCTGACACATTTCGGTGTGATTCCTCCCCCAAAGGAATTTTTGTACTCCATCGCAAGGAGGACATCGACGCACTGAATGCGTCTCTTCCTGTTCACCGTCTGCATTTTGTCGGGACCGATATGTTCACAAGGTATATGGCAAAAACAGTAGAAGCAATGGACGACAAAACCTATTCGCTTTATTTAAAATATCACTTTTTTATTTGTGAACGCACAGATCTTGTCGGCATCTCTAACCATACACTCGATATTTTGCGTAAAACAGCCGCAAAACGACAGGAACCTCGAAAATAACTCTTGCAGGACATCTTGATTTATGATATAATATTTTTATTATTATGGGTATCCTAATATAAATTTTTGAAAAACACCGTACCAACGGCAGGAGGTTAAACATGGCAGACAAAACGATTCAATTTATTTCGGAATATGATCCTGAGATTGGCGAAGCAATGGCGGCGGAACTGAAACGCCAGCGCCGCGGAATCGAGCTTATTGCATCGGAAAACTTTGTTTCCGAACCAGTCATGGCGGCAATGGGCAGTATTCTCACAAACAAATATGCCGAGGGTTATCCCGGAAAGCGTTATTACGGCGGCTGCGAATGTGTGGATATTATAGAAAATATCGCCCGCGACCGCGCCTGCAAGCTGTTTGGTGCGGAACATGCCAATGTCCAGCCTCACAGCGGCGCACAGGCAAACATGGCGGTTTATTTCGCACTTTTAAAACCCGGCGACACTGTACTTGGCATGAATCTTGCGCACGGCGGTCACCTGACGCATGGTTCTCCCGTCAATATGTCAGGCTCTTATTTTCATTTTGTTCCGTATGGAGTGGATACCGAAACCGGTCGTATAGACTACGACAAGCTCCGTGAAATTGCGCTGGAAGCCAAGCCCAAGCTCATCGTCGCTGGCGCATCTGCTTATCCGCGAATTATTGATTTCGAAAAAATCTCAGCGGTTGCCAAAGAAGTCGGCGCATATTTCATGGTCGATATGGCGCATATTGCCGGTCTTGTTGCAGCAGGGCTTCATCCGAATCCTGTTCCGTATGCCGACGTTGTTACCACAACCACACATAAAACGCTCCGCGGTCCGCGCGGCGGCATGATTCTCTGCAAAGAAGAACTTGCCAAGGCAATTGACAAAGCGATTTTCCCCGGTACGCAGGGCGGTCCCCTTATGCATATCATTGCCGCCAAAGCCGTCTGCTTCGGCGAGGCACTGCGTCCCGAATTCAAGGACTATCAGCGTCAAATACTCAAGAATGCAAAAGCGCTTGAAAAAGCTTTGCTTGCAGAAGGCTTCGATCTCGTATCCGGCGGAACAGACAACCATCTGCTGCTTGTTGATCTGCGTCCGATGAATATCACCGGCAAAGAACTTGAGCATAGACTTGACGAGGTCTATATCACCGTCAACAAAAACGCGATTCCCGACGATCCGCAAAGCCCGTTTGTCACAAGCGGCATCCGTGTAGGAACCCCTGCCGTGACGACAAGAGGTCTCAAGGAAGAGGATTTGGCAGTTGTCGGACATCTGATCGGTCTTTGTGCGAAAGACTTTGAACAAAGCTCTGATTATATCCGTTCGGAAGTAACGAAACTATGTGCGAAATATCCTCTCTACAACTAAAAATATCCGATCTTTCGGCAAAGCTTATTTCTCTTTGCGAAAAAAAACAACTCACCTTCGGTACAGCTGAAAGCTGTACCGGAGGACTTATTTCCGCCGCAATTACCGGTATACCCGGCGCATCAGCCGTGTTTTGGGGCGGAGTGGTTTCTTATGACAACCGCATCAAAAACCGAATTTTAGGGGTAAAAAATAATACTTTGCAAACCTTTGGTGCCGTTTCCGCCCAGACAGCAAAAGAAATGGCATGGGGAGCAGTAAAAATCCTTGGAACAACGCTTGCCGTATCCGTGACCGGCATCGCCGGTCCCGGCGGCGGAACTCCGCAAAAACCGGTAGGGCTTGTTTATCTTGCCGTTGCAACGAACAGCGGTCAGATTCTATGCCGCAAATGCGAATTTCAAGGCGATAGAGCCCAGATTCGCCTGCAAACAGTCGCCGCAGCACTTGATTTGTTGATTTTCGCTGTCGAAAACATCGGAAATTCAGAATCATTTGATATTGAATAGTAGTTTTGTGGAAAACCCTGTGGAAATTGTTGAAAATTACATTTTTTACCATATCATGCTTTAGGAGGTCGCCATGGCGGTAAAGGGGAGCGGTCCAATCAATGCGGAAGCATTTTCCGCAGAAATGAAGCGTGGAATCTGCGGAGCATTTGTATTTTTCGGCGAGGAAGACTATTTAAAGAGCTTCTGCCGCGGAGAAACTTATAAAGCCGTTATGTCGGAGGGCATGGAAACCTTCAACTATTTTCCGATTTCTTTTTCTCCCGCATCCGGTACACGCGAAAGCGCAATGGAACGGCTCTTTGATGCTGTCGATGCTGTTCCGATGATGCAGGATAAAAAATTGATTATCATCTCCGATCTTGCCCCTGCGGAACTTTCCAAAGATATGCAGGACTCCCTTTGTACAGCGCTTTCTCTCGCCAACCGCTCAGATGACACCGTTCTCATTCTTGACTGCCGAGCGGATGAGCTTGTCGCAGACTATAAGTTGGAGACAAGTGCGCTCTATAAAAAGCTTTCTTCCTGTGCACAGATGGTTCGCTTCGATCTGCTGTCTCAGGGAAAGCTGATTGCATGGATCAAACGCCGGTTTGCTGCGGAATCCGTTCTGATTCGGGATGAGGCGGCAGAACTGCTCGCCGATCTGTGTGCAGGACATATGATGCCTCTTATCGGCGAAATACAAAAGCTTCTGTGCTATGCGAAATTTATCAAAGGCGGAAGTCCGCTATCCTTAGAAGAAGAGGACGTCAAAAAAATCTCCTGTGCTTCCATGCCGGATGAAGTGCCGTTTGCCATGCTCAACGCAGCCCAAAGCTGGCGGCTTTCTGAAATGCTTGCCGTTACGGAATCTGCCCGTGAACAAAGAGAGGAGCCTATTGCCGTTCTGGCAAAGCTTTCTCGGATTTATCTCGATATGCTGTTGGTTAAAACAGCACAAGACAGCGGAATGACGCTTCCTGAAATCGCAAAATCACTGAAAATGAAAGATTTTCGGGTCGGTAAATATCTGTCCTCTGTTTCAAAAGTTCCGGTCCGTGTGATTGAAAATGCCATTCGTTGTGCCTATGAAACGGATCGGAATCTAAAAAGTCTACCATCCGATCCATGGGTATTGCTCGATCAATTCATCGTAAACATCTATGCCCCGAAATCACTGCGCAGTATTTAACAAAAGCGTAGATACGGAGAAAGGGTGGTGTCCACCATGCTTGTGATATCAAAGCCCATTATCGTAGAGGGAAAATACGATAAAATCAAGCTTTCTTCCATTGTAAAAGCGGACATCTTTACGACGGATGGGTTTGGTATTTTTTCCGCTTCCGAAAAAGCGACGCTGCTCCGGCGGCTGGCCTTGAAAAACGGCCTTATCGTTCTGACGGACAGTGACGGAGCGGGACTTGTTATCCGCAATTATCTGAGCAATTTGATTCCAAAGGATCAAATCATTCATTTATATATCCCCAAAATCAAAGGACAGGAACGGCGTAAAAGCTCGCCTTCCAAAGAGGGATATCTCGGTGTGGAAGGCATTGACCGAAAAGTTTTGGAAAAAATGTTTGCGCCCTATGCCGACGGGAAAGAAGCACCGAAACGTATGTCACTTCAAAAATCAGATTTATATACATTCGGACTTTCCGGAGGCAGAAACAGTGCCCGACTTCGCGCGGCGCTTGCAAACGAGCTTTCGCTGCCGGACAACCTGTCGTCTAATTCGCTTCTTGCGGCAATCAATTTGCTTATTCCCGAAGAAGAATTCGCTGCTGCTCTGACGGCGGCAAACAAACACCTGCAAACGGAGGCGTTATAATTTTGGAAAATCCAGAAAAGAAAACAGAAAACGGCGGAATCATCGTCCGTTTTTTCAATAAAATCATCAATTCGGTACTGGAATTTCTGCATCTCTCCAAATACAAGGAGCAAATTATGTATCTTGTTGTCGGCGGCGGCACAACCGCAATTGACTGGATCGTATTTACGCTTCTTGTCTTTTTGCTGCCGGATCTCTCCCATTTGCCGTTTTTTGATCGCTTTCCCAACGCAATCGAATATACGGCGGCATGGACCGCTGCCGTTTTGTTTGCCTATTGGGCAAGCAAACATTTTGTATTCGAATCCGCCAAAAAAGAAGGAACCATTCAATTTTTCAAATTTATTGCATCCAGAGTTCTTACCTTGATTCTCTCTCTTGTCGGAGATTTCTTCTTAACCGGTATGCTGAAGATGAATGAATTTATTGCAAAACTGATTATCTCTATACTGGTTATTATTATCAATTATATCACAAGCAAGCTGCTCGTTTTTAATAAAAAATCCGAAGAAGGAGACACGTATCATGACACCAAGCATCCGTGACTATAACGGAGTGACGCTTGCCTATATCGGTGACGCAGTCATCGAACTGATGATTCGGGAAGCACTCATCCAATCCGGGATTTCCGATACCGGAAAGTTATCAGCAGCGGCACAAAAGCTAGTCTGTGCAAAAACACAGAGCGTTATTGCGGAGCGTCTGCTTCCGGAATTCTCTTCTGAGGAAGAAGCCGCTTATCGTTTGGGACGGAATCATCATGCTTCCGGAAAACCGAAAAATGCAACCTCGGCAGAATACAGCCGTTCCACAGGTCTGGAAGCCGTTTTCGGATATTTGCACATAACCGGAAAGGAAGACAGAATTCGAATATTATTTCAAGCAGCATATCATTCTCTTCTGACCAAATTGATAGAAGAAATATAAAAAAAATGATTTTTGTGATCATCAGACAAAAAATTTACAATTTTATTACATCTCTGCTATTTTTATGTGTATTTTATTTCAAAAACATATTGACATATGACTCAAATCTATGCTAAAATAAAGAAGGAAAATATATATTTTATGTTAGGAGATTCAAAAAAATGAAGTACGATGCAAATATGGTCGTCCTCACCAAAGAGGAAATCAAGGAGTTTAAAGAGACACTTGCCAATAACTTGGTGGCGCTGCGTAAAATGCTCTATCTTTCCCAAACAGAGTTCGGAAACAGAACCGGCATTTCTCGTATTCGTCTTTCCATGATTGAATGCGGCAAATATGAAATGACCTGGTCCCAGTTTACTTCGATTCTTTTTGTTTTCTTCATGAATCGCAGCACAAAGCAAATCATTTTCAGAAAGGAATTGTTCCCCGACAGACTATTTGCTTATCTGCAGTGCAAGCATGAGGATGAAGACCTCGACGGATTTTACAAGGTTATTTAAGCATCTGACAAATTCTTACATAAAAAATGAAAAAGAGGGCTGTTTGAAATTTAGACAGTCCTCTTTTTCCTGTTGATCAAATCCTTTTTCTGAAAATTTCTTTCCAGCGGTCACAAAACCGCAAGCCGCAGCGTAATGAAGCCGGACTTTGGAAGCAGTGATTACACCAGCAATATAGAAAAAACACTTCTCCGAAAAACAATCGTTACGGCAAAAGGCGGGCAGAAATGCCCGCCTAGACAAGAAACACGAAAATAATATGAAAATCCGGAAGATTGCGCTTATGGTATTTTTCGCTTTATTTTTGCTTTTTTTCTAATTTTTGAATTTTACCTTCCGGCGTTTCCACATAGGTATTTTCAAGCTGTGCTGCAAAATTTTTACGGAATGCGGCACGAAATTCCTCACGGAGTTGTTGTTGTTCCGCTTTTTCTGCCGCTGTCAGTCCTTCCGTTTTCTCTTTTCTTGCAAGCGCATTCAACCTCTCTGTTCTCTCACTCAAAATTTTCCCTCCTTATATCAGACTGATTTTGTTCATTCTTGATTTTTGGCGTATGATATCATATAATAAGAAAAGAAAGTCCCCTTCTTTTTTATCTATGAAATTCATCCATGCAGCATAATAAAGGATACACGCATGGGGCATCTTCAGCAATTTTATCCTTTTATGAGCTATTATATCACATTCCAAACAAAAAAGGAAGACTCAAATGGATATTATCATGTATAAAAAAGCCTTGGATTTTATCTCCAAGCTATGCAGTGACCGAACAGCGATTCACTTTATCGAAAAAACATATCCGAAAAAAGTGCTCCCTTCTTTCTCGCCGATTCTGTATCCTTTTGAACGAGCAACGCCGGAATCCGTCGGCATCAGCAGCAAAAAAATATTCGCTTTTTTAAATGAACTGTCAGCAATGCCGGAGCTTCATCCGCATTCGCTCATGATTTCCAAAGATGATAAGATCATTTTAGAATGCGAATTTTATCCTTACCGTCAAGATATCTGGCATGTCAGTCATTCACTCTGCAAAAGTCTAACCGGTCTTGCCGTCGGACTTATGATTGACGACGGCGTCATGACCCTTGACGATAAGATTACCGATGTTTTCTCCAAACGTTCCTTTCGTCTTGATTTTGCAAAACAAAAAGACATCACGATCCGGCATCTGCTGACAATGAGCGCAGGTGTCGCCTTCAATGAGCTTGGCAGCGTCACCTATGAGGATTGGGCAGAGGGATTTTTCAGCGCCGGCATCAAATTCGCGCCCGGCACAAAATTTATGTATAACAGCATGAATTCTTATATGCTGTCCGCGGCGATTCGGGAACTTACGGGACGGGATATGTTTGATATTCTTACGGAACGGATTTTTTCTCCGATGGGTATCACCGAAATATTTTGGGAAACATGTCCCCGCGGTATCACAAAAGGCGGATGGGGACTTTATATGAAAATCGAAGACCTTATGAAATTCGGGAAATTGTTTCTTGACCACGGTGTATGGCGGGGAAAGCAGTTGATTTCCGAAAAATGGATCTCCATCTCCACAGAAAAGCAAATCGACTCCAGTCCCGCCATGAACGACTACGGATATGGTTATCACATCTGGCGCAGCATTCGAAACAGCTCCTATCAATTCAACGGAATGCTTGGACAAAATCTTGTCATCTTTCCCGATATCCGTATGGTCATTGCTACTTACTGTGGGAACGCGGAATTTTTCCCTAAGTCAAAATATGTATCCCTCATCGGACGATATTTTGGTGATGGTTTTCAGCCGGAAGCTCCGACAAAAGCTTCTTATAAATCTACCTCCATGATCTCTTCCTTACAGAAATCGATCTGCCTGCCGCCCGCTCTCCGGCGTTCTGAAAAAAACGCAAGGCTTGGAGCACTCGCATTTCTTCTCGGAAAACGCTACAAGCTTGAGGCAAAAAATGTTTCTCTGCTTCCTGTTTCCCTTTGTGTTATGCACAATCATTTTTCCGGAGGAATCAAAAGCATCGCATTTCAAATGAATGGAAATGTTGTCACGGTACTTTTTGAGGAAGAAAACGGAATCGTTTCTGTTCCGTTTTCAGCGGACGGTACTGCGACCTACTTTGATTTTATCGAAAATGGCGACAGATTCTCTGCTGCCTCCATGGGGAAAATGACAAAAAACGAGGATGATGTCCCGGTATTCAAGCTTTCCGTTTATTTTCTGGAAATGACAAGCGTGCGTCACATCAAACTCTTCTTTCGCCGCAGTCAAATCACCGTTTGTTTTTCCGAGGAACCGGACGGTATGGAACTTGCCAGCGGATTTCGTCCGATGTTCGAGGAAACTCTTTCCCAAAACAAAGCATTCAAGTTTCTCGCATCCAAAGCGGATACAGGTCTTTTGGAGTATAATTTGAAAAAGCTTTTTTCGCCGGAATATCCCGCGACAGAAGTTCATTCTTGAAATGAAAAAAATGGAAAGAAAAGAAGTTTCCCTTTTCAAAATAAGAATATCGAAATGTAAAAACAAATTTGTTTATCCGTATTGTGAGACAAAAATCGAGAGGTATATTTACCTCTCGATTTTTAATATTACATACAAAAGATTCTATTGTATGTTTTCATTTGTTTACTGAAAATATTTTACCGCAGCACGGAACATTCCAATATCAAAATTACCGGGGACATTGCGGTAAAGCCCGGAACCGACCCTTTCGGAATGCCCCATCTTACCAAACACTCTGCCATCCGGAGACGTAATGCCCTCCACGGCAAAAGCAGAGCCGTTAGGATTGAAATGCACATCATATGTCGGATTACCATCCATATCCACATACTGTGTGGCAATCTGTCCGTTTTCCGCAAGTGTGCGCACTACACCATCGGACGCAAGGAAGCGTCCCTCTCCATGTGAAATGGGAACCGTAACAATGTCGCCCACTTTCACCTCGGAAAGCCAAGGAGAAAGATTGGAGCAAACCCTTGTTCTTACAAGGCGCGACTGATGCCGTCCAATGACATTGTAGGTCAGTGTCGGCGCATTTTCATCCGCATCGACAATTTTACCGTACGGGACAAGGCCAAGCTTAATCAAAGCTTGGAATCCGTTGCAAATACCCGCCATCAGTCCGCCGCGGGAATCAAGAAGTTCTGTTGTTGCTTCCTTTACTTTCGCATTCCGGAAAAATGCCGTGATGAATTTGCCGGAGCCGTCCGGCTCATCTCCGCCGGAAAAACCACCCGGTATAAAGATAATCTGTGACGCTTCAATTTTTTTTGCAAATAATTCCGCCGAACGGGAAATTCCCGCTGCTGTCAGATTGTTTATGACAAAGATCTCCGGCTCCGCACCGGCATCCGCAAACGCCTTCGCACTGTCATACTCACAGTTTGTGCCGGGAAATACGGGAATCAAGACATGCGGTTTCGCCGTTTTTACGATAGGCGACACCCGCCTGTTGCTTTCATAAGAAAACGCGGGGATTTTACCGTCTCTTTGCGGAATATTGCATGGATAAACCGGCTCCAGCACAGATTCATATGCGCCAAGCAGAGAATCCAGCGATATGGTTCCGCCGTGATAGGAAATGACCGGATCTGATATCGTTTCTCCCAGTACCGTACCAATCTCTTCCTTCTCAGAAAGCTCAACAAGGAAAGAACCGTAACTGTAACCGAACAAATCCTTCATAGAAAGCGCCTCGTCATACCGAAATCCGATACGGTTACCGAAACACATCTTCATGACAGCTTCCGCAACGCCGCCAATCGTCGGCGTATAAGCAGCAACCCCTTTGCCGGATCTCATAAGGGAGGTGACGATATTGAAAGTCTGAATCAGGGATTCCGATATCGGAAGTCCGTTTTTATCATATTCCGGACGCAGCCATACAACCGAATGACCCGCACTCTTAAATTCGCCGGACAGCATATTGCCCGCCTTCTCTGTCGTTACCGCAAAGGAAACCAGTGTTGGCGGAACGTCGATATTTTCAAAAGAACCGCTCATGGAATCTTTACCGCCAATCGCCGCAATGCCAAAATTCATTTGTGCTTTAAACGCACCGAGCAGAGCCGCAAGCGGTTTCCCCCAACGCCGTTTATCATGCTGCAGCTTTTCAAAATACTCTTGAAATGTTAGATACACATCTTCAAATTTTGCACCCGATGCAATCAGCTTCGAAACCGATTCCACAACAGCGAGATATGCACCATGATATGGACTTTTCTCCGAAATCATCGGGTTATAGCCCCATGCCATCACGGAACAATCCTCTGTATGCCCTTTTTCCACCGGAATTTTATGCGCCATCGCCTGAATCGGGGTAAGCTGGTATTTCCCGCCGAACGGCATTAGTACAGTTCCGGCACCGATAGTCGAATCAAACCGCTCAGAAAGCCCTCTTCGTGAACAAATATTAAGATCACGTGCCAGCTTTCCGTATTCCGCGGCAAAATCTGTTCCGATTTCCTTTTCAAAAGCCATAGGAGACACCGGAGCAATTTCAATATGTTTCTCCGCACCGTTGGAGTTCAAAAAGGCGCGGGAAAGGTTGACAATATCTGTCCCGTTCCAACGCATGACAAGACGCGGCTCTGCCGTTACTCTTGCCACGATGGTCGCCTCCAGATTTTCACTATCGGCGAGAGCCTGGAAACGTGCCCCGTCCTCTGCTGCGACAACCACCGCCATACGCTCCTGTGATTCACTGATGGCAAGCTCCGTCCCGTCAAGGCCTTCATATTTTTTCGGTACGGCGTTCAGATCGATAAAAAGACCGTCTGCAAGCTCTCCGATGGCAACCGATACGCCGCCGGCCCCGAAATCGTTGCAGCGCTTAATCATACGACATGCTTCAGGATTCCGGAACAAACGCTGTAATTTACGTTCTTCCGGCGCATTTCCCTTCTGCACCTCGGCGCCGCAGCTTTCCAGCGAAGAAAGGTTATGAGACTTTGAAGATCCGGTTGCGCCGCCGCAGCCGTCACGTCCTGTTCTTCCGCCGAGAAGAATGACGACATCTCCCGGCGCCGGGCATTCACGCCGAACATTTTTTTCCGGCGCAGCCCCGACAACAGCTCCGATTTCCATATGTTTTGCAACGTAACCGGGATGATAGATTTCATCAACCTGTCCGGTGGCAAGTCCGATCTGATTTCCGTACGAGGAATAGCCTGCCGCGGCTGTCGTTACAATTTTCCGCTGAGGCAGCTTGCCCCGAATCGTTTCGGATACCGGCACGGTCGGATTGGCGGCGCCGGTTACGCGCATTGCCGCATATACGTAGGAACGTCCGGAGAGCGGATCACGAATGGCACCTCCGATACAGGTGGCAGCGCCTCCGAACGGTTCGATTTCCGTCGGATGATTGTGCGTTTCATTTTTGAAAAGCAACAGCCACGGTTCCTTTTTTCCGTCAACCTCAATGTTGATTTTGACTGTACACGCATTGATCTCATCGGACTCATCAAGTTTTTCGAGTTTTCCCGCCCGCTTTAAAGCCTTTGCCGCAAGTGTGGCAATATCCATTAAACATATCGGCTTTGTTCTGCCGAGGCTTTCCCTTGTTTTCAAATATTCGTCATATGCCTGAGAAAGCTCTTTGTCCTCAAAGGTCACACGGTCAATGGTCGTAAGAAAGGTTGTATGTCGGCAATGGTCAGACCAATAGGTGTCGATCATTTTAATTTCCGTAACGGTGGGGTTTCTGCCTTCTTTACGGAAATAATCCCGACAGAACCGAATATCGCCTTCATCCATAGCAAGACCGCGTTCACGAATCAATGCGGAAAGTCCTTCGTCATCAAGCTCGGTAAAGCCGTCCATCACCTCCACAGAGGTCGGGATTCTGAAATCAGGCGCAAGGGTTTCGGGAAGTGTCAACGCTGCCTCACGGCATTCTACGGGATTGATAACATATTTTTTGACGCGTTCAATATCTTCCGTCGAAAGTGCCCCGTAGAGCAGATATACCTTAGCCGTCCGAACGGTAGGCCGCTCTCCCTCTGAGATAATCTGAATGCATTGTGCCGCAGAATCTGCACGCTGATCGAACTGTCCCGGCAGATATTCCACAGCGAATACATAGGCTCCCGCATTTTCAAGCCGTTCATGGATTATATCCAGCTGCGGCTCGGAAAAAACCGTCTTTTTGCACGACTCAAACAGCTCTGCATCGATATGTTCCACATCATAGCGGTTCCATATCCGAAGCCCTTCTAAGGCTTCCATACCGAGAAGTCCCTTCAGATCCGCAAGCAGAGAAGCGGCTTCATTGGCAAGTTCCTGTTTCTTTTCTACATATACTCTGTATACCATCATTCTCTCCTTATTTTTGCGCCGCAAGTGCGCGCGCTCCAATATCCTTTCGGTAAAAACCATTTTCAAGCTTTACCTGTTCCACTTTTTTATATGCTGCGGCAATCGCCTGCGGCAATGTTTCGGAAACGGAAGTAACTCCTAATACACGCCCGCCGGCACTGACAAGTCCTGCCTCCGTCTTCTTCGCACCCGCAACATAAACGACACCGTCTGCCCCATCCAAGGGATAGGAAAGCGCATATCCGCTCTCATATTTCACGGGATATCCTTTTGACGCAACAATCACACAGCATGCGGATTTTTCACTGAACCGGACGGGAACATCAGCAAGTCTTCCCTCCGCTGTAGCCATCATGATTTCAAGCAAATCGCTTTCCAGCAATGGCAGCACTACCTGCGTTTCCGGATCACCAAACCGGCAGTTATATTCAATCACACGAGGTCCTGCGGATGTCAGCATCAATCCGAAGTAAAGACATCCGCGGAAGGTACGCCCCTCTCGGTTCATCGCATCCATCGTCGGCAAAAAGATGGTTTTCATGCAGAGCTCGGCAATCTCGGGCGTATAATACGGATTTGGGGCAATCGTTCCCATTCCGCCGGTATTGGGACCTGTGTCGCCGTCTCCTGCACGTTTGTGATCCATGGAGGAAACCATCGGCACAACCGTTTTGCCGTCGGTAAAGGACAGCACCGACACCTCGGGACCCGTCAAAAATTCCTCAATGACAATCCGTGCGCCGGATGCTCCGAAAATTCTGTCTGCCATCATGGAATGTACTGCGGCTTTCGCTTCCTCACGGGTTTGCGCGATAATCACGCCTTTTCCAAGCGCAAGTCCGTCCGCCTTGATTACAGTCGGAATCGGCGCCGTATCAAGATAAGAAAGCGCTTTTTCCATATCATCGAACACTTCATATGCCGCAGTAGGAATCCCGTATTTTTTCATCAGATTTTTGGCAAAGACCTTACTTCCTTCGATGATCGCCGCATTTTTTCTAGGACCGAAGCATCGGATTCCCGCCTCCTCCAGCGCGTCCACCGCGCCAAGCACCAGTGGATCATCCGGCGCTACTACCGCAAAATCGATTTTCTTTTCTTTTGCAAAAGCAACCATTCCCTCGATATCCTTGGCGCCAATATCGACGCAAACAGCATCCGCGGCGATGCCCCCGTTGCCAGGGAGCGCATAAATCATCTCCACCGCAGAACTTTCTTTCAGTTTTTTTATGATCGCATGCTCACGGCCTCCGCCGCCGACCACCATCAGTTTCATAAGCTTCCCTTCCGCGCTGCTGCCGCAGACGCTTTGATTCATCTTTTTTCTATCTTGTCATAGTCATAAACCAAAACCACCGTTACCCAAGAACAGACTTGCCCGCAAGCCCTCTCCGCCTGCGAAACCGCTTTCTTCGCCGGTCCTGATAAGATTTGCAAGGACATTCAAAAGTCCCTATTTTCAGGCCGAAATTCTTTCGGAATCCAAGCAGAGCAGTCTCTCGTATTCTTCAAAACAGCGGTGTTTTTTCTTTTTCCATAAGACGGCGAAAGCCGGCGATCACTCAGCCGGCGCACCATATGATATCAATGATGGAAAAGGCGCATTCCTGTAAACGCCATTACCATGCCGTATTGGTTGCAGCACTCGATGACAAGATCATCCCGCACAGAGCCTCCCGGCTCTGCGATATAGGAAACCCCGCTTTTTCTTGCCCGTTCGATATTGTCACCAAACGGGAAAAAGGCGTCGGAGCCAAGAGAAACCCCTGATATTCCGGCAAGGTAATCCGCCGCCTCTTTTTCCGTGAGCGGTTCGGGACGGCGCGTAAAATATTTTTGCCATATACCGTCGGCACAGACATCTTCCTCATTTTGATTGATATAACCATCGATGACATTGTCACGGTCCGGTCTGCCAAGTGTCGGAAGGAATGGAAGCGCAAGAACCTTTTCATGGCGGCGGAGCTGCCATGTGTCCGCTTTATTTCCGGCAAGGCGTGTGCAGTGAATTCTCGACTGCTGCCCAGCGCCGACACCGATTGCCTGTCCATCCACAGCATAGCAAACGGAATTTGACTGTGTATATTTCAGTGTAATAAGAGAAATGATAAGATCCCGCTTTGCACTTTCCGGCAGATTTTTATTTTCTGTCACGAGATTTTTGAGAAGTTCCTCCCCTATCTCGAAATTGTTGCGTCCCTGCTCAAAGGTGACGCCGAATACATCCTTTGTTTCAACCGGCGCCGGCACATAGGAAGGATCGATTTTGACAATATTATAATTCCCTTTTCTCTTGGTTTTTAAAATTTCCAATGCCTCAGGCGTATACCCAGGTGCAATGATTCCGTCTGATACCTCGCGTTTGATGAGAGTTGCCGTCGTTTTATCGCACACATCAGAAAGTGCGATCCAATCGCCGAAAGAAGACATTCTGTCTGTACCACGTGCTCTGGCATAGGCACAGGCGAGCGGAGAATCGTCGAGTCCCTCAATATCGTCCACAAAACAAGCTGCTTTCAGCTCTTTCGAAAGAGGAGTTCCCACGGCGGCGGAAGTCGGGCTGACATGTTTAAAAGAGGTTGCACTCACCATTCCCGTTGCTGCGGAAAGCTCATGAACAAGCTGCCATGAGTTGAATGCATCAAGAAAATTGATATACCCGGGACGACCGGAAAGAATTTCAATCGGAAGATCTTTCCCGTCCTTCATATAGATTTTTGCCGGCTTTTGATTGGGATTGCAGCCATATTTCAGTTCAAATTCTTTCATCGTTTTATTTCCTCCGGATCATTGGTTTTTGTTAATCATACGATTCTGAATCGTTCCGTCTGCAAGGTCAATATAACGAACATACAGCGAAATTCGATTGTTTTCATCAAGAGCTTCCCATAAAGAGGCGGTAAACTGCTCGATATCATCCGGAATCACAACACGTTCCGGCTCTCCCGTAAACGTTGGAATCGGATTTCCGTCACAGCGATAGGTATGAATAAAATGACCGACTCCCGCAAGTGCCGGATACCGGAACAAATATCGCGCGCAGGCAGTACCTTCTTTATCCGCACTTTTGAGGATGCTCATTTCATATGTAAAATCTCCTTCTGCAAAATGCAGGATACCGCTGATACGAGGGGTAAAATTCGGCGCGTCCGGCTCAAATTCACGTGTTTCAAGTGCATCTGCAAATGTTTTGCCACTTCGGATAAATTCATAAATCGTATCGGTCTGATCGCCGTTGGTCACGATAAGATCGTTTCCGATACGGCGCACAGGAGAATAAATAATCAAAGAAGGATCTTCTACCCGGGAAGCATCGTACGGATGAATGATGACTTCTTCTCCTTTTTCCACAAAAATCCGGTTGCGGCTGTTTTCACTGCGTCCCATAATAAAATAAGCAAAAACCGCTTTTTTCCCGTCTCTGCTTTTGCCGATGACAATACCCCGTCCGACATAAGAATTGCCGCGGATAATGTCCGCAATGGGCTGCACTTGATAGATATCCATAAATAATTCCTTTCTTTACGCCGATGCGCATTTATTTTTCATTTTTTTCTTTGATTTTCGCCGATACAAGCTCTGCGGCTTCCGGCAGCAGCTTCCATTCAGCTTCTTCCATGACGCGGCGCTGAAGCGTCTCAGGTGTATCACCCTCTTTGACCTCCACCGCTTTTTGAAGAATAATTTTTCCTCCGTCCGGTACTTCATTGACAAAATGTACCGTCGCCCCCGTTACTTTGACACCGTAGGCGAGCGCCGCCTCGTGAACATGAAGACCATAATATCCTTTGCCGCAGAATGAGGGAATCAGCGACGGATGAACATTGAGAATCCTCTGCGGATAAGCTGCGGTAAAGTCCGACGAAAGAATACTCATGAAGCCTGCAAGAACAATCAGTTCGATTTCATATTTCCCCAAGAGTTCTTTGATTTTTTTCTCAAAAGCTTCCTGAGAACCGCAACCCGCCTTGGAAACAACATATGACGGAATCCCGGCACATTTTGCACGTTCCAAAGCATATACGCCTTCTTTGCTGGAAATGACAAGGGAAAGCTTTCCGGAATGCAGCGAACCTGCAGTCTCAGCATCGATGAGCGCTTGTAAATTGGTCCCTCCGCCGGAAACCAATACGGCAATTTTTACGGGGCTCTCCATTTTGGCTCCTTTCCGACTTCCTTTCGGGCAGTCATACCATCAAATTTCTTGTGTCTTCGGATTTCTCTTCCGTCTGTTTCGGAAGTGATTGTTTTTGCGTTGGTTTTTCGCGGCATAAGAATAAGAGAAATGTCATAAGCAATGCGCCCGCGGCATTTCCGAAAATGACAATCCACAAATAGACGAAAGCGTCAAAGCTCACGATCCCCGATGAGGAAAAATAAAACATGTTGGCGATGGAATGCTCAAAGCCACTCAGGATAAAAACAGGTACACAGAAGAAAATTCCCCACACGGACTGGTTCTTTCGGTAAATCACCACCGCAAGGTACATGAGAATCCCGCAAAACATAGCTCGTATCAACGTTTCCAGCGCTGTTTGTGAGAGTTTGCCCTCACAAAGCAAAGCTGCCTTTTGCCCCACTGCAGGCAAAGCAAATCGGATGGCAGTACCGGTGGCAAATGTACCGACAAGATTTCCCAAAAGGGATAAAAGGAGTGCTGATACGTCCGCTTTTGTATGAGCTTCCACAAGGAACCCCACTTTTCCGGTAAACAGTGCAAACCCACGCATACAGATGCAAAGCAGTGCTACGGAAAAAAGGACAGCGCCAACATACTTGTTATCACAAGAAAGATAAACGCTTCCGCCAATTCCGATGAGAATCCCGGCAAGTATGCCGAGAATCAAATCGCGTCTTAACATAATACCACTCTTTCGGCAGATTGAACAATCTCGCCGAGGAAATAAGCGTCCTCCCCTGCTTCACGCAGAACGGCAAGCGCCGCATCCGCATCCGCTGCGGATACAATCACACACATGCCGACACCCATGTTGAAGGTATTGTACATATCGCGTTCCGGAATATTCCCCGTCTTCGCGATCAAATCGAAAATCGCAGGCACACGGACAGCGCGCTTTTCGATTTTCGCCCCGAGCCCTTCCGGGATGCTTCGGGGAATATTCTCATAGAATCCGCCGCCTGTAATATGAGAGATCCCTTTTACAGAAATTTTTTTCAAAAGCGAAAGAATCGGCTTTACATAAATTTTAGTCGGAGTCAGCAGTGTTTCTCCGACAGATTTTCCGTTCAATGCCTCAGAAGGAGCCTTGATATCCGAGTGCTCCACGTCAAATACACGCCGCACCAGAGAAAATCCGTTGGAATGCACACCGGAGGACGGCAGCGCAAGGATAACATCCCCCGCGCGCATGGCTTTGTTGTCGATAATGTCCTCTTTGTTCACCGCGCCGACAGCAAATCCGGCAAGATCATATTCATCAGAAGGATAAAAGCCGGGCATCTCTGCTGTTTCTCCGCCGATAAGCGCACAGCCCGCTTGAACACAGCCTTCCGCAACGCCGGAAACGACAGCCGCGATCTTTTCAGGTACATTCTTTCCGCAGGCAATGTAATCAAGAAAGAAAAGTGGCCGCGCACCGCTGCAAATAATATCGTTGACACACATAGCGACACAGTCGATCCCGACGGTATCGTGCTTGTCCATAAGGAAGGCAAGCTTCAGTTTTGTACCGACGCCGTCCGTTCCGCTCACGAGCACAGGATGACGAAACTCTCCGAGATCCAGTGCAAAAAGGCCTCCAAATCCCCCGATATCCGATACGACTCCGGGAATCATGGTTCTCGCGATATGAGCCTTCATTAGCTCCACCGCACGATATCCGGCGGTAATGTCAACGCCCGCCGCAGCATAGCTTTCCGATTTGGAATTCTGCATAAATTTTCTCCATTCTGCCGCCTGCGCGGCTCATTATCGTTTTTTCTGAAATGATATCACCGGAAGCTGCCCTTATACATAAGTTTTCTCGACAGCTTAACAAACATCAGTATGATATTCATCCGTTTTTCTATCATCTGTCCGAACGGATTCCCCTTTTTATTCTTTTCCGTTCCAGCAATAGGTACATAGCTTGCAGGGATCCAGACCAATTGCCTTGATGATTCCTTCAAGAGACTGAAATTCCAATGAGGCAAAATGAAATTTTTCACAGATCATCTTTCTCAGTTTTTTTCCTCTTTCCGTTGTGGAATCACTGTATTCTTCAAGGTGATGAAAGCCTTCCTCTCCTTCAAGTTCCATGATGACCCTTCTCGCAATCAGCTCCATATCGCTTGTCCCTCTTGAAAAATTCAAGTATTTGCAGCTATACATAATCGGCGGACAAGCGGAACGCATATGTACTTCCTTCGCGCCGTTGTCATATAAAAATTCCACCGTTTCGCGCAGCTGCGTACCGCGGACAATCGAATCATCGACAAACAAAAGACTTTTATCCTGAATCAGCTCATGTACGGGAATCAGTTTCATTTTCGCAACTTTATTGCGTTCCGTCTGCTTGGGAGGCATAAAGCTGCGCGGCCATGTCGGCGTATATTTGATAAACGGACGAGCAAAGGGTATACCGCTCTTGTTTGCATAACCGATAGCGTGCGGTGTACCCGAGTCCGGCACGCCGCCTACATAATCAATCTTTTCGGCGTTACCGGATTCTTTATCGCTCTGCGCCATAATTTCTCCGTTACGGTAACGCATGGTTTCCACATTAACCCCCTCATAATTGGAAGTCGGGTACCCATAATAGGACCACAGAAACGAGCAAATTTTCATTTCCTTGCCGGGAGCGGCAAGCTGACTTATCTTCTGCGGCGTAATCTCCACAATTTCGCCCGGACCAAGCTCTTTTTCATCCACATAGCCGAGTTTTTTATAGGCAAATGATTCAAACGTAACACAATAGCCGTCTTCATTTTTGCCGATCAAAACCGGCAAACGTCCGACCTTATCGCGTGCCGCGATAAGAGAACCGTCATCCCGCAAGATCAAGATAGATGCCGTGCCGTCAATCATACTCTGCGCGAAACGAATGCCATCTGCAAAATGATCTTTCTGATTGATAAGAGCGGCAACAAGCTCCGCCGAGTTAACCTCTCCGCCTGTCATAGCGTTAAAATGCCCGCCTTCACAGGAAAAGACCTGTTCTGTCAAAGCCTCAGCATTGTTTACAATTCCAATCATACAGATAGCGTACGTACCGAGCTTCGAACGAATTAAAAGCGGCTGCGGATCGCTGTCGCTGATACATCCGATCGCCGAAGTCCCTTTCATTTCATCAAAAACGTGTTCGAACTTCGTTCGAAACGGCGAGTTTTCAATATTATGAATCGCCCGCTGCAAACCAATTTCCTTGTCATACGCGGCAAGTCCTCCGCGGCGGGTCCCCAGGTGCGAATGATAATCCGTACCGAAAAATACGTCTGCAAGGCATTCTCTTTTTGAAGATATGCCGAAAAATCCACCCATTTTCTGTTTTCCTGCTTTCGTTATGTTTTATTACTATCGGTTTGATACCGTTCTCCGAGATTTTTCCCCGCCGAAATCTTTTCTTCAAATCGGTTTTTCTCCGAATGAGATGGTATATCAGTCGGGTAAATTCCGTCAAAGCAAGCTGTGCAATACCCTTCTCCATTTGTACCATTTGCAATTCTTTTGGCGCTGTCCACACTTAAAAAGCCGAGAGAATCCACTCCGATGATCTTTGCAATCTCATCGGTCGTATGATGACACGCAATCAGATTCTCACGCGAATCAATATCTGTTCCGTAATAGCATGGATTCAAAAACGGCGGCGCAGAAACACGCATATGAATTTCTAAAGCGCCTGCCTCCCGGAGAAGCTTTACAATCCTGGCGCTAGTCGTCCCGCGCACAATGGAATCGTCTATCATCACAATTCGCTTTCCGCGTACGGTATCCGCAATGGGATTGAGCTTGATGCGCACCTTATCCTCACGGCTTTGTTGTCCGGGGGCAATAAAGGTGCGGCCGATATATTTGTTTTTAATAAAGCCGATTTCATAAGGAATACCGGAAGCCTTGGAATATCCAAGTGCCGCATCGATGCCGGAATCCGGCACGCCGATGACAATATCCGCATCCGCAGGGTGTTCCTTTGCAAGAAATTCTCCGGCACGTATGCGGGCGGCATGTACGGAACACCCGTCAATCACGGAGTCCGGTCGTGCGAAATAAATAAATTCAAACACACAAAGTGCTTTTTTTCCATGGTTACAATCCGTACGGATGCTGCGCATGCCGCTTTTTTCAAAAATCAAAATCTCTCCGGGTTCTACATCGCGAATGAATGTCGCTCCGACAGCGTCCAACGCACAGCTTTCTGAGGCGACAACATACCGTCCATCCTCCGTACGTCCATAACAGAGCGGACGAAATCCGTTTTCATCTCTTACCGCAATCAACTTAGATGGAGACATGATAATCAGCGAATATGCCCCGCGAAGCTTCGGCATAGCACGCGCCACCGCCTCCTCAATTGAAGGTGCAGTAAGCCTCTCCTTCGTAATCAGATAGGAGATGACTTCCGTATCGCTTGTGGTATGAAAAATGGAACCCTGCATCTCAAGCTCGGAACGCAGTTCATAGGAATTGACAAGATTTCCGTTGTGGGCAAGCGCCATCCTGCCTTTGATATGATTAACTACAATGGGCTGTGCGTTATTCCGGTCGCTTGCCCCCGTCGTGCCATAGCGTACATGTCCAACCGCCATATTACCGCAGCCGAGATTTTTTAAAATATCCGGCGTAAAAACATCGTTGACAAGCCCGATATCCTTATAGGTCTGAAATACACCATCATCATTGACAACAATACCGCAGCTCTCCTGTCCTCTGTGCTGAAGAGCAAACAGACCGTAATATGTCATATGCGCAACGTCATACGCACTGTCGCAAAAAACGCCGAAAACACCGCATTCTTCTCTGATTTCACTCATGGTATCGCTTTCCTTCGGAAAATTGGCCGTCTAAAATTCATTGAAGTCCGATGCGCCGCATCATTTCGTGATAAGCTTCCTCAACCCCGCCCATATCGCGACGGAAGCGATCCTTGTCGAGCTTCTCATTTGTTTTCGCATCCCAGAAACGGCAGGTATCAGGAGAGATCTCATCCGCCAGAACAATTCTTCCGTCCGGCAATCTGCCAAACTCCAGCTTGAAATCGACAAGTTTAATTCCCAGGCCTATAAAGTATTCCTTTAAAACGCGGTTGACGGTAAACGCCATTTGCTTAATCGTTTCAATTTCCTCTTTTGTGGCAAGCTTGAGGGCAAGCGCATGATATTCGTTAATCAGCGGATCATGCAGGTCATCATTTTTATAGGAAAATTCAATGGTAGGTTCGTCGAAAACAATTCCTTCCTCAACACCGTAGCGCTTGGCAAAGGATCCGGCGGAAATATTTCGGATAATAACCTCAAGCGGAACAATAGAAACTTTCTTCACAACGGTATCTCTCTCGGAAAGTTCTTTTACAAAATGCGTCGGTACCCCATGCTTCTCCAAAATCTGCATTAAGAAATTCGACATACGGTTATTGATAACACCTTTTCCCGTAATCGTTCCCTTTTTGAGTCCGTCGAGCGCAGTCGCGTCATCCTTATAGGAAACGATGACAAACGACGGATCGTCCGTTGCATAAACCTTTTTCGCTTTTCCTTCGTATAATTGTTCTCTTTTTTCCATGTTAAAACTCCTATCCGCCGCTGTGCGGCAGGTTATTTTTGTATCTTTTCAGCGATTGAATTTTTCCTCAACCGCTTTGTTTTTTGCAAGCACCTTGGCCATGCCTTCCGCACGTGCCGAGGTAAGTTTCAAAGCAAGATCCGCATCCTCAATGGCAAGCATCTCAATACAAAGAAGCGCGGCATTGACAGCTCCGTCAATGGCAACAGTTGCTACCGGAATTCCCGAGGGCATCTGTACCGTTGAAAGCAGCGCATCCATGCCGTCTAAATTTGTTGATTTGACCGGCACTCCCACAACAGGGAGCGTCGTATTCGCAGCAATGGCACCGGCAAGATGCGCCGCCATTCCTGCGAGTGCAATAATGGCGCCAAAACCGTTTTCCCGTGCATTCACCGCAAACGCTTTGGCCTCTTCGGGTGTTCTGTGTGCGGAAAAAACATGCACTTCAAAGGGGACATTGTAAGAAATCAGCGTATTGACCGCCTTCTCTGCCACCGGAAGGTCGCTGTCACTACCCATAATTACTGCTATTTTTTTCATCGTATGATTCTCCGTTCTGCCGTTTATACGGTATTTTTTATCATCCAAAACAAAAAGGGCAGTCCTACCCTTTACGATAGGATTGCCCAGACGGTCGGCCGGATTTATTCCCCCCGTTCCCATGTGGTGCTCCACGTTCCGTCGGTTGCGGGAAATCCTGAATTTACGACACTATTATATCTTTTTTTAAATTTCTTGTCAAGTAGGAGTTTGACGATAATTCCGGATTTCTTTTCGGATATTCTGACAAATTATACAAGAAAGGCGGCACAAAATCGTATCCGGTCGGCACCCAAGTAAAATCTTGTCAGTCCCGCAATCAAAAACATGGAAAGAACCATTACAATCAACACGGGAAGACAAATATCTTTCCGCAGCTTTTCCGGTTTTGCTTCTCACGCTTCCGTTCCGGTCAGAATATCCGCAATTCGTACCGCCGCATGTCCGTCCCCGTAAGGATTTGCGGCATGTGCCATCTTAGAATACTCCTCCGGACTTGCAAGCAGCATCTCACAAGCCGAAAGAATGATCTCCGGATTTGTTCCGACAAGTTTTGCCGTTCCCGCCGCAATTCCCTCCGGCCGCTCCGTTGTATCTCGTAAAACAAGCACCGGTACGCCGAGAGACGGCGCTTCCTCTTGAGCGCCGCCGCTGTCTGTCAGGATAAAATAGGACCGTGCCATAAAATTATGAAAATCCACGGCATCCAGCGGCGGAATGAGAATGACATTCTCGCAGCCGTCAAAGGCGGTATGCGCAGCGTCTCTTACCTTGGGATTCGGATGCACAGGATAAACCAAAACAATCTCGGGATGACTGTCACACAATTTCCGTATAGCAGAAAACATACGCCGCATCGGTTCTCCAAGATTTTCTCTGCGGTGTGCTGTCATAAGCAGCATGCGCCGCTCTCCAAGCCGTTCCAGAATAGGATGATGAAATTCCTCCCTTACTGTCGTTTTCAGTGCATCAATGGCAGTATTGCCGGTAATATAGATCCGTTCCTTTGAAATACCTTCTCTTATCAGATTTTCCGCGGCACCGGCAGTCGGAGCAAAATGATATGTGCAGAAAATCGCCACTGCCCTGCGGTTGAATTCCTCCGGATAGGGTGCATACAGATTTCCCGTTCGCAGTCCCGCCTCAACGTGTCCTACGGGAATTTTCAAGTAATAACAAGCAAGCGCCGCGGCAAATGCGGTCGTCGTATCCCCGTGAACCAATACCAGATCCGGAGCCGCCTCAAGCAGAATATTCCGCATCCCTGTCAAAACGGAGCAAGTAATATCAAACAAAGTCTGTCCTTCTTTCATCACTGCAAGGTCATAGTCCGGCACAACCCCAAAAAGATCTAAAACAGAACTCAGCATCTCCCGGTGCTGACCGGTCACGCAGACAAGCGTGCGCACCTTTTCTCGTTTTTGAAGCTCCAAAACGAGCGGACACATTTTGATTGCTTCCGGTCTCGTTCCAAAAACCAGCATGATGGTTCTCATCTGTATATGCTTCTCCTTTCAGAATCTTAGGTTATGCCAAGTTTATGCATCCGTCCGGGAACTTATCCATGACATTCCAAACTTTGTTCTTTCCGCTCAGCGATGACAAGCCGTGATTTGTCATCCGTTCTCGTCACAAACAGCGGCAATATCGTAATGCTTTCCTTTTTCACTCCACCCGAAAATTTCAATTCTTCGATTTTCCAAAAGGGGAGATTTCTTCGTCTCATTCCATAAAAAGACCTGCTGTCTCATCTACCGACAGGCAGGACAAAAGCTTCGCACATATAGCAGTTTTGCCAAATGGATTCTCTCTCGTTTCTTTTTTTGATTTTATCACAAACCTCGTTTTTTTGCAATACATTCCGAAATCGCCTCAAAATTCCGACGGCAATTCTCTCTGTCACGCCGCGAAAAAAAATGCTTCGCACGTGCAAGATATTTCTTATCCGGGGAAAATTTTCTCCGGATCATATCTGCCAAAGTGTCACAAAGAGCTCCATGATCCCTCACAACAGGGCCAAACCCATCCCGCTCTCTTGAAAAATATCCCATAGGATAATTCGGCGTGTTCAATCCTTCTGTCTCCAAATAGACGACCGGACGTTCCGCATAAGCAAAATCGAACATAACGCTGGAAAAATCGGTGATGAGGACAGCGCTTTGCCGTATTGCCTCTCCAATGTCCTCCGCATTCATAGAAATACAGCCAGAATGAATTTCGAAAAGATGAACGAACTTTTTCATTTCCGGATGCGGTGAAAACACCAATTTCACGTTTTCACGGGTCAATAGCGCCATCAGTCCTTTATGAGAGAAAAGCGTTTGAATCGCCGAAAAATACGAGGTTTCCTTGAATTCCACATCAGACAGAACAGCAAGCGAGGAGCGCCATGTCGGCAGAAAAAGGATTTGCCTCACCGGATATGCAGACAGTAAAGAATCAAATCTGGCAAAGCCCGGACAGCATACGGCATTCCGCGGATACCCGAACCGTGTCTTGACAAATTCATATTCCGGGAACGCACCGCAGACAAACAAATCAATCTTCGTATTGGCAGCGTATAAAGCCGGAATATCATCCTTGGTGACGCCATGCTGCAAAAAGACAGAAACACCGTGAGCATGAAGGAGCCGCCGCCCCAATGAAGAGGTAAAAAGCGCAGGATACGGAGAAGCACCGAGAATATGCGTACTGATCTTTACGGTTGGAAGAAAATACAAAAAGAGATGCCGCAGTGATCCACGCCGGAGAACACTGCCCAAGAGGCTCACCTTCTTCACAGCGGGGGAAGAAGGTTCTAAAATATAGTAAACTTTCTTTTCCGGAGCCGTATTCCTCACATACCGAAACAGACTCCATGCATTGTCACAGGCATCAAATCCGCGTTCTGAAAAAAGCCAAATCTCGGAATATTTTTTTCGGAGAAAAGAACATCGGCAAAGCATCTTGATAAAAAGACAAAGTGCAAGCTGTAAGGCAAGCCGGACACGACTTTGCAGCGTCATATGGAATTTCCTCCCTCGCCGCGCATCCGGATGACCCTGGCAGGATTTCCAGCCGCAACTGCCATAGACGGAATTTCTCCGCAAACAACGCTTCCCGCACCGATAACAGCACCATTTCCGATTCTGGCACCGGGCAAAATCGTGACATACGCTCCGATCCACACGTCATCTCCGATACAGACCGGTTCCCGCTTTGCCATGCCCTGCATACAGATCGGAATATCTGTTCTTTCAAAATGATGATTTCTCGTAAAAACAGAACAATTTTCACCCATCATGACAAAATTTCCGATGACGGTTCCCTCTTCAATATGGGCATAAGGTCCAATGGAAGAACAATCTCCGAGAGAAACGTCAGATGCAAACCATGCACCCTTTTCAATATTCACTTCAGCTCCGCAAAAGCTGAGAATCCTTCTCGCGCAAAAAACACGGATATTTCGCTGCCCGATTCTGATTTTGGAATAGGAACGCGGCAGATGTGAAGCTACGGCGTATAAAATCCTTCCTACTGCTCGGGAAAAACGATTTTTCATTTATTAAGATACCTCCAAGAATCCATGTATAATCTTTAAGATGACAGCAGAGCAAACCCGTCTGAGTTCCGTTTGACGGTAGCGCCGGCAGAAAACGGTTTTTCTCCGGAAAGGCACCCTGATACCATAAGAGCAAATAAAAACGGAAACAGCGCCGAAAGCGAACATGCCGCAGGAATCGAACAACTCATCACCGCCGTAACAACCGCGGGAATACACCCACGCCTGCAAAAACGAAAGCCTAGCCCGCGTGCAATGCCGATAAAAGCAGGAAACAGAAAAAGCATCCCGACAATCCCCAGCCCAAACAGATACTGAAGCGCCGTTACATGCACATTTGTCCGAAAAAGTCCTGTGCCAAACAAAAGAGACCATATGGATTCCGTAAAAGCAGTATACCATCTGCGAATCAACATCACACGCCCGTTTGCGCCGACAAGTTCATCCGGATCAAAACGTGCCCCCAGCGACAGAAGCAGTTCCGGTACAAGCCATGCTGACAAGCCAAGCAAAGCGGCACATAAAAGAGAAAGAAACAAAACAGCCTTTCCAAACAAATGCGGCGTTTTCACCAAAGCAAGCAGCTCCAAGACCGCAAGCCCCGCGATACACAAAAGAAAACTTCGGGAAAGTCCGATTGTTCCGAAAAACAAAAGAGTCAACATCCAAATCAGCGAAGCCGCCGTCTCTTTACGAAAGCTCATGCGAACTTCCGCAGCACAGCGGAGGAGCTCTGCATGAGCGGCAATTCCGGCAAGGCAGGAAAAGCCAAGGAAATTCGGATCCAGCGTCATATGCATTCCGTCCGCCCCATAAACATCTCCAAAGCGAACAGCTCCGGAAAAAATATCACCAAGCGAATGCTCGCCCGCAAATACAAGCAGCGCAGCGATTCCGGAAATCAGTACCGATGCGGAATATACAGGTACCGCACGGCGGAGTGAAACTGACGTCTTGTCTGAAATAAACAATACAAGAAGCAAAATTTCAGCTCCCAATGCAAAATGATAGACGCTCATATCTCCGAGAATCAGATTCTGCATCCACAGATACGCGGTAAAAAGAAAAGAAAAAACAGCCGTCCATACAGAAAGCCGGAATCGCTCTTTTTCGTAAAAAGCAAGAAAAATCCATTTGACGGCAAACAGCAGCGTCAAATAATTTCCCGGAAGTCCCGGATACAGCGGCAGTAAAAAAATCAAAAACAACCGTGTATCCTCCGCATTCAGGAAAAGAAGCGCCGCACATGCGATAAAAAGAAAAGGAAGCCGTCCTATCGAGATAAGCAAGCCGTCCCGCACAAGCAAAAGAGAAGCAATTCCCACACATGCCACCGGTAAAGCAAGTCTTGACCAACACACGTTGTTTTCTTCCTGTATTCTCATTCTTTTCCCTCCACAGACGCACGGAACGCATGAACGGCAATCCTTGCCCGTCCCTCACAAAGAGAAATCGATTCTTCCCGGGACAGCCGTCGAAAATGCGCATAGGACTTCTCCGAAAGAAATGTTTTCAGTGCATCATACAGCTCCGCGTCCGTTACACCGCAGACGATTCCGCGATCTCCTACAAGTTCACACGCTGAGCAGGTATCGGTAGAAAGCACCGGCAGCGACAGCAGTATCGCCTCCGACAGAACAAGAGGCGCACCTTCATGAAAAGAGGGATGAAAAAGAAAATCCGCCTGTGCCATATATGGATACGGATTATCCGTCTGTGCATGCAGGAAGACAACATCGGAAAGTCCGTTCTCACGGATACTGCGTGCAATCGCTTCCCGGCAAGGACCGTCGCCGACAATATGCCATTCGAAAACGAATCCTTCATCCCATAGGCGGCGCATCAAAGGAATACATCGCTTTTGCCCTTTTTCCGGAGAAAGTCTGCCCACGCTCAGAATGATGGGACGATGTGCACCCGAAAAGCACGGCACATTGACAGAGGAAAGAAAAAGAATTCTCCTTGCATCCAAAATATTCGGAACAACCGAAAGCCTTCCCGATGCCTTGGGCACGCAAGAAAGAAAAGCGGCAGCGGATGCTTCCGAAACCGCGCAAATCTGATCAAATCTTTGATAAAGACGCCGGTTGACAGCGCTGTTTGCCCCGTATTTTTTAAAATCACAATGCACAAACGCGATTTTTCTCACGGCACGGCACCCAAACAAAGCAAGCTCGCAGCTGATATTACAAAAGCTTTTGTCCGATGTCGGCTGTGAGAAAGCAACAGCGGCATCAAAAACGGGAAGCCGTTTTCTCTGCCGAAGACTGAGCCACACAAACGGCAGGCGTTTTCCGAAGCATTTCGCAAAAGCAGCTCCGAAAATACGGAACAATCTTGCCGAAAGCGGCAGCGTCCAAATCCTGCAAAGAGGTGTTTCCGTGGCGCGAAGAAGCGCATCCGGTTCAAGAATTGCGATATCCGCCGGAAGCATTTCTTTACGGATTCCGCCGTCAGCGGCAAGAAGTGTGACGCGATAGAAAACATGAATCTCACGCAGCAAAGCATAGAGCGCATTAGGAATTCCTCCCGTCTGCGTGTTTCCGATGGTAATAAGCAAAGAAGGTTTTTCCGGCGCGGTGCCGAAAACTTCTTTCAATTTTTCCGCAAGCATATCCCGATATGCTTGTGCATGATAATAATCCGAGAATAACCTCCGGCAAGCCGATTCCACCAAAGGATCCGGTTCCAAGCTCATATCGTCCAGGACAGACGCCATTTCGCTCTCTCCCGCAGGCAACGGGACCGGAATGCCATATGAGATAGGAGCGGCATGGCGGAAAAAATCAGAAAGTACCGGAGAATAAATGGGAATCAATCCGCATGCAGCATATATGGAAAGCTTTGTCGGCGTCGCAACGCGGTTAACCTTATCATCATCCCGCAAAACAAAGCCATATCGAATACCTGCAAGTGCCTGTACAAGCTCTTCTCCGCGTTTACAGGAAATCTCATAATTCACAGCGCCGCTTCGGGACAAAATTTTTCTTGCCTGTTCCATATCTTCCGTAAAAACAAACAGCTTGGTACCATATGCGGCACGCCGTTCAATCGCAGCATAAAATGCAGCCGTCTGTGCAAAACATTGCCATTTTGCAAGAGAACCGACATAAGCAAAGCCACCTCGGCTCTTTTCGGCACAAAGCGCCTCTTTATTGACTTTTGTCTTACAAAAGCAAGGCATAATAAAACTTTTTTCTTTTAAAGCAAGCCTATACTTTTCTTCATAATGAGCAAGCATTTCCGGAGAAACAAAAAGTGCCAGCGTCGCACGGGAAAGAACATATTTTTCAATATGAGACAGAATCAGGCGGCGCAGGCGGCATCGATGACGCAGATAGGATTCCTCCGGTACAATACCCTGAAACCAAACGACAACCCGGCGGTATCCTGCAAGCAGATACCGAACAGCAACAAGAACTTCATTGACCACAACAATATCATCGCGGCAAATTTTTTCTTTTTCTCCCGTCTCAGAAAAAGAAAAACCGGCAAGATTTACCGCTGCTTTTATGACATCCATATAGGATTCTGTTACATCACAGGCACATCGATCGTCAATCCAAAAGCGCGGGATCATCTCGCACCTCTGCCGGTCAAAACAGTGGGGAACGTCAGAACAAGACATCGGATATCCAGTAAAACAGAACGATTCCCGATATATTGCATATCATATCTCCATTTTTCCGCAGGCGTCAAATCATATCCCCCGCTTATCTGCGCAAGTCCCGTAAGTCCGGGTTTCACAAGCAGCCTTTTGTCAAAATCCGCAACAATCATTCCGAATGTCTGATAGAAAATTTCCCGTTCCGGGCGGGGACCCACAAAACTCATATCTCCGATAAAGATATTCCAAAGCTGAGGAAGTTCATCCAAATGAAATCTGCGAAGAAAAACACCGATTTTGGTTCTTCTGGGGTCATCTTTTGCCGCCCACACAGGACCGCCGCACTCCGCATTTTCCGTCATGGTACGAAATTTCAACAAGGTAAAAGGCACCCCGGAAAGCCCAAGCCGCGTCTGACGGTATAAAACAGGTCCGGACGAATCCAGACGAACCGCCAACGCAAGAATCCCCATAGGAACAAGCAAAACCACAAGAAGCAGTATGGACAATAACAAATCGAAAAACCGCTTTGCTATTTCATAGATAGGCTTTGATTGATACCAAATGATATTTTCTTCCGAACTTATATGTATTTTAGTATCCATCATTTATCATCTCCCAATCTCATGATATTTGCATTATAAGAGT